>JBBINH010000001.1:0-229285 GCA_037443945.1 Caldilineales bacterium
GGCCCCCTGGCCATTTCGAGGGGGCCGCCCGGCCGCCCCAGTCGCCGCGCGTGGCGATCCCCGGCGAGAAGGGCGTCGCACCACGCGTGGTCTCAGCGCGCGTGGCGATCCTCACCGTAAACGGCGCCGAGCTGCGCCGGGTCTCATCGCACGTGGCGCCATCTGCCGCCCATGGAGCCATCCCACCTCTGTTTCTCGCAAGCGGAGACGCAGGTTCTGCGGCGCCCAGGCCGCCAAACCCGCAGCGGTCGAACCGGTCCATGACCGTGCGTTTGACTCGGTTCTATCTTTTGTTGGTGAGAACGTTTGAACGTTAGAACGTTTGAACGTTATGCCTACCTGCCCCTCTTGCGCCAACACACTCCGGAACCGAGTCGTGCGTTTTGTGTTCTGACCTGACTGCGAGTAACATCAAACCCAGGCATTGTCTGCACTTCGAGAAACGCATGAAGTGCGCCGTTTCTGGCCTTTTTCGACCCGGCAGCGGTGCTCAAGCGAGCCTCATCCCCATGTTGCCATGGCTTGTTCTTCTTTTCATCCCCGTCCTCATGCTCGTTGTCGTGGCCAATCTGGGACAGCTCTACCGATGGGCTGCTCTGTTCACCTATCTGGTGTTGCTGGCCTTCGGCCTGGGCACCATCCTGACCGGGATCGCCCTCTCCTTGCGGACGGTGGCAACCGCAGACATCCTCGTCAGGACCTTTCCCGGCGCTGCCGACGTGGACTGGCCGGCCGTCGGTATCCGTCTGGTCATCACCGGTTTCCTGATTTTGGCTTTGGTGCTGATGGCGTTGCGCCGTCTATCCACGGCCTCGGCGCAAGGCTGGCCCTGGCAGCGTCCCATCCACCTGACAGCGCTGGTGTTGGGCGTTTTCTTTGCCGGTCTCAACCTGGCCCAGGTTCTCATCCTGGCCGAGTTGGACTTGAGGCAGGAGCTCGAAGCCGGGGTTTTGGCCTTCGGCCTGCGCGAGTTGCTGGCGCAGGCCCTCTTCTTCGTCTTACTGGCCGTATTGGGCGTGGGGCTGGGTATTCGGCGCAACCTGTCGGAGACGCTGACCCGGCTTAAGGTGCAGCTCCCGACCGTAGCGGATCTCGGGCGTAGCCTGATCCTAACCCTGGCTTTGCTGTTCCTTACCGCCAGTCTGGGTGGTTTGATCGCGCTGCTCTCACCCGAAAGCGTCACGGCTGCCCAATCCTTCAACCAGGTTGTGATCGCCACGTTTGCCGGCACGGTCTGGGGTGCTATCGCCCTGGGGTTGTTGTCCGGTGTGAGCGAGGAGCTGCTCTATCGCGGAGCCATCCAGCCTGTCTTTGGATTATGGGCCACCGGTCTGCTTTTCGCCCTTCATCATGTCCAGTATCTCAACCTAAGCATTGTGCTCATCATCGCCCTGGCCCTGGTTTTGGGATGGATCCGGGACCGTTACAATACGACGGTGGCCATGTTGGTCCATGCGGCCTATAACGCCCTCATTGCGCTTATCGCCATCGGTGCTGTTCGTTTTGTATCCGACTGATCAAAGCCGGTCTGTCCCTTGAGCGAAAGCGAGACTTCCTCTTTTCCACCCTTGATGTGGTCCCTCCTCCTTGGGGGCGTGATCCTGCTGGCCAACGGCTTTTTCGTTGCCGTTGAGATTGCCCTGGTCGCTTCGCGACGAAGTCGGCTGGAAGAGGAGGCGAGCAAAGGAAGCCGTGCCGCGGCGATTGTCTTGCGTCTGTTGCAGGACCCCGATCGTGCCCTGGCCGCAGTGCAGGTCGGTGTTTCTGCCTGCAGTCTGTTGCTGGGCATTGTGGCCGAGGAACCCCTGAGCCGCTTGCTGGCAACCTATCTGACACCCTTCATGGGACGGGTGCTGGGCGAACAGGTTGCCCTGTTTGTTTCGGCTTTTCTGGTCCTTGTGCTCCTCTCCTTTTTCCTCATGGTCCTCGGTGAACAGACGCCCAAACTCGTGGCCTTGCGCTTTCCCGAACGTACGGCTCAGTTGCTGGCCCTCCCCATGCAAACCTTTGCCCGGCTGACGGCACCTTTCGTCTGGCTGGTGGATGGGGCCACGACGGTGGTTTTGCGCCTGATGGGAGTGCGCGAGACCATTCCGATCCACGGCACGGTGACTTCGCTGGAGGAGCTGAAAGCGCTCGTGCAGCAGAGCACTCGTCAAGGCCTGCTCGAGGCTCAGACCCAGGCCATCCTTGCCCGTGTTTTCGAGTTGGGCGAGACGGTAGTGCGAGAAATCATGCAACCGCGCACGCAAATCATCGGCGTCGAACGCCGGGATACGGTTGCGGATCTGCTCGCGCTCTTTCGTGACCATCGCTATTCCCGTTTCCCGGTGTACGACGAGGACCTCGACCACATCATCGGCGTGGTGGTGATGAAAGACGTCTTGGCGTTGCTGATCGATCGACCGGAGGTACGGACCTGGCGCGTGGATACGCCGGAACTCTTGCAGCCGGCCCTGATTGTGCCGGAGTCGTTGACGGTCAGCGATTTGCTGGCGCAGATGCGCAATCGCCATACGCCGCTGGCCATTGTCATTGACGAGTTTGGTGGCACGGCCGGTTTGATCACCACGGACGAGGTAGTCGAGGCCATTCTCGGCCGCATGCGTGAGGAATGGATCGGTGGACCCCGCGCGCGGGCCGTCGCCGAACATGTCTTCGAGGTCGACGGTCAGATGCGGATTGACGAATTGAACGAAAAACTGGACCTCCACTTACCCGAAGCCGACGATTACGAAACCGTTGCCGGTCTCATTCTCTATCGTTTGCGCCGGATCCCGGCGGTAGGCGAGGAGGTGTTGCTGCCGGATTATCGGGTGCGTGTGCTCGAGATGGACGGTCCGCGTATCAGCAAAGTCCAGATTTGTGACCGCGTGGCAACCTAACGAATCGATTCCGGCGCTGAGGCTCGTTGTTTCCTCGTCTTTGTGGCCGATCCCTAAGGGGTTTGCCATTAGAGGGCACGAGCTGTGCAGACGCAACGAGGCCGGCCATAGCCCGGTGAGGATAGACGGGTATAATCAACGGGGCCTGTGCGCCCGTTTGCAGTCGCCTTCGACGTCATAGCCAGTGCTAGGCCCTTCCCGAGCAGTAACGATTCAACCTTCCGCAGGCCTATACAGGCTGAAGCAACGAGTACGATGAGCCATGTCTCGCATTCCGTCTGTCTTCGTCTCCTGGTTACACCGGCGGCGATGGCTGCCGGTGTTCCTGGGCTTCCTTTGCCTGCTGGTGCCGGCACCGTCACAGGCCACGGCGCCTGTGGGTCCGCGCTCTGAGACGGCCAAGGCGCCCTATCCCGGCATCTACGTCTTCTTGGACAACCTCAATACCGACCCGGCCGTGTATCCGCACGTGGTCGGCGGTCATATGAGCTTTTTCTGGAGCGATATCGAGCTGGCCGATGACTATTTTGAATGGCAGCCGGTGGAAAACTGGATCAACGCCCAGACCGCTCTGGGCAAGCCGGTCATCCTCAAATTTCCCCTTTATGACGGCCGTTGCTGTGGGGGGATGCGGACGCCACGCTGGCTGATGTGGCGCAACGAGGAGACGGTGGTGCGTTGCGACGCCCTCAACTGGCCCATTCCCCGCTACTGGCATCCCGAATTCCTGGCCGAATACGACGAGTTCATCCGCGCCGTGGCCGCGCGGTACGATAATGACCCGCGGGTGGCCGCCGTCGAGGTCAGCACCGGCATCTTCGGCGAGGCTAAACCGGCCGACAACAGCGATTGGCCCTGCCTGCTCCAGGCCGGCCTGACGGCAACGAAATGGATCGAGACGAGCAAGCGCATTCTCGATCGGTTTGCGGCGGCCTTTGCCCACAAACCGTTGCTTTATCAGTTCGCACCGGTCTATAACCCGCAGAACGAATCGGTGGCCCAACGCAAAGAACTGACCGATTACGCTGCGGCCCTCGGCATCGGCCTCAAGCACAACGGCCTGACCCCGGATACCGATTTCGCCATCGTTAACGACCCCAGCAAGTCATACTACAAGGCCGGTCAGTGGGATCCATTTCATACCTGGTGGCAGCAGGTGCCGTTGGCGTGGGAGAGCTATGCCACCCAAAAGTGCACGGAGCCGCGCAACGAGGCGGTCGATCCGGCCATCACGATCTGGTGCGTCTATGCCGGGCTGCATGCCCATGCCGATTACTTTGTCTTTTCCGCCGATATGGTGACCGATCCACGGCGCCGAACCGCGCTGGACTTTGCCGCTCGCTATCTGGGGCTGGAGTTGGAGGAAAGCGATTCGATTTGGGTAGCCTTGCGGGAAACCGAATTCGGGTTCTTTCCTCCGCGCGGCAATTACGAGTTCGGCCTTTCTCAGAACGACGGGGTCCCCGGCGGCCGCAGCAAGCCCTTGTGGAACGTTACCCCCGGCGAAGGTCGTTATACGCGGCGCACCGACCGGGCCGGGGGCAATCCCAACCTCTACTTCGATGTGGCCGACTCCTGGCTTTATCAGAACACAACCCGTACCATTACGGTCGAAGTCGTCTACCTGGATACGGGTACGGATACCTGGTCGTTGTACTACGATGCCGTCGAAAACCCGAACCAAGCGGCCGGCACGGTGCGCAAGACGAACAGCAGTCGCTGGCTGACCCATTTCTTTACCCTGAGCGACGCCTATTTCGGCAACCGGCTACCCGGCGGCGGGAGTCGTCCCGGTTCCGATTTTTATCTCAGCAGCAACGACCTCGACGATACCTTCCACCGGGTGCGTGTCTTCAAATCGGGAGTCGTCCCTACGCCCACTCCGATGCCTGTGCCCACGGCCACGCCCACGCCCACGCCCGATCCCGGTCAGACGGCCTCTCGTCCCCTCTATTTGCGGCTACGCGAGGGTTGGAATGGCTACAACGGGGTCGAGGACACCTGGATCGGCGGCGCTGCCTGTTCGGGGGTGACCGGGGATGTGGGCACCACGCCTCATGGCGCCGAAGAACGCCTGAGCCTGCGCGCGTCCGGACAGGGCGGTGTACCCGACACCGGCGTTTGCAGCGCCTTGCTCCGTTTCGATCTCACGATGATCCCGCCGGGCAGCCGCATCATCGAAGCCCATCTGAGCATCAAAGGCATCCGCCAGAGCAACAGTGCCCGGCTCTATTTCCGGGTGTTCGATGTCCATAAGCGCTGGCTGGAAAGCCAGGCCACCTGGTATCAGGCCCGCAACGGCCTGCCTTGGGCCGCCCCCGGCGCTACCGGTGCGGCCGACCGACCGGCCCCGCAACTCGATGTGGGCGTGCTGTCCGGTTCGTTGCCGGCTTTCGGCTGGGGGCGGGTCTATATCACGCCCCTGGTCCAGCGTTGGGTGGATCATCCCGCCACCAATAACGGCGTGCTGCTGGTATCCCATGGCAATTTCGTCCAGTGGGATGTGGCCTCCAGTGAATACGCCAACACGGCCTGGCGGCCTGCCCTGGAGATCCTCTACTTCCCGGCCGGCTACGCCACGCCGACGCCCACGGCCACGCCGACGGCCGGACCTACGGCGACCCCGACCCCGACGCCCACGGCCACCCCGACGCCGACACCCACCTCCACGCCAACCCCCACGCCCACACCGACTCCGACAACCGGCACCGTCGAGGGTTGGGTGTTTCATGATGCCAACGACAACGCCACGTTTGACCCTGAAGAAGCAGGATTGCCGGGCGCCTTCCTCGAACTCATCCCCACCGGCGGCAACTTGCTGGTGGTAGAATCGGATGAAAGGGGCTATTTCCGCTTTGATGACCTGCCGCCGGGCATCTACACCCTGAACGTGCAGCCACCGGACGGATGGGAACCGGTTGGATTCTCAGGCCGACTTTCGGTCTGGGTCGTGGCCAATCATCGCCATCGTCTCAGCCTTCCTCATCGGCCGGCAGCAACGCCCACGGCCACGCCGTCGCCTTCCCGGTCGTTGTGGTTGCCGATGTATCGCCGCTGAAGAAGGGCTTCTACCGCGGCGGCGGCGAGAGATGAGCCTGCGCCGGGACGATAGGCACCGTTGCCGCCGTTGACATAACCCCTCCCGGCCACTTTTGACGAACGTAGCGTTTTGCGTTAGGATGTAAGTATTCTATAACCGCCCGGCCGCGATGCCGTTGTCGGGGAAAGCTCCCCAGTCACACGTGATGTGGCTGGGGTTTTTGTTCCCCGTTCGTTTGGCCGTTATGAGTACCCCTACCCTTACCCGCATTCGCATTGCGCCCAACGGCTATGGCCTCAGCCTGATGCGCACCTTCGAACGCCATAGCCCTTTTGCCGCGCCGCTGGCCGCTGCTCTGGCGCGCGAGTGCGAGACGGGCAGTCGTGCCCTCTATCTGGGCCTGTTGGGCGAGCATGGCGAGCTGTTGGCGCGGGCCCGGCTGGTGCTCGATTCCCTCAAGGTCATCCTCGTGGATGAGCTGGAAGCCATGCCGGGTTACGAGGCGCTCTTACCGGAACTGGTCGCCTTTGCCACGGCCGAAGCCATGGCGCGCAACCGGCCGCTGGCTGTGATGGTGGCCGAGGATGATGTGTCGGACTGGGCGGCTCTGGGCTTCGGCGAGACGGGGATGCGCCTTCTCATTCGGCTTCAGAGGACCTGAAAACGCGAGCCGCGGCCGGGATGCTTGGCCACGTGGATGCGCACGGGGAACTGCTCCTTGAGTTCGTCGATATGGGTGACGACGACGATAAGGGCGAATTCATCCTTGAGCATGTGAATCGCTTCGACCAGGTTTTCGCAGCCCTGGGCGTCTTGGGTACCGAATCCCTCATCGATGAACAGGGTTTGCAGGGCAGCGCCGGCGCGACGCGCGAGCAGTCGGCTCAGGGCAATCCGCAGGGCCAGGTCGGTACGGAAAGCTTCGCCTCCCGAAAACATCTCGTAGGGACGTTGGCCTAACTCGTCGGCGATGATGATGTCGAGCGTCTCGCGCAGGGCGCCGCTCTTCAGCTCGCGTTGCGTCTGTAAACGCACGCTCATCCGGCCGTCGGTGAGGCGGGCCAACAGATAATTGGCCTCGGTTTCCAACTCAGGCAGGGCTGCTTCGATGATCAGGGCCTGGACCCCGCGCGGACCGAAAGCCTCGTGCAGGCGCTCGTAGCGGTTGACCCTAGCTTTGAGTTCGCCCAGCTCCTTTTCGCGGGCCGCCTTGGTCGTCACCAGGGCCGCACAGGCCTTCAACCGTTGTTCGGCGGCCACCCGCTGGGCCTGCGCCTTTTCCCAGGCCTGCTGCGCCTCCTCGCAGATCTGCTGTTGCCGATGCAGGCGGGTCTGGAGTTCGGGCAAGCCGCGTAACGCCTCATCCAACTCCTGCAGCATTTGCTGATCGGCCGCTAGCTGCGCCGCTTCGCGTTGTGCCCGTGCTTGCAGCTGATCGTACTGCTCGCTCAGTTCGACGATCTGGCGTTGTGCCGTTTGCAACTCGGCATAGCGGCGTTCCAGACCCTCCAGATCGGAGATGGTGGCGCGGGCGACGGCATGGGCTTGCTCATCATACGGGATGGCGGCCAGACGGCTCTCGATGTCGGTCAGCCGTGCCCGCACCTCAGGGGCAAAATCTCCCTGGATCAGCCGTCGCTCCCCTTCGCGCAGGCGTTCCTCCAGCTCGGGCAGGGCTTGTTGCGCCTGGCGCGCCTGTTGCAACGCCGCCTGCAGTTCGCCCAACAAACGCTCGACCCCGCTCAGCCGGGCGCTCTCGCGGTCGAGGGCCTTCAGCTCGGTTTGCAGCCGGGCTTCCTCGGCCTGGAGCTGGTTTCGGCGCGCTTTGCTGGCCGCATAACGGCGGCGTAGCTCGTCCAGCGAACGGTTGTACTCCTGTTCAAGATGAAGCCGCCCGGTGGCATCCAGAGGCTGCCGACAGACCGGACAGGCATCGGCGCCACCGGCCTGAAGCAGGGCCAGGCGCTCTTTGAGGCTGCGGGCTTCGGCGTCCAGCGCCTGTTCTTCGGCCAGGCAACGCTCACGCTCGGCCGCCAGCATGGCCAGTTGTTGTTGGATCGCCTGGCGTTGGTGGTGGAGTTGTTCCAACCGTTCGGCCTCGACCAGCCGTTGTGCGGTTTTGCTCTCCAGTTCGGGCAGGCTGCTGCTGCGTCGGAAGGCCTCGTCGCGCTCCCGGCGCAGCAGGCTCAGTTCGGTTTCGAGCCGGCTGCGGGCCCGGTCCAATTCGATCTGGAGACGTTGCCGCTCCTGTTCCAGGGGACGCCGGGCCTGGGCCTGGCGGGCCCAATACGCCTCCTGGCTGCGCGCCTGTTGCAGATCGGCATAGCCGGTCTCGATGACCTGACGTTCGGCCAACAGGGCCTGGAGTTCGGCCAGGCGTTGTTGCACGCTTGCGAGCTGTTGTCGCGTTTCGGCGTGGGCAGCCTGGGCCTGTTGGAGCCGTTGCGCCAGGTCGCGGCGCCGATCCTGACGCATCAGGAGGGCCTGCTCGGCCGCGCGCAGGCGGGTAAGCTCTTGCTCGGCTTCGCTTTTGGCCAGACGGGCCTGGGTCTCGGCCAGATGGGCACGCTCCAGGGCCTGCTCGTACTGCGGCCGCAGAGCCAGTTCCGCCTCCATGGCCCGGATTTCGCCCTCCAACCGCGCCGCCTCTTGGGCGACGGCGCGGGCCAGCACTTTGGCGCGTTCGGCGTAGGCATCGTAACGGCTCAGGTTGAGAATGCGGGCCAGGATGTCTTTGCGCTCCCCCGGACTCTTGCGGGTGAACGCATCGGCCTCGCCCTGCCTGAGAAAAGCCGAATGGCAAAAGGTCTCGTAGTCCATGCGCAGGATGGCTTCGATGCGCTCCTGGGTCTGCCGGATGGACGGTTCGGTGAGGGCCTGCCAAGCTGCCGCGCTGTCATCCCACACGGCCAGCTCCAACTCGCTGCGGCCCCGGCTGCCGATCAGCCGCTTGCGGATGATGTTATAACGCCGCCCGGCCAGACCGAATTCGAATTCCACCTGCATCTCGGCGGCGCCGGCATGGATGAGCTGGTCATCCGAGCGGGCGCGTGCTTTGCCCCACAAAGCCCAGGTGATGGCATCGAGCAGGGCCGATTTGCCGTGCCCGTTGTCACCGACCAGACAGACGAGGCGCATGCCGCGAAAATCGAGCGGCTCTAGGGTGTCGCGATAGCTGAGAAAGTTTTGCAGACGCAACTTGTAGGGTATCATTGCTCTGTTCTGTTGCGATCGCAATGGGACAAGGGGGAGGCAAGGCGCCCTTGTTGGGCCGGCAAAGTGTCTCCCAGTGTACCACACTCTTGAGGAGTCTGACCATGAAGCATGTTGTCAGCATCAGTCTAGGCAGCAGCACCCGCAACAAAAGCGTGGTCATCACTCTGGATGGCGAGCCGATTCGTATCGAACGCATCGGTACCGACGGCGATGAGGCCAAAGCGCGGCGGCTCTTCGCCGAACTCGACGGCAAGGTGGATGCTCTGGGGGTGGGCGGGGTGGAGCTGTATCTGCGTCTGGAAGGCCGCGAGTATCCGCTGCGGTCGGGGCTGAGCCTGGTCAAAGACGTTCGGCAAACGCCCTGTGTGGATGGGCGCGGGCTGAAACACACGTTGGAGCGCCGCGTTTTTGCCCTGGCCGAACCGGCACTGGGCTTTCGGCCGCATTATCGCCAGGCGTTTATGACCCTGGGAGTTGACCGTTTCGGGATGGCCCAGGCCGTGGCCGAAGTCTCTGACCGGGTGGTCTACGGCGATCTCATGTTTGCCCTGGGACTGCCCATCCCCATTACCAGCCTGCGGCAATTGCGCTTCCTGGCGCAACTGTTGTTGCCCGTCATCGGCCTTTTGCCCGTGTCCATGCTGTATCCGACCGGCGCCAAACAGGAGCACATTGAGCCAAAATATCCCCGCTATTGGGCGGCAGCCGAGCTGATCGCCGGCGATTTCCTGTACATCCGCAAACACCTGCCCGACGATCTGCATGGTAAGACGATCCTGACCAACACGACCACCGAGCATGATGTCGAACTGTTGCGACAACGAGGATTGCGCTGGCTGATCACGACTACGCCGCGCTATGAGGGGCGTTCCTTTGGCACGAACATGATGGAGGCCGCGCTGACGGCCTACGCCGGCAAAGGCCGGGTCCTCAGCGAGGCCGAGCTTAACGAACTGATCGACCGTCTGCAGCTGCGTCCCAGCGTCCAACGGCTCAACGAGTGATGATGCGCACGCGCCGGTTGGGCCTTCTTTTCGTCGGCTTGCTGCTTCTCGGCGTCAGTTGTACCTGGCCGCCGCCCCCACCGACGACGCCGGATACAGGGGCCGTTACCCCCGAGACGATGGCGACGGCGGCGGTTGCCTCCGGCCTCTTCGCCACGACCTGGGACGACCGCACGGTTTTTGCCGCCGATCTGACCCCCGTCGCCCGGGACGTGCTGCAGAAACGGCCGGGAGCCACTGTGTACCATCTCGATCTGAGCCTATCCGACGATTTGACCCGGTTGACGGGACGGCAAGCGGTGCGTTATACGAACACCGAAGCAGCGGCGCTGGGCGAGGTGTATTTCCGCCTGTTCCCCAATCTCGCCGACGGCAAAACGACCGTTCACCTCGTCACCGTCGATGGGGTCCCCGTCCGGCCTCGTTATGCGTTGCAGGATAGCGCGCTGATCGTCCCTCTGGAGCAGCCGTTGTCGCCCGGCCAGGCCGTGGTGATCGGTCTCGATTTTGCCGTTACCGTGCCGACTCGACCCGGCGGCAACTACGGCACCTTTGCGCTGATGGATGAGGTCCTGGCCCTGGCCCATGCCTATCCCCTCATCCCGGTCTATGACGATGCGGGGTGGAATGTCGAAATTGCTCCCACCATCGGCGATGTGGTCTACGCCGATGTGAGCTATTACCTGGTGCGCCTCACTGCGCCTGCCGGTCTCGTCATCGCCACATCCGGGCGCGAGTTGGAGCGGATCGAACAGGGCGATCGCGTGGTCTACACCTTTGCCGCCGGCCCCGTCCGCGATTTTTACCTGGCGGCCAGTCCCCGTTATCAGCTCAGGAGCACGACGGTGGGCGAGACAACGGTCCGCAGTTGGGCACCGCCCAGGCTGAGCGAGGCCGCCGCCCACGTTTTGGACGCAACCGCCAAGGCTCTGGCCCTTTACAACGAGCGCTTCGGTCCCTATCCCTTCACGGAATTGGATGTGGTTGCCACCCCTACCCTGGCCGGTGGCGTTGAATATCCCGGCATCATCGCCGTGGCCCAGAGCCTTTACGATCCGAACAACAGCTTTTTGGAGACGGTTGCCGCTCACGAAGTGGCCCATCAGTGGTTTTACAGTCTCATCGGCAATGACCAGGTGGACGAGCCCTGGCTGGATGAGGCCCTCGCCCAATACGCCACATGGCTCTACTATCGAGACCGTTACGGGGAGGCCAAGGGCCGGTGGTTCGAGGAGAATCTGCATTTGCGCTGGCAACAGGCGAGCGACCTCGACATGCCCATCGGTTTGCCGGTAGCTGCCTACAACGAACGCGATTACAGTGCCATTGTCTACGGTCGCGGGCCGCTGTTTGTGGAGGTCCTGGCCCAAACCCTGGGGGAAGCCTCCTTCACTGCCTTCCTGCAGGATTACTACCGCACCTTTCGGTGGGATACGGTCACCACCGCCGACTTCAAACGGCTGCTGGAACGCCATTGCGGCTGCGATTTAGCGCCGTTGTTTGCCGAATGGGTCTATCCGCGGCCGGAACCGTTGTCGTCAAAGACGCCCATAGCCATGCTTCCTCTGCGGCTGGAGCGATGGACAAGCTTATCATTACGGCAGCCCTCACCGGTTCACGGCCGACCAAGGCCATGAACCCAGCCGTGCCCTATACGCCCGCCGAGATCGCCGCCGAGGCCGTAGCCTGCGCGCAGGCCGGCGCCGCCGTCGTGCACGTCCATGTGCGCGATCCCATCACCGGCGCGCCCTCATCCGACCCGGAGCGGTTTGCCGAGGTGGTGGCGCGCATTCGGGCCGAGTGCGATGTGCTCATCAACCTGACGACGAGCGGGCTGCACCTCGAAGGAGAGGATATCGTCAGCCGGCGTCTGGCGCCGATAGCGCTGCGGCCGGAGCTGTGTTCGCTCGATATCGGTTCGGTCAATTTCCGCGATCGGTTGTTTGCCAATCCACCCGACTGGGGCGAGACCGCCGCCCGGGCCATGCAGGCGGCCGGCGTCAAACCCGAAATCGAGGTCTTTGATGTCGGTCATATCCATCAGGCCCGGCATCTGATCGAACGCGGGCTGATCGACCCGCCGCCCTACTTCCAACTGTGCATGGGCGTCGACTGGGGCATTCCGGCTACGGCCGAAAACCTGCTTTTCATGCAGCGTCAGTTGCCGCCGGGCGCCGTCTGGTCGGTACTGGGGGTTGGGCGGACCCAATTGCCCATGATCACCCTGGGCATTCTCCTGGGCGGCCATATCCGCGTCGGTTTCGAGGATAACCTCTACCTGCGCAAGGGGGTCTTGGCCCCGAGTAACGCCGCTTTTGTGGAGATGGCCGTGAACCTGGCCCATCAACTGCAGCGGGAGGTGGCCACACCGGCCGAAGCCCGCGCCATTCTGGGGTTGAATCCCGTTGCCGCAACCGGGTAAACCATGTCGTCTTCGGCGCCGCCGTTGTTCCTGCGTCGTCTGAGCGTAGCCCTGGCCATGTGGACGGGGGGCCTTGTGCTGCTGCACTACTTTTGGCCTATCGCTCCGGTGCGGGAAGCGGTACAACCCGTCCTGCGCACGGTGGTCTTGCTGAGCGCCATGGTGCTGGTGTTGGCCGCCGTGCGCCTGGTGAGGCATCATGGGCGTCGATGGCGACAGCCGGAAAGTGCGGCTTTCCTGGTGGGAGCCGGTCTGTCTCTGGGGACAGGCCTGTTGCCGGGGGGATACGAGGCCGGACCGGGGTGGTGGGTGTATGCCTGGCTGTTGCGGCCGGGCTGGGCTGCCCTCTTGGCCCTGGTGCCCGTGTTCTTGCTGGCGGCTCTATATCGGCGCCTGCGAATAGACGAGCCGGCGGCGTTGTTGTTCGTGACCGGTCTGGTGCTTATGCTGGCGGCACAAACACCGGCGGTGGTAGCGATCTGGCCGTGGCTGGCCGAGCTGCGTCATGCTTTGCTAAGCTGGCTGGTGGCCCCCGTCCTGCGTGGGATCCTCATCGGTCTCAGCCTGGGCGTGGTATGGCGCGTGCTAGCGTATCGGGGAGGGCGCTCCGGATGAACCGTTGTCGCTACTGTGGGGCCGAAAATGCCGACGATGCCACCCTCTGTGCGCAGTGTGGCCGTGTTCTGAACGTGCCGCCTCCGCAGGTGTTGGCCCAGATTCAAGGCGTGTTGCCGGCCGAACCGGTGATCTGCACCGGACATCTGGCGCCTGAGGACCAAGCGCTCTGGCAAGAGCTGGTGACGACGGTGATGGCGGCGTCGCCGCCGTCACCCCCACCGGCCGCCGTCGGCCCCGCAACGACGGTCGGGCTCGGTCTGCTGATGCTGGGGGTTATCCTGATGACGGCCGTGCTCACGCCCCCGGGATGGCGCTCCGACCTGTCGAAGGCGCCTCCACGGCCGGGGGTCGTCGCCGCTTATCATCTCATCGCCGTCTTACCGTCCACCGCCCGGGTGTTGTTGGCCTGGGATTACGACCCCACCACCCAGGGCGAGATGCAGCTTCTGGCCCAACCGCTGCTGCGGCATTTGCTCGGCCGGCGGGTTGCCCTGGTCAATGTCAGCCTGCGGCCTTTGGGACCGGCCATGGCAAGGGCCGCCTTTGCCGACCTGGCAATGCCCGTTCCTCTGCTCCAGGCCCCGGTTGACCTGGGCTTTCTGCCCGGTGAGAGCGCGGCCTTGCAGGCTCTGGCCCTGGCGCCGGCTGGTGTAGTGCCTCTGTCGGGCGCCGCGCGCGACCGTTTGGCCCTAGCCGGGGATGAACCCCTCACCGCCTTCGATCTGATCATCGTGTTCGGTGCCGAGACGACGGCCGGCCGGCAATGGATTGAGCAGATCGCCGCCCGCCAGCCGGTGCCGCTGATCGTGGTCGCTTCGGGTGCCGTGGCGCCGGTCCTTGAACCCTATGCACAGACCGGTCAGATCCTCGCCCTTCTGGCGGGCTATCCTGATGCCCTGGCCTATGAGGCGTTGTTGGGCATACCGGGAACGGCAACCGCCCGTCAGACGGCCCAAAGCGCCGTTCATGTGCTTGCGTTGGTCGTTATCCTGGTGGCCGCTCTCGTCCGTTCCCTTCGCCGCCCCCCGTCGTCATGAACACCTTCGCCGATCTGTTGGGGCTGATCCTGGCTACCGTCTTGACCTTGCTCATCTTCGCCCGCCTGTGGGGAGCTGTGCGGGTCTTTTATCCGGTAGCCTATCTGCTCCTGGGCCTGTTGGCCGGCTATGTGGCGGTCGTGAGCCTGCGCCGGGTGCTGATACCGGGCTTGCTGCTGCCTCTGCAGCAGGCGCAGGCATGGCCGACGTTGTTGTTACCGCTGGGCTTGCTCGTTTTGCTGCTTTTGCGGATGAGTAGGCAACCGCGCCTGTACCACCTCGGTCTGCCGGCCGTAGGCTGGTTGGCCGGAGCGATGGCCGGATTGGCTTTGGCCGGGGCCGTGCGCGGGACGCTGCTTCCGCAGATGCTGGCCGTCATCGTCCTGACTCCGACCGAGGGGAGACACCCCGGCCTTGACCCGGTGCTAACGTTGCTGAGCGCGTTTCTGACTTTGGCCGTGTTGACCCAGGCCTGGCACCGCCAGGAGACGAACCCAACGCTACGGACCTGGCTGACCGTGCCGGCTCGCATCGGGAAGCTGGCCTTGATGGCCGCAGCCGGGGTGTTTCTGGGCAGTCTGCTTACTGCGCGTCTGGCCCTGCCCATCGACCGGGTGTATGAGCTGGTGGAAGCTTGGAGCCGCATGATAGGGGGAGGTAATTTTTTTATCTCTTTCTAAACTGTGACCCAGATCATAGGTGTGGCTGAGAGAGAGATTATAATGCGGAGTATCTGCACCGTTGCTCCTTTGCCGCCATGTTCTCCGCGCGTGGTTTGTCCAAATGGCTGGGATTGCTGGCCGTCATCGGCTTTGCTGTCCTGAGCGTGGGATGTCGCCCATCGCCTACGCCCACGCCTACCCCTACGCCGACGCCGTTCATTCCGCCCACACCGCCGCCAACGGCGGCCGATGTGGGGTTGGGACCGGCGCCAGTGACGAGTTTGGCCGTGGTTCATCAGCCTTTCGGCGATGGGGCCTGTGGGGCCTGTCATGATCTGCGAGGCTCCGACCCCAGGCAGATGTGGGGCGCAATCCAGGAGGTGTGCCGCCAGTGCCATTGGCAGGATGTGCCCGATCCGGATAGGCCCCTTGCCCATCCGCATGCGCCTTTTGCCCGCGGGGAGTGTCTAACCTGTCATCTGCCTCATGCCGGTGCCCATCCCAAGCTGCTGGTGGCACCGGTGACGCAGCTCTGTAACGATTGCCATCAAGACCACGGCGGCATCGTGCAGCAGCCCCATCCGCAAGTAGCCCAGGGCGAGTGTAATCTCTGTCATCTTGCGCATGGTTCAATGCAGCCGGCCCTGTTGCGCCAACCGCAGAAAGTCCTGTGCGGCGTATGCCATCCCGATCCGATCGATCCCCAGCGTAGTTTTGCTGCCCATGCCGAGGCTCCGGAGCTGACGTGTACGAGCTGTCATGCGCCTCATGATCCGGCGGCGCAACCGGCGCAAGTGACCCGCGCCATCTGTGTGACCTGCCATGCCGATCTGCCTGTGCCGGCGGATTTCCGCTTTCCTCACAAGCCTTTTGCCGAGGAGCGCTGCGCCGATTGCCATCCGTCGTTTCATCGGGATCCCGATAGACCGCTTCTGGCGGCTACACAGTCCCAATCGTGCAATGCCTGCCATGGCGATCACGGCCTGGTGGTGACCCAGACCCATCCGCAGGTGGCCAAAGGCGAATGCCGTCTGTGCCACGATGGTCATGGCAGCAACCACCCCAACCAACTGGTCAGGCCCGAAATCGATATCTGTCAAAGCTGTCACGGTGAGGTATTCGCTGCGACCGCTTTTGCCGGCCATGCCGTCGCTCAATTGCCGGCCTGTACGAGCTGTCATTCGCCCCACGTACCCCAAACGGCCGGTCCGGCCGTGGCCATGGCCTGCGCAACCTGCCATCAGGATATTCTGGCCGGCCGCAGTCAGCACAAGCCCGTGAGCCAGGGGGAGTGCAAGGCCTGTCACAGCGAGTTTCACGGTCAACAGCCGACACAACTGGCTGCGGTTCAGACGGTCTGCACCGATTGTCATCAGCTCGAAAAGGGCTCTATTGCGCATCCGCCCTATCAACAGGGCCGCTGTGAGACGTGTCATGTCGTGCACACCAGTCCGCATACGGCCCTGCTCAATCGCGCACCTACCCAATTGTGCGGCACCTGTCATGTCTCACAAACGGCCGCTTTCGGACGCAGCCGGCATGCCGCTCACCTGACCGCCCAATGCGCGGCCTGCCATCAGGCTCACGATGGCTCGATCGACAACCTGCTCCATGCCCGCACGAATGCGCTCTGTGATACCTGCCATCGCGATCTGCCGCACGGCTTCCATCCGGTCAGCGGGGGGCGCGATCCGGTGCGCGGAGGCGAATTGAGCTGTATCAGTTGCCATGCGCCTCATGGCAGCCCGCATCGGGCCGACCTGCGTGCGCCCGGTGACGGGCTTTGTCTGAGCTGCCATCGTTTCGAGCAGCCTCCTACAGCGCGAAGATAAGCCGATGAAGCGTCTGTTCCTGCTCTGGATGACATGGGGCCTCCTCCTGGTGGCCCTGGCAGGGGGTAACCGTTTGGCGCCTATCGTCGCCGAACAAGGTGCGCCGTTCAATCCGCATGGTCGTTACAGCGCGGCAACGAACAGTTGCACGGTTTGTCATGTACCGCATAGCCGTACAACCGATCCCGAGGCGGCCTGCCGCAGTTGCCATCCCCGGATCGTCACCCACAGGGAGCAGACCTGCGCCACCTGCCATGCTCCCCACGGCAATACGCCCAATGCCGCCCTTATCCAGGCGGTGGTTCGCGGCAAACCCATGCGCTTTGACGGCAAAAACTTCGATGCCGCTGCCGATTCCATCTGCCGTACCTGTCACACCACCACGGCCTATCACAGCGCCACGGCCCGGAGCAGCCATTACGAGCAACAGCCTTGCACGAATTGCCATCCCCACAGCGCCGGCTTTAGTCCCAATCCGGAGAACTGCGGGGCCTGCCACGGTTTTCCGCCTGCCAGTGGCGCCCATAATCGCCATCGCCAGGCCGATATCGGTCTGACCGATTGCCAGGCCTGCCATCCGCAGGTGCGGAACTGGCGCGATCCAGGCCATTACAACGGGCGTGTTGATTTCAAGGACCGGGCCGTGCTGGCCACGACAGGCGTCTGTAATGCCTGTCATGGCAATGCCGCCGGCATCGCCGAAGCCAAGGCCAACTGGAGCCGTGGTCGCCCTCTGCAGGATTGTACCGGTTGCCACAACAGCACCCAACCAGGACGGCTGCGGGATCGGGTGGCGCCGGCCGTGGATGCGTTTTGGACGGTCAACGGCCATGGGCAGGGCCACGAGCAAGGCCGCGATCTGGATTGCCAGGCCTGTCACAATCCGCAGGCGCCTCATTTCGACACGGCCGGCAACCCCCGGTTGTGGGATACCCCGGCTGCCTTGTGCGCCCGTTGCCATCAGGACCCCGCTCGCGCCGGCGCCGATGTGAGCGCTCACGGCAACCAGGGCTACGCTCAGGCCACCCAACGGCCCTTCGGCGAGACCTGCGATGCGTGTCATAACCCCCATGGCAGCGCCAATCTGGCGGCCGTGCGCGCTGCTATCCGCGGCAAGACGGTGGTTTTCATCGCCCGCACCGGCGCCAACAGCTTCGATTCCCCCAACGACGAGAACAGCCGCGATCTCTGCGCCACCTGTCATACCACGACCCGCCACAATCGTACACCCAGCAATCGCAGTCAGACGCCCCATTACGAGGGGCAGGATTGTGGGCAGTGTCACAAGCATGAAACAGATGGCGATCCGCGCACGGCCGATGCCTTCATGCCCCAGGGCGGTTGTATGGCCTGCCATAGCGACCGGGTGGATAACGGCGATAACATTCCACCCGGTGGCCGCCCGGAGGTCGCCACGGACTTTGCCGGCCGCAGTCATCACATCAAGGGTGACCTGCTCGACGCCCGCTGTGTGGTCTGTCACGATATGGCCACCCACGGCGACGGCTATATTGACCTACGCCATCCCGACGGCGGGCCTGCTTTCCGTTTCCTCGAGGCCTCGGCTACCGATCTGACGGCTTTCTGCCAGGCTTGCCACGACGGCGACGGCAGCCGCGTGGCCAGGGTGCCCGGCGCGCAACCGGCCGATCCGTTCAACGAGGGCAGCGATCTGCTGGCCTTGCCGCCTACAAACACCCACAGCAATCGGGATGATGCCGGCCGCCAGGGCGAGGCGTTTAGCACGACCTGCAACGAATGCCATGCCGGACACGGCAGCAGCAATCTGGCCCTGGTCCGCACGGCCATCCGTGGGCAGACGATTGTCTTCACCGCCCGCACCGGTGCGAATAGCTTCGACGACCCGGATAAGGATGACCGCAACGACCTTTGCGCCACCTGCCACATCGGGCGGACCCGTCTGCATCCGGGTGGCGACCATCGGCCGGCCGGCGACCTGGACCTGCGCGGGACCGATTGCACCACCTGTCACCGCCACGATGCCGATAACAGCCTTGCCACTCGCGATGGGTTTATGCCCTCGTGTGGGGCCTGCCATGGCAACCCGCCGCCGCCCGCCGGCAGTCCGCTCTACACTCTCAACGAGAACCTAACTCCGCACCGAAAGCATGCCGGCACCGGGCCGGGTGAATACGGTTTGGCCTGCAGTACCTGCCATAACCGGTTGGTGCCGTCCTACACTGGCCACGTGACCCGGCCGCCCAGCTTCCAGGATGTCTTCTTCGATGCTCTGAATCCCATCGGCAGCTACGATCGCCAGACCCGCACCTGTGCTACCCTGGGTTGCCACAGCAATGGCAATCCCACCGGCGGCCAACTCATCTACCGCAATCCGGTATGGGCCGAAAACAGCCGTTTGGATTGCGCCGGCTGTCACGGCGATCAGGCCACGTTGGCGACCGGCAGCCACGCCGGGCATCTGTTGCCTTTCTATCGCGATCGTGGGGCCGATGCTATCGGTTGTTTCGAATGCCATGCCCTGACCGCCCAGAACAACGATAACAACGCCCTGGCCGATTTGCGCAAGCATGTCAACTTGACCAAGGATGTCCAGTTCGATGTGCGCGACTTGTGGGGGCGATCGGATAACGCCGTCTTCGATCCGAATACCCTCACCTGCGCCAATAGCCTGTGCCATTCGGATGGTGCGGCCAGCCGCGAACAACCCGATGTTCCCGTCTTCAGCACGCCCAAGTGGGGCGATCGGGCCAGCGGGACCTGTGGCACCTGTCATAGTATCACGCCGCAGACGATGACCAGCGGCGCCCACGCGCGTCACTTCGATACCTCCAACCAGGGGCCGGGTATCACCTCGTGTAGCGATTGCCATAGTCCCTACGGCAGCACCCAACACGTCAACGGCAAAGTTGAATTCGCCGACGGCAAAACCCTGGCGCAGACCACGGTGTGCGATGCCTGCCATAGCCCCGGTGGCGGTTTCGACGGCGTAGCCGAAGCGCGCGCGAACTGGGCTACAAGCCGTCCGGTCCGGTGCGAAGGCTGCCATGATGCCCAACCCGCTGTGGTCCGGGGTGTGACCGCCCCCAACGTGGCCGGCGACGGCCGTACGTACGGCTTTGCCCTCGGCGGACATGGGCGTCTCGGCTTTACCTGCGCCACCTGCCATGAGAAGGGGCCCAACAGCATTCACTTCGACGGCGTGGCCCGGACCTATACGGCGGCCGCCGACAACCTGGAAGCCGCCAAATGGCTGGGATTGGGTGGCTTGAAAGTGCCTATTACCGCCGAGGATCCCTACGTTCGGACCCACTACGCCCAGTGCTACGTCTGCCATCTCGAGGCGAACACGGTAGGTTTGGGACCGGGCTACAGCAATGCGCTGTTCACGCATAGCGTGCCCCCACCGCCGGGCTATCCTCTAATCGTGGATACGGTTGTCACCCGCTTCCGCAACGAACGGCCCGAAGGCTTCAACTTCGGCAACGTTCCGGCCAACATCCACTGGGACCACCTAGATATGAACATGGTGAACTGGGATAGCGATGGCGATGGCACGATGGACTCCAAGCCCTCGTGTGTGACCTGTCATGACCCGCACGGGGTCAAATCCTTCGCCGATGGTGTCACCTATCCGGCCATGACGATCGCCGACATGGGTATCGTCCACGGCCAGGATGCTATCGGCGCCTACGGCGAGGTAACACAAACGGCCTACAACAACCGCTGTCGCACCTGTCATCCCGCTGCCGGTATCCGCTATTATCGACCGTGACCGATCGGGCTTCGTTTCGCATGCGTTGGTATCATCTGTTTTGGATACTGTGGCCGGTGGTCCTGTTGGGGTCGGCGGCCATGGCCCATGCGCAGGCCGATCCCAATGCTGCCTGTCTGGTCTGTCATAGCGTGCCCGGCCGTGAAGCCCTGCTCGCCAGTGGTGAACATCTGCCGCTCTACGTGAACGGCGATGTCTACCGCCTGTCGGTGCACGGGCAAATGCAATTGCCCTGTACGGCCTGTCATACCCGCATTACGGGCTTTCCCCACGATCCGTTGCTCGCTTTCGACCGCCGCGATTATCAGCTCGACCATTACGGGGTCTGCCGGAATTGTCATCCCGAGGTCTACGAAGCCACCCTGGATTCGATGCACGCGCGGGCCCTGGCTGCCGGCCGTCGCGAAGCGGCGATTTGTACCGATTGCCACGGTGCTCATGACATCACCTCGCCCCACAGCCCGCGTCAGAAGATTTCGCTGACCTGCAGTAAGTGCCATGCCTTTATCTTCGAGCAATACAAGGAGAGCGTTCACGGCGCCGCCTTGCTCGAGGAAAGCAACCCGGATGTCCCTACCTGTGTCGATTGCCACGGCGTTCATAACATCGAGGACCCGACTACGGCGGCTTTTCGGTTGCGCTCGCCCGAAATCTGCGGGGAATGTCACCGCAACGAGGCCCTGATGAGCCAATACGGCATCTCGACGGCGGTGTTCAATACCTATGTTGCCGATTTCCATGGGACTACCGTCACGCTGTTCCAACGTCAACACCCCGATCAGCCGACGAACAAGGCGGTTTGCTTCGATTGCCACGGCATCCATAACATCAAAGCCGTAGATGATCCGGAAGCCACGGTGGTCAAGGAGAATCTGCTGGAGACTTGTCGTAAATGCCATCCCGATGCCGATATTAACTTTCCGGCCTCGTGGACCAGCCATTATATCCCCGACCGCAACCGCTACCCTTTGGTGTACTATGTCAATCTGTTCTACCGGATCATCATTCCCGGTACCATCGGCTTTATGCTCGGCTTTGTTGTGTTGGATGCTTTTCGGCGTGTGTTGATGCGGACGCGTCGACAACGGGTCGTCAAACAGGCTTCCGTAGAGGCCGATCATCATGAGTGAGCAACCCCGACAGGAGTATGTCCGCTTTAGCCGGACCGACCGCATCGAGCATTTTCTGTTGATGACATCGTTCACGGTGCTGGTGATCACCGGGCTGCCGCAGAGGTATGTCTCGGCGTCGTGGGCCGAGTTTTTGATCGAGCTGATGGGCGGCATCGAGACGGTGCGCATCATCCATCGCGTGGCGGCCATCGTGCTCATCCTCGAGAGCATCTTTCATATCATCACCGTTTCCTATAAGCTGTTCGTGCGGCGGGTCTCGCCGTCCATGTTGCCCACCTTGCAGGACTTCGTGGATTTTCTCGATGCCCTGCGCTATAACCTGGGCCTGGCCAGACGACGACCCCAGTACGACCGTTACAATTTCGAGGAAAAAATCGAGTATTGGGCCGTCATCTGGGGCACGGCGGTGATGATCATCACCGGCTTTATGCTGTGGAACCCGATCACCACGACGAAATTTCTACCGGGTAGCTGGATCCCGGCGGCCAAGGCGGCCCATGGCGGTGAGGCTTTGCTGGCCTTCTTGGCCATTATCGTCTGGCACGTCTATAACGTCCATATCAAGACCTTCAACCGGAGCATGTTCACCGGCAAACTCAGCCGGGAGGAGATGCTGCACGAACATCCGAAGGAGTTGGAACGCATCGAATCGGGCAGGGTACGGCCCGAGCCGCCGCGCGAGATCATCCGTCGGCGTGAGCGGATTTTCCTTCCTATAGCCGGTCTGTTTGCCGTTTTGGCGTTGGTCGTGATGTACTTTTTTGTCACCTACGAAGAAACGGCCATTGCCACGGTACCGACCCCGGCCGAGCGAGCTGCCGTCTTTGTTCCGGCTACGCCGGTGCCAACCACCGAAGCGGACGTGCGGCTGGCGCTTTCGCGGAGGCAGGCGCAGCCCATCCCTCATGCCATCAGCGCCGGCCGTGAGAACTGTCTGGCCTGTCATGGGCTGGGGACGCTTTCGCCTTATACGCCTATCCATGCCAATTTGCGGTTGGGCAACGAGACCTGTCTGGGATGTCATCAGCCGATGCCGGGGGCAACCGCATTACCCGACAACATCGCCGTGCCGGGCTTCTCGACCGAGATTTTGCCCATCTTGCGGCGTCGTTGTGTGGTTTGCCATAACCCCGCCACGCCGTTGGATCTGACCAGCTATCGGAGCATCATGCGGGGAGATGGCAAAGGCCCGCTTGTGATTCCCGGCGCCGCCGGGCAGAGTCGGTTGTTGACTCTGGGCGGGCTTCCGGTGGAGGTGCATCCCAGTCGGTTTACTCCCGAGGAAATGGCCCGCATCGGTGCCTGGATCGATGCCGGCGCTCCGGAGAACTAATGAGGAGTCACGATGATTCGCCGTTTTCGCCTCTGGTTTCGCCAACACTGGCAAAAGGCCCTGGGAATCGCTTTTGCCCTCACCGTCCTCGGTTTGGTTGTTTTTGTCATCGGGGTGACAGCTTGGGAGTACACGAACAGCCCTGAGTTTTGCGGTGCCACCTGTCACACCATGCCCCCGGAGTACATCGCCTATCAGCAATCGCCCCACGCCCGTGTGGCCTGTGTGGACTGTCATCTGGGGCAGGAGTCGGTGCTCTATGCTATCCCGCGTAAGGCCAGGGAGGTACGTCACGTCGTTTTTGCGCTCACCCAGGATTACGAAATCCCGATCTATGTCAAAAGCATGCGGCCGGCTCGCGACACGTGCGAGAAATGTCACGACCCGGAGAAATCCTCGCTGGACAGCGTGCGTACCATTACCCGCTACGCTACCGATGCGACCAACACCCCGACCGTCATTCATCTGATCCTCAAAACCGGTGGCGGATCGAAACGCGAAGGCCTGGGGCGCGGCATCCACTGGCATACGGTCAATCAGGTTTACTTCCTGACCACCGATCCGCTCAAACAGAACATCCCCTATGTCAAAGAAGTTCGGGATGACGGTTCGGTGGTTGAGTATTTCGATCTGGAAAGCGGCATTACACCGGCCGAGGTGGCAGCCCGCAGCAGCGAATTGCACTTGATGGATTGTATCGATTGTCACAATCGGGTTTCCCATCGCTTCGCCAAGCCCGATATCGCCGTGGACGAGGCCATCACCCGTCGTCTCATCGATGGCTCCCTTCCGCAAATCAAGCAGAAGGCGGTAGAGTTGCTCTCACAACCGTCCGGGACGCGTGCCGAGTCGTTGGCCCAGATCGAGGCCCTGGCGGCCTGGTATGAGCAAAACTACCCCGAGGTATATGCGACCCGCCGCGAGGCCATCGACCAAGCCATCGCCAGCCTGAAACGCATTTTCGAGTCCATTTACTTCCCCGATATGGCCGTAGGCTGGAGCACGCACCCTGACAACCTGGGCCATCTCAACTTCCCCGGCTGTTTCCGCTGCCATGACGGCAAACATACCAGTCCCGATGGGCAGACGATTCGGCTGGAGTGCAACATTTGCCATACCATTCCGCGTGTGACCGGGCCGGGCTTACCGTCCCCTGTGATCAACCTGGTGCCGGCCAACGAACCCGAATCGCACAAAGACAGCAACTGGCTGGCGCGGCATCGCTATGAGTTCGATGCCACCTGCGCCGGTTGCCATAGCACCTTTAATCGCGGCGGCAGCGATAACAGTTCCTTCTGCGCCAACAGTGCCTGTCACGGCATCCGCTGGCAATTTGCCGGGTTGGATGCACCGGGTCTGCGGGCCATTTTGCCCCCGCCTGCAACCTCAGAAGACGAAACGGCACCGACGGAGGAAGAGCAACCCGGTTTTGTACCCCTGATTCCGCATCCCCTTGGTGAGGAACGCATCGGCCAGTGCCGTACCTGCCACGGCCTGCGCGGCCTGAGGCCTTATCCCGAGTATCATGAGGAGTTTCCCCTTCAGGCCTGCACCGAATGCCACAAGCTGGCACCGATGCTACGAGGACAAACCTCGTTGCGATGAAGGCTGCTTTTGCAGTCGGCCGGAACAGGACAGGCCCATACCGGGCCGGGGCAACAGGGTAAGAGAACATTGGTGCCTTCGGGCCGGGCCGCGGCGAAGCGCGCCTCTGATCCTGCGGTGACTTTTGCATTTGGAAACCGGCTTGCAGTAAGCCGGCGGGGTATCGTGCTAAACTTCACAAACAGATGGCTTGTATATACGTTGCCAAAGGATACTAAGATGAGCTCTTGATACCGACCCGGTAAAGCTTTGACACATTGTTCGTACACCATGTATAATTCGCTCCTGAGTCTCGGTCGATTATGGCCGAGCACGCTCGAGATAGATTGCAATCGATGGTCCGGTCTGTAGCGGACGTGAGACAAAAAGGCTAAAGCTTTTGCCTGTCTCACGCCCTTTTGTTTTATTCTACTTTCATCCTCTGTGGTCAAGGCGTGTAACTTATGGCTGATACCGAGACGAAACCCCCTGTGACAACCGGAAAAGAAGCGTTCGTGGCATCCGCCGAGGGCCGCGTGGCCGAGCGTCGGCGCGGCGGCGATACCACCGGAGTCTCCGCCGATCGTTCGGATGGTGAAGAAGGCGGCATCAGCGAAGCAGCAAAACGTTTCCAGGCCCTGAAGCAAGGTCAGGCTTTGAAGCAAAGCCGCAAAGAGCGCGAGGCTGCCCTGTTGCGCCGGGCCGTTGATATCGCTCCACGCGTGAGTGCCGAGAGTTTACCCGAAGCCCAACCGCAAAAGGCGCCTTCGCTACCTATCAACCGCCGCGAATTCCTGACCTATGCCTGGGGCGGTGCCCTGGCCCTGGTTTTAGCGCAGGGCGGACTGGCCACCCTGTGGTTTGCCTATCCGCGCTTTAAGGCGGGTGAATTCGGCGGTGTCTTTACCCTCACGAGTATCCCGGAGCGGGGCGCTAAACCTGTCGAGAATTTGCAGGGTAAGTTCTGGTGGACGAATGCCGAAGAAGGCGGGATAATAGCGCTGTATAAGGTCTGCACCCATCTGGGTTGTCTGTACGAGTGGAAAGACCAGACCCGTCGTTTTGAATGTCCTTGTCATGGTTCCAAGTTTAATCAATCCGGTCGCGTCATTCATGGACCGGCGGCTCGTGACTTGGATCAATTTGTCGTTACCGTCCTGGATAGCAACGGTAACCAGGTCGATCAAACCACACCCGATCACCGTTATGTTCTTGCCGGTGAAGGACTGACTTACAAGATCGACACCGGTCGTAAGATTCAGGGTCGGCCTGCTGACCCTGCTCTGGCTGTGGAGGCATGAGTTATGGTTGGTCAAGATATTCGCAGCCGTGGACTACGCGGTTATCTCGGCGCCAAGGCCGACAGCGTCTTCGAACGCATCACGGCCGGCATTCCCTGGCGCGATTTCCGGAAGATGCTGCGCGGGGATCCCCCCGATCGTCCGAATCCACGCCTGAAACCCCATTCCGAGTCGTTTTGGCTGCATATCAAGCCCACCTACTATCACGAATCGGTCACGCACTTCACCCATACCTTTCGGTTGGGATTGCTGAGCACCTATCTGTTCGTGGTGGAGCTGATTACCGGTCTCATTTTGATGATCTGGTACGCGCCCACGCCTGAGCGGGCTTATGCGGATATGATACGTTTGCTATCCAATGTGCCGTTTGGGCAATTGATGCGCGATATTCATCGTCTGGGCGCAGAGGCCATGGTGATCGTCGTGGTTCTGCATATGTTTCGGACCTTCTTAACCGGTTCGTACAAAAAACCGCGACAGTTCACCTGGGTGACCGGGGTGGTGCTGCTCATCGCCACGCTTTTCCTGAGCTTTTCCGGCTATCTTCTGCCCTGGGACCAGCTGGCCTTCTGGGCCGTGACCATCGGTACGAGCATGGCCGAGGCCTCGCCGACACCGCCGGGCGCCGGCTGGATCGGCACCATGCTGTTCGGTACTTCCGACTGGGTGGGTCAATTCGTCAACCTGTTGTTGCGTGGGGCACCCGACATCGGTGCCGGCGGGTTGCTGCGCTTCTATCTGCTCCATATCTTCTTCTTGCCGCTGGTTGTTATCTTCTTCTTCTTCTTCCACTACTACAAGGTGGTCCATTTCGGCATTTCCTTGCCGGCGAAGGAGGAAGAAGTCGGTCAGGATACGGCCAACCGGGTGCCGGCCGATAAACGGCGCTATTACCTGATGGACATCGCCATTGACGAGATAGCCCTGCTTTCGGTGGTCACTTTCGTTCTGGTAGCGATGTCTGCCTTTTTCTATGATGCCAAGTTGGAACACATTGCCAATCCCCTGAAGACACCACTGCATACGACGGCACCCTGGTATTTCTACTGGCTCCAGGGTTTGCTCAAGATCGGCAACAAAGTGTTTTGGGGCTTGATTGTGCCCGGGATCATGATTTTCCTCACCTTTGCGCTACCGTATCTCGATTACAATCCCAGTCGTCGCGGGAAGGACCGTCGTTATGCTCTGGTAGCCGGCTTTCTCTTCGCCTCTTGGATCGTGGTCCTCTCCTTCATGGGCCTGCCCCTCTATGCCGTGCAATCCCCGCCGGCCGAAGAGGTGGTTCAAGAGTTCATGCCCGAAGAAGGGGTCGGCCCCATCCGTGAGATCCCCTGGTCTGAGCTGGAAATCGGCGTGTATGACACACGGACCTTTGAAGGGAGTGTGCCCTACTCCGAGTTCGAGCAGGTTATCCTGGACTTCAAGGAGCGCATTGCCCGAGACCCCGGTTTGCCCAACGGCAGCGGTATTATCACCGTTGAAGCGGCCGGTCCGGGTTTGAAACGAATCAAGTTCCAGATCGATTACACCGATATCGACGGGAAGCCGGCTCAGTTTATCAAGACCTTCTATCTGCACGAGAGTTCGCTCTATTGGGAGCAATTCACCTTCTGAGGAGGCTCACTCCCGATGTACGGTGTATCCCGTCTTGTCATTGCGACCATGGCGCTCGTGGGCACTTTTGTCGTCGTGCTGCTGACGGCGGCACAGGAACCGGCTCGCATGGAGCGCTATGCGGCCAATTTCCACGGCCGCGAGATGGAAGTGGGTGCCCAGATTTATTTCGAGGCCTGTGCCGTCTGTCATGGTCAACACGGCGAAGGGCTGGTCGGTCCGGCCCTCAACTCGGCCGATTTGCTGCTACCCGCGCCCGGACAAACGCGTCCTCCACGCTTGCTGGCTAAGAATTACCTGGGGGACTTGCGCAGCTATCTCGAAGGCACTATCACCTACGGTCGGCCCGGCACGGCCATGCCTGCCTGGGGACAGGCGGCGGGCGGACCCTTCCGCCCCGATCAGATTGCCGCTGTAGCGACCTTTATCATGAATTGGGGACTCGACCCCGGCAAACAGTGGGGCGGCGCATCCGAGCGCGTGGCCATCGGCGGCGTTGAACCGGTACTCGTGACGCCCGCCGTGTCGATGGCAACCCCACCCCCTCGCAATGTCCGCAGTGTGGAGCTGGGTAAGTATCTCTTCAACGGCCCGGCCGGCTGTGCCGAATGCCATACCTTCGACATCGCCACCGGCAAAACCGGCCCCGACCTGACGAACATCGTCCAAACCAAGGGCCGCGATTATGTGCGCACCTCCATCGTCGACCCCAACGGCATGGTGGCACCTGACCATGCTCCGAGTGTGATGCCGCAAACCTTTGCCTTTGCTCTGACCGACATCGAGCTGGAGTCCATCATCGATTACCTGGAGAATCCGGCGGCCGCAGCCCAGGAAGCGACTCCGGCACCGGCAGCACCGCTGGACGGCAAGCAGGTAGCCCAAAGCGCCGGTTGTCTTGCCTGCCATTCGGTGGATGGCTCCGCCCTGGTCGGACCGACCTGGCAAGGTCTTTTCGGTCACGAGGTCGAGTTGGAAGATGGCAGTAAAGTGATCGCCGACGAGGCGTATTTGCGCGAATCCATCCTCAATCCTGCAGCCAAGATCGTCAAGGGTTACCAGAATCTGATGCCCGCCAACTACGAGCAACTGCTAACCCCGGAGCAGATCACGGCCATTATCGAGTACATCAAGCTTCTGCAATAGGGTACGAGCCCTTGCCGCCTCTCCGCAGCCGCCTATCCGTTCCGGATGGGCGGCTTTTTTTTGTGGTTGTTATCGCTGCGGCGACTTCTTCAGAGGTCGGCTGTTTGTCTAACCCGTCGTTCTGAAAGTGTAAGTGGGATACTGTGGGATAGTGTGGGATAATGTGGGATAACCCGAAGTTGACGCCGATGTGAAACGACCGGGCAACGCTTGCTGTTGCCGTCCTTAGCCGGTTTGTATCCAATCGCTCTCCCTGAACCATGGGCAAGACGACGCCGCAACCGTGGCTTCAAAGCAGTTCGGGGGTTGCGGCGTCGGTATATCTGCTTGTGGGGTGAGCGGACTTATCTCGTTGTCTTCAGAAGATAGTCATAAGCCGCCAGAGCGGCTTTGGCGCCGTCGCCGATGGCGATGAGGACTTGTTCGCCGAAGCTGTCCGTCACATCGCCGGCAGCGAAAATGCCGGGACGCGAGGTGCGGCAACAACCATCCACCTTCACATAGCCCTCCGGGTTGAGATCGACCAGATCGCGTACCAGGTCGGATTGGGGTTTTAGACCCAATTCGCCGAAAACGCCCGTAACGGGGATATCCTGCTCGTGTCCGTGGGGATCGCGGATGGTGATACCGGTGACATAGCCATCCATGTGAATGCGCACGAGCTGATGGTTTTCCAGAATGGTGACGTTGGCCATCTGGCTGAGCTTGTCTCTCAGCGGTGCGTCCACCAGCCCTTCAGGGGCAATGAGCACCACCCGACGGGCGATGGTCGCCAGCTCGGCGGCCGAACGCAGCGCCAGCTCCGTGTTGCCTATCACCGCCGTTTCGCGTCCCCAGAACAAAGGCGCATGGCTGATGGCCGAATAGCTCAACCCGCGCCCCAGGGCCTGGGTCTCGTTCGGCACATGCAATCGTCGCGGTTCGGCGCCGGTGGCCAGGATGATGCTGCGGCTTGTTAGGGTTTTGCCACTCTCGGTGGTGACGACGAACGTTTCCGGCTGACCGGGCTTAACATCCAGGTGGGTGACCCGATCGCGCAAATAGGCAAAATCGAGATATTGGATCTCGCTGCGGAACTTGCGCACCACTTCTTCACCGGTAATGTGCTCATAGCCTTCCAATCCGGCCAGATGAACGCGATAGTTGGCCTTGCCCCCTAATTCGGGCGAGATCAACAGCATCTCCAGGCGTTTGCGCATGCAGTAGGCGGCAGCCGTAAGGCCGGCCGGTCCACCGCCGATGATGATCACATCGTACATGGCTTGTAACTCCCTCCATAGATAGGGATAGAGCAACGGCTCTAGAGGACAGGCGGCGCCGGAATGAAGCCCTGACGCATCATCCACCGGGTCAATTCGCGGGCTTGGGCGATGGTGTCGCTGGCCTGACGATAGAGGTCTGCGGCCGTGAGGCTCAGCCGCGCCAGCTTTTGTTCTTGGGCTTTCATGCCCACGGCCACCGCCTCGCGGGGGAAGACCTCCCAATCATCCATGGTGGGTAGGATGTGATCTTCGTCCAGCCCGCGCTCCAGGGCCATATCGGCCAGGGCCTGCGCGGCGGCAATGCACATTTCGTCGCTGATGGTGCGTGCACGCACATCGAGCGCCCCGCGAAAGATGCCTGGGAAACCGAGGGAGTTGTTCACCTGATTGGGAAAATCGGAGCGCCCGGTGGCGAAGATGCGCACACCGGCTGCTTTCGCTTCCCACGGCCACATCTCCGGGACGGGATTGGCCATGGCGAAGACAATGGCATCGTCTGCCATTTCTTTGACCCATTCCGATTTCAGCGTCCCCGGACCCGGCGTACTCAGGGCAATGCAGATGTCGGCGCCTTTCAGCGCTTCGGCGATGCCGCCCGTCCGTCCCTCCTTATTGGTGATATTCGCTATGCGCCACTTCTCGGCGAACTCCAGCTTTCGCGCCTGTAAGTCCGGGCGATCGGGATGGAGGATGCCGCGACTGTCCACGGCGATGCAATTTTCGGGTTGGGCTCCGGCCGCAAAGAGCAGACGAGCGCAGGCCACATTGGAGGCGCCGAAACCCTGAAACACGATGCGCACCTGCTCGATGGGTTTGCCGACGATGCGCAGCGCGTTGATGACCGCAGCCAGGGTGACCGTGGCCGTGCCTTGCTGATCGTCGTGCCAGACCGGGATCTCGGCCTGTTCGCGCAGGGTGTCGAGAATACGGAAGCACTTCGGTTGGGAGAGGTCCTCCAGGTTGATGCCGCCGAAGCTCGGCTGCAGCCACAACACCGCCTGGATGATCTCGTCGGGATTTTTGGTGCCTAGACAAATCGGCACCGTGTCTACTCCGCCCAGGTACTTGAACAGCAATGCCTTGCCCTCCATCACCGGTAAGGCCGCTTTGGGGCCGATATCGCCCAGACCCAACACGCGGGTGCCGTCAGAGACAACGGCGACGAGATTCCCCTTGTTGGTGTGTTCGTAGACTTGATCGGGGTCGGCATGAATGGCCTTACAAGGCGCCGCCACACCGGGTGTGTACCAGATGGCAAAATCGTTGAAATCACGGACGGCGCATTTGGGTACCACCTGGATTTTACCCTTGTAGAACGGATGGAGAGTCATGGCATCGGCCGACGGCTTCTGGGCTCGCGCAACCAGGGCCTGGACATCGTCGGCTGTCGGCGTCGCCGGCTCTGCGGTTGTGATGTCATGGGCAATGCCTGTGGTCATGAGAGAAAACCTCCTCGGCGAAATGAGGAAACACCACTGCACGTCGATGGAATGGCAACACCCCCACTCCGGTCGGTCGGGCCCAACCGGATAGGCCTTTCCCTGCTTCCGATGCCTCCTCCGCGACAGCTGTTGTGGTGACCTTTGTGTCCCGGCAGAGGCGAACGTCGCCCATACCGGCTTCGATCTCAAGCATACCCCTAGTGACGAAGGTCAGACATGATCCAGCTCATCCCTACCGGAACAAATGGCAGGATCGGCTAAAAATAGCTCCTAATGACAGGTTCTTTTGATCCTCGCCCGGTCAGAGAACACCCAACCCCGGACCGGCGACGCCTGCTGGCTGCCGGTCTTTTCCGCGCCCGCATAAGGCAGCCTGATCGCCGCCCAACCTCTGGTTTTGTCCGCTCAAGGCTCTGCCATGGACAAACGCATCGCTACCGCGAACTCATTCGAAGCGATGCTCGCCAACACCCTGCAGCTCGTGGACCAGCCGCGATGTCATCTCCGCTTCGGCCAGGCGCAGCGAAGCATAGCGCGAGGCTTCGGCCATCAGATGCTCGGCCGTCTCTTTGGGTAGCTTATTGAGTTCGGCCAGGGTATAGCCTCTCTCGCGGAGATAGGCTTCGATGTAGTGCTTTTCCAGTTGGGCATGGATCTCTTCCATGCGGGTTTCCGACGATAAGGGAACGCCGGGCTCGTCAATGGGGATAGCCAGGGCGAACATGGTCGCAATCTCCTCGGGCACGGGGCTCAGACAAGGAAATGAACCGAACTTTCAATTTCAGTATAGCACATCTTCGGCGAAGATTTTCGCCGAGATGCCGGTAAACAATGGCAAACAAATGGGCCGGTCTTCGACCTCATCCCGGAGGTGTCTGCATCGCTTTAGATAGGACAAGCGCGGGAAGGCACAAAGCTGGCGCCCACCCTAGTTGACTCGGTTCCGGAGTGTGTCGGCGCAAGAGCGGCAGGCAGGCATAACGTTCAAACGTTCTAACGTTCTCACCAACAAAAGATAGAACCGAGGCCCCTAGTTGGTGTTCTCGTGCCTGTACGGTAAGATGAGAGCGACCCTTGTTTGTTCCTTTGCCCGGCATCGGACCATGAGCTTGTTTCGCAAAATCCTGGTTGCCAACCGCGGGGAAATCGCCGTGCGCATCATCCGCGCCTGCCAGGAGCTGGGCATTGCCACCGTGGCGGTCTATTCCGAGGCGGATGCGGCGGCTTTGCACACGAGTCTGGCCGATGAGGCCGTGTGCATCGGGCCGCCACCGCCTCTGCAATCTTACCTGCAGGCCGAGACCCTGCTGGCCGTGGCCCGTGAACACGGCTGCGACGCTGTGCATCCCGGCTACGGCTTTCTGGCCGAAAACGCCGATTTCGCTGCCGCCGTGGCCGCAGTCGGCCTCACCTTTATCGGCCCGTCGGCGGCTGCCATGCGCGCCGTGGGAGGCAAAATCCCCAGTCGACAGGTGATGGAGGCGGCCGGGGTACCGGTGGTTCCCGGCTATCATCCCGTTGCCGTCGAACCCGCCGAGCAGACGGTTGAGCTGGCCGCAGCGGCAGAGCGCCTGGGTTATCCGATCCTGATCAAGGCCACGGCGGGGGGTGGCGGCAAGGGTATGCGCATCGTGACCGATCCCGCTCGCCTGGCGGTCGAGCTGGAATCGGCCCGTCGCGAGGCGCAGAACGCCTTCGGCGACCCGACGGTGTATCTGGAAAAACTCATCCCTGACCCGCGCCATATCGAATTCCAGATTCTGGCCGACCATTACGGTCATGTTATCCATCTCGGCGAGCGCGAATGCAGCATTCAGCGCCGCCACCAGAAGATCATCGAGGAGACGCCCTCCCCGGCCCTCACGCCGGAGTTACGGGCGCGCATGGGCGCGGCAGCCGTGGCTGCGGCCCAGGCTGTCGGGTACACCAACGCCGGGACGGTGGAGTTCTTGCTGGCACCCGATGGACGCTTCTACTTCCTGGAGATGAATACCCGCTTACAGGTCGAACACCCCATCACCGAGGCGGTGACGGGTATCGACCTGGTCAAAGCCCAAATCCGCATCGCCGCCGGCCAACCTCTGCCTTGGCGCCAGGAGGCGATCACCTGGCGTGGGCATGCTATCGAGGCCCGGATTTACGCCGAAGACCCGGCCAATCAGTTCCTCCCTGCTACCGGTCGGGTGCTGTTGCTATCTGCGCCGGTCGGGCCGGGGATTCGTGTGGACACGGGGATCATGGCCGGTGATGTCGTCGGATTGTACTACGATCCCATGATAGCCAAACTTATCTGCTGGGCCGAGAACCGAGATGAGGCCGTGCGCAAGCTTGATTGGGCACTGGCCCACTATCTCATCGCCGGGGTGACGACCAATATCCCCTATTTGCAGGCCATCGTAAGGCATCCGGCTTATCGCCGGGGCGAGCTAAGCACCGATTTCGTTGCACGCCATCTGGCCGCCTGGCAGCCGCCCTTGGCCGAGCCGTCGGACGAGGTGCTCGTGGCCGCTGCTGTGGCCGATTTTCAGGGGGATGGTGTGACGCCGATGGCAGGGGCCATTCAACCGGGGGGCGAGCCGTATAACCCCTGGCGTGTGGCCGATGGTTTTCGTCTGGGAGGCGGTTGAAATGGAATTCCGCTATGCCTGGGGCGATGGCGAGGCGACGGTACAGGTGCAAGCCGCCGGCGATGGCCTATGGGTTACGATTCGGCGACCCGGCCAGGAGCCGGTCGGTTATCGGGTGATGGTGCTCCGTTGCGAAGCCGAGCGCCTTATCCTGCGCATGGGCGAACGGCATCTTCTCTTCCACGTGGCCCGCGACGGCAAGGCGCGCGTGGTGGCGCAGGGCGCTCGCGTCTTCCGGCTGGAACCTCCCACCCTGCGCGAGGCGCGTCCGCCCGCTGCCGGCGATCTGACGGCCGTGATGCCGGGAAAGGTCCTCGATGTGCTCGTGCAGCCGGGGCAGCGGGTCGATGCCGGCACCCCCCTGGTCATTCTGGAGGCGATGAAAATGGAGCTGCGGATCACGGCGCCCGGCGACGGCGTGGTGACGGCCGTGTTTGTGCGGGCCGGCGATGTGGTCAATCCGGGGCAGAAGTTGGTGGAGCTGCATTGAGACGTGCGCATCGCCAGCACAAGGCGCAAACCGGGAGGAAAAAACGGCCAGGCCGCCCAACCTCCTCGCCCTCTGACGGCCGCTTCCTGCGTGCCGGCGATGGCTTCGCCTGTCCGACCCCTGCCCTTTGGTGTACAATGACCCCATGCGCCAAGTGCGTTTGGTTGCCCGCCTGAGCATCCTCCTGCTGGCTTTGGGCTTCATGGGCTGGTGGCTTTACGGCCGCTGGGACGAGCTGCGTCAGTATTCCTGGCGGTGGCAGCCCCTGTGGCTGCTGCCGACCGTTCTCTTGATTCTGGTCAGCTGGTTGTTGGAAGTGGCCGTCTGGCGGCGTTTACTGGCCTCGCTTGGCGGCTTGATCGGATATGGTATCGGTTTGCGTATCTGGTTTATCAGCGCCGTTTTGCGCTATATCCCCGGCAATGTCTGGCAGCCCCTGAGCATGACCGTGTTGTGTCGGCAACAGGGAATACGCCCGGAGATGACAGTAGCAGGTGTGGCGCTGTATCAGGCCGTCAATGTGCTGGCAGCGGCGCTCATTGCGGCGCTGTACTTTCCCCTGACGGGCAATCTGGGCCTGTTGGCCTTGTGGCTGCCATCGGCCACGGCGCGCTGGCTGTGGGTGTTGGTCGTGCCGGTGGTCGTGTTCGGTTGGCGTCCCTGGTGGCTTGTCGGCTTGCTGAACTACGGTCTGCGGTGGCTCCGACGCCCGCCTCTGCCGGCGACGCTGGATGTCGGCATCTTGGCCTGGGCGCTGATCGGCGAACTGGCAGCTTGGCTGGCCCTGGGTTTGGGCTTTGCCACCCTGACGCTGGCGTTGGCCGGGGGCTTGCAGTCGGGCCTGGGGGGGCAGCTTGTTCATCTGGTGGCGGATTACCCGCTTGCCTATGTCATCGGCTTTCTCAGTTTTGTGACACCCAGCGGCCTGGCCGTGCGTGAGGCAACGCTCTACATGCTGGCAGCGCCGGTGGTGGGTGGTGGGTTGATCACGGTGGTGGCGTTGGCCATGCGCATCCTGCTGATGGTAGGGGAGGCCGTGGTGGCCGGGTGGGCGCTGCTGACCTGGCCGGGACTCCTGCCCCTTCGCCGTGTCCGCCCCCTTCGCTCAGGAGCAGGACAAGACCATGGCTAAACCAAGCGCGCGCAAGGAGTGGGCTCCCTATCTGGTTCTCCTGGTGCTGGCCCTGGTTTATGGGCTTCTGTTCACCCATTTGGCCTTCGCCCAACATGCCGGTATGCGCACCCATAAGGCCGATCTAGGACAGATCGATCAGGCCATTTGGAACACCAGCCGCGGGCGTCTGCTGGAGTTTAGCGAGGGGAGCCGACAATCGGTCCGGTTGACCGATCACGTCGAGCCTATTTTTGTCCTGATCGGCCCGATTTTTTGGCTGTGGGATGACGTCCGGGCGTTGTTGCTGTTGCAGGTGCTCTTCGCCGTTGTGGGGGTGTGGCCGCTGTATGCCCTGGCGCGGCGACGCCTGCCGCCCTGGCCGGCGCTGGCTCCGGCTGCGGCCTATTTGCTGGCACCGCCGTTGCAATCGGCGTTGTTGAGCGAGTTTCACGCCATTCCCCTGGTTGTGCCCCTGGTCCTGTGGGCATTGTGGGCCGTAGAAGCAGGACACCGGCGCCACTTTCTCCTGGCGACGCTATTGGTGGCCGTCGTCAAAGAGGAGTCGGCCTTGTTGGCGGCGGGATTGGGTTTGTGGGCGGTCTGGCAGGCCCGACTGCGACCGGCCGGAAGCGCCGAAAGACGGCGGTGGCTGGCGGCAGGCCTGGTCATGCTCCTGTTGGGGATGGTTTGGTTTGCCGTCGCCACCTTTATCATCATCCCACCGTATGCTGCCCAAGTCTACAGGAAAGAACGGTCGGTCTATTTCCAACGCTATGGCGCCCTGGGCGATGGTCTTCTGGATATCCTCGGCACACTTTTGACCCGACCCGGTCTGGTGTGGGATATCCTCACCGAGCCGGCCCGGTTGCGGTATCTGTTTGGGCTATTGGCACCCTTTGGCCTGCTCAGCCTGGCTGGGCTCGACGTTGTCTTACTGGCCCTGCCGCTTCTGCTGGCCAATCTGCTCAGTGCCTACCCGGCCCAGTACTACGGCGAGTTTCACTACAGCGCGCCGCTCGTGCCCTATCTGGCGGCGGCGGCGGTGTACGGCCTCGCTCGGATTCGGGATCGGTTTCCGCCGTCCGGACCGCGCGCACAGGTAACGCTACTGTTGGGGCTGTGGATGCTGGGCTGGGCTATCGCTTGGTATGTCCTCATGGGACGCGGGCCGGGTGGAGGTCGTTTTGATCCCACACCGATCACAGAGCATCATCGTCTGCTTCCCCGTTTCGTGGCGCAGATTCCGGCCGAGGCCGCCGTGACCGCCACGGCCGCCGTGCATCCTCATATCAGCCATCGTCGCTATGCCTATCAATTTCCGGAGGGCCTAACGGGTCCGGCGCCGGCCGATTATGCCTTGATCGATGTCCTGACGAATACCGATATGGCGCCGGGCGCGGTCCGCGCCCAGGTAGAAGCCATGCTGGCCGGCGATTGGGGGGTTGTGGATGCGAACGATGGCTTTTTGCTCTTACGGCGCGGGGCAACGACCAAAACGATTCCGGCAGCGTTCTACCGGTTCGTACGCGGACCGGCTACCGCTCCTGTTCCGGAAGCCGCTTTGCGTTGGCAAGGTGTCGCCGTGGTCGATCGACCTTTCTGGCGTCAGACCCAGGTGGTAACGTATTGGCAGGTTGGCGCTGCCTTCGCGCCGGCCACGGTCCGTCCCTGGCTGGAACTGCGCACACCGGCCGGTGAGTTGGTCTACACCTGGGATAGCCTGGCGCCGCCGGCCCTGATCTGGTATCCCCCTACCCTCTGGCAACCGGGGGAGGTGATCACGATCACGACGGTGCCGTTGCCGTTGCCGCGCGATTGGGGTGCCATCATCGGCGTTGTCCATGGTCCCAATCCGTTTGCGGCCGGCGATCGGTTGCCGATAGAGCAGGTCGTGGCCGATGCGGCGCCGTTGCGTTCGTCTGATGGAACATTGGCTCTGGTCGCTGCCTATACCCGTCGAGAGGATGGCACCCTGGCACCGTTGCCCCTCGGTTCCGGAAGAACACCGGAAGCCTTTTTGTCCGGCCCCCTGCAGACGGTGGCGGCCACCTTTGTGGCCTCCCATGGCGGTCTGTTTCCCTTGCAGGCGGCTTTTGCGCGGCGTCGGCTCTGGCCCGGTGCTGTGCTCGATCTGGTTCTGATCTGGCCCGATGGTTTGCCCCCCGGTCATGTGGTCTTTGTCCATCTCCGTCAGGAGGGGGTCAACATCGCCCAGGCCGATGGTCCCCCGCGGTTTTTCCTGCCCCCCGGCGAAGCAACGACGCCCGTTGACCGGCGCCAGGTGCTCATCCCGGCCAACGTTCGTACCGGCGCTCTCCTCGATCTCGTCGTCGGGCTTTATCATGCCGAGACCGGTGTCCGCCTGCCCATCCGGGATGTCTCCGGTCAGGACATGGGAAACGAGCTGGTCGTGGGGCGATTTCGCCTGGGCCAACCTGCCGTGCCCGACCAGGCCTGTGCCCTGGTGCCGGCAACCTGCCCCGCGCAGCCCTAGGCCGTGCTTTCCCCTATCAACCGGGAGACGGCTCGCAAAGGCCGGTCTTCGCTTCCCTGTTGATTGAAAAGGGATCGATCATGCCCTATAATGAGGGCACTTGCCATCCGAGAGCGACGACGATGAGCAAAAGCGCCGACATCGGCAGCAAACGTCTGATCGGCCTGGCTCCTACGGCCTGGTTGCGTTGGTTACTCAACGATGAGACCGTTGAGGTGTTAGCGCTGTTGGCTGCCGATTTTCAATGGGTCGGTCGCGAGACCGATATGGTGCTCCGGGCTCGCAGCCCCTTGTACGGTGAGTTCCTTGTCATCAACGAGATGCAGCTCCGACCCGATCCGGCGATGCCGCGACGTCTCACCGCCTACACGGCTTTGGCCCGTGAGCGCTATGCCCTACCGGTCTATCCGGTGGTCATCAACATTCTTATCGGTCCCGGTGTAGCCCCGTCGCCACCCCGGTTTGAATCGGAGTTCCTCGGCCTGATAGCCCGCCAGGATTTTCACCAAGTCAATCTGTGGGAGCTCGATGCCCGCCCCATTCTGCAGACACCCGTCTTGCCTCTTTTGCCTTTTGTCCCGATCATGCAGGGTGGTGGCGAAGCCGAGGCTCTGGAGAAGGCGCTTCGGCTCTTGCGCGCCGATCCCAATTTGGCCGAAATGGAGACCTTGCTGGCCTTTTTCGCCAGTTTTGTCTTTCCAACCGAACTTATCCGCCGTATGATGAGGTGGGATATGACCGTTCTACGTGAATCGCCCTGGTATCAAGAAATTTTCAGCGAGGGCCTGGAGCAGGGCTTACAACAGGGCCTGCAACAGGGCCTGCAACAGGGCCTGGAAAAAGGACGTGCCGAGGCCTTGATCGCAACGCTATTGGGCATTTTACGGCATCGTTTTGGCGATGTGCCGGATGATCTGGTTGCCATGCTGGGTCGGCTTCCGGCTGCGCAATTGAGCGATCTGGTCAACCCGGCGCTTGATGTCCCCACGTTGGCGGAGTTCTACGCGCTGATTCCCGACGATGCCGACCCGCATTGACCGTTCCCAGAAGCCACGCCATCGGCAGATCCGGCTTTGCTCCCCCAGGGGACAAAGCAAGCCAGGGGTTGAAAGGGGACAACAACGGTCTTTGCCGACAGCATGGCCGTTCAGGAAGCCTGAATCATGAGCCTATCTCTCAACGAGTATCAACATCTGGCCTTGCGCACGGCCGGAAAGCACGGCGATGGGGAACGTACCCTCATCTACACGACCCTGGGATTGAACGGCGAGGCCGGCGAGGTGGCCGAGCTGGTGAAAAAGGCCTTCTTCCACGGCCATGAGCTGCCGCGCGAACAGCTAAAGCATGAACTGGGTGACGTGTTGTGGTACGTCGCCGTTCTGGCCTGGACCATGGGATGGGAACTGGATGAGGTGGCCCGGGACAACATCGCCAAACTGGCCCGGCGCTATCCTGAGGGTTTTTCCGACGAACGTTCGCGACACCGGACCGAGTAGCGGCCATGGCGGGGCGGTTGACCTACCGATCAGGTCTGGTGGTCCTCGTGCTCCTGGCCTGCGGATTGCGCCTGTATCGTCTCGATGTCCAGAGCCTGTGGTATGACGAAGGCGTAACCGCCCAGGTAGCCCGCCTGGACATCCCTGAGTTGGTCCGTTGGACGGCTAACGACATCCAGCCGCCGCTCTATTACGTGCTGGTGGCGGGCTGGTTATGGGTCATGGACCCGTGGGCCGGTTCGCTGGCCTATACCTTGCGCTGGCTTTCGGCAGCCTGGGGCGTGCTGCTCGTGCCGCTGGTGGCGGCGCTGGCCCGACGTCTGTGGGACGACCGGGCTGCCCTGGGAGCGGCCTGGATAACGGCTACGGCGCCGACCATGGTCTACTACGGCCAGGAAGCGCGCATGTACACGCTGCTGATGCTATGGGTAACCGGCATCGCCTATGCCCTGGTCCGATGGCATCAGGCCAGGCCGAGCGGATTGCGGCCGATGGCGGCTTATATCGTCGTCGCCCTGGCCGCCCTCTATACCCACTACTTCGCCGGTTTTGCCCTGTTGGCGTTGGCATTACCCTGGTTATGGGCCTGGTGGCAGAACGGCCGCCCATCGCGCGCGCTGGTCCGTTTTCTGGCAGCCAACGCCCTTGTCCTGGCCGGCTTTGCGGCCTGGCTCCCGGCCATGCTCCGGCGCCTGCAGGTGGATAGCAGCTATTGGCCGGGGACCCTCAAAGTGGGTGAAGCCCTGTGGGATGTCATCATCCATACCATGACCGGCGCCACCGAGCTCATGCGCGAAGACCAGGCCCGTATCGCCGTCATAATCCTGGTGCCGGCCGCGTTACTCTGGCTGGTCGCCCTGAGACGCTATCCGGCGGCACCTCATACCGGTCTCCTGCTGGCGGCGTGGGGTCTGTTGCCGACCGTCCTTATCCTGGCCCTGGCCTATCGTATACCCAAATTCAACCCGCGCTATCTGCTCATCATCTGGCCCGTCTGGGCGTTATTCGTCGGCGGCGGGCTGGCAGCCCTGAGGCCGGACCGCCTGCGCCTGCCCTCTAGCCTGATACGGTCGGCTTTTGCCGTGACCCTGGGGATCGTTCTGGCCGTTCATGCTTTTGGCCTGTTCAACTGGTTCACCCATCCGGCTTTTGCCAAAACCGACTGGCGCGATGCCATTGCCTACATGTACACCCATCGCCAGCCGGATGAAGCCGTCCTGCTTGTCTCCGGCCATGCCTATCCCGTCTTCGATGCCTACGTGCCGGCAGCCTTGGGCGTGACCCGTTATCGCCTGCCCGCAATCGCCATCCTCGATGTGCGTCAGGTGCTCGGTTGGGAAGAAACGGCTCGGCATCTCAACCGTGACCTGGCCGGATGGGGCGGTGTGTGGCTGTTTTTGTGGCAGGATGATGTGGTCGATCCGGCCGGTGTCGTTACGACGTTGCTCGACCGTTACGCCATCCCGCAACCGACCCCGACCTTTCCCTTTCTCGGCCTGCGTCACTATCGGCTCGATCCGAACCGGGCTTTTCCCGAGCAACCCCCTATGACCCACCCCGGCACCGTTTTTGCCGATCGGCTGCGTCTGGTCGGAGCGGAATTCACCACCGAGGCCATCTGGCTCTACTGGCAGGCCTTGCAACCCGATCTCCCCGACCTGCAGGTGGCCCTGACCTGGCGCGACGCTGCCGGTCAGGTCGTGAAGCAGGAGATCATCCGTCCTGTAGGCTACGATTTCCCCACCACGCGCTGGCAGGTCGGCGAAACCTATCCCGTCCGGTTGGAGCTCCCGGCGGCAGCCGTCACGTTGGAACTGACCGTGTTCATCGCCGAGGAGGCCGTGCCGTTGGGATCGTGGCAGCTCACACGGCCATAAAGCGCCCGCCGAGAGCACAACCGCACTGACCGGGCGTTTGGGCGGATCTGGCTAGGGTGTCTTCAGCTTGCGATCGAGGGTTCGTCTGACGATATCCACATCCGCCGGCAGATAAATGGGGGGATTGGCATAGTGGGCTTCGACCCCCTCCAGTTTATCGTCGTGATAGCCCACCTTGAACTGGGTGAACTTGAGACCGTGCGCCGTGGCGATCACGACGACGCGCTCTTGGGACCGGATGATGCCCTTCTTGACTAACTTGATCAGCACGGCCAGCGCCACACCCGTGTGCGGGCAGGTGTAAAGCCCGGTGCGATCGGCCATGGCCGCAGCATCGGCCAGTTCGTGCTCGCTGGCCTCTTCGACTACGCCGTTGAAGGCGCGGATGGTGGCCACGGCTTTTTCGTAACTCACGGGATCGCCGATCTGGATGGCCGAGGCCAGGGTGGTGCTGGCCTTGAGGCGGACCTTCTCGCGAAAGCCGTTGAGATAGGACTGATAGAAGGGATTGGCGTTGGCGGCCTGGGCGGCGGCCAGGCGCGGCAGGCGGTCGATGAGACCCAGCTCCTTCATCTGCAAGAGCCCTTTACCCAGGGCGCTGATATTGCCGAGATTGCCGACGGGGATGACAAACCAATCGGGCACCTCCCAATCGAACTGCTGTACGACCTCGATGCCGACCGTTTTCTGGCCTTCGATACGCAGCGAGTTCATGGAATTGGCCAGGTAAATGGTGTTGTCTTTGGTCACCTCTTTGACGATGGTCATACAGCCGTCGAAATCGGTATCGAGGGCCAGCACGGTGGCGCCGTTGGCAATGGGCTGGATGAGCTGCGCCCGGCTGACCTTGCCCTGGGGAAGAAAGACGATGGTGGGGATGCCGGCCGTGGCGCCGTAGGCTGCCAATGAGGCCGAGGTGTCGCCGGTCGAGGCGCAGGCAATGGCGCGGATGGGCTTGCCCTGGCGGATCATCTGTTTGACGACGCTGACCAACACCGTCATCCCCAAATCTTTGAACGAGCCGGTATGGCTGTTGCCCGATTGTTTGACCCACAGATCGGGCACCCCGATCTGCTCGCCCAGGCGCGTGGCCCGGAAGAGGTTCGTATTGCCCTCGAAGGTGCTGACGATGTTGTCGTCGTCGAGGCTGGGGACCACCCATTCCTTGTAACGCCACACCCCGGAGCCAAAAGGCCAGACGGTCGTACCGGCGCGGTCTTCAAACAGCCGCATCCAGGCCGAGCCGGAACGCTTGCGCAAGGCCTCGGTATCGTGGGCTACCTCCAAGAGACCGCCGCAGTGGGGACATGTGTAGATGATTTCGTATAATGACCATTGTCCCGGACAACCGCGAAAACAACGAAAATAAGCGGAATAAGCACTCATGGCATGAAACGACTATTACACGAATCTTGTAGATTATAAGCAATGGACTTGATTCTTGGTGTTATATGTGATTTTTTGGTATTTAGATCGGATCTTGGCGAAGTTGTGATCTGCAGCGATGCCAATCCGGGCAACGACGGCTAAAACTTATCGGCGCCGAGGAGGGCGCGGGCCTGACCGATCTGCGCCAGGACGGCGGCGCGGGCCGTGCCGCCCGGTGCCGTCCGCTGTTCGACCGAACGCTCGAAGTCCCATACCTGCAACGCTTCCGCATCAAAGGCGGGATGGATGCGCTGTAGCGTGGCCAGATCGAGGTCCCGCAGCGAGCATTGGCGGAATTCGGCTTCGCGCACGACTTCGCCGACGATGGCATGGCTCTGGCGGAAGGGAATGCCGCGCCGGACCAACCAATCGGCCAGATCGGTGGCCAGCATGTCGTCGCGCAAGGCCGCCGCCATGCGTTCGGGTTGGGGCTGCATCGTCGCCAGGGCGCCGGTCAAGACCGGTAAGGTCAATTGCAAGGTGTCCACGGCGTCGAACAACCGCTCCTTATCCTCTTGCAGGTCCTTGTTATAGCCGGCTGGCAAGCCCTTGAGCGTGGTCAGCAGCCCGGTCAGATGACCGATGAGCCTACCGCTTTTGCCGCGGGCCAGCTCGAAGGCATCGGGGTTCTTCTTCTGCGGCATCAGGCTGGAGCCGGTCGTATAGGCATCGGCGAGGACGACAAAGCCCAGGCTGGGATTCGAGAAGAGGATCAGGTCCTCGCTTAGTCGGCTGAGATGGACCCCCAACAACGCCGCCCAAAACAAAAACTCGGCCACGAAGTCGCGGTCGCCGACGGCGTCGATGCTGTTGGGGCTGATCTGGCTAAAGCCCAATCGTTCGGCCAGCTTATGACGATCGATTGGCAGCGGTGTCCCGGCCAGCGCGCCTGCACCCAACGGCAACACATCCAGCCGCCGTCTCAGATCGGCCAGCCGATCCCAATCGCGCTGTAACATCCAGAAATAGCTGAGCAACCAGTGGCTAAAGCGGACGGGTTGCGCCGGCTGGAAGTGGGTATAGCCGGGCATGATCAGGTCGATGTAGTGCTCGGCCAGATCGACCAGGGTCATCTGCATCGCATTGAGCTGCTCTTCCAGCTCGTGGATGACCTGGCGCAGATAGAGGCGCAGATCGGTGGCGACCTGGTCGTTGCGACTGCGACCGGTGTGCAGTTTACCGGCTATCGGCCCGATCAGCTCGTGGAGTCGTCGCTCCACGGCCGTATGGATGTCCTCGTCGTCGGGTTTGATCTCGAAACGACCGCTCATCCATTCCTCCAGCACCCGGTCCAAACCCCAGACGATTCGGCGCAACTCGTCGGCCGTAAGGATGCCGGCTTCGAACAGGGCTTCGGCGTAGGCCTGGGAGCCGAGGATATCGGCCTGGCACAGACGTTTGTCAAAGCCGATGGAGTTGTTGAATTGGGCCATGAGGGGGTCAGTATCGCCGCGAAAGCGACCGCCCCAGAGTCTACCGCTCACGGTTGTATCACCTCGCACAGGGGGATAGCCGATCGGTCAGGTCTTGAGCACGTCGGATGGTCATAGGAGGGCCGGGATGTTCAGGGTTGGGGCCGGCTGGCCTCATCGAGAAAGGCCATTTCCGCCGCCGTCAACCGCATGGTGGCGGCGGGTAACAGTTCGTGCAATTGCGCCACCGAATTCGCCCCGATGATGGGCGCCGTAATGACCGGCTGGCTGAGTTGCCAAGCCAGGGCGATTTGCGCCGGTGTGGCCCCGCGTTCGGTGGCCACGCGTTCCACGGCCGCCAGAACGCGCCAGCCATGGTCGTTGAAATAGCGCTTTACTCCGCTCAGGCGGGCCGAAGACGGCGGCGGAGCATCGGGCCGGTATTTGCCGGTCAGAAAACCACCCGCCAGGGGACTGTAAGGGATAACGCCGAGGCCTTCGCTTTCGCAGAGAGGCTTTAGCTCGGCCTCGAACTCGCGGCGGTGGACCAGATTGTAATGGGGCTGCAGGCTATCGTAGCGGGCCAGTCCCCATCGTTCGCTGATGCATAGGGCTTTCATCAGACGCCAGGCGACGATGTTCGAACAGCCGATATAGAGCACCTTGCCCTGGCGCACCAGGTCGTCGAGCGCCCGGAGGGTTTCCTCCATGGGCGTGTTGAGGTCGTCGGCGTGAATCTGATAGAGGTCGATGACATCGGTCTCGAGGCGACGGAGACTGTCCTCGACCGCGCGCAGGATATGGCTGCGACTCAGTCCCTCGCCGTTGGGTCCCTCCCACATGCGGCCGCGCACCTTCGTGGCCAGGACGATCTGACGCCGGTTACGCCGGGCTTTCATCCACCGGCCGATGATTTGCTCGGATACGCCGCCGGGATTGCCCTCGACCCAACGGGAATACACGTCGGCTGTGTCGATGAAATTGCCGCCGTGCTCGACAAAGGCATCCATGACGGCAAAGGCATTTGCTTCGTCGGCCGTCCAGCCCCATTGCATGGTGCCCAGGCACAGGACGGAAACCTTGAGGCCGGTACGGCCAAGGGGACGGTAGTCCATGGCGGTCTCCTCGACGGAAACGAAAGGCGGTAACGGCTTCTCCGCAACGCGAGTCGTTACCGCACCGGGGTGATGCACAGCACGGTTGACCTATTCTAGCACACGTTTCCGCCCAGGGCGCAGATCCATCCCCCTCTTATAGGCCACGGATCGGGTAGATTGCCCTAAGTTGATGCGATAGATGAGATTCCGCTTGAATTCAAGCAAACGATGTTATTCGAGTTTTTGTGTCTTTTCGCCCAATGAGCGACTCCTTTTTTGCCATAAACGCTTGATCTGTTCCCAGGCGTGCCGGGCGCGTTCGGCCTCCACCTCATCGACCGGCTGCAAACCGTAGCGGGCATGGAGAAAACTTGTCGTCAGTTCGTGCAGGTCGGCTTCGACCTGGGGCCAATGTCGGCGCAGGGTTTGCTCGTATTCGAGCGGCGTCTGATGGGGCCGCCGCGCGGTTCCCAACTCGCCTGCCCGTTTGACCGCCCGCAGATAAAAGTAGCGCGTGCGATTGGTGGGCGAAAGCCCGCGCAACCGGATGTAGCGCCAAACGGCCGTCGTTGTCGTGCTTATCGGCCTCGGTTGGCGGCGGTCTCGCCGGGGTCGACGGCCTCGGATGTTGCGCAGGGGAATCCGGGGTAGCCGTAGTCGCCTCCACCAGGCCCAACGCGGCCCAAAATCCGCACCCCAACGGCGGGCATAGATGAGCAGAAAATAGCCCGTGGTCAGCAGCAACAGGAGCCAGAAGAAGCCGACTCCGATCCAGGCCGGCATCCTAGCCCAGGTGAAGGCCGGCGGCGATACGGCGGCATCTAAGGGGTGTAACTCGGGTGGAGGCACCGGCGTGGTTTCCGGTGAGAACAGGTTGAGGACCAGCGCTATCAGCAGGGCCATCAGGCCCACAACCAGGGTAACCAGCAGGATGGCGACCCGGATCAGGGCCAGGAGCACGGCGGCCAACCCGAAGGTGGAGCCGAGGGGCAACAGCAAGGCCAGGATGACCACCACCAGGATGACGGCAGTGGCATAGCGATGCCAGCGGGCCACCACCCGGTCACCGCCCGGCACGCCTTCGTAGTGCCAGCGCGCCCGTAACAGGGCCAGTCGTCCTTGGCTGAAGAGGAGCAGCCCTGTCAGCACATAGCCCACCAGCGCCAGCACCGCCGTGGGTGTCAGGTCTTGCCCATGCCGGCGCCACCATCCGGGTTCGCCCATCCGCTCCGCGCCTCGGCTCAAGGCTACGCAGATGAGCACGACCACGCCGCCCAGCATCCAGGTTTCGCCGAAGGCCTCCAGCAGGGCCTGGCGATCGGGCGGCGATGCCTGCACCCAACCGCGCACCTGACCAAGCCGGTCGTAAGCGACCAGCTCGTCCGGCCGCAAGCCCAGGTCCAGAACGTTCGTGGCCGCAGCGGTAGCAAAGCGCCAGACGATGACCAGCATCAACCCGCCAAGGACGAAGGGCAGGTCAAAAAAGGTGAAGGGATTCAGAAACCAGGCCTGCCAGGTGGCGGCATCGAGGCGTTGGTCGAAGACGAACCAGCTCAACAGGCGCCACGCGACCAGCGCCACCACCGGCTCGCTGACCTCCAGGCTCCAGCGGCGCCATGGGCGTCGCCGGGGGTGGGCCAGCCAGTACCGGGTATAGACCCCCTGCACCACCGTCAGGATCCCCAACGGCCACAGCCAGAGCAAACGACGGTCGTCCAGCAAGGCGAGCAGAAGCTCACCCATCCCCTGCCACAAACAGAGGGCCAGAACGATGATCAACACAGGCCGACCGATAGCCTGTCGCCAGGCCTCATCATGCCGGTCTGCCGCTGCGTGGAGGGTTGCGGGTTGCGAAGGGGAAGCGGATGGGCTCATGGTCAAGGCTGCAAGAGCGTGTGTTGGACAGCCGGTTTCATCATAGGGCAGCAGGTGGCGCCTGTCAACGCCGGGGCGGCCGGGCGGCCCCCTCGACCGGCCGGGGCCGCCCGGCCGCCCTTTGTCCCACCGCCTGGCGACAGCCTCCGCTTGTTCTTGAGACCCTTTTGACGCAACGCGTCATTGCTGCTAAAATAGCCTTGATCCGGCGACGGCATGACCGCCGGGTCCGACCGGATCGAGGATCGATGTGATTCCGCAACTGCCGGATGACGAGCGGCCGCTTTGGGTTATCGTCCCGGCGCCCTGCTTTTCCCTGAGGCGTCGACTATGCTCAACTTCATGCTTTCGCCCGAACAAAAGATGCTGCGCGAGCTGGCGCACGAATTCGCCGAGAAGGAAATCAAACCGGTGGCCGAATACTACGACCGCCACGATGAATTCCCCTGGCCCGTTATCTGGAAAGCCCAGGAAAACGGACTCTTCAGTGTCAACATCCCCGAGGCGTACGGCGGCCCCGGTATGAGCCTGCTGGAGGAGTGTATCCTGAACGAAGAGCTGGCCTGGGCCTGTTCGGGGATTCAGACCTCGCTCATGCTCAACTCGCTGGCCGCCTTGCCCATTCTCATCGCCGGCAACGAAGACCAGAAGCGCAGGTACCTCACCCGTATGGCGGCCGGCACCATGGCGGCGTATTGTGTTACAGAACCGGGCGCCGGCTCGGATGTGGCCGGGATCAAGACCTTTGCCGAACGCCGTGGGGATCGCTATATCCTCAACGGCACCAAGACCTGGATTACGAACGGGCCCGTAGCCGATATCTTTGTCGTCTTTGCCAAAACCGATCGGGAGGCGCGCCACGAGGGCATCAGCGCTTTCATCGTCGAGCGAGCATGGGGGGTCAAAACGGGGAAGCCGCTGCCCAAGATGGGCCAACATGCCTCCAAGACAAGCGAGGTCTTTTTCGAAGACGTCGAAGTGCCCGTCGAAAACCGTCTCGGCCCGGAGGGATCCGGTTTTCTGACGGCGATGAAAGTCTTCGATAGCTCGCGACCGGCCGTGGCCGCCGCCGCGGTGGGTGTGGCGCGGCGGGCCTTCGAAGAAGCGACGGCCTATGCCAAGACACGCATGGCCTACGGCAAGCCGATCATCGCCCAGCAGGGTGTCAGCTTTATGCTGGCCGATATGGCCATGAACATCGAGGCCGGCCGCTTGTTGGCCTATCAGGCCGCCTGGCTCCTCGACAACGGCTATCCCAACACGATGCAGGCTGCTTATGCCAAAGCCTTCTGCGCCGACATGTGCATGAAGGTGACGACCGACGCCGTGCAGGTCTTCGGTGGCTACGGCTATAGCCAGGAATATCCGGTGGAAAAGCTGATGCGCGATGCCAAGATTTACCAGATTTACGAGGGTACCAGCCAGGTGATGCGCCACATCATCGCCCGCGAACTGTCGCGCTAGATCGGGCGCCCCGGATCGGCAGGTCATCGGCCGCACCGGTTCCGCATCGACGAACACAGGGCAGGCTTTTGGCCGCAATCTCCCCAGAGCCTGCCCTCCTTGTGTGGCCGCGGGCGACGACGGCCGGATGGGGTTGTCCGTTTGGTGCCAGCGCATCGTATCCATACAATACCGGTACCTATCCGCTTCAGGCCCCGTTGAGTCGGGCGCGATTTGGCGATCCCGCCTTCGGGTTCGGATGGGTCTGGCTGCGGATTCCGGCATGGATTCGTTACGATTTCGCGCTTTGTCAGTGTTCTCGTGATTCCTCTGCAAGACACCGTCCGCTCGCGTTCGTTGCCCCTGGTCAATTGGGCGTTGATCGCGGCCAACATTGTCGTTTTCTTTTTGATGGTCTCGGCTGGCCGTGGGGCCGAACGACTCACTATGGCTTTGGGCATTGTACCGGCGCGCTTATTGGCCGGCGACGAGCCTTGGGGCTGGCTGACCCTGGTCACCTCAATGTTTCTGCATGGCGGATGGGCCCATTTGTTCAGCAACGTTCTGGCCCTGTACATCTTCGGCGATAACGTCGAGGACCGACTGGGTAGTGGTCGGTATGTGGTGCTGTATTTGATGTCCGGCCTGGCGGCAGGCATCGTCCACATCGCTTTCAATCCCAACTCGACCATCCCGGCCATCGGTGCCAGCGGAGCCATTAGCGGGGTATTGGCGGCCTATTTCCTCTTCTTTCCCACGGCCCGTGTGATCACCCTGGTGCCGTTGTTCTTCTTGCCCTGGTTTGTGGAGATCCCGGCCGTCCTTTATCTGGGTTTTTGGTTCGTTTCGCAATTGCTCAACGGCGTCCTCAGCATCGTCGTCGATGCCCAGGCTCTGGGCGGCGTTGCCTGGTGGGCCCATGTGGGCGGTTTTGCGGCCGGACTCGTCCTGGCGCCAATCCTCAAACGCCGCCGCTACATCCGCCGCGTCTACCTCGACGAGTATTTCCCCTGGTGAGGGGAACGTTGGCACATGCAAACGTTCTGACTTTCAACGTTTTGATGTTCTATGGACTTTTTCGCCCTTATCTGGTTGTTTTTCATCATATCGTCCCTGCAGCCGATCATCCAGCAGAAGATGCTGGAAATGGAGCGCTTGCGCCTTTTGGAGCGCCTGGAGAAACGACGCAATAGCCGTGTGATCGTGCTCATTCACCGCCAGGAAACCCTGAGCCTGCTGGGCTTTCCGCTGGTGCGCTATATCACCATCGAGGACTCCGAGGCCGTGCTGCGGGCGATCAAGATGACCGACAAAGACATCCCCATCGACCTGGTCCTGCATACGCCCGGTGGGCTTGTCCTGGCATCCGAACAGATCGCCCACGCCCTCCGGCGCCATCCGGCCAAGGTCACCGTGTTCGTTCCGCATTACGCCATGTCGGGCGGCACCCTCATCGCCCTGGCTGCCGACGAGATCGTCATGGACGAAAACGCCGTTCTGGGGCCGGTCGATCCGCAGTTGGGCCAGCACCCGGCGGCCTCTGTGCTCAAGGTGTTGGAGCGTAAGCCTATCCATGAGATCGACGATGAGACGATCATCATGGCCGACATTGCCGAAAAAGCCCTGCGGCAGGTCAAGGCCACGGTGAGCGAGCTGCTGCAGGACAAAATGACCGCCGAGCAGGCCGAGAGGGTGGCAACGATGCTGGTCACAGGCACCTGGACCCACGATTATCCCATCACGGTGGCGGAAGCCCGTGCTCTCGGTTTGACCGTCAGCACCGATATGCCGGAGGAAATCTACCGGTTGATGGCGCTCTATCCGCAAACGGCGCAACGCCGGCCCTCGGTCGAATACATCCCCTTGCCGCGCTCGCGCGAACCGGAACCGGGCCGCCGTGCTCGTCCCTGAAGGGCCAAGGTCACTCCATGCCAACCATTGGCCATGCCCAGCCTATGACCGGCATCACTCCGCTTGCTTCCACATTTGCCCGTGCTAAGGCCGAAGGCCGGGCCGCCTTCATGCCGTATTGGCCGGTAGGTTACCCTGATCTGGACACGAGTCGGGCCATTTTCGCCGATCTGGTCGCGGCTGGCGCCGACCTGATCGAGGTCGGCATCCCCTTTTCCGACCCTCTGGCCGACGGTCCTACCATCCAGGCGGCCACGCAGCAGGCCCTGGCCCATGGGGTAACCCCGGCCGTATGTCTGGAGACCGTGCGCAACCTGCGCGAACGCGGGGTGACGGTGCCCCTGGTGCTCATGGGCTATCTCAACCCCATCCTGGCCTACGGTAGCGCGCGGTTTGTGGCCGCGGCGGCTGCCGCCGGCGCCGATGGCCTGATCATCCCCGATCTCCCTCCCGACGAGGCGGCCGCGATCGAGACCGCCTGCGCCGAACACGACCTGGCCTTTATCTGCCTGGTCGCACCCACCAGCACCCCCGAACGCATCGCCCTTGCTGCCGCCCACAGTCGCGGTTTTCTGTATCTGGTCAGTGTCACCGGCATCACCGGCGCCCGCGCCGAGTTGCCGCCGCATCTGACCGAGTTCGTAGGCCGTGTTCGGCAGCATACCGATCTGCCCCTGGCCGTCGGTTTCGGCATCAGCACCCCGGCTCAGGCGGCTGCCGTGGCAGCCCTTGCCGACGGCGTCATCGTGGGCAGCGCGCTCATCCGTCAGGCCAACGGCCCTGACCCACGGTCGGCCGTGGCGGCATTGGCAACGTCCCTGGCCCAGGCCGTCCATCGCCCGCGTCATGCCTGAGCGCCTTGCCCTGCGCCCGCCGCTGAAATGGGCCGGCGGCAAGCGCTGGCTCGTGCCTCATCTGCAGCCGCTGTGGCAGCCCCATCGACACCGCCGCTTGGTCGAGCCCTTTTGCGGCGGGCTGGCCGTGACCCTGGGCCTGCTTCCGGAGCGGGCTTTGCTTAACGACGCCAATCCCCATCTCATCAACTTTTATCGCTGGCTGCAACGGGGCCTGGTCATCACCTGGGCGATGCGCAACGAGCGCGAGGACTATTACAACGCCCGGGCGCGTTTCAATCAGCTCATCCGGGAGGGACAATGGCAAAGCGCCGAAGCCGCCGGTCTGTTTTACTACCTGAACCGCACAGGCTATAACGGCCTGTGTCGCTTCAATCAGGCCGGTTTTTTCAACGTGCCCTTTGGTCGTTACCGCACCATTGCCTACGAATACGATTTCCGGACCTATCAACCGCTGCTCGGCCGCTGGGAGTTCACCGCCGTGCGTTTTACCGAGCTGCCGGTGGTCGCCGATGATTTCATCTATGCCGACCCTCCCTACGACGTGGAATTCACCCAGTATGCCGCCGGTGGTTTTGGCTGGAACGACCAGGTCGAGCTGGCCGAATGGCTGGCCCGGCATCCGGGGCCGGTGGTCGCCTCGAATCAGGCCACGGAGCGGATCGTCCGGTTGTACGAGAGCCTGGGTTTTACCCTGCAGTTCTTGACCGCACCCCGGCGGATCAGTTGCACCGGTGAGCGCCGTCCGGCGCAGGAGATGCTGGCCTGGCGAGGGTTATGAGGCAGCCCGTCCGGCTTGTGGTCTTCAGGGCGCTGCCGGCGGGGGCTGATCGACCTTGAAGACCTCCAGGCGGCGGTGGGGACATTCCGGTGTGGCCAGGGTGCCCGTATCGGCGCAAATCTCCAGCTCGACCACATCGGCCGGTCGCCTAAACGGGACCACCGGCAGGCCCTCGTGGGCGCGGCGCATGAACTGATGCCAGATGGGGGCGGCCACCACAGCCCCGCTCGCCTCTGCTTGCATGGGCGTGTTGTCGGGGTTGCCCACCCAGACACCGGCCACCAGGGTGGGCGTATAGCCCACGGCCCAGGCGTCGCGAAAGTCGTCGGTCGTGCCTGTTTTGATGGCGGACGGCCGATCGGGCAGTTCCATCCAGCGGGCGACACCGGCGAAAGCCGGCCTGCGCGCCTCCGGGTCGCTGAGGATGGAGGTGATCAGATAAGCATGGGCCGGCGCCATCACCGGTTGTCGGAACGGTTGGCTTTCATCGATCAGCAGATTCCCGTCTGCATCGCGCACTCGTAGCAGCGGATGGGGTTGTACCCGCAAACCGCCGTTGGCAAAGGCGGCAAAGGCTGCCGTCATCTCCAACAGACTCACCTCACCGCCGCCCAGGGTCAGGGCCAGGCCATAATCGGGCCGCGTGAGCGTGGTAATCCCCAGCCGGGCGGCAACCTCCACCAGAGCCGGGACGCCCACGTGTTGCAGCGCCTTGACGGCCGGGATGTTGTAGCTGTTGGCCAGGGCCGAACGCACGCTGACGGGACCGTGAAAGCGACCGTCGTAATTGCGGGGGCGGTAGGGAGGACGGCCGGGCCCGTCCGGGAAGACGGTCGGCTCGTCCACAAGGATGGTCGCCGGCGTCCAATAGTCGGGATGCTCAAAGGTCGCCAGGTAGGTCAGCGGTTTGATGGTGCTGCCCGTCTGGCGGGGGACGATGGCCATATTGACCTGCCCGCTTGCGGCGGCAAAATCGGGTGAGCCGACCATGGCCAGGATCTCGCCGGAATGGGGATCCAACGCCACCAACGCCAACCCTTCGACGCCGACGCCTCGCTCTCGCAAGAGGGCCGCTCCGGCCGCAACCGCCTGTTCCGCCAGCCGTTGCAAACGGCCGTCCAGCGTGGTTTGCACCTGCAAACCGCCTTTACTGACGATTTCGGGACCGAATTGCTCTTCCAGAACCTGCCGTACATAAAGCACGAAATGCGGCGCCGGCAAATCCTCCCGGCGTTGCGCCAGGATGGTCGCCGGAGGGCGGCCTTCCCATTCCTGCCAGGCTGCCGTGGCCTCCTGCGGACTTAGGAAGCCGTGTTCGACCATGAGACGCAGCACGTCGGCCTGTCGGGCCCGGGCGTCTTCCCAGCGCGTGTAGGGGTCATACAGGGCCGGATATTGGGCAATGCCGGCGATAAGCGCTGCTTCGGCCAGGGTTAGATCGGCCGCCGCTTTGTTGAAATACGTCCGGGCCGCGGCCTCGGCCCCATAGGCCAGGTTGCCGTAGAAAATGTGATTGAGATAGATCTCGAGAATGGTATCCTTGTCGTAGCGTCGGCTGATCTCGATGGCCAGAATGGCTTCCTTGAGTTTGCGGCTCAGGGTTTTGTCGGCACCGAGATAAGTCAATTTGACCAGTTGCTGGGGGATGCCACTCCCGCCCGGCAACCGCGTATCGCGGCGCAGGGCGTAGTAGAGGGCTCGGACGACCCCCACCGGATCCACGCCGGCATGACGATAGAAATTGGGGTCTTCCGTCGCCAGCGTGGCATTGATGAGATAGGGACTGATGCTGCCCAAGGGGACCACCATGCGACGGCCGGCATCGCGCGGAAAAATTTCGTAGAGAAGGTAGCCATCCCGATCGTAAATCGCCGTGGATTTGAACGTATTGGCGCGATCGCGTAACTCTTGAGGCGAAGGCAGGGTCGCTGCCACCTGAGCATAGCCCCAGGCGATCAGACCGAGACCGGCAGACAACAGACCGGCGCTCAGCAGCGTAGCCGCCACGAGGACGCGCAGGAGGTCGGCGACGGGCGAAGGCCTCGTCACCATCATGCCAGAGGATACACGCGTTGCGTTGGTCATTCTGAGCTCTTTGGAACGGCGGGTCGGGATGTGATGGCGAAGGGATTGCCGTGGTCTTGGGCGGCCCTCCACAGTTGGGCTAAAGCCATCTGGATAGCAGCGTGGGCTTGGGGGTCGCGGGTGGTCAGTGCCAGCGCCTGATACTCGGCCTCATCCAACAGCCGGGGCGCACCGTGCGCCGGTATCCACAGGTCCAGGGCCACATCCCGCCAGATCAGACGCGGCGGTTCGATCTGAACGTCAACAGGATAGGTAAAGTTGACATAATAGCCCTTGCAGACACAGGCCAAACCGGCCTCGCGGCAAAACGAGATGGGGATATCGGCCACGCGCAGCCGCCGATGCAGACGCAGCCAGCGCGTTATCGGTTCCAGCGGAGACCATGACAGGGGCAGATGGCTGCCGTCGTAGAGGGCGAAGATGTTGTAGTAGCGGTGCCGATAAAAGGTCTCGAACAAGAGGTCGCCCTGGCTAAATGTGACATACGGCATGACCAATGTCGGCCTGGTCCAGCGGGCCAACACGACCACGGCCGCATCGACGGCCAATAGCCAACCCTCATAGCTCGTCACGATGTGGCCCTCGATATCGGCCTTATGAACGGTTATCGCCTGGGCAACCGGTGACAGGTCGACTTCCTCGGCGGCAGGGTCATTTGGGAAATCGGCGTCGGGCTTGGGAAATTTGGGTAAGCCATTTGACACGAACATTTGTTCCGGTTATACTGGGTTCGACTCGAACAAAATTTCTGTTTTTGTCCAGAGAGTGGCCATGAAACTCCGACCCCGCCAACAACACATGCTTGATTTTATCCGACGCTACTGGAAAGAGCACGGTTATCCGCCGACCCTGCGCGAGATCGGCGCCGCCGTGGGCATCTCCTCGACCTCGGTGGTCAATTACAACCTCGAACGGTTGGAGGCCATGGGCTTTCTCGTGCGCCATCGCGAGACCTCGCGCGGCTTGCGTCTGATCGAAGGGGAGCCAGAGGAGAACAGGGCTGCGCCAGAACCCGCGGTATCGGATGCGGGGGCTGCAGTTCGCGCCGTTCCGTTTTATGGCGCCATTGCCGCCGGTCTGCCCATCGCCGTACCCGATGATCCCACCGCCGTGGTGGAGACGGTGATGGTGCCGGAAATGCTTTTGCCGCGCAGCGGTGAGGCCTTTGCCCTGCGGGTGCGAGGCCATTCGATGGTGGATGCTCTGGTGGATGACGGGGATATCATCCTTGTGCGCAGTCAGCCTCGGGTCGAACCCGGTGAAATGGCCGTAGTCGAGATCCTGGAACCACCGGAGCAGGCCGGCGCTACCCTCAAGCGCTTTTACGAGCGCAACGGCTATGTCGAACTGCGGGCAGCCAGCCCCGATCCGGCCTACAAAACCCCCTTTGTCTTGCGGTCCGACCAGGTGCGCGTGCACGGTAAGGTGGTAGGAGTTTTGCGCCGCTACGATTAGGCCGACGAGGGCATCCTTTGGGCTTGAGAGCGCCGACCGAGGATGATCGGCGAGGGCAACCCAAGCCCGTTTACTCCTCAAACGTGTCGTCACCGGCGGTCGTTTCACCGGCCAGTGCCGGCATTTCCTTTTCGATTTCTTCCGGCGATTGTCCGGATTCCAGCCTGTCAATGACCTCGTCGAACTCCGGGTCCATCTCTTCGCCCAGTTCGTCACTCATCCTCCGCATCAGCCGCGCCAGGGCGCGCGGGTCCTCCTCATCCAGTCCGTCCAAGAGCGAGGGGTCGGTCATCGCCTCCAGTCGCGCCTCTTCCGAACGTACGACCGCCACGCGCGAGACCAGCCGGCGCAGGTCCTGATGGCCGCAGCGCGGACAGGTCGGTGTTGTTGCGGCCGCCAGCGCAAACGTGCGATAGAATAGGCTGACACGGCGACGACAATGCGAGCAGTAATAGTCGTAGATCGGCATGCGGTTTTCTCCTCGGCAAGGAATGGTTCGTTCGCTTAGTATATCCGGACCCTGCAAGCGCTCGAAATCCCAAACAAAGCCATGAATCCCCCGGTGTCTTCCGACCATTTCGGTGTTCCCGACGAACCACGGCCCGTCGTCATGATCCTGTCCGGGCCATCGGGCGTCGGCAAAGACGCCGCTCTGGATGCCCTGCGTCAGCTCGGCGTCGATTTTCACCGCGTGGTGACCGTCACCACGCGACCACCGCGGCCCAATGAGGTGAACGGCCGCGATTATTACTTTGTCAGCCTGGGGACGTTTGCCACCATGATCGAAAACGGCGAGTTGCTCGAATACGCCCAGGTCTATGGCGATTACAAGGGCGTGCCGAAAAGCGAGATCGCCGCTCCTTTGGCCGCAGGCCGGGATGTCATTATGCGCCTCGATGTTCAGGGCGCGGCGACGATGGCGGCCAAATTGCCCGGTGTCGTCACCGTCTTCATGACGACGGCGACCGAGGCCGAGATGGTGGAACGTTTGCGCCGTCGGCGCACCGATTCCGAAGAACAGATTGCCATTCGCGTGGCCCACGCCCGCCGCGAGCTGGCGGAATTACCCAAGTTCGACTATGCCGTGGTCAATCGCCAGGACCGCATCGAAGAGACGGCGCGCATCCTCTGGGCCATTCTCACCGCCACACGCGTGAGCACACGCTACCGCCGTGTTGTCGTCCCTTGAGCGGCAAAGTCCGCCGGCTGCCACCGACGCCTTCCGACTGCGTTATGCCCGGGTGGCCGTGCTGTTGCCCATTGACTACCGCCTGGCCGCCACCCGTGAGGGGCCGCAGACGTTGGTCGCGGTCGGGAACGAGGCCCAGACCTTTACCTACGGCATTCCTCCTGAACAGCGCGGGCTCATCCAGCCCGGTCAGGTCGTGTGGGTGCCTTTTGGCCGCGGGCGGCAGCAAGGGGTGGTCATGGCCCTGAGCGCCGAAGCCGAGACCCCTCCCGGTATCGACATCAAACCCATAGACGAGCCGGTCAGCCTTCAGCCTCTGCTGACGCCGGTGCACATGGAGCTGGCCCTCTGGATGAGCCGGCATTATCTGGCACCCTTGAGCGAGTGTTTGCGGCTTCTGTTGCCACCGGGTCTCGGTGCCCGCAGTCAAATCGTCGTCGAGTACGTCAAAGGCGCGCCCATCCATCCCGACGATCTGACCCCCATCCAACAGGCCCTGCTGTTGCGACTCCGCCGGGGGCCGATGCGGTTGAGCGAGTTGCGTCGTCAGGATCGACGCCTGCTCGGCGCCGATGTGCTGGGTGTGTTGCTGGCCAAGGGCTTGGCGCGCTGGCGGGATGTGACGACCGGCCGCGTACCCAAACCCCAAACCGAGCGTCGTGTTCGTCTGCTCATCTCGCCTACCACCATCCCGCAAGCCCTGATGGGTCTGGGCCGACCTTCCAAACAGGCAGAAGCCCTCCTATGGCTACGTGACCATCCCGAAGTGCGCCTTACTCCCGCCGAGTTGGCTGCCACCGTCGGCGCCACCCCGACCGTAGTCCGGCAGTTGGTGGAAAAAGGGCTGGTGACACGCAACGAGACGGGCCACGTCCGGTTGGCTTTATCTGTCGAGGCCGTGCCCGCCGCCGTTGTGACCCTGCGCGGGGCCGAGCGATACCGTCGCGTGGCAGAGTTCCTGGCACAGGCCGGAGGCGCGGCCGTTTCGCTAAGCCAGGTGTATGCCGAAACCGGGGTCGATGCCGCCACCTTGCGCAAGTTGGCTGCGGCCGGGATCGTCGGCTTCGAGGAGGTCGAGCTCTGGCGCGACCCCCTGGCCGGCCGGTCCTTTGCGCCGGATACGCCACCCGTGCTGACCGCCGATCAGCAGGCGGCCTGGGACGTGATCGCCGCCGGCTTGGAGACCTGTCTGCAGGCCCCCGTCCCGGTCTCCGACCCGCCGGTCTATCTCCTGCACGGCGTTACCGGTAGCGGCAAGACCGAACTCTATCTGCGGGCGCTGGAGCGGGCCCTGGCCGCCGGTCGCCAGGGCATCGTGCTGGTGCCGGAGATCAGCCTGACCCCCCAGACCATTCGCCGTTTTGCTGCCCGCTTTCCGGGCCGGGTGGGGGTGTGGCATTCAGGGCTCTCGGAGGGCGAGCGTTTTGATACCTGGCAGCGGGCCCGAGAAGGCGAACTGAGTATCATCATCGGCTCACGTTCGGCCTTGTTTGTGCCGTTGCCGCAACCCGGCGTTATCGTCCTCGACGAGGAACATGACGCCGCCTATAAGCAGGAACGAACGCCTCGCTACCATGCCCGCGAGACGGCCATTGCCCTGGCGCGGCTGGTGGGGGCGGTGGTGCTGTTGGGATCGGCAACACCCTCCCTGGAAAGCATGTTTCAGGCGCGGCGGGGGGCATACCGGCTGGTCTCACTGCCGCGACGGGTCCTGGGGTTCACCTCAACCGCAGAGACCGGCACGATGATGGCCGAGCTACCGCCAGTACAGATCGTGGATATGCGTGAGGAACTGCGCGCGGGCAATCGTTCGCTGTTCTCGCGACCCCTGGCGACGGCCTTGCAAGCGGTGCTGAGTCGAGGTGAACAGGCCATCCTGTTCCTCAACCGGCGCGGAGGGGCCAGCTTCGTGCTCTGTCGTGATTGCGGGCATGTGCGGCATTGCCTGCGCTGTGCTGTGCCCCTAACCCAGCATGGCGACCGTCTGGTCTGCCATCATTGTTACTACACCGAAGCCATGCCGGCGCGCTGTCCCACCTGCGGCAGCCTGCGCTTCAAGGCGTTCGGCGCCGGTACCGAACGCTTGTTAGAAGCTCTCCAGAGCGAGTTTCCGACGGCGCGGCCCCTGCGCTGGGATCGCGATACCACCGCCGGCGGTCACGAGCACGAAACCCTCCTGCAGGATTTTCTCGACCATAAGGCCGATGTCCTTGTCGGCACGCAGATGATCGCCAAAGGTCTCGATTTGCCCCTGGTGACATTGGTAGGGGTGATCAGCGCCGATGTGGGGCTGTTTTTGCCCGATGTGCGTGCGGCCGAGCGCACGTTCCAGGTGTTGACCCAGGTGGCCGGCCGGGCCGGTCGTTCGGCGCGCGGGGGCCAGGTTATCGTTCAAACCTACCATCCCCGTCATTATGCCATCCTGGCCGCAGCCCGGCACGATTACGAGACATTTTACCGTCAGGAGATGCGCTTTCGTCAGGAGCACGGTTATCCGCCTTATCGGCGTCTCACCCGGTTGCTCTATCTGGATACGAATCCGGAACGCTGCCAGAAGGAGACAAGACGGGTGGCGGTGCTGTTGGCAGCGCGGGCCCGCGAACTGGGTTTGGAGGATTTCGGTTTGATCGGCCCGGCTCCGGCCTTCTTTGCCCGCGAGCGCAACCAGTGGCGCTGGCATTTGCTGATTCGCTGCCAGGACCCGGCGACCTTGCTGGCCGGCCTGCGTCTGACTCCCAATTGGCGGATCGATGTGGATCCGTTGGATCTGTTATAGCCGGTAAGCGGTTTTTGCGATAGGTGCGCTCCGGCGTTGTGGGTCCTGCTGCGCGTGACGCCGTTGGTCCTTTCGGCCGATCGCGCGACTCCAGGTGCGGCCGGCGGCCCCCAGGGCCGCCGGCCGCACCCGCGCGACGCGTGGCGATCCCTCCCAGGGTCGGCGCCGGACCCCGCCTGCGCCCCCCACGCATGCCGCCGATCGGCGAGGAAAGCGCCTCACCGCGCCGGTTTCCCTCGCCCAGGCTCCGATCTACCCCCCATCCACCACCGGCACCGAGGGACCATCGCCCTCCCATGGCACGTCATGCCGGGCGGTCCTTTCCGTCAGCGCGCCCACAGGCCGGTTATCGCTCCGGATGCCGGAGTCGCCGGGGCATATGGTCTGGACCATGACAATGCGCAACGATTGACTCGGTCCTCTCTTTTGTTGGTGAGAACGTTTGAACGTTAGAACGTTTGAACGTTATGCCTGCCTGCCCCTCTTGCGCCAACACACTCCGGAACCGAGTCCAACGATTTGACAATGGCCGGCGCTTCTGTTACATTTCCGACGCTCAACCGATATCTCCCGTTGGCGACTTACATCGCTCCGACGATGGCCGGGGAAGTCCGGTGCGGCCCATCAAGCCAAGGCCGGCGCTGTCCCGCAACTGTAAGGGCTTCGGCCCAAGCCACGATACCCGGTGTCGCCAACGCCACCACCTGCGCGGACAGGCTCGGTGGTTGCAAGGCCTGCAGTCCATGCAACCCTCGCCGCCGACGGTGAGGGTTTTTTGTGCCTTCCCCGCCGCATCCTGTCTCGCACGTTCTCCGGAGGCTCCGATGCGGCGATTTGTTTTTCGCTTTCTCCTGTTCCTTTGGCTCCTCAGTTTCGGTGCAGCGGTCCGTGCCGATGCCGACAGCAGTCTGCCGGTGCGGCGGAACGCCGTCGAGGCGGCCGTTGCCTGGCTACGAACCCTACAGCGACCCGATGGCAGCGTGGGATCGTTGGGCACCTCGTGCGATGTGGCCTGGCTGGTGGCCCTGGCCGGCCAGAATCCCGATGGACCGGAATGGACGCCGGGCAGCCGTAGCCTGATGGCGGCCTGTGCCGACGAAGCGCCGACCTTTCTCGCCCGCCGGGATGTCGGTCGCCTGGCCAAGGTCCTGCGCGCCGTGGTGGCGGCGCGGGCGGTGGGCGCCAACCGCTTTGACCCCCGCGCCTTTGCCGGTATCGACCTGACCGCCGAATTGGAGGCCCGCTACAACCCGGCCACCGGTCTCTACGATGCCAACTTCTTCTTCCGCCACTGTCTGGCCGTCCTGGCCCTGGTCGAGGCCGGTCGCCCTCTCCCTCCGGGTGTTGTGAACGGCATCCTGGCCCAACAACGCCCCGACGGAAGCTGGGGTTGGGCTGTGGACCCCGATCCGAGCGATGGATTCGCCACGCCGGGCGATATTGACACCACCGGTCGCAGCCTGCAAGCCCTGCGCCGCGCCGGCTTGCCCCTCTACCACCCGGCCTATACCCGGGCGTTGACCTATATCCAAAACCGACAGCATGAGGATGGCGGCTGGGGCCTTATGGACGGTCCTACGAACACCAACTCGACCGCCGTGGCCGTCGACACCATCATCGCGGCCGGCTGGGACCCGGAGGGGCCGCGCTTCCTTCGCCACGGCAGGACCCCGGTTGCGGTGCTCCTGAGCATGCAAGAGGCGAGTGGCGCCTTCATCTATCGGCCCGGTGCCGAAGAAAGTCGCCTGTTGGCCACTTATGATGCCATCCCGGCCCTACTTCAGCCTTATCCCGGCGATGATGAGCTGCCCTTGCGGCTCTATACGCCTCTCATGCGTCTCTCCCATTCCCCCTCTTCCGTGTTCTCCGCAGGAGGTATCCCATGATCCGACGTCGTTTCCTTGCTCTGCTGCTCTCGTTTGTACTTCTGGCGCTGATCGCGGCCGCAGCATGGGCCCAGGAGACCACCAAGCGCGTGGCCTTGGTGATCCAGCTCCCCGACTACGTCTACTCCGAAATCGTCACCGTACCGGTTGAGGCTACCACGGCCGACGTGCTGGAGGCAGCCCTCATCCCGGTGGGCATGGCCGAGTTTAGCTGGGGTAAGGCCGTTTGCAACCTCGGCGGCGTTGGTAATCCGGTGGACAATTGTTTCGCCGATCCCAACAATTTCTGGGCCTACTACCATCTTGTGGATAAGGCCTGGGTGGCTTCCAATGTCGGTGTCAGCAACTTTATCCCTGCCGATCAGGCCGTTGAGGGCTTTGCCTGGTCGGGTTTTGACGCCGATTTCAATCCCACGGTCCGGCCACCGGTGATGACGTTTGCCCAGGTCGAGAGGGAACAATTTGTACCCATTTTCCTCCCCTACGTCCGGCGCTGAGGCAGCCGAACCCAAGAAGCCACCACGGCCATCGGCGGCAACCCCGGCCATGGGACGACGGCTGGCTCTGCTTCTGATCGGTCTGGTGTTGGTGGCGGCTCTTGGCCGCTCACCGGGACGCGCCCAAGGCCCAAATCGAGCCGGCCTGGTCGTCCGTTTCGGCAACGGGAATGCCCTGGCCCAGTGTGTCGCTTTCGACGAGCAGCGCATCACCGGGTGGGATTTGTTGCAGCGTTCGGGACTGTCCGTCATCGGCGAACCGGGAATGATGGGCGTGGCCGTCTGCAAAATCGGCGATCCCTACAACCAGGATGGCTGTGATTTCCCCCGCGAAGACTGTTTCTGTCAGTGCCTGACGCCCGGAAGCGGTCCTTGCCGTTACTGGGCCTATTACCAACTGGTCGACGGGCGCTGGCAATATTCCAATGTGGGCGCGGCGGGCCGCATCATCACCCACGGCGCCGTGGACGGCTGGGCCTGGGGCCTGGGCGAAGTCAACGGTTCGACCGTTGAACCGCCTTTGCTGAGCTTCGAGCAGATTTGCCCGGTCGAACAGCCGCCCACGGCCACGCCTTCGCCGACGCCGACCGCATCGCCGACCCCCACCATGACGGCCACGCCCACCCCAGGCACGGCGACGCCGACTCCCACGAGCACGGCCACACCGACGCGGACGGCAACGCCCACGCTCACCCCAACCGGCACGGCCACGCCCACATCGATTGTTTCCCCCACGACGGCTCCCACCGTCCCCACGGCAACGCTTGTTCCTACGACCACACCCACGCCCACCCCTGCCGCCATCCGCATGACCCTCTCGCTGCGCCCCGAACGCATCGTGGCCGGCGAATGTGCCACGCTGAGCTGGCAGGTCGTGGGCGCCGACGCCGTCTTTTTGCAGATAGGCGAGGCTGCCGAACAACCCGTGTCGCCTTCCTCGGCACTGAGTGTCTGTCCGGTGGTCGAGACTCTCTATAGCCTGCGCGCCGTGGCCGCCGAGCAGCAGGATCGTCGCACGGCCATCCTGGAGGTGGTGGAACCGGAACCCACGCCCGCTTCTACCCCGACACCCCCAACGGCTCCTTCGACGGAAGAGACTCCCATCCCAACGCCGACGTCGGCGGTGACGGCGACGCCGACAATGTCGGTTGTGGCCGTTTTGACGACGCCCACGGCGCCGGTCATAACCACTTCGGCGACACCGACGGCCGGTATCATCGCCCGGCCGGGGCCCCTCTTCACGCCGGCGGTTCCGGCGGCGAGCACCGGCAATCCGGCGCGGTTGTTCGTCAGCCTCGGCCTTTTTGCCCTTGTCCTGGCCGGTCTGTTGGCCGCAGGGGCATGGGCTCTGCGACGCCAGCGTCAACTCCGATAAGGGGCCGATTGGCAGCGACCATGACGGCGGGTTATCATCCTCTGAGCTGGGTGGCCTGGCTGATGGCAGGGTTGACGGCAGCCCTGCTGACGCGCAATCCCTTTTATCTGCTCATCGTTTGCGCCGCCGCTGCCTTTGTTTTTGGCGTGCTGCTCCAACATCACGCCGGTCACACCGAACCCACCGCCGCCGCGGCCCGTCCGCAGGCCTGGCGGCCGGTGGTCCGGTTGGCGCTGTTTCTGGGGTTGTTTACGGTGCTGTTCAATTTCCTCACCTCGCATTACGGCCGTGTGGTCCTGGTCCGCTTGCCCGTCGCTTGGCCTTTGCTCGGTGGCCCCCTCACCCTGGAGGCCCTTTTGTACGGTCTGAGCACGGCTCTGAGTTTTCTGGCCTTGCTCTTGGTCTTCACCGTGTTCAACGGCGCCGTAGGCCCTCATGATGTCTTGCGGCTGTTGCCGACGTTTGCCTATCAGGCCGGAGTGGCGCTCACGATTGCCGTTTCCTTCGTGCCCCAGACGGTGGTCGCCTGGCAAGAGCTGCAGGAGGCCCACCGCTTGCGTGGGTACCATCGGCGCCGTCTGCGCGATTGGCAACCGCTTTTCGTGGCGCTGTTGGCGAACGGGTTGGATCGGGCCGTGCAACTGGCCGAGTCCATGGAGGCGCGCGGTTTCGGCGCCGCCACAGCAGCCCTGACGCCGAGACAGACGCGGTTGTGGCGGACCGGGGCCATCATCGGCCTGGTGGCTTTGCTGATGGGCCTGCTGGTGCGCGCGTTTTGGCCGGCTGCCGAGAGGCCGGGTCTGTTGGTCATGGCCGTGGGTGCATTGCTGGTTGTGGGGGTCCTCATGCGCCAGGGCCGCGCCATCCGCCGATCCCGCTATCGCCGTTGGCTGTGGCGGCGGCGAGATACGGCCGTGACCGTCACGGCGCTGGTCGTGATGGCCGGCATGCTCGCCATGACGCGGGTTGGGGAGGACCTGCTTTTTTACTATCCGTACCCACCTTATGACTGGATGCCACCGTTTCATCCCGTGCCGGGTTTGTTGGCGGCTTTGTTGCTCATGCCGGCCCTGCTCATGCCGCCCGCTTCGCCGGTTCTCGGTGAGGGGTAAAGCCCATGATCGCCCTTGACCGTTTCAGCTTTCGCTATGCCGGGGCAGCCGAACCCACCTTGCATGGGGTTTCCCTGCGGTTGCCGCAGGGGGCGTTTGTGCTGGTCATCGGACCGTCGGGGTCGGGCAAATCCACGTTTCTGCGCACGCTCAACGGCCTGGTCCCCCATTTCTACGGAGGGCATCTCAGCGGTTGCGTGCGCGTGGACGGTCGCGACCCGGTGCAGGCGGCGCCGAAAGGAATGGCGGACCTGGTGGGGATGGTCTTTCAGGATCCCGAATCCGGTTTTGTCGTCGACCGGGTTGAGGACGAGCTGGCCTTCGCGCTGGAGAATTGGGCACTGCCCCAGGATGTGATGCGCAAACGGGTGGAAGAAGTGCTGGATCAGTTGCGCATCGCCCATCTGCGCCATCGGCCGGTCAGCACGCTTTCCGGCGGCGAGAAACAGCGGGTGGCCATTGCGGCGGTGCTGACGCTCCATCCTCAGGTGCTTTTGCTGGATGAGCCGACTTCTCAGCTCGATCCGCAGGCCGCCGAGGAGGTGTTGCTGGCCTTACGCCAACTCAATGAGGACCTGGGGCTGACCGTGGTCCTTTCCGAGCATCGCCTGGAGCGGGTGGTGCAGTATGCCGATTTGGTTTTGTATTGGCCGGGTCATGGTCAACCGCCCCTGCTCGGTACACCGACCGAGGTGCTGCGCCGGGTGCCGCTGACGCCTCCGCTGATCACGCTGGGCAAGACCCTGGGCTGGGAACCCCTGCCCCTGACCATCAAAGAGGGACGTCGCTTCGCTCAGGCCCTAAAAGAGCATCTGCATTTGCCGACGGTACCGCCGGAAACGCCGCCGCCAGCCAACGGCCGTGAGGCCGTGGTGGTCGTCGAGAAGCTGTGGTATCGCTATACAAGCGGGGGCCGCGGGCCCGGCATCGAGGCCCTGACCGGGGTCAGTTTGCGGGTGCATCAGGGCGAGTTTGTGGCGCTCATGGGACGCAACGGCAGCGGCAAGACCACCCTGCTCAAGCATCTCATCGGTTTGTTGCAGCCCACCCAGGGCCATGTGCGCGTCGTGGGCTATGAGACAGGCCGCGTCTCTACCGAAACCCTGGCCCGGCGTGTGGCCTATGTCCCCCAAAACCCGGAGCGACTGCTCTTTGCCGAAACCGTGGCCGAGGAGTTGGCCCTCAGCCGTCGTGCCCATGGTCTGCCGCCCGATCCGGAGGCCGACCGGGCGCTATTGGCACGGTTGGGGCTCGACCATTGCCGGGACAGCCATCCGCACGATTTATCGGTGGGGGAGAAGCAACGTCTGGCTCTGGCCGCCGTGCTCGTGCCCGATCCGGAGCTGATCCTGCTCGACGAGCCTACCCGTGGGCTTGATTACGTGCAAAAACACATCCTGGCCGGGCTGCTGCATGAGCTGCGCCAGACGGGCAAGACGGTGATCATGGCTACCCACGATGTCGAGCTGGCAGCGGCCACGGCCGACCGCGTTGTGCTCATGGCCGAAGGTCAGATCGTGGTGGACGGCCCGGCGCGACGGGTGATGGCCGAATCGCTTGTCTTTGCCAGTCAGGTCAATAAGCTGTTTCGCGATCCGCGTTTGCTCACGCCGGAGGACGTGCTGGCCGGGCTGGAGGAGGCCAGGCGATGAAGCCGCGCGTTTCGGCATCGGCGCTTATTCTGGTGTTGGCCAGTCTGGTAGGGATGGCGGCGTTTCTTGCGCCCTTTTTCAGCCCCAACGTGCGCCAGAGCGAGACCATGGTCATGGCCCACAGCCAGGATGCTCCTTTCGTCTTGATGGTGTTGACACTGCTGGCCCTGGCCGCTTTGTTTGCCCATCTGCGGCAGGGCCAGATGTCGGCCAAGACGCTGGCGCTGCTGGGGGCTTTGGCAGCCGTGGGCGCCGTGTTGCGCTTCGTGCCCGGTCCGGCCGGATTTTCGGCCGTCTTCTTCCTGCCGATTCTGGCCGGCTATGCTTTCGGCGCCCAGTTCGGCTTTCTTCTCGGCGTGTTGACTTTGCTGGTCTCGGCCTTTATGACCGGTGGGGTCGGCCCCTGGTTGCCTTATCAGATGTTTGCTTCGGGTTGGGTAGCGGCCATCGCCGGGCTGTTGCCGCATCCCCGACCTCATGCACGAGCCGAGATCCTCCTGCTGGCAGCGGCGGGCTTTGTGCTGGGGCTGTTCTACGGCGCCGTGATGAATCTGTGGTTCTGGCCTTTTGTCACGCAACCGGCCCAGGCGCATCTCTATTGGCAGCCGGGTCAGGGTATGGCCGCCGTCTTGCGGAGCTATGCCTTGTTTTACATGGCCACGTCGTTCTTTTGGGACCTGTGGCGCAGTGTGGGCAATGCCGCGCTTATCGGGCTTTTCGGTGCTCCGGTTTTGCGTGTGCTGCGCCGCTACGAGCAACGGTTCCATTTTGTTATAGAGCCGGCTTGACCGGAGGCGTCTGCAAGCCGTGCACGCGCCGGCATTGGCAAAAGCCGGAATAGCGCCGTTGGTTTCGGATGGGGGCCTCCTGTGATACAATGGACGCCATCCTCCTGCAGCCCGATGGTGTTGTTCTTGCACGCCTTCCTTATCCACAACCCTGTCGCCGGTCATCCTGCCCGTCATACTGCCCTGGGGCAGGCCATTGCTGCCTTACGCGCGGCCGGCTGGCAGGTCGAAGTGCGCGAAACGGTCCGCCGTAACCATGTCCGCGAACTGGCCGCCGAGGCCGCCAGGGCCGGTTATCATCCTATCATCGTCGCCGGTGGGGATGGCTCGATCGGTCAGGCGGCCCACGGCATCATCGCCGCCGGTGCTACCGACGTGGCTTTGGGCATTATTCCCCTGGGCAGTGGCAACGTTTTCGCCCGCGATGTCGGATTACCCCACCCTGACCACAGCCTCGGCGATGCCGTGCTGGCGGCCGTGCCAATTATCCTGGCCGGCGAAGCCGTTCCCCTGGATGTCGGTTTGGTCAACGGGACGGCTTTTATGTGCTGGGTCGGTTGCGGTCTCGATGCCGCCATTACCGTTCGGGTCGAAAACCAACTCGCCAGCAAGCGGCGGGCGCCGGTGATGACCTACCTGACCGAGTTTCTTCGCTATCTCCCTCGCCATCGTGCTGCACAAACGACCCTGCTGGTGGACGACCGGGAACGGCTCGAAAGCCGTTACACCCTCACCATCGTCAGCAACATCGGCCTTTATGCCCGTTACCTGTGGGTGACGCCCCAGGCCCAATTGAACGATGGTTTTTTCGACCTGCTCGCTGTCGCCGAAGAACATCCCCTCCGTTTCTTGCTGCTGGCGCTCAAGCTTTTGATCTACCCTCGTAGCACCGATCCCCGTCTGATCCGACGTCGGTTACACCGCCTTGAGGTGACAACCGATCCGCCGCAGATGTACCACCTCGACGGAGACCCGACCGACCGGACGCCGTTCACCGTCAGCTTGCTTCCCCGGCGTCTACCGGTCTATCTCGATCGGCGCCGCTCCGGCCATCGCCTTGTCTGAAAGGGACCGGAACTCGCTATGGCCTTTGTGTTCACCGTTGCCGAGTTGGCCGCCTACCTCACCGAGCGGCTGCGCGAGGATGAGACGCTCCTCGACCTGAGCGTCGTCGGCGAGATCGGGCAGCTTTCGCAGCCGAACTCCGGCCATGTCTACTTCACGTTGAAAGACGAAGGCGCCGTGCTGCAGGCGGTGATGTGGCGCAGCGTCGTGCGGTATCTGGGCTGTTTGCCCGCCGTCGGTCAGACCGTCATTGCCCATGGCCGTCTCGAGTTCTATCCGCCGCGAGGGGAGCTGCGGCTTATCGCCGACGATCTCCAACCCGAAGGCGGGGTGGGTGAGCTGTACCGCCGCTTCGAGCAGACCAAAACACGGCTGCAGGCCGAAGGTTTGTTCGACACGGCCCGGAAGCGACCGCTACCCCCCTGTCCGCGGCGCATCGGTCTGGTCACATCGCCCACGGGGGCGGCCGTCCACGATTTCCTGCGTGTGTTGGCCGAACGCTGGCCTTTGGCCGATGTCCTGCTGGTGCCGAGTCTGGTGCAAGGGGATCAGGCCCCGGCCTCACTGCGGGCAGCTCTGGCGGCGCTCTACCACCGGCAGGATATCGACGTGATCGTCCTAGCCCGCGGGGGTGGATCCATCGAAGACCTCTGGGCGTTCAACGATGAGGACCTGGCCCGCTTCATCGCCCGCTCGCCTGTGCCGGTGATCACCGCCATCGGCCATGAGACCGATTTTACCATCGCCGATTTTGTCGCCGACTACCGCGCCCCGACGCCCACGGCGGCCGCCCATGCCGTTGTGGCCATCGACGCGACTACCTATCGCCGGCAACTGAGTCAGACGATGGTCCGTCTGACCGATCTCGCCCGTCATCATGTGACCCGCCGGCGGCTGCAGGTGGAGCAAACCGAAGCCGCCTTGCGGCGGTTGTCGCCCCGTTATCGTATCGAGCAACAGCGACAGTACCTGGATGAGCTGGACCGGCGACTGACCCGCAGCTGGGAGCAAGCGTTCCAGCGACGGCGTCTGCTGGTGAACGGCCTGGAGCAACGTTTGGCGGCGCTCAATCCTCTGGCCGTCTTGAGCCGCGGGTATGCCCTCGTGCGCGATGCCGACGGCCGCGTGGTGCGGTCGGTCGCCCAGGCCGTACCAGGGCGGCGGCTGCACGTCCATGTGGCCGATGGCCGGTTCCGTGTTGTCGTTTCTAACGGGGGATAAACGATGGAGGACCTGTCCCATCTCACTTTTGAGCAAGCCCTGGCCGAGTTGCAGCGCGCCGTGGCGGCGCTGGAAGCAGGCAGCGGCGATCTGGAGGCCGATCTCGCCCACTACGAGCGCGGCATGGCGCTGATTCGGCATTGCCATCACCTGCTCGATCGGGCCGAACTGCGCGTGCGGCTGCTGATGCCGACGGGCGAAGAGATGGCCCTCTCGGCGGGCGGTCATGGGGTCCCCGAAGCGCTTTCTGAGGAAAGGACCTTCGACCTCGATAGCGAGCGCGAGCCGTTTTGAGGAGGGCCTGTGTTTCCTGTAGCGTGGACCGGCCTGGATTACCTGAGCCTGGTTGTGTTGCTGGTGTTGGCGGTGTTTGTCCGTCTGGCCCGCCGTTCGGCCACGGCGGCAGTGGTGCCTGCTTCTCCGGACGATCTGGCCGATCTCGACCGTGGCGACCTCGGCGCCGGAGCGATGGTGCCTATGGTAACCGTTTTGACAGCGCCCGCGCGCCCCGAGCGACTCGTGGCCGATCTCCCGGTTTTGCCTGCGGTTCTCGCTCCCACAACCGAACGGCGCAGCGCCGACCCGGCCGCATTGGCCGTCTTAGCCTGGCTGACCGACGAGGCCATCGATGGCGAGGAGTCCCAGGCGTCGCCCGTCGCTCCTGAGGCCATGACGGCGAGCTACCTCTTTCTCATCATTCTCATGTTGATGGCCCTGCTCTATCGCCTGGCGCAGGGCTGAACAGGAACCATGACCAGACGTCTCATCATTGCGCTGACGGGTGCTTCCGGCCAGATCTACGGCATTCGCCTGTTGGAAATCCTGCGGCGGGCGCCGGATATCGAAACCCATCTCATCATTTCGCCAGCTGCCGGTATTACCATCGTCCAAGAGACGAGCTACACCCCCCGCCAGGTCGAAGCTCTGGCCGATGTGGTGTATCGGCCCGGCGATATCGCCGCCGCCATTGCCTCCGGCAGTTTTGCCACGATGGGGATGATCGTGGCTCCCTGTTCCATCAAGACCCTGAGCGCCGTTGCCCATAGCTATGCGGCTGACCTGGTGGCGCGCGCCGCCGATGTCCAGCTCAAGGAAGGTCGGCCTGTGGTTCTGGTCGTGCGTGAAACACCTTTGCACGTAGGCCATCTGCGCTTGATGACCCAGGCTGCCGAGATCGGCTGTATCATTTTCCCCCCTGTCCCCGCCTTTTATGCCCTGCCGCAAACCCTTGATGACGTGATCGACAATACGTGCGGGCGTATCCTGGCCCGTATCGGCATCCCGAACGAGCTGTATCAGGAATGGCTGGGATTGCGGCGCAAACAGATCGGGGAACTCCAGGCGACCGATCATGGGTAGAAGGTTGACACCGATCGAGGCTTTACCCCACCTTGTGGATTTCCTGGCCGCCCACAACACCCTTTGCCTGGCCACGGTCGGCCCCGAAGGCAGGCCGCATGCCGCAGCCGTCTTTTACGCAGCCGGACCGGATCTGACCCTGTATTTTTTGTCCGATCCGACGACGCGCCATGGCCAACACATCGGCGCCGGCGCCTGGGTAGCCGCCACGATCGAGGCCAACAATCAAAACTGGCAGTCGATCCGGGGCCTGCAAATCCACGGCCTGGCAGCACCCTGCACCGGGGATGAGGTCATCGTGGCCCGCCGGATTTACGGCGAACGGTTCCCTTTCATTGCCTCTGTCCAAACCTTGACCGCGGCCCTGGCCCGAGCCCGTTATTATCGGCTGGTGCCGAGCTGGATCCGTCTGATCGACAACACGCGCGGTTTTGGCCATAAAGAGGAATGGGGCCAACAGGAGCAAGGGCCATGACCACAACGGATACGCTGCCACGGCGTCCTGACGAGAAGGCGGCCATCTTGGGCCATCCCTCCTATGTGTGGCGTGCCGGTCAACAGCGCCGTTTCGAGCTGATCCGGGCCTGGGCGCCGGTCAACGATGCCGATGTGCTCGTCGATGGAGCCGGAATCGGGATGTACAGCCGTCACCTGGCGGCGGCTGGTGCTCGCGTGGTTTCTGTGGATATCGACTACCCCAGTATGCACATCGCTGCCCAGGCCGTGGACCGATGTGTTGTGGCAGCCTGCGAGGCTTTACCTTTCCCGGCGGCCAGCTTCGATACGGTGCTTTCCCACGAGGTGCTGGAACACGTGCGGGATGATGCCATGGCCCTGGCCGAAATCGCCCGCGTCCTCCGACCCGGCGGCCGGCTTATCGTTTTTGTGCCCAATCGTCTTTATCCCTTCGAGACCCACGGCTGTTATTGGCGGGGAAGGTATCGTTTCGGCAATATCCCCCTGATCAACTGGTTGCCGGATCGCTGGCGCCGTCGCCTGGCGCCGCATGTGCGCGCTTATACCGTAGCCGACTTGCATCGCCTGTTGGCGCCTTTGCCCTTGCGCCTGGTGTACCACACGCAGATTTATCCCGGTTACGACAACATCATCTACCGCCATCCCCGGATAGGACGCGGCCTGCGCGCCTTGACCCACGCTCTGGAGAAAACACCGCTGCGCATCTTTGGCCTTTCCCACGTTCTGGTCGCCGAACGCAAGGCCTGAAAAACCCGTCGGGAGGCCGATTCGAGCACCATCGACCTCCCGACTAAGGAGAGGCTTGACCTCTTCAAGCGCCGACCAGAGTGGCCGTCATTTCGATCTGCGGCCCGGCCAGGGCCTTGGACACCGGGCATTTGGCCTTGGCCTCGGCGGCCAGTTCCTGCAGCTTGGCCTCATCCAGACCGGGCGCTTCGACCTCGGTGTGAAGCTCGATCAACTCGATGGTCGGTCCGGCGCGCAGATGGACTTTGGCTTTTGTGGCAATACGGGTGGGCGTAATGCCGTTGTTCGTCAACAAGGCCGAGAGAAACATGGAAAAACAGCCGGCATGGGCTGCGCCGAGAAGCTCTTCGGGATTTGTGCCTTCACCTTCTTCAAAACGGGAGGCATAGGTGAACGGACCTTCACACCTGCCCGTGCCGGTCTTCATCACCCCTTTGCCTTCCTTCAACGTTCCCTGCCATACGGCTTCAGCCGTGCGGATGGCCATAGTGACACCTCCTGCAAAGAGAGCGTGGTTATCGAATCAAACGACGGTGGTCGGATAATAGCAAGGCGCTATCACCCTGTCCAGTAAGCCCGGTCACCGTTTGCGGACTTCTTATAGCCGTTGCCGGCGGTTTTCGTGGCTCCAGGAAGGCGCTATTTATGCTTTGAAGCTCTGGAGCAGAATCTGCGCGCCGAGCTGGTAGTGCGTCGCCAGGACATCCTGATATGTAGGCAACCCTTTTAGAAACGGAGCGTCGGGCCGATGAGCGCCTCATCCGCTTGGAGACGGCTTTGGCCGAGCTGGCGGAGGCGCAACGGCGTTCGGAGGAGCGTATCGGCCGGTTGGAGATGATTGTGGCCGAGCTGGCGGAAGCGCAACGACGCACCGAGCAAGCGTTGGCGGCTCTGAGCGAAGCGATGCGTATTCTGACCCAACGGGTGGATCGGATGGATATCACCGTTGCCCGTCTTGTCGGTGATACCATCGAACGTCATTATCGCGAACGCGCGGCGACGTATCTTGCCAGAGTCTTGCAGAAGGTTCGGGTGGTTACTCTCGATACCATCATAGACAAGCTGGAAAAGGTCCTGGATGACGAAGAGAGCGACGATCTGCTCTCTCGCTCGACCTTTTGCTCAACGGCAGGGTGCGTCAACTGGCCGAACATCCCGAAGTCTGGTTGGCCTGTGAGGCTTCAAGTACGATCAAGCGCGACGACGTCATGCGGGCGCGCCGACGTGCGAATCTGTTAGGCAAGGCCGGCTATCCCACCCTGGCGGCCGTTGCCGGCGGGCAGACCGATGACCGCGTCCTGACCATGGCGCAAAAAGAGGACGTTCTCGTCTTGCGCGACGGCAGCCAACTCTTCTGGCAAGAAGCCTTGCAAAGGGCCTTAGGCGCGTAGCCGCCAGCTCGGTTCAGATGGTTCCTGATCGATGGGTCAGGGAGTGCCAAAACGTGGCTTCGGAGGGCAGGCGCTTTGGGTCGCCGAAGCGTTTTTCTCGGCGGGAACCACGCCAAAACGCGAGAGACGGCTGCAAAATCATCCGCATGGCGGCATTTCCGGTCTGTTTTTAGCGCTGGATCTGGTCTTCCGGATAAGGGCGGGCTACCAACGTCAACGTGTGGCCGTCGCTGGCGATGTCCGTCACGCCGACGGCAGCGATGGCGGCCAGACCACTATAGCCCGTCAGACTGCGTTGCACGGCGGGCGGATAGGTTACCCCCTCGGGCACCAGGACGATCTGCGGATGCAGGTGGGCGATCCAATCGGGGTGGGGCCAGAAACCACTGCCCGGAAAAGGCGCCGGCAGAACGGCGACCCCTACCGGTAAATGACCCAGGAGCTGCTCCTGGGTCGCCTGGGACAACTCGAAAGGCAGCAAGGCCCTGAAATCGCCGTAGCGCAAGAGAAACAGGGAACTCTCATCGGCCGTAGACGGCCGGTAGAGCACGGATAGGGTTACCCCCGCTTCGAGGTGAATCACGCTGCCCCTCTGCAAGGCCGGGTGCCTGGAATCGAGCAGGGCGGTATCCGGGCACAGGTCGGCTGGAAGAGGACAGCTCTCCGGAATTTCTCGCGCCGGGATGACGAGATCCAAAGCCCGGCGACCTGCCGGCTGACTGCGCACGGCATCGACCAACGGAGGCCGAGCCGACATCCGGCCGGCCGTGATCAGCATGCGCCGACCCGTCGGACCGATGATGAGAAAATCGGCCGTCTCGCCTCGACCCAATACAAGCACATGCAGACGACCGTCAGGTCGGCTCTCGCTATAGCTCATAAGGCCCCATAACGGCACGATAACCGCCGTAGCCAGGAGCACGCTGCGGCACCATGCGGGTTGCCAGGCGTCGGGAAGCAGAGACGTGGCCCCCTGCTCCTGCCGCAGCAACCACACGATAAAGCCCAATCCAAGGCCGCAGAAGCCAAGCGTCGCCAGCATGCGCCCCCAGCTCCCGATGACCAACGAGGCAAAGGGTACCCGGGCCGTTTGCTCGACCATGAGGACGGTCCACCATAGACCGGCGCGTGGGATCCAGGCCAGCATCTGGGCCAGAGGCAGAGCAAAGAAACCGGCCAGTACGGCCAGCCCTCCGCCTGTCAAAATGAGGGGCTGAACCGGCAGGATGAGCAGATTGGCCAGGAAGGCAACGAGCGAAAGCCGACCGAAGTACGCCACGACCAGCGGTAGCGTGGCGATTTGGGCCGCCATGGTCACCAACAGCCCTTCGGCGATGAGGTTATTGGCCAGGCGGGGCAGACGTTTGCCCACAGAGGCCTGCCAGCGCCTCTGCAAAGGTCGGCTGAAGAGAATCAAACCCAACGTGGCCGTAAAACTGAGCTGAAAACCCACATCCCATAAGGTCAGCGGATGGATCACCAACATAACCAGACCGGCGAGGAACAGTGAGATCAAAGCGGCGCTTTGGCGACCCAGAACAACGGCGATGACGGCCAGTCCGGCCATGAGGGCGGCCCGGGTCACGGCTGCATCGGCACCCACCAGCAGGGTGTAGAACGTAATACCGACCAGGGTCAGAACGGCGGACAGTCGGGGCCGACGCCATCGTTTGCTCAGGGTCGTCAGAATGGCGGAGACCAAAGCGATATTCGAACCGCTGATGACGATGACATGGCTGGTCCCGGTGAGGTGGAATTGGGTATACAGCTCGCGCGGAATACCGCTCTCGATACCCAGGACCATCCCGTTGGCCAGCGCAGCATAGGGTTCGGGCAGGGTGGCGTTCAAGATGGCGCTACCGCGAGCGCGCAGACGAGAGAGCAGGATCGGCAAAGACCATCCCCGGGCAGGTGCTATCCGTGTCAAAGCGATGGCGTGGATGAAGGTGTGCACCCCGCGTCGGGCTAAATAGCGACGATAGTCGAACCCGGCAAACGTCGGCGGTGTCGTCGGTACTCCCTGAATACGCAGACGATCCCCGTATCCGAAAGCGGAAAGGTCGGTTGTGCGGACCAGCGCCACACCCGTCACCGGCGTAGCGGTATTGCCTCGCCAGAGGGTATCCACCCGTACCCGATAGGAGACGGACTCGGCACGGCGGTCGGGATAGCCGATGACGACCCCTTCCAGGGTATCCGGGCGGCCGTAAGCGTGCGCACGGTGATATAGCCTGAGGTCATGAGCCTGCAGGCAGGGCTCGAACGGCTGCGTGGTATGACGCCAGGCGCCGAGCAAGACAAACGTGAGCACGAGCAAGGGAATCAGTCGGCGACGACGTTGGCGCTCCCACACAACCAGGCCACCCAAAAACGGCAGCGGTGCCAACAGCCATAGAGGCGATGGCACCCGTTCTGAGCCCTGGCAGGGCCAAAACCCCCATGTCAACAAGCGTTCGCCCCACCAATCACCGACGGCGAAACCCAGGCTCGCGTAGATGGGTAAGAAAGGAGAAACCAGGCGCTCGTTGCGTGGAAGGAGGGAAAGCTTCATGAGGGGAATAAACTACCGGCAAAACACTATCGCAGGGTAGCATGAGCTTCTAAGCTGCGCAAACCATGAGGCCAGAGGGCCGTTCACTCCTTTCCCATCCCCACGCCCCGTTGTCGTCGGCATGGCCCTCGACGGGTGCGGACGGCGTCGTCACCCTTGGCCTCGTTGCTTCATCCGCCCATCCCCGTCATCGGGCCGGATGGCCTATCAACGCCTATCGCAAGTCTCGGCCGATACCTTGCCGCGCAACCGCCCTATCGGCTTTGACCGATCGTCTTCGAACGGTTATAATGATGCGGATGTCGGGGCGTAGCGCAGTCCGGTAGCGCACACGGTTCGGGACCGTGAGGTCGGAGGTTCAAGTCCTCTCGCCCCGACTTATAGAAAAATCCGCTCCGGCCGTGCCCTTCAGGAAGGGAAGCGGGCGCGGCGTTGTCGCTGGGCTTCGAAGAGGATGATGCTACCGGCAACGGCCGCATTGAGCGACTCTATCCCACGGGCCATCGGGATGGCGATGGCCTGCAAGCCCGACCAGGAGGCCGTCCGCCGTGGACCGGCGGCCTCGCTGCCGATCACGAGGGCACTGGGTTGCGTCCAGTCGATTTCGGTGTAAAGGGTAGGTGCCGTTGTCGTTGCCAGCAGGCGCTGGGCCGGGCCGATCCAGGCTTCGACCTGGCCCAGATCGCGCGCCATGCGGATGGCCAGGCGAAAGTGGGCGCCCATTCCTGCCCGCAACACCTTCGGCGCCCAGGGATCGGTCACACCGGGGAGCAGGATGACTTGATCGAGACCGGCGGCGGCAGCGCTGCGCAACAGCGTGCCCAAATTACCGGGGTCTTGCACGCCATCCACGATCAAACTCCAACCCTCCTGACCGGGGCCGATCTCCGGCCAGGGGGCAACGGCCACCACCCCTTGGGGTGTCACCGTCTGGCAGAGCTCGGCCAACAACTCGTCTTTGACGCCGAGCACTTCGGCGCCGGCGGCGGCAGCCATGGTCAAGACCGGCGCCAGAACCGAGGCCGCACCCTCCGCAAACAAAACCAGCGCCGGGGGGAATCCGGCGCTGATGCTCTCCTGGATAAGTCGCGGCCCTTCGAGTAAAAGCCGACGGTGTTTGTGGCGGCCTCGTCGCGTCAGCAGCGCACGGGCGAGCTTATAACGAGGGTTGGCGGCGCTGGTGATAATCGGCGCCATCCCCCTGATCTCCGCTAGCGCAGAGCGCTCTTGGCGACGCCGGCAAGGGCCGCGAAGGCTTGCGGTTCGCTCACGGCCAGATCGGCCAGGATCTTGCGATCAAGCCGAACATCGGCCTTTTTCAGGCCGTCGATCAGCCGACTGTAATTGAGACCCTGCTGCCGGGCGGCTGCATTGATGCGCACGATCCACAACCGCCGAAAATCGCGCTTGCGTCGGCGGCGGTCGCGATAGGCATAGAGCAGGGCATGGATGCGCGACTCATTGGCCACGCGAAAGAGACGATGACGGGCGCCGAAATGGCCTTTCGTAAACTTGAGGACTTTCTTGTGGCGGGCACGCGTGGTAACGCCGCGTTTAACTCGAGTCATGGGGATCGCTCCGGGCTATTTGCGCTTGAGATAAGGGGCCAATCGTTGGACAATGCGTTTGTGGCTGGGGATGGTATCGGTCAACAGCTTGTCGAAAAGGCGTTTACTGCGCTTGGCCGTGCGTCGCCGCAAATGGCTTTTGCCTTGTTTAACACGGCGTAACTTACCGTTGGCCGAAAACGTAAAACGCTTGGCCGCGTTCTTATAGGTTTTGATCTTGGGCATGGGGAACAACTCCTGGCAGAGAATGGCAAACAAAGAGGGAGCTGCCCGGTCTCAGCAGCACCCTCTTGAAGATAATCGGACTGACAATAAAAACGAGACGATAAATCGGGTCGTCCGGATCGCTATCGGCCTTTGCTCGGCAGCGGCGCCAAGACCATAAGCATGCTGGCGCCCTCCAGGTCAGGCTGTTGTTCGATCTGACCGATATCGCTCAGACGGGCGGCGAATTCCTGGAGTATCGCCGTAGCGAGTTCGGGGTGAAAGATCTCGCGTCCTCGAAAACGCACACGGACTTTGACCTTGTTGCCTTCTTCCAGAAAGCGCCGTGCCTGACGCAAACGGACTTCGGTATCGTGTTCACCGGTTTTAGGACGTAAGCGGACTTCTTTGACTTCGATCTGTTTTTGCGCCTTCCGTGCTTGTCGTTCCCGCTTGGTCTGTTCGTACTGATATTTGCCGAAATTCATCAGCCGACAGACTGGCGGTTGCGCATTCGGCGCTACCTCAACCAAATCGAGATCACGTTCTCGGGCCAAAGCCAGCGCCGCTTCGGGGGGCATGATACCCAGTTGGGTGCCGTCCTGGTCAATGACCCGGACTTCGGGCGCACGGATGCGCTCGTTGATGCGCGGACCTGTGGTTTGATTGGAACTTTGTTCGGTTCTGCGGACGATCGTTGGCCTCGCTTAGCTGCTGACGAGAAACGGTCAAATGCTGGATCACGAGGACGGGCAATATAACCCTGCCCCCGTGCGGAGATACAAGAGCAAGCGACACCCGGCTTGGGATGTCGCCATTGCCAAGCATACCATGAAATCGGCCAAGTCGCCAAAATGATCACAGGGGACGATCGGTTCCCGTTACAGAGGGCACGGGCCATGAGCGTCACTCAAACCTTATGCGCTGGCGATTCGGTGCCTTGGCCGGGTTCTCGGGCTTGCCCGGTATCACAGGCAGTATGGTGGGTATCCTCCTTGGCAAAAGGGGCAAAAATAGGCTATACTTTTGAAGTGGTTTGGCAATGCCGCCATCACCCGTGGGCGAGTAGATCATCGCCCGATCGTTTTTCCGAAAAAACCCATAGACTGTTGTTCTTCAAAGGAGAAGCAACCATGATAGACAGCGCTGTCATTGCTCCATCGCGGCGTGCCGAGCCGGTCGGCAAGGAGGTCGAATCGCCTTTTGCCATCGCCCAAAAGCAGTTCGATCTGGCGGCTCAATACTTGAACCACTATCCGCGGGGGATTCTGGCGAAATTGCGGGTGCCCGAACGAGAGCTGATCGTCCACTTTCCGGTGCGCATGGATAACGGCGAAATTCAAATGTTCACCGGGTATCGCGTTCAGCATTGTACCGTGCGCGGTCCCGGCAAAGGTGGGATCCGCTTCCACCCCGATGTCACCTTGGACGAGGTGCGGGCCCTGGCCATGTGGATGACCTGGAAAACGGCTGTGGTCGGTATTCCCTATGGCGGGGCCAAGGGCGGTGTGGTCTGTGATCCGAAACAGATGAGCATCCAGGAGATCGAGCGGCTCACGCGACGGTATACGACGGAGATCAGCATCATCATCGGCCCGGAAAGCGATATCCCGGCGCCTGACGTCAACACGAACCCGCAAACCATGGCCTGGCTGATGGACACCTACAGCATGAATGTCGGGCATACGGTTCCGGCCGTGGTAACGGGTAAGCCTCTGGAGCTGGGAGGTTCGGTAGGACGGCATGAGGCCACCGCCCGCGGTTGTCAATTTACCATCCGGCGTGCTGCGCGCCATCTCGGCCTTGATTTGACCAAGGCTACGGCCGTCATCCAGGGTTATGGCAATGCCGGCAGCATTGCCGCTCGTCTTCTGGCCGAGGACGGCGTTCGCATTGTCGCCGTCAGCGACTCCAAGGGGGGCATTTACAACCCCCGCGGGCTCGACCCGATAGCCGTATGGCGCTGGAAACAGGAAACGGGATCGGTCGTCGGCTACGACGAGGCCGATACGGTGACGAATGCCGAATTGTTGGAGCTACCGTGCGATATCCTGGTACCGGCCGCCCTCGAAAATCAACTCACGGCGCAGAACGCATCGCGGATTCGGGCGCGCATCATCGGCGAGGCTGCCAACGGGCCCACAACGCCTGAGGCCGATGCCATTTTGTACGACCGCGGCATCTTTGTGATTCCCGACATCCTGGCCAACGCCGGTGGCGTCACGGTCTCGTATTTCGAATGGGTCCAGGATCTGCAGTACCTTTTCTGGGACGAGGTCGAGGTCAATCGTCGTCTGGAACAGGTCATGAATCGGGCCTTCGATGAGGTCACGGCCCTGGCCCAAAAGCATAAAGTGAATAACCGCATTGCGGCCTATATCCTTGCCGTTGATCGGGTGGCACGGGCAACCATGCTACGGGGTATCTGGCCGTAAGCGCCCTCTGCTTCCGGGGGTGGTAGAAGCCATTGGCTTCTGCCACCCCGATTCTTAGGAGCCTCGACCGGCACAGGTCGACGGATTTGTCAAATCCGATATCCGGTGCTATACTGATCGTCTGGTTTAACAGACTTATCGCCGTGTCGGCGATGCCTATTTTCTTCCGGCTGAAGCATACGCTTTGCCTGCGTAGCGATGTCTCGGCTCTGTAAAGGAGAATTGGTCCGTGTCCCTTAGTGCCGCTGAAAAACAGATGATCATCCAGCAGTACCACCTTCACCCCCAGGATACCGGTTCGCCTGAGGTCCAGGTAGCGCTCCTGACAAATCGTATCAACCAATTGGTCGAACATCTTAAGGTCCATAAACACGATGAAGCTTCACGACGTGGTCTGTTGAAGCTTGTGGGTCAGAGGCGTCGGCATCTGGCCTATCTCAAGAATAAGGATAGTCAGCGTTACCAGGAGCTTATCGAACGCCTGGGATTGCGCAAATAGCGGCCAAAGAAACGAGTAGCAGGCTTCGCCTCTACTCGTTTCTTGTGTCCCCTTTTCCGGTCATTTCCCCTCGCGCTCGACGGCTACCCGGCCCACCGCACCGGCAAGGAGCAGGAATTGGCAAATGCGCCGCACAGGCCCGTGCGGCGCACTTGCCAGTCCCTGGCCTTGCGGTGGTAAGAGGGCACGGAGTTCCGGTCTCAAGGCCATCTGAGTTGCCCGGCGAGGGAGACGGGTTGCGTGTCGGGCGATTCCGCATCCTCCCATATCGTATAGTAGGTTTCCTATGGCTTACCACCAACCTTATGTGTTTCAAACCGTCGTCGGTGGCAAAACCATCGCGTTCGAAACCGGCGACCTGGCCCGCCTGGCCGGCGGCGCTCTGACCGCCATTCAAGGTGAATCGGTCGTTCTGGCGACGGCTACGGCCTCCAAAACCCCGCTGCTCGGTACGGATTTCTTCCCCTTGAGCGTGGACTTCGAGGAGCGACTTTATGCGGCCGGCCGCATCCCCGGCAGCTTCTACCGTCGTGAAGGTCGGCCCAGCACCGAAGCCATTCTCACCAGTCGGCTTATTGATCGGCCTCTGCGCCCCCTCTTCCCGAAGGGCTTCCGGCACGAAGTCCAGATCATCTGCACGGCCTTGAGCGCCGACGATGAAAACCCTCTGGACATTCTCGCCATCAACGCCGCCTCGGCCGCACTGATGATCTCCGACATCCCCTGGGATGGGCCTATCGGTGCCGTGCGTGTCGGTTACATCGACGGTCGCTTCGTCATCAATCCTACCTTCGCCGAGATGGAGCAAAGCCTGCTCGACCTGCGCCTGGGTGGTACGGCCGATGGCATCCTCATGGTCGAAGCCGGCGCCAACCAGGTCCCCGAAGACATCGTCCTCGAGGCGATGCGGGTGGGGCATGAGGCGTTGCAACCGCTTATTGCCCTGCAGCACGAGATGCGCGCGGCCGTGGGCAAACCCAAACGGGAGTTCACCATCCATGTGCCGCTGCCCGAAACCGTCGAAGCCGTGAACGCCATGGTGCAGGAGCCCATCCAGCGCATCCTGGCGGCTGGGATGGACAAAGAGAACCGTAACACCGCGCTCGACACCCTGCGCACCGAGATGATCGCCCAGCTCGGCGAGCGCTTTGAAGTCGACGATCTCAATGCCGTCTTCGATGCCATCCTCAAAGAGGCCGTGCGCCGGCGCATCCTCGACACGGGTGAGCGGCCGGATGGTCGTGATCCCAAGACGATCCGACCGATCCGTTGTGCGGTGGGCATTTTGCCGCGCACCCACGGTTCCGGCCTCTTCACGCGGGGGGAGACCCAGGTTCTGACCATCGCCACCTTAGGCACTCCTAGCGATGCCCAGACCCTGGATACCCTTCTGCCGGAGGACACGAAACGCTATCTGCACCATTACAACTTCCCGCCCTTCTCGACCGGCGAGACCTGGCCTAATCGCGGCCCTCGTCGCCGGGAGATCGGACACGGCGCCCTGGCCGAGCGGGCACTGGTCCCGGTCATCCCCGATCAAAGCGTGTTCCCTTACACCCTTCGCCTTGTCTCCGAGGTGTTGACCTCGAACGGTTCCACCTCGATGGCCTCTGTCTGCGGCAGCACCCTGGCGCTCATGGATGCCGGCGTGCCAATTTCGGCGCCGGTAGCCGGGATTGCCATGGGCTTGATCAGCGAAGGCGATGTCACCCAACCGGGCAGCCGCTACGTGGTCCTCTCCGACATTCAGGGCATGGAAGACCAGCTTGGGGACATGGACTTCAAGGTGGCGGGCACGGCGACCGGGATCACGGGCCTGCAGATGGACATCAAAATCAAGGGACTCAGCTACGACTTGTTGCGGGATGCGCTGGCGCAAGCGCGCACAGGGCGGCTCTTTATCCTGGAGAAGATGCTGGAGGCTATCCCCGCCTTTCGGCCGAGCCTCTCGAAGTACGCTCCCCGCATCCTGACGACGCAAATCGATACCGAGAAGATCGGCAAAGTCATCGGTCCCGGCGGCAAAAACGTGCGCCGTCTCCAGAGCGACTACAATGTGAAAATCGACATCGAAGAAGACGGCACCATTTACGTGTCCGGCGGCGTCGAGGCCGAGAAGGCCCTGGAGGAAATCCACATGATGACGGCCACGGCCAAGGTGGGCGGTATCTACACCGGCAAAGTGGTTCGCATCGAGCCCTATGGCGCCTTTGTCGAAATTTTGCCCGGTGTGGATGGGATGGTGCACATCTCCCAGTTGGCCGATTATCGGGTGAGTAAAGTCGAAGATGTGGTGCGCGTGGGCGATGAGATCATGGTCATGGTCATTGACATCGACCAGGAAAGCGGCAAGATCCGCTTGAGCCGCCTGGCCGTGTTGGAAGGATTGACCCCCGAAGAGGCCCTGGAGCGAGACCGCCGCACCCGCGAGCGGCGAAGTGGCGGGGGAGGCGGTGAGCGCCCACGCAGTGACGGCCGCAGCGCCCGACCGAGCGAACGCACCGAACGGGTCGAACGCTCACCACGACCGCTACGGCCGGAGCGCAAGGGCCGCTGAAAAGCCCGGCTCGAAGGGAAGGCCAGACCTGCGTTTGGAGCAGGCCTGGCCTTGTGGGCCCGGTCTCTCGAGTATTGCCATGAGCGAGCATCCCTCTGCCTCCTCACCGCGCTGGCCGCCCGATGCCCGCATCGTGCGGCCGGAAGAACAACCGCAACGCTACGATCTACCGCCCTACACGCCGCCACCGGTCCCGACAACGCCTCCGGCAGCGCCGGCCGGGCCCTCGGGGTTGGGACGCGAGCTGCGGGAGCTGGCCGAAACCATCTTGCCGGCCATCCTGGTCGCCCTGTTTATCCATCTCTTCCTGGCCCAGGCGACGCGTGTCGAGGGCTATAGCATGGAGCCGACCCTGCACGGCCAGCAGCGCCTGGTCATCGAGAAGTTGAGCTATCGCCTGCATCCTCCGCAACGAGGGGATATCGTGGTCATCCGGGTTCCCGGTTACGGGCGGGAGCTGTTGATCAAGCGCGTGATCGGCCTGCCGGGTGAAGTGATCGAAGTCCGTGGCGGGCAGGTGTTGATCAACGGGGTACCGTTGAGCGAGCCTTATCTGCGCACGGTCACACGGGGGGATTATCCGCCCACGCGCATTCCCTCCGATGCCGTTTTTGTGATGGGCGATAATCGTAACAACTCCAACGATTCGCGTGCCTTCGGCCCGATCCCCCTGGATGCCATCGTCGGTAAAGCCTGGCTGCGGTACTGGCCACCCGATGATATCGGTGTGGTTCATTGAGCGGCTTGGTAGCCTCCATTCCGCACCTTGAGAGGGTAATAAACGGTTTGGCGTGGGTATCGGGAAACGCGTTCGTGTGTTGGTACGTTCTCATGTTGGTACTCTCCCTGCAGAGGGTCCGTTCTCGGCCCGATCGCTTGTCCCTCGGCGCCAACGGCAAAGGGCGCAGACACCGGTTTGCTGCGCAATGGAGGCTAAGATTTTCTGCAGATAATATTTTTGATAGAACGATTTGATTGTTTACAAAAATACTGTGTAATGACAAAATTGACTCAAAGTAAAGGTATTGTTTTTGATATCATCGTATAATGGTGAAGCCGTCCATTTGGATAGAATTGCGAAAAAGTAGCGCTTTTCGTATAGTAAAAGTCCTTGACCACAGGCCAGTCGGCAGGTAAAACAGAGTGTTTTCGTATAGTCAAGTGGCGGATCGACTGTATGAGCCGGCCTGGTCCACGCTGTGAGTATCATTCGTCGGTTCCTATGGGTTTGACCATGCCCTTCACAACGGACTTCGCCGTCTTGCCGTCATGAACACGCGTTGGACGACGACCACCAAACTCGTGGTTTTGGTTTGTGTTTTGGTGGTGGGCGCCTGGCTGTTGATGCAATTCGGCGAGGCGGTGCCGCCATTGCTGATGGCTTTTGTGCTGGCCTATCTTCTCAAGGCGCCGACCGATGCCCTGGTACGACGGACGGGGTTGCCGCGCGGTTGGGCGGCTGCCATTGTGTTGACCGGGGTTCTCATGCTCTTGGTCCTGGCGCCGGTCTTGATCACGCCCGGCTTGGCGGCCTTGATGGGGCGACTCCAGGCCGAATTGGCCGCCCTAACGCCGGTTCTGGAACGCCTGGGCGAACAGATGGTCGAATTGGGGCCGCTGACATTGCGTGGAGATGAGCTGGTCCCCCAGATCATTCGGGGTTTCCAGACGCTGCTGACCCCGGCCGCAGGCAGCATCCTTCGTGTTGTCTCGGGCATGGCCTCCAGCCTCCTATGGGTGCTATTCGTCTTCGTTCTGGTCTTTTGGTTGCTCAAGGATAGCCAGAAACTGCGCAACTGGTTGCTCGAACAGACGCCGGCTCCGCAGCGTGAGGAATTGAGTGAAATCCTGAGCCGGCTGGGACTGATTTGGGGAAGCTTTTTCCGCGGTCAGGTTCTGGTGGCGCTTACCGTTGGCTTTATCATAGGCCTGGGGTTGTGGGTGCTGGGGCTGTCGAATGTGCTTCTGTTGGCCGTTCTGGCCGGGTTGGGCGAATTCATCCCCACCATCGGGCCCTTGCTGGCCACGGTCCCGGCCTTGCTGGTGGCTTTTTTCGGCGGTTCGTCCTGGTTGCCGCTGAGCAAGCCGGTGGTTACGGTGATCGTCCTTCTCTTCTATCTGCTGGTCTTTCAACTCGACCAGATTTATCTTTTGCCGCGGGTCATGGGACGACGGGTGCGGCTCCATCCGGCGCTCATTTTTGCCGGCATCGTCATCGGGGCCGCCGAGTTCGGCATTTGGGGTGTGCTTTTGGCGGCGCCGATTCTGGCCACGGCTCGTCTGTTGGGGGGCTATGTCTATGCCCGGCTGCTCGACCGCGAACCGTTTCCGACCGGCGCCGCAGGGGCTGAGCCCCGCGGTTGGGTGAGCGGTCGGCCGGTGGCCGGCATCTTGTTCGATCTCGACGGAACTCTGGCCGACACCGATGATACCCTCATCGCCGAGCTGGCGGCGCGGTTGGGACGCTGGCGACGTCTGTTCCCCGCCGGAGACCCGCAGCCTTTTCTGCGCCATCTCGTGGTCATGGCCGAGGGCCCTGTGAACGGCCTTATCACCCAGCTCGATCGCCTGGGGCTGGACGACCAGGCGTTTCGTCTCAGCCGGTGGCTGGCCCGTCTGCTGGGCCAGCGTCGGGCCGAGACGATGCGCCTTATCCCCGGCGTCGATGGTACGTTGCGACGGCTCAAAACGGGCTATCGCCTGGCCCTGGTGACCACACGCGACCGCGAGACGGTGATGCGTTTTCTGCACAGGAACGGTTGGCAAGGCCTTTTCGATGCCATTGTCACCCGTGAGGATGTACGACGGCTGAAACCGCACCCGGAACCCGTTCTGCTGGCGGCCCGACGGCTGGGCCTGGCGCCCCACGATTGCCTGATGGTGGGGGATACGGCCGTCGATATCCAGGCCGGAGCCGCCGCGGGAGCGCGGACGGTGGGGGTGCTGTGCGGATTCGGTCAGGCGCGCGACCTGGCCGATGCCGATCGGCTTTTGCCGACAACGGCCGCGCTGGTAGACCTGTTGTAGAGACGGCGCGCGCCCCCTTGCCGGTGGGCAGCCGGCTTGGCTTTGGGGTAGAATAAGCGTGTTATCGTGTTGCTCGCTCATCGGTGCCGTACCGCAGGCATCCCCTGCCGATGCACCGGGCCTTATGTGTTTTTGGGAGGTTACCGATGTCTCTCTTCGATCGTCGTGAACTCGACGCCTTACAACAGGATCGGCAGCGCTGGGAACGAGCGACCCTGGCACCCACGCTCAAACGGATGCCGGAACGCCGAACCGAGTTTGTCTCGACTTCATCGCGACCGGTGCAGCGGTTATATACCCCTCTCGACATAGCCGATCTCGATTATCGGCGGGACCTGGGCTGGCCGGGCGAGTATCCGTTTACGCGCGGGGTGCACAGCACCATGTATCGGGGGCGCCTGTGGACGATGCGGATGTTCGCCGGCTTCGGTACGGCCGAAGAGACGAACGCACGTTATAAGTATCTGCTGCAGCAGGGGAATATGGGGCTATCGGTGGCTTTTGATATGCCTACGCTGTACGGTTACGACACCGATGCCCCCGAAGCCCTGGGCGAATTCGGCAAGTGTGGGGTGGCCGTCTCGTCGCTGGCCGATATGGAAATCCTCTTCGACGGCATTCCCCTGGGCGAGGTGAGCACCAGCATGACCATTAACTCGCCTGCCGCCATCCTCTGGGCCATGTACATTGTCACCGCCGAGAAGCAGGGCTATCGCCGCGACCAACTGCGTGGCACGATTCAAAACGACATCCTCAAGGAGTACATCGCCCAGAAAGAATTTCTCTTCCCACCGGAGCCTTCCCTGCGTCTGGTGACGGATACCATTGAATTCGGGTGTCGGGAGCTGCCCCAGTGGAATCCGATCAGCATCAGCGGCTATCATATTCGCGAGGCCGGGAGCACGGCCGTGCAGGAACTGGCCTTTACCCTGGCCAACGGTTTTACCTATGTCGAAGCGGCGCTGGCTCGGGGGCTCAACATCGACGATTTCGCGCCGCGCTTGTCGTTTTTCTTCAACGTCCACAACGACTTTTTTGAGGAAATCGCCAAGTTTCGGGCGGCGCGACGCCTGTGGGCCAGGGCCATGCGCGAACGCTACGGCGCCCGCGATCCGCGCTCCTGGCTGCTGCGCACCCATGCCCAAACGGCCGGCGTTTCTCTGACGGCCCAACAACCGGAAAACAACATCGTGCGTGTGGCCATTCAGGCTCTGGCGGCCGTGCTGGGGGGCGTGCAAAGCCTGCACACGAACAGCATGGACGAAGCGCTCGCCCTGCCCAGCGAGAAGGCCGTCACCATCGCCTTGCGCACCCAGCAGATCATCGCCCACGAATCGGGGGTGACGAATACCGTGGATCCTCTGGCCGGCTCTTACTACGTCGAGAAGCTGACGAACGAGATGGAAGAGGAGGCCGAGCGCTACTTCCGTCGGATCGAGGCCCTGGGCGGTGTTATCCCGGCCATCGAGAGCGGCTTTTTCCAGCGGGAGATCGCCGACGCCGCCTATCGCTATCAGACGGAGATCGACACCGGCGCCCGGACCATCGTCGGCGTCAACGACTTTATCGCCGACGAGCCGATCACGATCCCCATTCTGGAAATGGATCCCCACGGCTATGAACGCCAGGTGGCGCGGCTCCGGCGGGTGCGGGCCGAGCGGGACAACGGCGCCGTGCAAAAGGCGCTGCGCGAGCTGGCCGACTATGCCCGCAGCTCGGAAAACCTGATGCCGCCCATCATCGCCGCCGTCAAGACCTATGCCACCCTAGGCGAGATTACCGATGTCTTTCGCGAAGTATTCGGTGTTTATCATGAACCCGTCTTTTTCTAGCAAGCGTTGCTGACTCATTCATCCCAAATTGGCCATTGACCCGAAAAATGGAACGGAAAATCCGTGTTCTTGTCGCTAAACCAGGCTTGGACGGTCATGATCGCGGGGCCAAAGTGGTAGCACGGGCCCTGCGTGATGCCGGATTCGAAGTCATCTACACCGGCATCCGACAGACCCCCGAGATGATCGCCGAGGCCGCCTTGCAGGAAGATGTGGATGTCGTCGGCCTGTCCATTCTTTCCGGCGCCCACATGGCTTTGGTCCCCAAAGTGCAAGAAGCCCTGCGGCGGGTCGGTCGCGAGGATGTCCTCCTGTTGGTGGGCGGCATCATCCCCGATGAAGACATTCCCATCCTGCAGCAGATGGGGGTGAAAGGCGTCTTCGGACCCGGCACGCCCACGACGGCCATTGTCGAGTTCATCCGCCGGGAACTGGCGACCTCAGAACCGGTGGCCTGAACCGAGGGACGACCAACCCATGCCTGCCCCTCGGACCGAAACCGTAGAGACGCTGGTGACGGGCCTCCGGGAAGGAGACCGTCGGGCGTTGGCCCGTGCCATCAGCCATATCGAGAATGGGACCGCGTTGGCCCGCCCTTTGCTGGCAGCGCTCTATGGTCAGGCCGGCCGCGCCCATCTCATCGGCGTGACCGGCGCGCCCGGCACGGGAAAATCGACCCTGGTCAACGGTCTGGCTCTGGCCTATCGGCGCCGAGGGTATACCGTGGGCATTGTGGCCGTGGATCCGACCAGCCCCTTTACCGGAGGCGCCTTGCTGGGCGACCGGGTGCGCATGCGCGACCTGGCCGGCGATCCCGGCATCTTCATCCGCTCGATGGCCACCCGCGGCAGCCTGGGCGGGCTGGCACAGGCCACGGCCGATGTGGTCATGACCCTCGATGCGGCCGGCTTCGAACGCATCCTCATCGAGACGGTGGGGGTAGGCCAGAGCGAGGTTGAGATTGCCAGTACCGCCCACACCACCATCGTGGTCGAAGCGCCCGGTCTGGGCGACGAGGTCCAGGCGATCAAGGCCGGGGTGTTGGAGATCGCCGACATTTTTGCCGTCAATAAGGCGGATCGCGAGGGGGCCGACCGCACCGTCACCGCCCTGAAGATGATGTTGAGCCAGGGCGTGCCCGACAAGTACCCCATCCTGCACCATGGTCGCCTGTTGCCGGTGACATTGCCGCCTGTCGAGGCGACTTCGGCCGCGACCTGGGTTCCGCCGATTCATAAGACCATTGCCACCCAAAACCAGGGCATTGGCGAACTGCTTGATTCCATCGAGGCCCATTGGCTGTATCTGGAACAAAGCGGCATGCGCCGATGGCGCGACCGCCTGCGGGCAGCATCCGAGTTGCGTATGATTCTGCGCGATGTCCTGCTCGCCCGGCTCCTTGAGCAGACGCCGGTCGAGCACCTGGATCGGCTTGTCGGCGCCGTGGCCGAACGACGCCTGGACCCATATACGGCAGCTCGGCAGTTGCTCGATGCCGATGGGGCATGAGCTTGCTGCGGCGAACGCCGGTTTCTCTCGTTCAAGGAGGTTGTCATGTCCGTAGGTCTGTATGGCGATCTGGCGGTGGTGAGTGGGACTTGCCATCCTCAATTGGCGACGGCCGTGTGCGAGTATCTGCGCATTAACCCAACGCCGATGATGGTCAAAAAATTTCCGAACGAGAATATCTTTGTCCGGCTGGAGCAGAGTGTGCGGGCGATGGATGTGTTTATCATCCAACCCTTGGGTTCACCGGTAAACGACATGATTATGGAGTTGCTTATCACCATTGACGCCATCCGCCGTGATAGTGCCGGTCGAATTACGGCGGTAGTGCCCTACTATGCCTATGGTCGCACCGACAAAAAGGACCAACCACGCGTACCCATCACGGCCCGGCTTCTGGCCGATCTGCTGACGGTAGCCGGCGCCGAACGGTTTTTGACCATCGACCTGCATGCCGGTCAGATCCAGGGCTTTTTCACCATCCCTAACGATGAGCTGACGGCGCACTATCTGTTGGTGGATTTCATCAAAAGTCACAACCTACAGCACCATGCCGTCATTGTTTCCCCGGATATCGGCGGTGTGCGGCGGGCCCGCAATTTCGCCGAGGATTTGAACATTCCCCTGGCGATTATCGAAAAACGACGGATGCCGGACGGCGAACGCACCGAGCTTTACAATCTCATCGGCCAAGTCGAGGGGCGCACGTGCATCATGGTGGATGACGAAATCGATACCGGCGGCACCTTATGCCATGCGGCCCAATTTCTCAAGGAACACGGCGCTGCCAATGTTCTGGCCGTGGCGACGCATCCCGTGTTCTCGGCTACGGCGCCCGAACGCCTGGCCGCCGCTCCCATTGACCGGGTGATCGTGACGAACACGCTGCCGATTTCGGCGGCCAAGCGGGAGCGCCTGGGTGACAAACTCATCGAGATCAGCGTGGCGCCCTTGCTGGGTGAGGCCATCCGTCGCATCCATCAGGGCATCAGCGTTGGCGCCATGTATGAACAAATCTAAAGCCACGGAACGAGGAATACCGGGGGCGGCCGTTTGGCAGCAGCTCCATCCACGGTTGCACATCCTCCCCACCACCCTGGCCGCTTCTCCCGCTCAGGTACGGGAGCGTTTTGCCACACCCATGGCCTTGTTGCACGTCGTCGCGACAGGACTGGCCCCACTTCCCATGCCGTTGCGAGAGCGCTGGCTGGCGGCTCCTGGAGGGCATCTCGTGCTTACGCCGGATCGTCATGGCTTTGTGCCCGGCCCGCAACCCTTCCGGCAGGACACGCTGATCGATGTGGCCTGGCTGCAGGCGTCCTTGTGGCTGAGCGATCGCACGGCCTTTTACGAACCGGTAGGATGGCTTGTCTATCACCTTTTGGGCGATCGTTTTGATCTCACAGCGGCGTCGCCCTGGGTCTCCTTCTGGCAGGGTGTGCGAAGCGGCTGGCAGGCGGGCTACGGCATCGGCGAGGCAGCCCGTCGCGATGCCGTCGGCTATCTGGTCGAGGGCATTGCCGGTTATCTCGGCGACCGCAGGGCGCTCAACCGCCGCGATCCCCGCCTGGAAAAATTGCTGGCCGCCACCTTGTTCAATCCTCATTTTTATCGCCACTTGCCGGGCCGGGCCTGATGGTGGTATCGTCTCAGACATGGACCTGAGGCCTTTCCCGACCCGGGTGCACTACCTGGGGCATGCCACCCTCCTCATCGAGCTGGATGGGCTGCGCATCCTGACCGATCCCGTTCTGGGCGATCGCGTCTTCCATCTGCGCCGTTGTGGGCCTTCGGGTTGGGATTGGTACGCCGCCCGACCCGATCCCGATCTGATCCTGATCTCCCATCTCCATTTCGATCACCTGCATTTACCCTCGTTGCAGGTTCTACCGGCCACGGTGCCGATGATCATCCCGCGCGGGGCCGCGGTCTGGTTGCGCCGTTTTGTCTCGCAACCGTTGATCGAGCTGGCGCCGGGTGAGCGGTGGCAGCAGGGGCGGGTGCAAATCGTGGCGACGCCGGCCCGGCACGGGCATCGCTGGGGGCGCTGGTTGGGGCCTATGGACCTGGCCCAGGGCTATCGCATTGCGGGGAGTCGCAGCATCTACTTTCCCGGTGATACCGACCTTTTCCCGGAGATGTCCGCCATCGGCGCCGAGGGGTTGGATCTGGCTTTGTTGCCCGTGGGCGGGTGGGGTCCGACCCTGGGGCCGGGGCATCTCGATCCCCGGCGTGCGGCTCAGGCCTTGCGTCTGTTGCGGCCGCGGCTGGCCATCCCCATCCACTGGGCCACCTTTCGACCTCTGGGCAAGTGGTGGGAGCACATGCCCTCCTTTTCGCAGCCCGGCCCCGAGTTTCAACGCCTGGCGGCGTTGTGGGCGCCGCAAACGGTCGTCCATCTGTTGGCACCCGGCGAGAGCTTCTATGGCTTTTGAATTACCGGCCCCTCCTCCGGAGCTGAGGCCGTTTTTTGCCCCGCAAGGCGTGGTCTTGATCGGGGCCTCGGCCACGCCGGGCAAATTGGGGCACGGCGTTTTGCAGAACCTGAAAGGCAGCCGGGTGCCGGTGTATCCGGTTCATCCCAAACATAACACCCTCTTGGGCTTGCCTTGCTATACCGAGGTTGCGGCCGTACCCGATCCGGTTGACCTGGCCGTCATCCTCATCCCGGCGCCGGCCGTGGCGGCGGCCGTGGCGGCCTGCGGCCGTCGGGGCCTTCGGGCGGTTATCGTTCTTTCCGGCGGTTTTGCCGAAAGTGGGCCCGAAGGCGTGGCCCGCCAGGCGGAGCTGGTGGCCACGGCCCGGCGCTATGGGATGCGCCTGCTGGGGCCGAACGGGGTGGGGCTGCTGGCAGCCCACACCGGGTTCAATGCGACCTTCATCGGGCGTATGCCTCCGGCCGGTCGTATCGCCCTGCTCTCCCAATCGGGCGCCGTGGGCGGCGCCCTGATCGATTGGGCCTGCGGCCAGGGCGTGGGGTTGTCGTATTTTGTCAGCATAGGCAATCGCGGCGATGTCGACGAGGCCGAGTTGCTGGCCTATCTGGCCCATGATCGCCACACGGCCGTTATCGCCGTTTACCTGGAAGGGCTGACGGAGGGCCGGCGCTTTCTGGACGTGGCCCGCGCCGTGGGGCGGCACAAGCCCATCGTTGTCTTCAAGGCCGGCGCTACCGAGGCCGGCGCCCGCGCCGTGGCTTCGCATACGGCCAGCCTGGCCGGGAGCGAGGCCGTCTATCGCGCGGCCCTGCGCCAGGCTGGCCTGCTTCAGGCCGATACGGTGGCCGCTCTCTTCGGCATTGCCCTGGGCCTGGCGTATCAGCCTGCGCCCGGCGGACCGCGCGTGGCCATCCTCACCAATGCCGGCGGTCCCGGTGCCATCGCCACCGATGCCGTGGCCCGTTGTGGGCTGATACCGGCGCCACCGGCGGCGGCAACGGTCGGCGCACTGCGGCAGGCTTTGGGCGCAGGGCCGCAATGGGTCAATCCCTTTGATCTGCTGGGCGCGGCGTCTACCCACGAATACGAGACGGCTGCCCGGCTCTTGCTGGCTGCGCCCGAATACGATGCGCTCTTGGCCGTGCTCGTGCCCAATACGGCCAACGATCCCGTGGGTGTGGCCGACGGTCTGGCGCAAGCGGCGGCCGCCCAACCGACCGACCGACGGAAACCGGTCTATGTGTGCTACATGGGCGATGTCAGTTTGCGGGCGGGCCGGCGGCATCTGCAGCGGCGGCGTTTGCCGGCCTATGCCTTTCCCGAAGAAGCGGCTACCGCCCTGGCGGCCGCTCATACCTGGGCGCAGCCCTTACCGGAACCGGCCACGCCGCCCTTGTCGGACCGGCTCGCCGATGTGGCCCGCCGCCTGGCGGCCATCGGCGAGCGCCGGATTCTGACCGAGGCCGATCTGTATCCCCTTTTGGCGTCCTGCGGTTTTCCCATAGCGGCCTGGGCCCGGGCCGCATCGGCGGCGGAGGCGGCGGCGCAGGCCGAGCGCCTGGGCTTCCCGGTGGTGCTCAAGGTGCTGGTGCCGGGTTTGCTGCACAAATCGGATGTGGGGGGCGTGATGACGGGACTGACCACGCCGGCGGCGGTGGCCGCCGGTTATGAGACATTGCTCGCCCGCGTGGCGGCAGCCTGTCCCGATTGCCGACCGATCGGTGCCCTGGTGCAGAAAATGGCACCGCCACCCCTGGCCGAGGTCATCGTCGGTTGCCGTCGCGATCCGGTTTTCGGCCCGGTGCTGCTTTACGGTGGCGGCGGTGTGTTCGTCGAGGCCTATGGCGATAGGAGCCTGCGTCTGGCCCCCATCGGCGCAGCCGAAGCGCGTGACATGATCGCCGAGACCGTGGTCGGCCGCCTGCTGGCCGGCGCACGCGGGCGCTCTCCCGGTGACATCGAGGCCCTCATCAGCCTGCTCACGGACGTATCGACCCTGGCCGTCACCGTACCGACGCTGCACGAGTTCGAGTTCAACCCGGTTTTCGTGTATCCTAGGGGGCAGGGTATCACCATCGTGGATGCGCGTGCCATCCTGGCCCCATGATCCGGATTCGCTTTGCCTCCGTCCCTTCGACGCAAGATTGGGCCCGGCATTGGGCCCAATTGGACGCGCCGGAAATCCTGGTCGTGCAGGCTGACGAGCAGACGGCCGGCCGCGGCCGGCTCAATCGTTCGTGGTGGTCGCCGCCGGGGACGGGGTTGTATCTGTCGTTGCTCGTGCGTCCTGCATTGCCTCTGAGCCAGATATCCCAACTCACCATGCTCACGGTGGTGGCCGCCATGAGGGCCTGTCAGGAAGTAGCCGGGATCGCGCCGAGACCGAAATGGCCCAACGATCTGCTCTGGCAGGGCCGCAAGCTGGCCGGCATCCTGACCGAAATCGAGCAGGAACGGGGTTGGCTGCGTTATGCCATCATCGGTCTCGGGCTCAATGTGAACACCTCGTTTCGGGGTACAGCCCTGGAAGACAGAGCCATCAGCCTGAGCGAGGCCTGTGGCCGGTTGTTCGCGGTGACGGTTGTGCGCGATGCCTTTCTGGCCCATTTCGAGGCCCATTACCGCCGTTTCCAGGCCGGCGAATCGCCCTTCCCGGTCTGGCAACAGCATCTGGAGCCGTTGGGCCGTCGGGTGCGCGTGCGCACGACCGATCGCGAAGGCGACGAGGGCCTGGTCGGTCTGGCCATCGGGGTCAATCCGCAGGGCGCGTTGCTCGTGCAGGATGACGCCGGCGGACTCCATACGGTGTGGGCCGGTGATGTGGACGTGGAAGCGACCGTCTGAGCCGTCCTCCGGCGAGGCCTCGCCGCCGCACGGGATCGAATTCACGTGGGCGGAGGGCGAAGGCTTCGTTGCCATGGAACCGGCGTCGAGACGGTCGGCCGCAACGCCGGCAGCCGCCTCGCCGCGCTCGATTCCGGGAAAGCTGGCCTTGCTGGTGGCGGGTATGGTGTTGGGGGCTGCCCTCGGGCTGATCACGCTGATCGTCCAGGGGCAACGTCAGGCGCGCGCCGACCTGGAACCGGTGATTGCGTTGCAACAGCTGGCCCTGGTCCGCAAAGACGCCGAGCTGTATCGCAGTGGGATCGATCCGGCCGATCCGTCCTGGAGCGAGGCGCTATTACAGACGCTGTCCGGGGTTCCGCTGAGCGATGCCGATACGACCCCGCAGGTGCGTCGGGTCTACCTTCAGGGCGAGTGGGCCGAGGTAGAGGTGGCGTTTACTTACCAGGGCCGTTCCTACCGTCGTCTGGAGAGCCTGCGCCGGGTAGAAGGCCGCTGGCGATTGGCCCGACCACCGTCGGGAACCGAGGAACCCATCCCGATATGGGAGGGCGAGGCCCTCGTCCTGCGGGCGACCCCGGCCGATGCCGCCCTGGCCGAGCAGGGGCCGCGCCTGGACGCTCTGGCCGCCGCTTTTTGTGCCCGCTACGATCCGCCCCCGCCGTGCCGGATCGAGTTGACCATTGCGGCCGACGGCGCCTTGCTGCCCTTGCGACCGGGCGCGGCCGCAACACCGATGCCGCCGTTGCTGACTTATCAGGCGGCCAGGGTCAGCGACAGACTGTGGGTAACCCTGGGCTTGGGGCGTGAGGAACGCGACCCCCTTTCGGGGCGCACGGTGGAGATGATCGGACGGGAACGGATCCGCCGGACCTGGCCCCGGGCACGTGACCTCCGTCAACTGCTGGTGGTCGAGCACTCGCCGCCGGAAGCCGCCGAGGCCGCACGGATATGGCTACGCGGGTCTGTACTCCCGGTGCAGATGGTCTCTCCGCGCTATGTGGGTCTGCACAAGGGCGATCCGCACCCCCTGTGGTGGTTAGCCGTGGCCGAAACGATGGGCGATGTCGTGTTGCGGCGGGCTTTGGGAGCGGTCACCGGCGAGGCGGCGGCCGTGTTCACCCTGTGGGCAGCGGCACGAGGCGATGTGGCCGTGTGGGCCGAGCGTTGGACCGGTGTGCGGTTGCCGCCGACCGATATACGGCTGTATGCCGACGAAACCGAAGTGGTGGGACTGAGCGTATGGCGGGATGCAGCCGACCAACGCGCCGCTGCCCGCGATCTGGCCCTGTTGCTGCATGTCCGCTATGGCGAAACGGCTCTGCTCGCCTGGTTGCTGGGGCACGGCGACACACTGTGGACGGCGACGGAGCCGCGCTTGGGTGAGCGCACACCGGAGCAACTGGCGGCCGAATGGCAGGCCTGGGTGGAGGCCTGTCAGGTGCAGGGACGCTGTGGAGGGACGGCCGGAGGCGACACCAGGTCGATGAGGACGACTTCGGGCGGACAGCGAAAACGGAAAGGCGTGGATTCACCCATGCCGCGCGAGACGATGAGCCGAATCCGGTCGGAAAGTTCGAAATAGCCGGCGGCCTGACGCCGGGGGAGCCGGGTACCCTGGGTGTGAACGGCCCCCAGGAAGGGGAGAATGACCTGGCCACCGTGGGTATGGCCGGCCAATGCCAGGACGGGGCGGTCATCCGGCAGGCAGAAGGCCGGGTCAGGGTGGTGGGTGAGGAAGAGCACGGTTTTGTCGGGCGGAACGGCGGCCAAAGCCCGGTCGAGGTCAGGCGTGCCTTCGATGGGGTCATCCACGCCGGCCACCCACAGGTCGGGTCGGCCGGGCACCGGCACGGCCGTGTTGTCCAGCACATGGACATCATAAAGCGCGAGCAGGGCGCGCAGCTCGCGCGTGTTGTTGGGCAGACGGGCGAATTGCAAGGGATGGTTGCGCAGGATATGCCAGCCCAGAACGAGGATACGGCGCATCCCGCGCCAGACGGCGGCCAGCCGGGCGGCTGCTGTCGGCGCTACCGCAATCTCACGGGCGACCAGACCGGTGAAGAAGTAGCGCCAGGAATACTCGGCGTAATCGTGATTGCCGAGCACGGCGTAACGTCCCAGCGGGGCCGGTGGTAAAAGGCGCAGCAGGGTTTCGACGGCATCCAGGCCGTCGTCGTTGTGCAGGAAGTCGCCGGTAAAGGCGATGAGGTCAACGCGCAGACCGGGAAGCAGGCGACGCAGGTTCTGTAAACGGCGACGGCGAAGAGGTCCATCGCTGCCGAAGTGCGGATCGGCCAGATGAAGCAGGCGCAAACCCTTCCCGATCGGCAGCGATAGGGTGTAAGGCTGCAGACGCAGCCGGGGCCGCTCACCGCCCACGGCGTAGAGGAGAAAGCCCCCGGCCAGGGCCGCAAGCAGGGCCGCAAGACGCACACGCCTGCTCATGGATCGTGAGGATAGCAAGGACGACGGTCGTTCAGGCGCCGAGACGGCGGGTCAGCTCGTCGACTTTCTCCGCAAGCGCGGCGATCTGCTTGGCCAGTTCCTCAACGCTACGACGGCTGGGCACGTTGAGACGATCCAGAACGGCCTCGAGGCGAGCATCGATTAAGTCTTCGAGTTTGGATTCGACTTTGGCCGTGGTGCCGGTGATGTCTTTACCCCGTTCCAGAAGGTCGTTCAGCAACTCGCGGGCGTCCTTCTCGGCGAGTTCACCCTTTTCGACCAGGCGGTTGAGGATGGCTTCGATCTCCTCCTTACCGACGGCGAAGGTGCCCATGACGATCAAGAGGGTGCTACGCAGGGCTTTGAGGATAGGGTTGTGACCGATGGCGGACGCCGTGCTTCCGGATTCCGGGGCCGATGCCGGTGAGGTTTTCCGAGTTGTGGACATAGGCATTTGTTGTCTCCCTGGCGAAGGTTTTGACCTGAAAAAACAAAACCGATCGGAACAAAGGTGCGTTTCGGACTATGACGCATTGCGTTATGAATGTTAGCATAGGGCATGGCGCATGTCAAAGAAAGGGGAGAACAGAGGCGGTTATCCGCATCCGGCCGCCGGCATCCTGGTTGTCCATCCCAGCGTATCGGCGGGGTTTGAGGCGTCGTTTCCATGTCCCCGGACGCTTGAGATGACGTAAACGGAATGCCGATTGGGGTTTTTATTACCGTTTCGGCGATGCACTTCCTCTATGCTGGGTCTGCGCCGCGGCCGTAGGCCGAAAAAGGGGTGATTACCGTCCTTATCCGATTTGTCTATGAAGCCTGCGCTTGCCCATACCCGATTGGGTGTCCTTCTCGTGGCTATGTTGATAGTCGTACTCATGTCCGGGTGCGGACGTCCGCGTCCGCAGCCCATTGCCACGACCGTAGCCGCGGCGATGACCCCCACCCCGACGGCCACGTTCATGCCTACGCCTACGGCCACACCCTCGCCTACCGTCACGCCTACTCCGGAACCGACGGCGACTCCCACCCGCACACCCACGCCGACGCCTACGCCCATCCATCCCCTCAGCATAGCCTATCTGCGGCAGCAGACGTACGAGGCGGAGCTGGTTATCGAGCAAACGCTGGCGCCGGGTTCCAATTACGATCGGTACTACGCCTCCTATAGGTCGGAAGGGTTGAAGCAATACGGGTTGCTGACCGTGCCGCGCGGGCCACGCCCACCGACCGGTTGGCCGGTCATCATCTTCAACCACGGCTATATCCCACCTCAGCAATACCGTACCACCGAGCGCTATGTGGCCTATGTGGACGGTTTTGCCCGGGCCGGTTACATCGTTTTTCGCCCTGATTATCGTGGCCACGACCGTTCCGAAGGGGTGGCTTCCGGCGCCTACGGCTCGCCGGCTTATGTGATCGACGTGCTCAATGCGGTGGCTGCTTTGAAGCGCTTCCCCGCCGCCGACCCGAACCGGATCGGGATGTGGGGGCATAGCATGGGTGGCTGGATTACCCTGCGGGCTATGGTCACCGATCCCGATATCAAGGCCGGTGTGATCTGGGCCGGTGTGGTGGCTTCGTACGAGGATTTGCTGACGCGCTGGCGTCGCGGCAGCGGCCCGACACCCACACCGCCACCCGGCAGCACGCGCGGACGCTGGCGCGCAGCCCTGGTCGCTGCCTATGGTCCACCCGAGGCCAACCCCGAGTTCTGGCGAGGCCTTTCGGCCAACTATTTCCTGAGCGATCTGGGCGGACCTATCGAGCTCCATCACGCCACGAGGGATACCTCGGTACCGGTTGAGTTCTCGCAAATCCTGTACGAACAAGCGCAGGAGGCCGGGGTCCCTATCGGCCTGTACGTCTATCAGGGCGATAACCACAACATCTCGGCGAATTTCGCCACGGCCATGGCCCGTTCGGTGGCCTTTTTCGACCGTTGGCTCAAGCAGCCCGTCGCGCCCGTCTCGCTAAGCGCCGTGCAGGCGCCGACCGCCTTTGTCGGCAACGGCATCGCCAATCTGCGGGTCGGACCCGGGACCGAATTCGCCGTGGTCGGGCAAATGCAACCCGGTGACCATCTGCCCATTCTGGGCAGCAATCCCGATCGCTCCTGGTGGCAGGTGCAAACGGCTGACGGTCCGGCCTGGGTGGCGGCGACGGTGGTGCTGGCGGCGCGGGTGCGCGATGTTCCTGTGGTGGAAGCGGCAGCCGGGCCATAAGCAGGGCTGTGTATAATAGACCTTGGCCGGCGCAAGCCCGGCTCGCGGTCGTCTTCTCGGATCCCAGCGCTCATCTCGTCGGACAACAAGGACAGGAAGTCTATGCCGACCTACGTATTTCGCTGCGAGACCTGTGCCACCGTGTTTGAACGCTTTATCCGCTTTGCCGAATGGGAGCATCCTCGCGAACTGGTCTGTCCTCGCTGTCAGGAACGCCGCATTCAACGGGTGTGGACCATGCCCCTGGTGTTGACCTCGACCGAACGCCGCCAGAGCGAAGAGGGCTCTACGTGTGGTTGCCAGAGTTGCAGTTGCCGGTAGACCGGCGATAATGGGAAGAGAACTTCCTCTCGAGGTGTCATTGACCTACCCGACCGTCCGCCGCCGGATGCTGAGTGCCCGTCCGCCTCCGGGGCGTGTTGGACCGGGTGTCGGCCTGTGCCGATGCATTGGGTCAGCTACGCCGATCGGAGGCCGCCGAACGAGAGCGGGCAACTTTGGTCGGTACGTAGGGCAGTGACGTCGAAGTTACTCTGGTCCGGAGGTTGCCATGAAGATCGAGATTCTCGGTACCGGATGCCACAACTGTCTGGAGTTACAGCTACGTTTGGGCGAGGCAGTAGCGGCTTCCGGTCGTCAGGATATCGAAGTCGAATGCGTTGATGACGAGCATCGCATTCGCCACTACATGCCGTTGGAGGAGGTACCGGGATTGGTTATCGACGGCCATCTGGTCAGCGAGCGCGAGGTCCCCAGCCTGGAACGGCTGATCGCCTGGTTAAAGCCGCAATCGGCCTGATCTTCCTTCAGCGAGGGCTTTCCCTATCGGCGCGCCGGAGCCGTTGCCAGGCGCATAGCCAATCGGCTATGTCGGCGACGGCATCCCAGGCGAATTGAGGGATATCCCAAGGCCAACGGACATCGCTGACCAGGGCCACCAGCTCGTCGGGCCGACAAAGCAGCTCGTGACTGCGGTCAGAACGATGTAGTTCGACTTTGGGATAAGGCCCGCGGCGCAGTCCCTCGGTCAGGATCAAGTCCAATCCGGCGCCCTCGCGGGCCAGGATGGCGTTGAGATCGGCTCCATCCGTTTGGCGACGGAAGACGGCGGTCTCCACAGGGCCGATCCCGATAACCAACGCCGCCCCGGCTTCGGCCAGGCGAAAGGTGTCCTTCCCGGGCGTATCGAAGGAGGTTGGATGGGCATGGTGCTTGACCACGCCGACGCGCAGTCCGCGCCGGCGTAGCTCGGGCAGGAGCTTGATCAAGAAGGTCGTTTTCCCCGTACCCGAGCGGGCAACAAAGGACAGGATCGGCGGCAGCAAACGCGCCTGTACGGCCCCCAGCAGGGTCGGCAACCACTCCGGCGGGAGCGTGGTCACGGCCGTCAGAAGCGCTTCCAAAGTCCAAGGAGATGGTGCCTGCGGTGTGCCCATAGTCGATGCTATCATGCGCTACCCCGAGCTTTTTGACAAATTCCGGGGATAAACCGAAAATGGAGCTATCGGTAAACCCTGTTTCGTCGAGGTAGATGACCATTTTATGTCCGACCGCTCTCCTTCGCAGTCCGTCATTGCGCTCTTTCATCCCGGTTGGTTTGGTGCCGTGATGGGCACGGCCGTCATCGGTGTGGCGGCGGCACTCAATCCCGGTCAGTTCAGCGGTCTCAAGCCTGTGGCCACGGTGGTGGCTGCTGTTTTTGTGGTTTTGGCTTTGCTTCTGACCGTGGTTCTGGGGATTCCCTATGTCTGGCGTTGGTGGCGCTACGGCGAGGCGGCCCGCGCCGATCTGCGCCATCCGATTCTGGGTGCGCTTTACGCCACGTTTCCCGGCGGGTTGCTGGTGCTGGCTTCGGCTCTGGCCGGGGTCGGGCCGGCGTTTTTGCCTGCGCGCCTGGTCATGCCGTTGGTGTTTGTGAGCGGGCTGGTCGGGATGATCCTGGCCTTTCTCATCGGTGTGGTTTTCCTTTATCTGCTGTTTGTCTCCGGTGAGGTACGTCCGGAACAGACGAACGGCGGCTGGTTCATCCCGCCCGTAGTGGCCATTATCGTGCCCCTGGTTTTGGTCGTGTTGGCGGCTCAGGCTGCCGAGCCGGGTCTGGCACGGGGGCTGGTGCTGGCCGGTTATGGGGCCTGGGGCATCGGTTTCTTTCTCTTCCTCCTGGTGGCCTCGTTGCTTTTCGCCCGGCTGATCTACCATCCTTTGCCTCCGGCCGGCCTGGCTCCTTCGCTGTGGATCGGCCTGGGGCCGATCGGGGTGGGGAGTCTGGCCCTTGTGCGGTTGGCCCAGGCTGGCTCGTCGCTATGGGGTGATGCCGCCCCGCTTGTCGTGCAACTTTCGGCCCTGGCAGCGCTGGCGCTATGGGGCTTCGGCCTCTGGTGGCTGGCCATGGCGCTCTTGCTTTGGCAGCGCTACCGCCGCCATGGCTTGCCTTACGGGGTCGGCTGGTGGGCGTTCACCCTTTCCCCTGGGTGCTTATACCGTCAGCACGCTGACCCTGGCCCGCATCTGGCAATGGCCGCTTTTGGAATGGTTGGGCGTGTTTCTCTTTCTCCTGCTGCTGGGTTTCTGGACGATGGTCAGTTTCTTCACCCTGCGCGCTCTCCGCACCGGTGAGGTATGGCGTCGCTAGAACCTCGGCCCCGGAAGTCGATGCCTCGTTTCTGCGCGTTCAACCGGGTTACGTCTTGAGGGGAAAGCGCTGCACGCATTTTGAGAACATAAGCCCTCCCTTTGTCACCATGGCCAAACGATATGTTGCCCTTCTCCTGGGGCTGTGGCTGGTTGCCTGTGCCCCCAAGCCTCATCTGACGCCGACGCCGGTGCCGCTTATGCCGACTGCCACAAGCCGGACCTCACTGTCGGAGCCGGTTGCTATCCCCCCGACCTTATTGCCGGAGCCGGTTGCCGCTGCTCCGACTTCGCCGCCTCGTTCGTCGGGGGTGAAATGGGTGTGGCGGACACCGTTAGGCGGACCGATCAACTGGCGCCCGCAATGGCTGCGCGGAAGCGATGGCCGTGCTCGCCTGATCGTCGTGCCTGCATCCGGCCCGGTCACCGCCCTTGACCCTCGCGAAGGGACGATCCTATGGCAATTTAGTCCGCCCGCTCGTCTGTGGGACGATAGTGTCACCGTGGTGGGGGATGCCGTATTGGTGGGCAGTGCCGGCGGCATGATAACCTTGCTCGACGGCGCTACCGGTACCATCCGTTGGCAACAATTGCTCCAGAGGGAACCCCTGCCCGGTCTGGAGGCCCGTTCGCAGGCCGTGTCGGCCCATGGTGTGGTGTATGTGCCCACGGCCGGTGTCGGCACCGGCGCTCGCGTGCTCAACCCTGCCCTTCGTGCCCCTCTGATTGCCCTCGATATGACCACGGGCACCGAGCGCTGGCGTTTTACCGCGGATGGATATTTGCTACGCGCGCCCTTTGTGACCGCCGATGGGCGCCTTTATGTAGGTGCCAGTGACATTGCGGAGGAAGCAATCGAAGAAGGGGGCGTGCTCAGGATCTATGCCCTCGATGCCGCCGACGGGAGCCTGTATTGGGTCTATGAATCGCATGATGGCTTGCTCAAGTCCCTCTGGGCCGGGGACGAGGTCCTCGTTTTTGTAGCCTATCGCGATTTCCTGGTGGGCCTGGAGATCGTCGACGGGCGGGAGCGGTATCGTTACAACACCGGGAATTGGGTGCAAAGCTTTGCCGTTTTTCCCGAACTGCGGGCGCCTTCGGGTTTGCCGGTTTTGGCTTATGGTTCGGCGAATGCCTTTCTCAATGTGGTTGACCCCGCCGATGCCCGCTTCCTCTGGCGGTATAACCTTGAAGGTCCTTTCAACTACCCCATCGGTAATGCCGTGCAGGTCGGCGAGACGGTGTATTTTATCTCCCAGCGCGGAGAGCTGTATGCCCTGGCGGCTACCACCGGGACTTTGCGCTGGCGCCGCCCTACGGGCCTGGAAGCCCGGGATGGGATTGCCGTCGGTGAGGGCTTCCTTTTTGTCGGCAGTGTCGACGGCGCCGTATACGGTTTTCGCCTTCTGGATTAGAACCCAGGGGTAAGTTCTGCGGGCCAACCGAAGTCGCCCGCCCCAGGCTGGACCCCCGGTCGGCGCAGGCCGACGCCCGATCCGGCAGGCTGATGGACAATCGGCGCTCGGTGGAGTGGCGGACGGTTGGGTAGGTCATGGCATCCAGGGGCTTTTGCCATGCAGTCAATAGACAAACGCCGGGGGGAGCAGCCATCGCGGTCTGCTCCCCCATGCTACGTTGGCTCAGTCGCACTTCTGGGTGGCAATGAAGGCAACCAGGGTTTTCAGCTCGTCTTCGGTGAAGAGTTGACCGAAGTTGGTAGGCATGAGGTTTTGCGGGAAGCCTTCCTCCACCGCAGCATTCGGATCGACGATCGACTGATAGATGAAGGCCAGATCGAGTTTGCCCTCCTGGAACTCTTTGGTTACTTCACACCAGGGCGGCCCCAGTACGCCCACGGCATCGGCGAAAGCCGGAATAGTATGACACACCTTACAGCCTCCGCGCGTGACCAGGGCATCTACCGTAGCCAGATCAGGCGGCTGGGAAAGGTCAACCTCTATCGCAACACTCCTGCGAGGCTTTCCTTCTAGGTAGCCAACCTGCACGATCGGCCCATCGCGGTTGGCCTCGGTGATGTCGAAGGGCATGCCCGGGGGCATGCGGTTGTTGCGCAGGCGTGCGCGCAGCTTGGACGCATTCCAGTTGAAATCGGTGGCACCGGAGGCGCTTTGGCCGAGGATGGGGACACCGGGGGGTTTGGAGAGGCGGTCGGCGCCGAGGAGGATGCCTTCGTAGCTGCTCAGGTCGAGTTCGTGGTAGGCGTTTTCCAGGTTGGCATGGTGGCAGCTCGTGCAGGCGGGGGCATCGGGATACCACACGCCCGGCTGGGTGAAGAGGGGTAGGATGTTGGCTTCGAAGGTGGCCTTGTAGTCGCCGAAAGGTTCTTTTTCGGGGGCGCCGGCCTCGACCCAGGCTTTGATGAGATCAACGGCGAGGACCTCGGTGCCGTTGACCTGGATGGGAGGCCCGTCGCGGTTGGCTTCGGTGATGTCGAAGGGCATGCCCGGGGGCATGCGGTTGTCGCGCAGGCGTGCGCGCAGCCTGGACGCATTCCAGTTGAAATCGGTGGCACCGGAGGCGCTTTGGCCGAGGATGGGGACGCCGGGGGGTTCGGAGAGGCGGTCGGCGCCGAGGAGGATGCCTTCGTAGCTGCTCAGGTCGAGTTCGTGGTAGGCGTTTTCCAGGTTGGCATGGTGGCAGCTCGTGCAGGCGGGGGCGCCCGGATACCACACATTCGGCTGTGTGAACAACGGCAGGATGTCGAGTTCAAATTCGCCGATGCATTTCTCGTTCTCCCGACTGGTGAAGGGAAAACTAGTGGCCGGCGCGCCGGCCTCGACCCAGGCCGCCAGGAGGGAAACCGCTTCGATATGGCAATCGCCGGTTTGCAAGGGCGTGCCTGTGGCCGAAGCAAGGCTTACACCACCCACGACCTGACCATGGCGTACCCAGGGCCCGTCGCGGTTGGCTTCGGTGATGTCGAAGGGCATGCCCGGGGGCATGCGGTTGTTGCGCAGGCGTGCGCGCAGCGCGGACGCATTCCAGTTGAAATCGGTGGCACCGGAGGCGCTTTGGCCGAGGATGGGGACGCCGGGGGGTTTGGAGAGGCGGTCGGCGCCGAGGAGGATGCCTTCGTAGCTGCTCAGGTCGAGTTCGTGGTAGGCATTCTCCAGGTTGGCATGGTGGCAGCTCGTGCAGGCGGGGGCATCGGGATACCACACGCCCGGCTGGGTGAAGAGGGGTAGGATGTTGGCTTCGAAGGTGGCTTTGTAGTCGCCGAAAGGCTCTTTTTCGGGGGCGCCGGCCTCGACCCAGGCTTTGATGAGGTCAACGGCGAGGACCTCGGTGCCGTTGACCTGGATGGGAGGCCCATCGCGGTTGGCTTCGGTGATGTCGAAGGGCATGCCCGGGGGCATGCGGTTGTTGCGCAGGCGTGTGCGCAGCGCGGATGCATTCCAATTGAAATCGGTGGCGCCGGGAGCGCTTTGGCCGAGGATGGGGACGCCGGGGGGTTTGGAGAGGCGGTCGGCGCCGAGGAGGATGCCTTCGTAGCTGCTCAGGTCGAGTTCGTGGTAGGCATTCTCCAGGTTGGCATGGTGGCAGCTCGTGCAGGCGGGGGCGCCCGGATACCACACATTCGGCTGTGTGAACAACGGCAGGATGTCTTGCGCAAACGTGGCCTGATAGGTATTCCCATCGTAGCCCGTATAGGTGAAGGTATCCTTTTCCGGCACACCGGCGTTGACCCAGGCTCCCAACAGATCCACAGCATGAACGGCGTCGGGTGGAATCTGCTCGGTCTGGGTAAAGACGACTTGCGCAACCGGGATGGCCGTGGGTTCCGGGGGATGGGTCGGTTCGGGTGGGATGGTCGGTGTCGGCGTTGGTGGAGGCGCCGTTGGTGGAGGCGCCGTTGGTGGAGGCGCCGTTGGTGGAGGTGCCGTGGTGGGTGTTGGTGAGGGTTTAGGTTGAGTTGGTGTGGGAAACACGGCCGATTGTTTACCACACGCCACCAACACCCATAGCAGAACTGCCAGCAAGACGAATAATTTGCGCATAGTCTCCTTCCATGGTAAGAACGCGAAAAGTTGTTGTATCGCGATGGGGTAAGAATTTTCTTACGATAACATGTTAACCTCCTTATAGCAAGATGCAAATAATTTATGCACGACTCCCCCCTCATGATAAGAAAACGAAAAAGTGATTTTGTAAAGGTAAAACAAGAATGTTATTAAGACAATATACAAGTATTTCTATAAATAAAAGAAATATAATTTATTTTTGTGTATACCGATGTATACTAATTATTCGTCATTTTCTTCGTTTTTGTGTGATATGTCGTGATCTCCGTCATTATTGCCAAAAGTGGCCAACAATCCTTCGGTAAATGCCTGTTTCTCTGTATTGGTCAGTCGTGCTTCGGGATGTGTCAGAATGTACATAAACGGAGGCATTGTCCCCTTTTGCACCGTTTCGGCGGCGTCGTCACCGCTATTTTCACCTCGGCCCCATTCGGAAACATTGAACGCCCGTCGTCCTTCGTCCACATCGCGTTGGATCAACCAGGATATCGGTGCTATGGCGCTATACCAGGGCCAAACGGTTTCGTTGCTGTGGCAGTCGGCACAGGCCTGGAAGAAGAACGCGCGCGTTTGTGGGCTATCCCAAACCGGCTCGGCCAATACGGGGGGATTTGTATGGTTACGACCGTAAGGGATAAACTGGATAAGCAAGCCTATAAGCAACAAACCGCCGCTAAGAAAACCTAGGATACTATAAATGCGACGAATCATGGCAAAGATGTGAGTTTTGAAAAAAGAAAAAAACTATCTCTCCAGAGCGATGGATAGCCCTTACTTTTGTGCTCGCTTATCCTAAAAGGGCACGAAAAGCCGCTACATTCTCGGCAATACTACCTTCGCCTTTGAAAATAGCACTGCCGGCCACGAGAACGGTAGCACCGGCCTCGACAACGGTTCGCGCATTGCTCCGTTTGATCCCTCCATCCACCTCCAGCCAGGCAGAGGAGCCGATGGCGTCGAGCATCCGGCGCAGGCGGCGAATTTTGTCCGTACTCCCGGAGATATAGCTCTGACCGCCAAAGCCGGGATTGACCGACATGATGAGCACCAGATCGACGAGGGGCAGAATTTCCTCCAAGGTGGTCAGCGAGGTGGCCGGATTAAGGGTCACCCCGGCTTTCACCCCCAGGTCCTTGATGGCCTGGATCGTGCGATGAAGATGCGGGCAGGTTTCTACATGAACAGTGATGATATCGGCCCCGGCGCGGGTGAAATCGGCCAGGTAACGGTCGGGGGCCTCGATCATCAGGTGCACATCGAGCCATGCGCCGGTTTCGTTACACAACGGGCGTAAAGCCTCGACGATCAAAGGCCCGATGGTGATGTTGGGGACAAAATGTCCGTCCATCACATCGATATGGAGCCACTCGGCGCCGGCCAGAATGGCTTCGCGTGCCTGGGCGCCGAGTTGGGCGAAGTCGGCCGAGAGGATGGAAGGAGCGAGGATAACCGACCCTGGCGATGTCCTGGACATCGTAAAGAAAGGAGATGACTATCTCTTCCCTCCCTTTGCCCTTTCCCCTTCTCCCTTGTTGCGGGGGAGAAGGAAGGAAGGATTAAGGGGGTAAAATGAGTCTACCGCCCGAGAAGGGTAGCTAATAGTGTAAAAAAGAGAATCGGTTTGGTCAAGTCCGAAGGGAAAGGATATCGTATAATGGCTTACAGTTCATTAAAAGATAAAACCCGCCTGAGCCAAGGGGCGGGAGTGGGGAAAGGAGTGTTGTCGCGGATGTTTATCCGGCGCTGTTGCCGAGCACGCTTTTGGCGGCAGCCACCACGGCGGCAACGGTCAGGCCGAGTTGTTCGTAGAGCACTTTGGCCGGGGCCGAGGCGCCAAAACGGTCTAACCCGACGACGGCTCCGTCCAGGCCGACATAGCGGCCCCAGGCCAGCGTGGCACCGGCTTCGACGGCGACCCGGGCTCGGATCGAGGGTGGCAACACGTGGTGGCGATAGTCGGCGGGTTGGGCCTCGAAAAGCTCCCAACAGGGCATAGAAACCACGCGCGGCCGCACGCCCTCGGCGGTCAAGGCCTGGGCTGCCGCTACGGCGAGATGGACCTCCGAACCGCTGGCCATGAGGATAACGTCGGGGTCGCCCTCACCGGGCGCTTCGAGCAGAATGTAAGCGCCCCGGTCGGCATCGTCGGTCTTGTAGTCGAGCACGGGGACGGCCTGGCGGGTGAGGATCAAGGCGGTAGGACCGTTCCGGCGGTTCAGGGCGACGCGCCAGCCCACGGCGGTTTCGGTAGCGTCGGCCGGTCGGAAGACGTAGAGGTTGGGGATGGCGCGCAGGACGGTGAGATGTTCGATCGGCTGATGCGTAGGACCGTCTTCGCCGACGCCGATGCTGTCGTGCGTGAAGACGAAAATCACCGGCAAATGCATCATGGCCGCCAGCCGGATGGCCGGCCGCATGTAATCGGAAAAAACGAGAAAGGTCCCGCCGTAAGGACGCACACCGCCATGGAGGGCCATGCCGTTCAAGATGGCTCCCATGCCGTGTTCGCGCACCCCGAAGTGGATGTAACGCCCGCGGAAATCGTCGGGGGTGAGGGCGCCGACACCCTGGGGGCGGGTGTTGTTGGACGGCGTGAGATCGGCCGAACCGCCGATCAGCATAGGTAGACGAGGCGCAAGGACCTGGAGCACCTGACCCGAGGCGGCGCGGGTGGCCAGGCTTTGCCCCGGCGTCCAGGCGAAGTTCCAATCGGCATCCCAGCATGGCGGTAAGTCCCCGGACATGGCCTGCCGCAGCGCCGCCGCCGCTTCGGGATAGGCTTCGGCATAGCGGGCGAATTGCTCCTCCCATGCCGCCTGGCGCGCGGCCCCGCGGGCGGCTGTAGCCCGCATCCATTCCCGGACATCGTCGGGGATGAAGAATTCGACATCGGTCGGCCAGCCCAGGCGCTCTTTGGTCAGGCGGACCTCCTCCACGCCCAGGGGTTCGCCGTGAGCCTTGTGGCTATCCTGGCGGTTGGGGCTGCCGAAACCGATATGGGTACGACAGGCGATCAGGGAAGGCCGCGTGGTTTCGGCCTGGGCAGCCCGGATCGCCGTTGCCACGGCCTCCGGGTCATGACCGTTCACCCGTTGGGTATGCCAGCCGTAGGCGGCAAAGCGGGCCGGCACATCTTCACTCCAGGTCAGGGAGGTCGGACCGTCAATCGAAATCCCGTTGTCATCGTAGAGGACGATCAGCTTGCCCAGGCGCAAATGGCCGGCCAGGGCGCCGACCTCGTGCGAGATCCCCTCCATCAGGTCGCCATCGCTGGCGATGACGTAGGTGTAATGGTCGATGATGGGAAAACCCGGCCGATTGAATTGTGTGGCCAGCCAACGTTCGGCCAGAGCCATGCCTACAGCATTGGCGATGCCCTGACCGAGCGGTCCAGTGGTGGTTTCCACCCCAGGGGTCAGCCCGTATTCGGGATGACCGGGGGTTTTGCTACCCCATTGCCGAAACCGTTGGATTTCGGAGAGGGACAGATCGTAACCGGTCAAATGCAAGAGCGCATACAAGAGCATGGAGCCATGGCCGGCCGAGAGGACAAAGCGATCGCGGTTCCACCAACCCGGATCGGCCGGATTATGGTTGAGGAACTGGGTCCAGAGGACGACGGCCGCGTCGGCCATGCCCATGGGCATGCCGGGATGGCCGGAATTGGCCTTCTGAACGGCATCGGCGGCCAGCAGGCGTATGGTATCGGCGGCGCGACGCAGAACAGTAGGTGCAAGGGAGGCAGCAGAAGTGGCATCAACGACGGCGGAAATCATAAGCAATCTGCCCTATAATGCGGGGACGGTGTCTCGGATATAGCGTAGGCGGCTCAAGGCGGCCACCGGTGGAGCAAAGGGAAGCTGAGTCAGCGAATCGTACTTGCGCAGGAGGTGGTAGGTGATCAAAAGCTGGGTGAGAGCGAGCGGATGACTATGGCGTACTTCGTTGCGATCCAGGTACTCTCCGAAATGATTTTCGCCTATTGGTCGCAGATCCGGCAAATGTTGCCAGATGGCATCTTCCAGGCGGGCGGCCTGTTCGGGCGAGACGGTTCCATCGATGCTGAGGAAGTCAACGGGACGTCCGCCATCCCGACCCAGTTCCAGACGAATGCCGGCGTTCTTGCCGTTCCCCTCCTCGATCAGATAGCTCAGGTCGGGATGAGGGATGGTCGGTCGGAGGATGAGCTGGACGTTAAGATTAGAACTGGCCTGTTCCGGTGGGGTACCGTTGGGTGGATAAAAGCGCACAACGATGTCGGCAAATTCGCGCTGAGGGCGAATGAAATCACGTGAGTCGTTCTCGCGGCGTTCCAGTTCGGCCAGCACCTGTTCGACGGTGTAGCCGCGTTTGGCCGTATCGCGCTTGATCTTCCAGATCCGGCGCAGGTCTTCAGGAGGGTCGAGATAAACCTTGACATCATAGAATTGCCGCAAGACAGGGGTAGCAAAGCCGAGCAGACCCTCAACAATGACGAACTCACGCGGCCGGACGTACTCCGGTCGCCGCAATGTGCCGTTCGAATGGTCGTATACGGGCTTGAGGATGGGTTGTCCGTAATGCAACCGCTCCATGTGCAGTTCCAGGACATCGAGGTAGTTGCAATCCGGATGCAAGGGCGTAATACCCAGGACCGCCCGTTCCTTCCGATCGTATTTGTGATAATCGTCGGTACAGATGTGGGTGACCCGTTCCGGGCCGAGGATGTTCACGAGCCCGGCCGTGATCGTGGTTTTGCCTGCGGCACTGTCACCGACGATGCCGAGAATAATAGGGCGTTGTCTTAGGAGTGGTTCTGACATAGTACATCTCTACCAAGGCAATCGGTTTCAGAATTTGGGCAAAAGGGTTGCCCTTTCTCTCTTCGCCCCCTTTTGCCTCCCTGCCCCTTCCTTCTCTTGCTGCCGCAGGGGAGCGGGAAAAGGAAGGGGCAAAGGGAGGAACGAGGTCGCTACAAGGTGGTACGCATTCTGGATACGAGCCAAGCGCTTACGAACTCGGTTGCGCAACAACAAAGCTCATCGCTTCGAGCTGGCGGGCGCTATCATAGGCCGAGAGGCGGATATAGCAATCGGGATGGGCCGCTCGGCAGGCTTCGATCTCAGCCCACACGTCCTCAGGGGTGCGGGCGTTGAACAAGGGCAGCTTCCACCAGCTCCAGTAAGTATTCTGAGCCCCCGGTTGGGCAGTGAATTCGATGCCCGGAATCCAGCCGTTATCCAGGATATAGCGTAGCTGCTTACGAACTTGTTCCGGCGTCAGCGGAGGGAGATAAGAAAAGGTTTCGGTTTTCATAAGGCTGCTTCCTCCTGTCAAGTCGTGATGAAAACAGGCTTGTCGACGGTTTCGTAGTCGAAGGTAACGCCTTTCCAGGTCTCCATGGCAGCACGCAATTCGGGACTATGGCGGGCAGCCTCTTTGAGGATAGCCGGACCTTCGGCGCTGAGATCGCGTCCTTCGTTGCGAGCCTGTATCACGGCTTCCAGGGCCACGCGATTGGCCGTGGCCCCGGCGGCGCTTCCCCAGGGGTGTCCGACCGTGCCACCACCGAATTGCAAAACGGCGTCGTCTCCGAAAATGGCCACCAGTTCGGGCATATGCCAGACGTGAATGCCGCCGGAGGCTACCGGGAACAGACCCGGCATGGACAACCAGGGCTGGTCAAAGTGATAGCCGATGCATTCGGTGGTACGGCCGTAGTCCTTGCGCAGCATATGGTTGATACCGATGGTGGAAGCGCGGTCGCCTTCCAGTTTGCCCACCACCGTGCCGTTGTGGAGATGATCGGCCCCGACGATGCGGCACCACTTGGCCAGCACGCGCCAGTGGATGCCGTGATGGGGTTGACGATCGATGACGGAATGCATGGCGCGATGGGTATGCAGGAGGATACCGTTGGCCCGACACCACTTGGACAAGGAGGCAAAGGCCGTAAAGCCGACGACCAGGTAATCCACCATGATGATGCGCGATCCGAGCTCTTTGGCCAGTTCGGCCCGCCGATACATCTCCTCCATATCGCCCGCCGTGACGTTCAGGTAATGGCCCTTGCGTTCGCCGGTTTCGGCTTCGGCTTTGTGGATGGCCTCCATGACGAACTCGGCCCGGTCGCGCCAGCGCATGAAGGGCTGCGAGGTGATGTTTTCGTCGTCCTTGGTGAAGTCGAGACCCCCGCGCAGGGCTTCGTAAACCAACCGGCCGTAGTTTTTGGCCGAAAGGCCCAGCTTGGGTTTCATCGTGCCTCCCAGGAGGGGCCGACCGTACTTGTGCAGCCGATCGCGCTCGACCTGGATACCATGGGGCGGCCCCTGGAAGGTCTTGAGCAAGGCGGGTGGGAAATAGACATCTTCCAGGCGCAGGGCCCGCAACGGTTTGAAGCCGAAGACGTTGCCCACCAGGGAGGACATCAGGTTAGGCATGGACCCTTCCTCGAACAGATCGAGGGGGTAGGCGATATAGGCGATGAACTGGTCATCCCGGCCGGGCACCGGTTTGATATCGTAAGTGCGGGCGCAGTAGCGGGCAGCCTCCACCGTGTAATCCGACCACACGGTCGTCCAAGTGGCAAAGGACGATTCGGCGGCCACGGCCGCCGCGGCTTCGGCGAAGGAGACACCCTCTTGGGGGGTGATGCGAAAGGCCGCCAGAACATGATTTTCGCTCGGCTGAAAGCCGATGTCGTAATAATAGCGACCTGCTGCGCTGTAGTCCTTGACCCCGGCATCAAAGAGGGCACGCTCGTCGTTACCACTTTCGACGATAGGATTCAGATCTTGCGGTTCAGAAGGCTTCATATATTACTCTCCCGATAAGGATATAAGGAAAAGGCGGACGGACTTTTGACGAAAAGCGGATGCTCGTGAGGAGTTAGTAAAGAATGGGGCTAATACGGCTGAGTTTTTCCAGCTGATGGATGGCCTTGATATAACGCCGGGTCCCGGTCTTGACCCGCATGACCAGACTATGGGTGGTAACGCCGTCGTCGTTATAGCGGACACCCTCCAGAAGCGGGCCATCGGTAATGCCGGTGGCGGCAAAGAAGGCATCCTCGGACCGCACCAGCTCGTCCAGGGTCAAGATCTGATTCCACTCCTCACCATAAGCCGTCAAAACCCGCTGATATTCGACTTCACTCTGGGGGGCGCGGCGGCATTGCATAGCTCCGCCGGCTGCTTTGACGGCGACGGCAGCGATAACCCCTTCGGGGGTGCCACCGATCCCCATGAGGACATCGATACCGGTATCGGGCAAACAGGCCATCAGGGCCCCGGCGACATCGCCGTCCGTTTGCAACGAGACGCGCGCTCCGGTGGCGCGGATCTCGCGGACAAGGTTTTCGTGTCGGGGTTTGTCGAGGACGAAGACGGTCAGGTTGCGGACGGGGCGTCCTAGCGCCTCGGCAATACGATGCAGATTCTCGGTAGGGCTGAGGTTGAGGTCAATGGCGTCTTTGGCCTGCTTGCCGACGACCAGCTTTTCCATGTACAGGGAAGGGCCGGGGTTCCATAAACTCCAGCGTTCGGCCAGGGCGATGACCGATAAGGCATTCGGTCGGCCCAAGGCCAACAGGCGCGTCCCTTCGACGGGGTCTACGGCCACATCGACGGCAGGGGGCCTCCCATTGCCCACGCGCTCTCCGTTGTAGAGCATGGGCGCTTGGTCTTTCTCACCCTCGCCGATGACCACTACACCGTCCATCTCGACCGTGCTTAAAATCAGCCGCATGGCCTCAACGGCGGCGCGATCCCCGGCTTCTTTGTCACCGGTACCCATATAATGGGCGGCGGCTAAGGCGGCGGCTTCGGTGACGCGCACCAATTCCAAGGCCAGATTGCGTTCGGGACGGTCACTCATGAAGACTCCTCCTGGTTGGTAAGGGCTCGGGGTGCATAACGCATCCCTTTTCGTTGGCTGCTGTGCCCGGGAAACACTCGGGCATTGGGATGGATGAATTTATTGGCCACGTTGACGGCAATAGCTGCCTGGGCGAAACCGTTCGCGATCAGATTCATCTTGGGACCTTGGTCGGGTTGAGCAATATCGCCGGCGGCATAGACACCGGGTAAATTGGTGGCCATCTCGGCATTGACGCGGATGCCTCGTTGGTTGAGCTCGAGACCCCATCCGTCCAAAAAAGCGATATTGGCCCGGTAGCCGATGCAAACCAACATCGCATCCACCCGTAAGGTGTGCTCACTGCCGGTACGCGTGTTGCTGACGGTCACCTCGGTCAGGCGTTCATTGCCTTCGATGGCGACCACCTGATGTTCGGTGAGAACGTGGATCTTGCTCTGGTGCAGGGCCTGGACACTCCGTTCGTGGGCCTCGAAGTAGTCAAAACGATGAACGAGGGTGAGGGAACGGGCCCATTGTTGCAACTCCAAGGCCCAATCGAGGGCCGTGTCGCCACCACCGACGACGAGGACGCGCTTGCCGAGGAAATCCTCCTTGTGCCGCACGGTATAGCTAAGCCCCTTGTTCTCGAATTCGGCCGCTCCGGGCACGTTGAGGCGATTCGGCTCAAAGGCTCCCAAGCCGGCGGCGATGAGAACCGTTTTGGCATGGTATTCGCCGTTCGGTGTCATCAGGACATTGTGGCCCGGTTCCAATTGTTGCAGCGTTTTGACGGGTTCTTCGAACCGAAAGGTGGCATCGAATTGCGTTGCTTGGTGCCAGAGCTGCTGGACCAGATCGCGGGCCAAGATGACCGGATATCCACCCACGTCGTAGATGTACTTTTCAGGATAGAGGGCCGTCAACTGGCCGCCGGGCCGCGCCAAAGCTTCCAGCACGATGGCCCGCAGCCCACGCATACCGGCATAAAAGGCGGCAAAAAGTCCGGTAGGGCCGGCGCCCACAATGGCAATATCGTACATGTTCACACGGCAACCGGATTCAAGAGCATCTCGCGCACATGGGCTAGCGTACCGGCCGAGCGCAGCTTCTGCGATTTATGGACGATGAAATCGGCATAGGCTTTCATGAAGGCTTCGCCGGGTTTACGAAAGTCGAAATTCTCCGGACGGTCACGAAAATGTTCGCGGTGGACACGGGTCCATACCAAGCGTCCATCGGTATCGATATTGACCTTGGTCACCCCCAGCGGAATGGCGCGGGCAAATTCGTCTTCATCCACGCCACGGGCCGAGGGGTCGAGCTTGCCGCCGGCGGCATTGATGCGCTCGACTTCCTCGCGCGGCACCGAACTCGAGCCGTGCATGACCAGAGGAAAGCCCGGCAGCCGTTGCTGGATGGCGGCAATACGGTCGAAATGGAGGCGCTGTTCGCCTTTGAACTTATAGGCCCCGTGGCTGGTACCGATGGCAACGGCCAGGCTATCGCAGCCGGTCAATGTGACGAACTCCTTGGCCTCGTCGGGATCGGTGAGACGGGCGTGTTTCTCGTCCACGGCCACATGCTCTTCCACGCCGCCCAACATGCCCAACTCGGCCTCCACACTCACCCCGCGGGCATGGGCGCGTTCGACGACTCGGCGGGTGATGGCCACGTTCTCGGCAAACGGTTCGTGGGAAGCATCGATCATCACCGAGGAATAAAAGCCCGAGTCGATGCATTCATAGCAGGTCTGCTCGTCGCCGTGGTCGAGGTGTACGGCGTAAATGGCTTCGGGGAACATCTCGTCGCAAGCCCGGATGATGGCCTCCAACATCCGCACGCCGGCATACTTGCGGGCACCTTTGGAAATCTGGATGATGAACGGTGCCTGCGCTTGGATGTGCCCGCGGAAAAGGCCAAGGGCTTGCTCCATGTTGTTGATGTTGTAGGCGCCGATAGCAAAACGTCCATAAGCAATGCGGAACAAAGCAGCCGTTGTAACAATCATAGGGACACCTCCGACAAAAAAGGCGGCCGGGCTACCAGGATGTCCGGATAAGCGGCCCTTTTGGCACCTATTGCCGCCAAGAGCGTTCGTGAATATTAGAACAATTACTCGCTTCCTAGCATAACCCTATCCTGCTCCCCCGAAAACCCCCGATGGGGTCAATTCCTTATTATCGTTTGGAGGTGGCATGACTACCCAATCGGGTAGGTCCCTCCTGCCCCCGCGCGACCGAGGATACGCCCGCCGTTCCTCTGCGGGGGCAGGAGGGGGGCGATTCCGCCCCCAGCCATTTTCATCGTTCCCTACCGGGCCAGGACGCCCATTGGGAAGACCCTATGGGTCTCTGGGATCAGCGACGGCGGTATTTGAGGGCGGCTTCGGTGCGGTTGCTCACCCCTAATTTGGCGTAGATGTTGCGCAGGTGAAACTTGACGGTGTTTTCGCTCAGGTGCAGACGGGCCCCGATTTGGGCGTTGCTCAGGCCCTCGGCGAGGAGTTCCAGGATTTTTTCTTCGCGTTCGGTCAAGGTATCCCGATCGGCCACGCCGGTACCGGCGAGCCAACGGCGGGCAGCCTGAGGAAAGACGAGCTGACCGGCCGCGATCTGCCGAATGGCCGTAAGGGTGTGTTGGGGAGACTCCGTCTTCAAGGCAAAACCATCGGCCCCGGCGGCGATGGCCGTTCGTAGCGAATCGGCATCACCGAAGGCGCTGAGCACCAACACCCGCACCGGCCACTCGCGGGCACGAATATGGCGGAGACAGGTCGCCCCATCCATATAGGGCATTTGCAGGTCCATGACGACCACATCCGGCTGAAAGCGCTCGATGGCTTCGAGCAAGCGTTCGCCATCGGTGGCCGTGGCAACCACGTGCAGGTCGGGTTGGGCGGTCAAGAGCGCAATTAATCCCTCCAACACCAGGGCATGATCATCGGCCAAGACCAAACGTACCGGTCGTTTCTCATTCATGGAACGGTACTTCTACGTAGACACAGGTTCCCCGGCCGGGGTAACTCTCCAACCAAAACTCACCGTTGACCAGCTCGGCCCGTTCGCGCATGCCGCGCAAGCCGATGTGTTCGCTGCGTTCGGTGGCGTGCTCACCGGTCAAGGGCGGCGGGATGAAACCCCGCCCTTGGTCGCGGACTTCCAGCCGCAACCGCCCGCCTTGCCAACGGAGAGAGACTTCGGCTTCCTGGACCCCGGCATGGCGATACACATTGGCCAAAGCCTCCTGGGTAATGCGGTAGAGGGCGATTTTGATCGGAAATGCTACCGCAACCGGGATGGGTTCTATCGTCAGATGGATTTTGAGTCCGGTGAGGGCTTCGATCTGGACGATGAGGCCTTCGAGGATTTCGCTCAACTCGCGTTGGGTAAATTCAGGGGCCCGAAAGGTGCTCAACAGATGCCGGATGTCGTCAAGCGCGTTTTCGAGCAGGCTTGTGCTCCGTTCCAGGGAAGCGAAGATGTCGGGCTCTGTTTCGCGAGCGTCCTCAAGCCGGGTGCGCAGCCAGGAAAGCTGGCTGAGGGCGGCAAACACCTTTTGCACCGGCCCATCGTGGATGTCGAGGATGAGCCGTTGCAGTTCCTCTTCGGTAACGGCCAACAATCGTCGAGCCGCTCGCTCGCGATCGGGCATGAGGCACCGCCTTCTCAGAAGGCGCCGAACAGATCGGCGGCCGTGCGTTGCAACATCGGTACCCCGCGTACTTCGGTTTCGTACAACGGGACGATCGAGCGCACCATGCCGTCGAATTTGGCGCGAATATCCTCCATGTAGCGGTCTTGCATTTCCACACGATTGCGCACAAAATCCGGCGCGTCGCTCCCGATTTGGGTCCGATCGATCAACATGTTGACAATGACGCCGCCGACGGGAATGCCGAAATCGTGGAACCACCCGATAAAACGGGTGATCACGGCAATGGGCAACGCCTCGGCCAGGGTGACGAAGAAAAATGCCGTCCGCTCGGTGTTGGTGAGCAACTGCCGGGCTTTGGCCATGCGGTCGCGGAATTCGACCAGATAATCCATCAGTGGATCGGCCTCCTTCTTCTTGGTGAAGGACAGCATTTCCCGCAGCGTGCGCGCTTCTTCCCGGCTTTTCAACATCTTGTTAACCCATAGGGAATACACCTTGGACATCCCCAAAAGACGGCGAGCGTTGGCCGTCGGCGCCGTATCGAATACGTAGACGTCGTATTCATCGCGAAACATCAAATCGATCATGTTCTCGAACATTGCCGATTCTTCAAAAGCCGGATTCATTGTTGCCGATTCGACAAAATCATCAGCTTTTGTGGAAATATCGGCAAATTTGAGAAACCATTGAATTTTATCGCGTATCTCCTGTTTCGAGCGTTCGATCGTGTCTTTGGTGTCGATTTCGTAACCCCACAAATTGGGCGCACCCTCGACGGGGGTGGGTTTGCCGAAGACATTCTGGCCCAGCAGGCCGCTGAGGCTGTGGACGGGATTGGTCGAGGCGAGGATCACCCGACGTCCCTGGCCGGCCAACCACAGGGCCGTGGCGCCGGCCATGACCGTCTTGCCGACGCCGCCTTTGCCTCCGAAAAACACATAACGCAACTGCGGGTGTGTTTGCAAGTACGCCCGCATCGAGGTCTCGATCAGGTTCTCGTATGCCATGGTTGCCTCCTAATCGCCATACATGATGCCGGCCAGACGCTCGATCATGGCCAATCCGGTGACATCCCGCTCCAGTTCGGGGACCTGCGCCACAACCTGGGCGCCGAAGAGCCGATCAATTTCCCGCAGATAGCGATCCTGCATCTCAATGCGATGGCGCAGGTAAGGCGGGATATTTTGGGACAGCAGGTCGCGCGGCACGACGCGATTGACGACATAGCCTGAGATGGGCACATCGAATTTAGCGAACAATTCGGCCGCCTTACGCGTATCGATCAGAATCATCTCTTCGGGCACCAAAACAAAGAAGAACGCTGTTTTCTGTTTATCGGTCAGAATACGCGAAGATGTGTTGATGCGTTTGCGGATATATTGCAATTCGTTCAAAATTTTGTCTTCTTCCGTCTCTTTTTCGCGTTTTAGACGCGCAACCATTTCTTCGTATTCTCGCATTTCTTCGCGCAGTTTTGTGATCTTTGTGATCCATTCATCATAAACCTTGGCCATACTCAGGTAGTAAAGGGCATGGCCAAGAGGTACCAAATCATAAATGTAATAGTCATAACTGCCTTCCACAACGATGTCAACCACCGCATCGAAGATGGCGCTTTCTTCCATGGCCGGTTCGGCCGAGGCTGCTTGGATATATTGCTCGATCTCGTCCGGTACCCGGTCAAATCCATACATATCCAGGATTTTTTGGCGGATTTCTTGTTGATAAGCCTTGATGTGCTGATCCGCATCAATCTCCTGGGCCCAAAGATTGGACATGATTTGGACCGGACCCTTGCCGAAAATATCCCGTTGAAAGATATCGGACAAACTGGCCTGTGGGTCCACCGAAAACACAAGGACCTTGTGACCCTGACTGGCCAGCCAGTAAGCCGTGGCGGCCGAAAACGTTGTCTTCCCCAGACCGCCTTTGCCACCGAACATGATGTAGCGGCGTTCCGGGTGTTGGGCAAAGACCTGGCGTAAGGACATGAGAAACCGCTCCTTTAGAACATGGCATCCGAAACGTCTTTTTCCCGCAAAAGCCGGCGCTTCCAGGTGGCGATCTGCGGCACAACGTAGGGTAGCAGGCGCAAGCTGTAGTAGGGTGGGAGAATGGGAATACCGATCATATCCCCCATGGTGATGAGAATGAAGAGATGTTCCATGCTGGCGCGTGTGCGCAGAGCATAGCGGCTCATGTCATGGGACGCCATGCCGTAGAGTATTTCCTGAAGATTCTGCCAAAAGCTTTTCTTTTTTGGCATTGTCGTCGATTCACTCATGATGTTACCTCTCCAAAAGCGATGCTTATAATCCCTCCAGGTGATAGTCGTGTTCGTCGCTAAACTCGCGTTCACGCAAAACACGACGCTTCCATGGAGTTATGTAAGGAATAATGTAGGGTAATAGCCGCAAACTGTAATAAGGTGGTAAAATCGGTAATCCAAGCATGTCGCCGGCAATTGCCAACATGAAGAGGTTTTCCTGGCTGGCGCGCATTTCGTTGATGTGGTTGACGAATTCTACCGCCGTCATCCCGTAGATGAACTCGCGTACGGCCTGCCAGAAGCCTCGCTTGCGGGGTTGAGGCAACGCGTCCATTGCCCTATAATACCACATCTATCGGCTCATGCGATGAGGAGCAAGGTTTATGAATGCGCAAGCTATCGTCATTATCGCCGTTATCATTTTCATGGGTTGGTTTGCGCTGGGGATGGTCTACAATTTGCGCCGCGGGGATCGCCTGCTCAAGTGGATGCAGGGAGGGCTGCCGCTGGTGGGCCAACGCACGACCTTTCGTTGGTTGGGGACATCGGTGGCGGAATTGGGCATCGCCCGTGCCAAGCGGCCGTTGCAACGGCTCGATATTCTGCTCGTCTTCAAGCCGCGCGACGTGTTTTGGATGACCTTGTTGGCCCTGGCACAGGGTCGTGACGATGTCCTTATTTTCCGCGCCCATCTCAGCACACCGCCGCTGGTGGACCTGGAATGGGCCGATCCCAAGACCTGGAGCGGTCGCGCCGCCCTGAAACGGGTTGCCGCACGGGGGTGGGAAGCTACCGATTACCACGGCCTGCAGCTGATGGCGCCGAAGGGCATGCTCGGGTTGGCCACCGCCACACTCGACCGCCTGGCCGGACCGATGCAGGCTTTTGCTCCCCGCTATGTGCGCTTCGGCCTGTATAAGAGTGCGCCGAATCTGGAAATCCATGTTCCCTTTCCCAATCCCCAGCGCGATGACGCCCGCGCCTATTTCCAATGCCTGCAAGACCTGGCCGGGGCCATCGGCCAACGCTGAATCCGGCCTGAACGCCGAAAGGGAGGAGGGAGGCGCCGGACGACGCCTCCCTCGCCATGTCCCCGGCCATGCTTCTAGCGGGCACCCGCCGGTGCGGCCTGGGGTTTGCCGGTTTCGCCGTAGCGCCGATAGGCCCGATAGCCATCGTAGCCGATGACGAGCGCCGTCAAGAAGAGCAGCAGGGCAATGATGATCATCGCCCAGGCACCTACCGCGGCCGAGCCGCCACGAGGCACGATGGTCACAAAGAGATTCCGGGCCGTGACCAGAGTGGCGGCCAGAGTCGTAATGTACATGAACAGCATCGGCCACAGGGCATAGGCCGGATTGCGGCGCTGCTCGCGCAGCCACACGGTCACGATCAGCAGGCTCAGGGCGGCCATGAGTTGGTTGGCCGAGCCGAACAACTGCCACAGGTACACCCACGTCCCCGTCAGCACCAGCAGCATCGTCAGCAGCATGGAGGTGATGGTGGAGACGTGCATGTTTTTGATCGCCGGCACCACCTCGCCCACCCATTCCGAGAGCGTGACCCGCATGACCCGGAAGATGAGCTGGGTGACGGTGAGGACGATCACCATGAAGGCACCGAAGCCCAGGGCCGTGCCGTAGAGCCGGAAGCCTTCGCCGAAGATGACGCTCAGCAGGCTGCCCACGCCCGCGGCGAAGCGTCCGGCGCCACCGCCTGTGCCGCTGATGGAGACGGCGACCAGGGCCAGGAGGGCCAGGGTATTCTCCGAGAACATACCGCCGCCGCCCACCGGAAGCGCATCGGTTTCATACTCCAACTGCCGGGCCGTGCCGATCGAGCCAAACAGGGCGTGCCAGCCGGAAATGGAGCCGCAGGCAATGGTGACGAAGAGCATCGGCCACAGGGGCTGCCAGGGCTTACCGGCCTGGGGCAACCACGGCACGGGTTTGACCGCCTCCAGGGTGAAGACACCCACTTCGGGTTTGAGGAAGGGGGCCAACACGGCGCCGAGCGCACCCAGCACAATGGTCAACAAGGTCACCCAGAAGCCGATGTAGTTGACCGGTTGGGCAAAGCGCCAGATGGGCAGCGTGGCCGCCAGATAGGAGAAGACGAGCAGGAACAAGGCCCAGAAGAGATAAGAAGGCATGGTCTTGATCTCGCCCGTCTCGGCGTTGTAGAGGGCCGTGGTGGGGCGCTTGCCGTCCGGACCGGGCGCCGGCACGCGCGGGTCGGCGTTGGTCGGATCGGTCACGACCATGACGGCGTTGCCGCCCGTCAGGCCATCTATCCCTTTGTTGAGGGCCAGGATCGCCGAGCTAATAGGGCCTTTGGTGAAGTCGATCTTGCCCTCCGGCGTAGCCGTACCCAGCGGTCCGATCAGCATGGCTCCCACGGTAACGGCCACGACGATGATCGTGACCACGATTAGGTCCATCTTCCAGCGGTAGAGCATCTGGCCGGCCAAAAAGCCCATCACGCCCAGGGCGATCAGCCCCAGCGGCACATCCGGTCGCGCCGCCATCAGAGAGGCCATGATGCCCATGAAGGCGCCGGCCACTAGGAGCAGGTAGAAGAAGATGAAGCTGAAGAGGATGGTCCGTGTGCGCGGGGCGATGAGCCGATGACTGATGGCGCTAAGGCTGTTGCCGTCGTTGCGTACGGCCACCATGATGGCGCTGTAGTCGCTGGCCCAGCCGATGAACGAGACCCCGATCAGCAACCACAGCAACGCCGGCAACCAGCCCCACAGGTTGGCAGCCGTAATCGGCCCCACGATCGGCCCCGCCGCCGCAATCGACTTGAAGTGATAACCGTACAGAATGTTGCGGCTGGTCGGCATGAAGTCCACGCCATCCATGTACAACTTCGCCGGCGTTGCCCGTTTGGCGTCGGCCTGGATGACATCGCGATCAATGCGGCGGGCATAGAAATTGTACATGATGTAGATGACAATGGCACCGAGGATAACGATCCAAAGAGTGTTCATCCTTGAACCTCCTAGACGAAAAGACCGTCACAAGGAACAAAAGCCGATGGCCGTCATGAATCCGGCACCTTCTCCTCAGGCCATCCGATGGGGAAAAGAGCCTTCAGGTCAAGGAAACATGTCCGATCACGAACCCGGGCCTCACCTCCTTTTTAGGCAGCGTGGGCGACGGTCTCGCCCTGGAGCCGACGGTCGATTTCCTGCGCCGCGGCTTCCAGAGCGCCGGCTCCGACAAAACGGGTTTGGCCGTCGACGATCACCGCCGGATAGCGACGGGCCTTGTAGCGCAAGGCCTTGAACACGCCTTCCACCGAAGCGGCGTCGATGACCTTGATGACAAGCCGGTCACAATGGCGCCGGAATTGCTCCCGCACCCAATCGGACACGGCCCGATACTCCTGGGCGAGATCGGGAGGCAAACTGCTCGCCAGTTGTTCCCGCTGCACCAGGTCCGATTTGCCCATGGTGCGCCAGGCCACTTCGCAGTGGGTGCAGTGGTAAAAGGCCGTCGGCGCATAGGCCAGGATTTCCACCGATAGGGGTTTGTTCATGCTCACCTCCCGGTATAAGCCTGTTCGGCCTTGAGTTGGATCGGCAACAGCGCCGCATAGACCATTTCGGCGATGGGGGTGGCTATGCCGCACTCGCGACCCTTGCGCCAGATGGCGCCGATCATCGATTCCAGTTCAAAACGGCGCCCGCTCTCCAAATCGAGCTGCATGGACGGTTTGATCCCCGGCGCTGCCCCGTCCATAAAGGCCAGGGATCGTTCCACCACATCCGCGTCCATCGCCACCCCATGCCCCTCCGCCACCGTTTTCACCTCGCGCATGAGGCCCTCGATCAGACGCCGTGTTTCCGGCACGTGACGATAATCGCCCATGCTCAGGCGCGTGAGCGAGCCGATGCCGCTGACCGCGGCGATAAAGACAAACTTGGTCCACAGCACTTTGGCCATCTCGGTGCTCAGTTCCACCGTGATCCCGGTTTGACCCAAGGCCTGATAGACGGCCTCGATGGCCGGTGTGATGTGACCATCCAGGGGGCCTAGCACAATGCGCCGAAATTGCGAAACCTGGCGGACAACCCCAGGGGCCTCGATGGCCGACGAGATCCAGGTAGCCCCGCCGATAACATGCTCGCGGCCGACAACAGCACCGATGCGTTCGGCGGCATCAATCCCGTTTTGCAGGCTTAGCACCAGGGTATGCGGCCCCACAGCCGGCCGTATGGCCTGCGCTGCCGACTCGGTGTCATAGGTCTTGACACAGAACAGGATCAGGTCCACCGGTCCCACCGTAGCCGGATCGGCGGTCGCCCGGACCGGATTGAGGACGAAATCCCCATGAACACTTTTGACGGTTAGGCCCCGTTGTTGCAAGGCCTGCAAATGCGCCCCCCGCGCCACAAAGGTCACATCGTGTCCTGCTCGCGCCAACAAGCCGCCGTAGTAGGCGCCAACACCGCCGCTGCCCATAATGAGCATGCGCATAAGGGCTACAACAAGAAACCGAACGGGGAAAGGGCCGAACGACGCACCTCAGAGAGGCCGGTCTTTGCCTGACAAGGTGCACACAACTATGGTACAAGCGTGCCTCTCATTATAACCCGGCCCTCAAAACCAAGTCAAGAACGGCTCGGATTATCGGATGGCAAGGGTACGAGACCTCGGCAACGATCGATAGCCCGTTTTGCAAACCGAACCCGGACGAACGAGAGGCTTGTCGAGGGCAAGCTTCTCTGCTTGAACCGGTTGCGTACCGCACTGATTTGCGGACCGGGTAACCCACTCGTCCCGATACCCCCTTGGAGCTTTTACGTCTCTGCCGTCACCACCCGGGTTGCGGCCCGGGTCAGGCGATCGCAAATGGCCAGGCCTAATCCGCCGACACCCACCTCGCAGGCCAGGATCAGGTCCACCCCTTGGGCATCGAGCCAGCGCATGCCGGCGTACAGGTGGCGGGCCACGCTGGTCACATCGTCTCCCAGGCGATACACAATCGCCCCGGCGCGTTCCAGGATGTCGGCGTCTTCGTCCAACGCCAGCACACCTACTCGCCTGCCCGCCTGCACGGCTGCCCTCAGCTCGGCCAGCAGGGCCCGGCGGGCAGCCTGGCCCCGGACGAAGACCAACTCGGCATGGGGAGCATAGTGGGTCTTCAGCAGGCCGGGCGAAGGTAACCCGGTCTCGGTCTCAGGCAGGCTTGTTACCACCGTCACCGGGCCGACGACGGCTTCCAACAGCTCGGCCGGAATACCACCCGGTCGCAGAATGCGCACCGGCGAGGTCGAGGCATCCACCACCGTAGATTCGACGCCTACAGGCGTGGGTCCGCCGTCCAGAATGAGGTCGATGCGCTCGCGCAGGTCATGCCAGACGTGCTGCGCCGTGGTCGGGCTGGTATGGCCGAAGCGATTGGCCGAGGGCGCCGCCACCGGCACGGCGGCCGCCACCAACAGGGCCAGCGCCACCGGGTGATCGGGCACCCGCACCGCCACCGTATCCAGGCCTGCCGTTACCAGGGCCGGTACCTGGGGTTGCTTGGGCAGCACCAGCGTCAGCGGACCGGGCCAGAAGGTCGCGGCCAGAGTTCGGTCCAGGGGCGAGACCGATCGGGCTACAAGGGGAAGCTGCTCCGGTCCGCTCAGGTGGACGATGAGGGGATCGGCCGTCGGCCGTTCCTTGGCGGTGAAGATGCGGGCCACGGCGTCGGGGTCGAGGGCGTTGGCGCCCAGGCCGTAGACGGTCTCGGTGGGGAAGGCCACCAGGCCTCCCCGGCGCAAGATTTCGGCGGCGCGGGTGATATGTTCCGGCGTAGCGGGCACAAGTTCGGCGGTCATGCTGCTATTCTAACCGGTCGGACAACAAGCCGGCCAACCTGTTGTCGTCCTCCTTGCCGGCAATGCGATGGGCAAGGTTTCGGACTTTGGTCTTGGCCGCTTGGGACAAGCCAGACGCCATGCTACACTCTGGCTTATGGTGCGCTTGCGTTCGTTATGGCCGCCTTTGCTCTTGACCCTGATTGGTTTGGTTCTCTACGGATGGACCCTGGCCCCTACCGTGACGGGCACGGATGCCGGCGAGCTGATCCTGGCCGCGGTCGGCCGGGGTGTAGCCCATGCGCCGGGCTTTCCGACCTGGCTGGTGTTGACGGGTGGCATGGCCGCCCTGCCCTGGGGCGAACCGGCCCGCCGACTGCATGCCTTTTCGGCGCTGATGGCTGCTCTCACCCTGCCGGTCTTGTGGTTCTGGTTGCGCAGGATGCCCCTGCCCGAACCGGCTCCCCTCCGGACGGACAGGGGCCGAAGTCGGCCCGCCTCTGCGCGCAGGCCGGCCCTGGGCAACGGTTTGGTCCTGATGGTGGTGCTTGCGTTTGCCGGAGGCCGCAGCTTTTGGCCCTGGGCCACGACGGCCGAAGTCTATACCCTCAATGCCTTTTGGGTGGCCGTGACCTTGCTGGGTCTGTGGCTGTGGGGCGAAGGGAGTTCGCTTGCGGCTACCACTCGCGAAGGCGCGCTGGTGGCGGCGGCGCTGGCCTACGGGCTGGCTTTGGGCACGCATCTGGCCACCACGGCCTTGCTGGCGCCGGCCCTCGGCCTCTGGCTGTATCGCTACCGGCGACGGTTACGGGGCCGACTCATCCTGACCGCCGGCCTGGCGCTGGCATTAGGCCTGAGCACCTATCTCGTCCTGCCCTTGCGGGCGGCGGCGCAGCCTATCCTCAATTGGGGCGATCCCGATACGCCGCTGCGGTTTTGGCGTCATGTCACGGCCGCCCAGTATCGCAGTAACCTGGAGCTCAACCCCGGTGCCCTTTGGGCAGGGTTACGGTTCGGTCTGAGCCTGAGCTTTTGGCAATTCGGCCCGCTGGGGCTGCCGCTCATCGGCTGGGGGCTGGTTTGGGGTTGGCGTCATCGCCTGTGGCCGACCGGCTTTCTCCTCGCCGGTATGGTTCCCGGTACGCTTTATGCCATTGTCTACACCATTGCCGATGACCGCGAGGCCTACTACATCCTCGTCCATCTCCTGGCCCTTGTGCCCCTTTTGTGGGGACTGCACCGGGTGGCAAACGTCCTTTGGGCCCGTCGCAGCGGTGCGCGCTGGCTGTGGGGCCTGATGGGGTTGTTGCCCCTTTCCACGTTGCTCGTCAATCTGCCCCTCGCCGATCGTCGCGACTACCGCTATCATGAGGTGTATTTCCGCAACCTGACGGCGGCCGTGGCGCCGGGTGGGGCCATCTTCACCCGTGATTGGCAGTTCTACAGCCCCAGCCTGTACTACCAGCACGTTCTGGGCGAGCGCCGTGACCTGCGGATCATCGATGTCGAGCTGATGCGCCGCGACTGGTATCTCGATCAGCTCGAAACGTGGTATCCGGAACTCACCCGGCCGGCCGCGGCCGAGTTGGCCGCCTATCGTCGGTTGCGGGATGCCTGGGAGCAAGACCCGCCACGCTTTGAGCGGCATCCGTCGCAGGTGGCGGCGCTGCAGGCCGCCTATATCGCCGCCATCAATGCCCTCATCCGTGCGGCCGCCGCCCAGGGCGAGGTCCATCTCGGTCCCGATCAGGAGCCCGGTGTCGGCATCGGCTACGAGTGGGTGCCCGTTGGCCTTACCTTCCGGCTGATGGCGCCGGGTACGGCACCGTCCACGTTGCCGGAACCGGCCTGGGATCTAAGCCCGTGGCGCCAACGCTGGTCGCGCTTGCCCGACGAGCCGGCGCGCAAGGTCGCGCGCAGTCACAGCCTGATGCTGCAACAGCGCGCCCTGTACCGGGCCGAGCGGGGCGACGTGCGCGGAGCCCTCGCCGAGCTCGACCTGGCCGGCCAGATCGATCCCACCGATCCCCGCATTCCGGCCTTGCGCCGACAGCTCGGCGGTTAGGGCGATGGCGGCAGGCCTGCGTATCCTCTTTGTCACCGGCGAATATCCACCCATGGAGGGTGGGGTGGCCGATTACACCCACACGCTGGCATGCACCCTGCAAAACCGGGGACACACCGTGGCCGTGCTGACGGCCACGGCTGCTGGCACTCCGCCGGGCCCCGGATCGCCGGAGGTTTTGGCCCGTATCCGGCGTTGGGATTGGCGGATGTGGCGGATTCTCGACGAACAAGTCGCTTCCTGGCGGCCCGATGTCGTCCATATCCAGTATCAGACGGCGGCTTTTGCCATGCATCCGGCCATCAACCTGTGGGCGTGGCGGCCCTGGCGGCGACCGGAGGTGCTCACGGCCGTCACCTTTCACGATCTCAAGGTGCCCTATCTCTTGCCCAAGGCGCAGCCGCTGCGCCGTTGGGTGACGGCCACCCTGGCCCGCAGCGTCGATCTGAGCATCACCACCAACCCGGAAGACACGGCGCAGGCGCGAGTCTGGCGGCCCGACGTGGTCGAAATCCCTATCGGCAGCAACATCACGCCGGTGCGATCGCCCGATTTCGACCCCATGTCCCGACGCGCAGCACTGGGGCTTGGCGCCGGGGCGGTTCTCATCGGCTATTTCGGCTTTCTCAACGCCAGCAAGGGCGGCGAGGTGCTGGTCGATGTGTTGGCCCGTCTTGTCGCCGCCGGTCGAGACGCCCATCTGCTCATGATCGGCGGCCGCAGCGGTGCTTCCGATCCGACCAATGTGGCCTATGGGCAGCGCGTCGAGGCGCGCATTGCGGCCCTGGGCCTGGGCGATCGGGTGCATTGGACCGGGCATGTGCCGGCGGAGGAGGTTTCGGCAGCCTTCTGGACAACGGATGTGTGTCTGTTACCCTACCGGGATGGCGCCTCCTATCGTCGCGGCAGTTTTATGGCGGCGTTGGCCCATGGCCTGCCCATTGTCACGACCACGCCAGCCGTGCCCTATCCCGACCTGGTGGACGGCGAGACGGTGTTGCTGGCGCGGCCCGATGACGTGGCCGGTCTGACGGCTGCAGTGGAACGGGTGTTGGATGACCCGGCGCTGCGGACACGGTTGGGACGGGCCGCGGCCCGGCTGGCCCAACGGTTCCGCTGGGAGGACATCGCAGCCGCAACCTTGCGGGCTTACGAAGAGGCGCTGGCAAGACGACGGGGACTATGAACCGGGGATTGATCCTCATCCTGGCGCTCTACGCTCTGCTGGCCGGGGCCTATGCCGTGGTCAATCCGCCCTTCGAGGCGCCCGACGAGCACCACCACGTGGCTTATGCCCATCGCCTGGCCAGCGGCGGCGGCCTACCGGTGCTCGATCCGGACCGACCCGACGCCCTGGCTCAAGAAGCCACCCAACCGCCCCTCTACTACGCCCTGACCGGTCTGGTCTGGCGGGGGATAGAGTCGTCCCCTGTCCTGCGTTTGCTCCCGCCCAATCCCCATGCCAACGTGGGGATTCCGCTTTTGCCCGGCAATAAAAACCGTTTCCTGCATGGCCGGGACGAGGGATGGCCCTGGCAGGGGATGACGCGGGTGGTACGGGTGTTGCGTCTGGTTTCGGTCGTGCTGGGCCTGGTCACGGTTTATCTCACGTATCGGCTGGGGTTGCTGGCCGGGGCAGGACGGCGTTCTCCGGCCCTGGCCGCCGCGGCCCTGGTGGCGTTTACCCCGCAATATCTCTTCATAACGGCCAGTGTCAATAACGACAATCTGATTCTCCTCACGGCCACCCTCTGCTTGTGGCTGCTGGCCCGGATGCTGGTGCGCGCAGGTCCTCCCTCCTGGGCCGAGACTCTGGTCCTGGGCCTGGTCCTGGGTTGGGCCTGTCTGAGCAAACTCAGCGGCCTGCTGCTGGTTGTGCCCACCGTGGCCGTGGGGTTGGGATGGGGATGGCGCCGCCGGGCCTGGGGCGAAGCCGGACGTTGGCTGGCCGTCGTCCTGGGTCTTGCCGTCGCCGTGGCCGGCTGGTGGTACTGGCGCAACGGGCGGCTTTACGGCGACCCGACGGGCATGGCGCCTCATCTTGCTCTGATGGATCCCCCGCAGGTGCTTTCCTGGGCCACGTGGCCGATGGTCTGGCAGGGGGTGCGCATCAGCCTGTTCGCCACCTTCGGCTGGTTCAATCTGGTGTTTCCGGCCTGGGTCTACCGGGTGTGGGACCTTTTCTTGCTGCTGGCGCCGGTCGGGTACGCTCTGAGCCGGATCCGGCGGCCTGCCGGGCAGCCACGGCAGCGATGGCCGATGCTGGCGCTGTTCGGGGGATGGGTGTTGGTATCGCTGGTGGCGTTGTGGCGGTGGATCGAGCTGGCGGCCGGAGCCCAGGGGCGTTTGCTCCTGCCGGCCTATCCGGCCCTGGCCGTCCTGCTGCTGTCCGGTTGGGAACGCTGGCCCTGGCCGGGAAACCGGGGTCGCCGGATAGCCATAGCGGCGCCGGCCGTTGCGGCTCTGGTGGCTGCGGTGGCCGGTCTGGTTGGGGTCATAGCGCCGGCGTATCGGCGACCTGCCCTGGTGCCGGCTACGGCGGTGCCTCCGGCGGCGCAGAGACCGCCGTCGGTCTTTGCCGGGCGTTGGCAACTCCTGGGCCTGGAGGTGGTGCCCACAACGGTACGCCCCGGCCAGGACTTCGACCTGACCTTGTACTGGCAGGCCTTGCAGGCCGGTTCCGAGGATGCCAGTCTGGTCCTGCGCTTGTGGGGTCCGGACCTGCGTGTGGTGGCGCAGTGGGATACCTATCCCGGTTGGGGGAATTTTCCTACGTCCCTGTGGCCGGTCGGTCCGGTGGTGGTTGACCGGTATCGGCTGGCCGTGCCCTGGGATGTGCCCACGCCGACACTGCTCCGCCTGGAGGTGGGGCTTTATGACTATGCCACGCTGGTGCCCTATCCCCGGCAGGACACGGCCGTTTCGGGACCGTTACCGGGGCTGGTGAGTCTGCGGGTGTTGCCTGAGACCGATCCGGTTTTTCGCATAGCCTATCCCACCGCTTTTACCTTCGGGGATCGCATTCGTCTGCTCGGTTTCGATCTGTCGTCCACGGCGGTGCGTGCCGGTGAGCCTTTCGCGCTCGATCTGTACTGGCAGGCCCTGGGTCCTGTGGCCGAGGATTGGCAGGTCTTCATCCATGTGTTGGATGGCGATGGCCGGCGGGTGATGGGACACGATGGGCCGCCGCGTGGGGGGTGGTGGCCTACCTCGGCCTGGGAGCCGGGCCAAGTTGTGCATGACCCCCATCGCTTCACCCTCGCGGCCGATTTGCCCCCCGGTCGCTATACCCTGGCCGTCGGGCTGTATCGCCTGACGACGCTGGAACGGTTACCCGCCGACGGCCCCCCCGCTGCGGTTGCCGACGGTGCCGCTTTGTTGACGACCCTGGATTGGCGGTAGAATGGCACGTCAGCGCGTGGCCGCGTGCCAACGCGCCAACCCTCCCGCCCTCGCAACCCTCCGACGTTGTGCCAACGCCATGCTCTCACAAGACCATCTCCTCACGCTTCCCGATGCGCGCGGTCGTTTTGGCCCCTATGGCGGCCGCTTTGTGCCCGAAACGCTGGTGCCTGCGCTGGATGAGTTGGAAAGGGCCTACACCCGGGCCAGGACCGATCCCAGCTTTTGGGACGAGCTGAACGACTACTTCCACCACTTTGTCGGCCGACCCACGCCCATTACCTATGCCCGTCGCTTGAGCGAGTATCTGGGCGGCGCCCAGATTTACCTCAAACGCGAAGACCTGGCCCATTCCGGCGCCCACAAGATCAACAACGCCCTCGGCCAGGCCTTGCTGGCCAAACGCATGGGCAAGCGTCGCATCGTGGCCGAAACCGGCGCCGGTCAGCACGGCGTCGCTACGGCCACCGTCTGCGCGCTGTTGGGGCTTGAGTGTGTGGTCTACATGGGCACGGTGGATATGGCCCGCCAGGCGCCCAATGTGTTCCGCATGAAGTTACTCGGCGCCGAGGTGCGGGCGGTGGATAGCGGCAGCAAAACCCTCAAGGATGCCATCAACGAGGCCATTCGCGATTGGGTGACAAACGTCGAGACCACCCATTATCTGCTCGGCTCGGCCCTGGGACCGCACCCCTATCCGCGGATCGTGCGCGATTTTCAACGGGTGATCGGCGACGAAGCACGCGCCCAAATGCTGGCCCAGACCGGGCGCCTGCCCCATACGGTGGTGGCCTGTGTGGGCGGAGGCTCGAACGCCATCGGCATCTTTTATGCCTTTTTGACCGATCCCGAGGTGCGGCTGATCGGCGTCGAGGCCGGTGGCCGCGGGATCGCCGGCGGTGAGCATGCCGCCCGTTTTGCCGACCCCAAGCGGGCCCGCGTGGGTGTTCTTCACGGCACCCGCTCCTATGTGCTGCAGGACGAACACGGCCAGATCGCCCTGACCCACAGCATCAGCGCCGGACTGGACTATGCTTCCGTCGGCCCCGAACACGCCTATCTGCGCGATCTGGGACGGACCGAGTATACCTACTGCACCGATAATCAGGCGCTGGCCGGATTCAAGGCCCTGTGCGAGTTCGAGGGCATCATCCCGGCCCTGGAAAGCGCCCATGCCGTGGGCTACGTCCTCGAGGTGGCGCCCAGTCTGCCCAAGGAGCACCTCATTCTGGTCAATCTGTCGGGTCGAGGCGATAAGGACCTCGACACGGTGCTGAAGGCTCTGAAGGGGTGATCACCGATACAGGGTCACCGTCACCAGGGCGCCTTGCTCGAGGCCCAGGCTATCGAGAGGAATCCGGACGACGCCATCGGCCCGCACCAGGGTGTAGATGAGATTCGATTTGCCGAAGACGGGCACGGCCCACAATTCGCCGTCCTGCTCCTGGAGGCGGACCTGGATGTAGTCCTCCCGTCCGGCCGCGCTGTTGACCTGACGGGCCAGGCGGGCCTGCACCTGGGGTTTGATGACGGCCTGGGGGTCGGCACCCAGGGCCAGGCGGATGGCCGGGGTCACGAAGAGCTCGAAGAGGACCATGGCGCTGACGGGATTGCCGGGAAGCCCGAAAACGGGTTTGCCGGCGGCCACGGCCACGATCGTCGGTTTACCCGGCCGGATGGAGATGCCATGGGCCAGGATGCCGGGTTGGCCCAGACCGGTGATGACATCCACGCTCATATCGCGATAGCTGACCGACGACCCGGCGCTGAGGACGACGATATCGCATTCGGCAAAGGCCCGGCGCACGCCGGCTTCCAGGGCGTCCCGACGATCGGGCAGGATGCCGAAAAGCACGGGCTCACCGCCGGCACGACGGGTCAGGGCGGCCAGGGTGTAGGAGTTGATGTCGCGTACCTGGCCGGGGCCGGGGGTCTGGTCGGGAGGGATGACTTCATCACCGGTGGAGAGGATGCCCACGCGCGGGGGTTGCGCCACCGTCACCGTGGTGATGCCCAGGGCGAGCAGCCCGCCGATGTCCTGTGGTCGCAAGGCATGGCCGGCCCCCAGCAAGGGATCACCCCGGCGGATATCTTCGCCCACCTGGATGACGTTCTCGCCCACCGCCACGGGCGCCATGACCTCAATGCTGCCTTCATCGGCCTTTTGTGTGTGTTCGATCATAACCACGGCATCGGCGCCTGTGGGTAACATGCCGCCGGTGTGGACGATGGCGGCCTGTCCGCTGTGGATGGCAAAGGTCGCAGCCGCACCCATGGGCACTTCGCCCACCACATCCAGAAAAGCCGGCAGGCCGGGAGAAGCGCCAAACGTGTCGCGAGCACGCACGGCATAGCCGTCCACCGTGCTGCGGGGAAATTGCGGCAGGTCATGCGGGGCAACCAGGTCGGCGGCGAGCACGCGGTCGAGCGCGGCGGCCGTGGGGATCGTTTCCGTGCGCGGGAGCGGCCGATAGTGGCTGCAGAGCCGCTGCCAGGCATCGGCAGGGGTAAGGACACGGAAAAATTCAGGCATAGGACCAAAACCAAAGCGGGTGAAGGTCAATACGTTCGGCAAGCAGCGAGGGTCATTATCGGTATTTTCGGTCCGGTTGTCCACCTCTTCGGCACGGCTTACGAAGCGCGGCTGTGCTCAACAGGGGGATGGCTTCGCCGCCTGCGGCGGCCCGCCATGATGCGCCGACCGTCCCACGGAACTCTCGGCGTAGCTTGCAACGTCGGTACATGGTGTATAATGCACCGTTGTCATGACGGTTGTCGGCCCGATCGGGGCCGTCTTGTTATCCCCTCGCTTTGTCTCAGGTGACGCGTGGATCCTGCCGAGAAACCGCTCCCCAAACTGCGTTGTAGCGTCGGCATCACGGCGTATAACGAAGAAGCCAACATCGGCCGTCTGCTCGAGGCCCTACGCAACCAGTTGCTGCATGAAGTTGAGATCACCGAGATCATCGTCGTGGCCAGCGCCTGCACCGATCGGACCGTGCCCATCGTGCGCGAGTGGATGGCCGTTGACCCCCGGATCAAGCTGATCGAGCAACCGCGGCGTGAGGGCAAGACCGCCGCCGTAAATGCCTTCCTGAAGGAGGCCAAGGAAGCCATCTGTGTGCTCGAAAGCGGCGATACCCTTCCCCATGAATCGGCCATCGAGCATCTGGTGCGCATGTTCCGCGACCCTTCGGTGGGGATGACCGGCGCTCATAAGGTGCCCGTGAATACGCCTGACCATCTCGCCGGCCTGTTCACCTATCTGCGCTTGCGCCTGGAGCACGAGCTTTGCCTGGAAATCCCGCGGTTGGGCGAACTCATCGCTTTTCGCAAGGTTCTCGACCAGATCCCGCCCGATGTGGCCATGGACGAAGCCTTTGTCGAGGCGTTCATCATCCGGCGGGGTATGCAGGTGCGTTACGCACCCGATGCCATCGTTTACAACACCGGCCCGAACTCGATCCGGGATTTCATCCGCCAGCGACGGCGCAACCACGCCGGCCATCTCTACCTTCAGCATAAGTATGGCTATAAGGTGAGCAGTCTGCGCAAGCGTAAGGTGGCGCTCATCGCCCTACGGGAGGCCTGGCGGGCCATCTGGGGCGCCATTCGTCTGCTGTGGGTCTTGTTTTTGCTGGCCCTTTTGGAAGGTTGGTCGCGGCTGCTGGGCTGGTACGATTTTGCCATCCGTCACGAACGCCATGTCGTTTGGGATATGGCCTGGAGCCAGAAGCGGGATGTGCAGAGCGAGCGTGAGCTGGCGGCGCAACGGGGATTGCTCGATCCACCGGGTTTGCCGGGCAGCGATCTCCCCGTTACCTCCAAGGCGCTGAGCATCCATAAGCCACGGAGTTGAGCATGCGCCGCCAGCTCGGTACCTTCCTCAAGGTCATCCTTAGCCTGGGGCTGATCGCCTTTGTCCTGACCGAAGTCCATCTGCCGAGCCTGATGGCCAGGCTGACGGCGGCCAACCCCTGGCTGGTAGCGCTGGCCCTGCTCGTGTTTTGGCTGGCCATGACCATCAACGCGCTCAAGTGGCATGTGCTGTTGCGTTCGCAGCAGATGGCCGTGCCCTTTAGCGCCCTCCTCGATTACACCTTCGTGGGTTTCTTCTTCAACAACGTGTTGCCGGCCAATATCGGCGGCGACCTGATGCGCGGTTACGGCCTGACCCGCTACACCGAACGCATTGCGCCGGCGGCGGCTTCGGTCATCCTCGATCGCATCATCGGTTTGGCCGCCTATATGAGCACGGCGGCCGTAGCGGCGTTGGTCGTCGTCTATGTCACAGGCCGCCGCGAACTGCGGGTACTGGCCTGGGCGGCGGTGGCCGTGGTGGCGGTGTTGGCGGTTCTGGTCGGTATCCTTCTCAGCCGGCGGTTGCGCCGGTGGATCGACCGGCTACTGGCCAATACGTTTTTGCATCCGCTGGCGCGATTTTGGTCGGCCCTTTCCCTCGCCTTTGCGGCCTACCGTTTTCAATACCGGGCGTTGGCGCAAGCCTTCGCCATCGGACTCCTCGGCATTCTCTCGACGACTGCGGTCAATTTCATTCTGGCCGAGAGCCTGGGCGGGGGCATTCCGCTGTTGCATGTCCTTCTGTTCACGCCGCTGATTGCGCTGGTCCTGGTCGTTCCCATTTCGGTGGGCGGACTAGGCTTGAATCAGGTGGCCTATCCCTTTTTCTACGGATTGGTGGGAGTCCCTTACGAACACGCCGTCGGCCTGAGTCTGTTCATTCAGGCGGTGCAGATCCTCTGCAGCCTGCCGGGGGGTGTTTTGTGGTTGCGCTGGCGCCGACGCCGGTCGCTGTCGCCGTTGCCGACGGCCCCACGTCATGTCTGAACGATGGCTGCGTCTTGGGATGACATCACGGTCGAGCTTGCCCGCAGCCTCTACGAGGAGGGCGATAGCGCCCACGGTTTCGACCACGTGTTGCGGGTGACCCGGTTGGCCGAGGCCATCGCCCAGGCCGAGGGCGCCGATCGGCGGATCGTGCGCACGGCAGCGCTTTTACACGATTGCGCCCGCTCCGAACCCGACCATCATCGCGCCGCGGCCGTCCGGGCCCGTCGTCTGCTGGCCGGCGCCGACCCGGCCTTCATCGCCGCCGTGGTCCATTGCATCGAGGCCCATCGCTTCGGTCAGGAACCCGCCCCGGTCACGCTGGAGGCGCAATGCCTGGCCGATGCCGACCGGCTTGATGCCCTCGGCGCCATCGGCGTCGCCCGCGCCTTCGCCTTCGCCGGTCATCGCGGCACGGCGCTGTGGACGGCGCCGCTATCGGCCATCCGTCATGAAGTGGGCACGGATCGAGACGGCTATCGTCGCCTGCGGGCAGGCATGCCGGACTATACGCCGGCCCACGAGTTCGTCTGTAAGCTGGAACGACTGCACGAAAGCCTGTACACGGCCACGGCCCGACGCATGGCCGCCAAACGCCATGCCTTCATGGTGGCCTTTTTTGAGCGGTTGGATGCCGAAGCCGCCGGCGAGCTATGACGTCGAAGGCGCCGCGCTCTCCCTGCTTGCGGTTGCCCTCAGGTCATTTTGACGATGATCGAACCGATGACGTTGGCGGCGTGGTCGGCGCGATCGGCCGCATTGCTGATATGGCGATAGACCTCGCGCAGGCGCAGCATGTCCATGATATGATGGACGTCTTCGGGGCCCCGGAACAACTCGGCGACAGCCTGCCGATACAGCCGCTCCACCTGATTCTCACGCCCTTTGGCGCGGCGGGCATGGTCGAGGGCCACCATCGGATTGCGGCTCAGACGCTCCATTGCCAGGACCAGCTCATCGGCCGCTTCGTTGAGACGCATCGCCATCTGGGCCAGATGGGCATCGGGTTGTACCTGTAGCACGCGCAGCTCTTCGACCGTGGTGTAGGTGTAGTCGAGCACGTCGTCGAGGTAGAGGGAAAGCTGGTAGATATCCTCGCGGTCGAAGGGGGTGACGAAGGTTTTATGCAGCTCGTCGATGAGGATGCGGCGTAGCTCATCCCCCTCTTTCTCGCAGCGTTCGATCAAGGCGGCTTCCTCCTCGTCACCCGTCTTCAAGAAGCGTTGCAAAGCGCGTGCGGCTTCCTGCATGGTGAGAGCCTGCTCATGCAGGAGTTGCATAAAAACGTTCTCGTGTTGCCGTCGGCCGGGGAATTTCATCGTCGGGCAGGGCGAGACGGGTCTCAAGACCCCAACAAAAAGCGCAGGAGGAGATAACACCCCGCTCCCAGAAGGGCGGTCAGCGGGATGGTCATAAGCCAGGCGAGGCCGATATCGACAAAATGATGCCAGCGCACCATGCTTTTGCGATGGGCGGCGCCGGCACCGACAACGGAGGCGCTGACGACATGGGTTGTGCTGACAGGACCACCGAGCAACGAGGCGGCCAGAATGACCAGACCAGAGGCCAACTGCGAGGTCAGGCTGTGGATGGGACGGATGCGGTAGAACTTGCCCCCCAGGGTGTGGATGATCCGCCAGCCACCCAGGGCCGTGCCCAGGCCGATGGCCGCCGCGCTGCTGAGCATGACCCACAGGGGGATGTAGAAATCGCTTTGGAAACCCAACGTCACCAGGCCCATGGTAACGATTCCCATGGGTTTTTGGGCATCGTTCGTCCCATGCGCCAGCGCCAGGGCCGTGCCTGTGGCCAATTGCAGGCGATTGAAGGTGGTATTGATGCGTGGGCTGGCCCCACGGGCCAGATAAAACAGCAGCCGCAAGATCAACCAACTGGCGATAAACCCCAAAAGCGGCGAAAGCAACAAGGCCAGCCCGACTTTGAGGAGTCCTTCCGGTCTTAACAAACGGACATGGCCGAACATAAGCGCACTGCCGACCAGTCCGCCCGTCAGAGCATGGGAGGAGCTGGAGGGAATGCCGAGCCACCAGGTGATCAGGTTCCAGGCCGAAGCGGAGATCAGGCCGGCCATCACCACCGTAATCGTTATGGCCTGGGGCGCCAGGATTTCCTTGCCGATGGTGGTCGCCACGGCCACGCCGAAGAGAAGCGGGCCGATCGCCTCGGCCAATGCCGCCAATAGAAGGGCCGCACGCGGGGAAAGGGCACGCGAGGCGATCATGGTGGCGACAACGTTGGCCGCATCGTGAAAGCCGTTCAGAAAACCAAAACCGAGGGCCAAGATCAAAAGCAAGGCGAAAAGCAGGGAAGAATCGACCATGTCCGGCGCCGAGCGAACGGAGCGGTGGCCGGTGTTAACACGTCTTAACAACCCGGCAGGGCTATTGTCGCCGTAAGGACAAAACCGGTCAAATTCCGGTTTTCTGTGTTTGCGTCGGGTGCTTCTTCGCCGCCCCAGAAACCGGGCGAGGGGCAGCGCCCGGTTCGCGATCGTCCCGAGAGGTCTCCGTTGTGTCCGACGCGCACCGGATACAGCTCAGGATCCGGGCACGATCACCGGTGGGCTGCCCTCGCCGCGCGGACCCTCGACCCAATAACGCCCGTCCGGCCCTACTTCTTTTTTCCAGATGGGTGCGATCTGCTTCAGCCGTTCGATGGCATAGCGGCAGGCATCGAAAACCCCCTGGCGATGCTCGGCAGCGACGGCGATCATCACGCTCGACTCGCCGATCTCCAGACGACCCAGGCGATGGACGATGGCGATGTCGCGGATCTGAGGCCAGCGCGCCTTTACTTCATCGCCGATTTGGGCCAGGACGGCCTCGGCCATATCGACGTAGGCCTCGTATTCCAGATAATCGGTCACCTGGCTGCCCGTCATCCCGCGCACCGTTCCCGAAAAGAGGACGATGGCCCCCCGGTCGGGCGCCGTCACCAGGGCGGCCAGCGCGTCCAAAGATAGCGGCTCGGTGGTCAGCCAAAACCGCTTCCCCTCGTTGCCGCCGCTGACCGGCGGGAACACGGCTACCTCGTCACCGTCCTGCAACCGGGTATCGGGGCCGGCATAACGCCGATTGACGGCCACATGGAGCTGGCCCATCGGGACGCGACCGTCCAATTCGCGGTGCAGTTGCTCGATCAGATCGCGAACGGTAGCGTCGGCGGGCAATTCACGCTCGGCGGCGCCGAGGCCGAACAACTCACGGATAGAAGCAAAAAACCGGATCCGGATTTTCATCGCGCTACCTCCTCGGCGGCCACAAAGAGGCCGCTCTTACCACCTTCCTTGCGCAAGAGGCGCACATTCTCGATGCGCATCGTCTTTTCCAGGGCCTTGGCCATGTCGTAGATGGTCAAGGCGGCCACCGTGGCCGCAGTCAAGGCCTCCATCTCCACCCCGGTCTGCCCCTGGCAACGGACCGTGGCCCGGATCTCGATGCCTTCTTCGACGTACGCGAAATCGACGGCGATGTGGGTGAGCAGGAGCGGGTGGCAAAGGGGAATGAGTTCGTGGGTCTTTTTGGCGGCCAGGATCCCGGCCACGCGGGCCGTGCCCAACACATCGCCTTTGGGCGCGTCACCGGCGCGGATGGCGGCCAGGGTTTCCGGTCGCATGACCACGCGGGCACCGGCCACGGCCGTGCGCGTGGTCTCGGCCTTGGCCGAGACATCCACCATGCGAGCCTGCCCCTGGGCGTCGAGATGCGTGAGTGAGGTCATGCCATCCTCCACCGGTTGCACGCGTCGTTATGACGAGGCCGCGGCGGCCGGGAGCTGCAGGAGGAGTGCCGTGACGGTGGTCCCTGCCGGCAGGAACCCGTTGCCGGGCGGCAATTCGATCAGGGCGTTGGCACCGACCAGAGAGAGCAGGCGTCCCGACCCCTGAGGCCCGGTGATCGTGGCCACGAAGCGATCCCCTTCCAGGACCACGCGGGCGCGCTGGTATTCGACCCGTTCCGGGTCGTGATGCAGGTCGTGGGCCAGCGTCACCGGCAAGCGTGGGCGCTGCCAGGCATGGTCGCCCTGCATTTGCCGCAGGGCGGGGCGCACGAACAACTCGAAAGCCACCAGCGCCGAAACGGGAAAACCGGGCAGGGCGAACACAGGCCGTCCCTCCAGGGTGGCAAACGTCACAGGCTTGCCCGGTTTCATCAGCACGCGACCGAAATAGACCGTGCCGCGGCTTTCCAGGAGGGGCTTGAGCAGGTCGAGCTGGCCCATGCTGACCCCGCCGCTGGTAAGCACGACATCGTGCTCGGCCAGGGCGTCGTCGAGAAAAGCCTGCAGGGCTTCCGGCGTATCCACGGCAATGCCGCAGGGATGGGGCAGGCCGCCGGCCAGGGCCACGGCGGCGGTCAGACTGAAGCGATTGGCGTCGTAAATCTGGCCGGGACCGAGTGGTTCGCCCGGCTCGCGCAGTTCATCGCCCGTGGAGAGGATGGCGACACGCGGACGCCGATAGACCGGCACCGTCGCCTGTCCGACTGCGGCCAGCAAGCCGATCTCGGCCGGGCCGAGGACGGTGCCGCGGCTCAGGACCCGGTCCCCGGCGGCGATATCCTGGCCCACAGGGCGGATGTCGGTGCCGGGCGCCACGGTGGTTTCGATGGTAACCCAGCCGTCTTGCTCGGTCGTGTGCTCGACCATAAGCACGGCATCGGCGCCGGGCGGGATGGCGGCGCCTGTCGTGATACGCACGACCGTGCCCGGTTCCACACGCACGTCGGCCATGTGCCCTGCCATTTGTTCGCCGATAAGCCGTCGTCGCCGGGTGGGATCGGCAGCGATAACGGCATAGCCGTCTTTAGCCGCCGCCGGAAAGGGCGGCATGGGCATGGGAGCCAGGATGTCCGCGGCCAGAACCCGGTTCAAGGCTGCCGGCAACGGCACCTCTTCGCCGGCCAAAGGGGGACAATGGGCCAGGATGGTCTCCAGGGCATGAGCAACGGTGACGAGGGGATAGGGTGAGGAGACGGGCATACGGCAGATGGAAGGGTGTTTCAGGTGCCGAAGTAGAGGCCGGCCTGCTCGTGTACGAAGTCCTCGATGGCTGCGTGCATGGCCCGAAAACGGCTGATGAGGTCGCGCGCGGTCGGGGTCAGGACACTTCCGCCACCGCCGGCGCCGCCGACCGCCGTTTGGACCAGCATCAGCCCCAAGCGCTCCTCCATCTCGTGGATACGTTGCCAGGCCAACCGATATTGAATGCCCATGGCCGCTGCGGCAGCGTTGATGGAACCGTAGCGGTCAACGGCCTCCAACAGCGCCACCCGCCAGTCGCTCAGCGCCACTTCGTCGCCGACTTCGAGCCACACATTGACGCGGGGAGAGAGCGGCGGCAGACTCATAGCGGCTCAGGCGGTTTCGGCCAGGGGCTGATCGCTCCAAAAGAGGGCAGAGCCCTGGGCGTTGAGCAGAAGCGGCCGTGTGTTCAGCCGGATGTTGTCGGCATTGACCACACACCGGGCCACATCATGGCGGCCGGGTACTTCGTACATGACCTCGAGCAAGACCCGCTCTACGATGGTCCGCAGACCACGGGCGCCCATGTTGTGACGGATCGCTTCATCGGCCACGGCCTCGATGGCTTCGGGGGTGAAGTGCAGTTCGACCCCATCCAGGGCCAGGAGGCGCTGAAACTGCCGGAGGACGGCGTTTTTCGGTTCGGTGAGGATGCGGATCAGCGCCTCTTTATCCAGCGGCTCGACGCTGACAATGACCGGCAGGCGACCGATGAATTCGGGGATGAGACCGTACTGAAGCAAGTCTTCCGAGGTCACCTGTTCGAACAGGGCCGCCTTGCGTTTTTCCAGCGCCGCCTGGCTGAGAGGCCCCGCGCCGAAACCCAGGCGGCCCTTGGCGCCGATGCGACGCGCGATCACTTCTTCGATGCCGTCGAAAGCGCCGCCGCAGATGAAGAGGATGTTCTGGGTGTTCAGGCTGATGAACTCTTGCTGCGGGTGCTTGCGACCGCCTGTGGGGGGGACATGGGCGATGGTGCCCTCGATGATCTTCAGCAAGGCCTGTTGCACGCCTTCGCCGGAAACATCCCGGGTGATGGAGGGATTATCTCCGCTTTTGCGGGCGATTTTGTCGATTTCGTCGATGTAGATGATGCCCATCTCGGCGCGCCGGATATCCCAATCGGCCACTTGCAACAGGCGGACCAGGATGGTTTCCACGTCCTCGCCTACATAGCCGGCTTCGGTCAGGCTGGTGGCATCGGCGATGGTGAAGGGTACGTTGAGGATTTTGGCCAGGGTTTGGGCCAGGAGTGTCTTGCCACAACCGGTAGGGCCGAGCAACAGAATGTTGCTCTTTTGGAGTTCCACATCGTCATCCTGGCGGGTGATGATGCGCTTGTAGTGGTTATACACCGCTACTGAGAGCACTTTTTTAGCCCGTTCCTGGCCCACGACGTATTCGTCCAGCTTGCGCACGATGTCGCGCGGTGACGGTACAGACTCGAAGACAACCGCCTGGCCTTGCGGCTCTTCCGGGATGGCGCCCTCTTCGCGCAAGATCTCGGCGCAGAGCTGAACACACTTATCGCAGATGTTGACCCCATCCGGACCGGCGATAAGTCGTTGGATCTCGTCTTGCGAGCGATGGCAAAACGAGCAGTACTGAGTGCTCATGCGTACGACCTATTGTTTGTCTTCACGATTGAAATGCGGCTCGGGCACACCGAAGACGTGGTCTACAATGCCGTATTCAACGGCTTCCTGCGCATACATCCAGCGGTCCCGGTCGAAATCGCGTTCGATCTGCTCGAAGGGTTGGCCGGTATGATGGGAAAGAATGCGGAAGATGCTGTTTTGGACTCGTTCCAGCTCTTTGTACTGGATGCGGATATCGGGGGTATAGCCCTGCACGCCACCCCCGGCCGGATGCATGTGCACGGTGGCATGGGGTAGGGCATAGCGTTTGCCTTTGGCACCCGCAGCCAGCAGCACCGTCGCCATGCTGGCCGTGACGCCTACGGCCCAGGTCGCCACCGGTGCCGAGATCATCTGCATCGTATCGTAGATGGCCAGGCCGGCGTACACGCTCCCCCCCGGCGAGTTGATGTACATTTGAATGTCGCGCTCGGGGTCCTCCTGATTGAGGTAGAGCAACTGGGCCACGATGAGATTGGCCACCTGGTCGGTGATGGGAGTACCCAGAAAGACGATGCGGTTATTGAGCAGAAGCGAGTAAATATCCATGGCCCGCTCACCCCGGCTGGTCTGCTCGATGACCATGGGGATCAGGCCCGTCGGTTGAGGAAAGGTGAACATAGGACGTTCCACCGGAAAGAAAAAGGGATAAACGAACGGCAAAATGCCTACGTGCCGACTAAAGTCGTCCGTCATAGGCTTTCGGTCTGTGGTCGGCCTGCGCCGACGCGGCCGGCCGAGGCAGGCCGAGACCCGACACAACGGGTTCAGGAAGGCTGATCTGCGGTCGGCGCCCGGTGGTGGGCAGCCGGGTAGGTCGTTACAACGAACGGCAACATGCCGAGGCGATCAGGCTTCGATGGGTGCGGTGACTGCAGTTGGTTCGCCTTCGGCTTCCGCGGCGGGTGGCGGTGCTTCTTCGGCCTGATGTTCACCCGGTGCCGGCACCGCTTCGCCCCGGGCGATGCGCTTCAGGAGATCCAGCGTTTTGCCGATACGCACAGACAGAGCGATATGCTCGCGGAACGACTCGTTCTCGGCCAGGAGTTTTTGGGCTTCTTGGAGCAGGGTTTCGTTATGACCGTAGCGGTCGTGCAGTTCCCGATCCAATTCGAAGGCGCTGACCGGGAACTGTTCACGCTCCATAATCGCCTTGAGAACAAGCTGTTCGCGCAGGCGGGTCTCGGCCGTTGCCCGCCGCTCTTCGTCATACGCTTCTCGGGTCTTGCGGAGCAACTGCAGGTACTCTTCCACCGAGTCGATGCCGTAGGGTTTGAATTGGCGCGCCTCGTCTTCGAGCATCGAATCGAGCATGTCTTGCACCATCGAGGGGGCAAATTCGATCTGCGCTTGCTCGATCACGGCCTGGAGCACCCGATTCAGGTAGGTATCGTCCTGGTGCGCCCGGATCACCTCCTCGGCATGGGTCCGCAGTTCGGTCAGCATGGCGGTAGCGCTGTCATAGCCGACTTGTTGGGCCAGCTCATCCGTAAGCTCGGGCGCCTGTTGCGCTTTGACCGCCTTCACCGTGATGGTGAAGCAGCCTTCTTTGCCGGGCCATTGGCTATCCGGCGGAAAGACGGCGCTGAAGGTCTTTTGTTCGCCTGCGCTCATGCCGATGAAGGCCGCATCGAATTCGGGGACGAGGGTGTAATCGGTTTCGTTGGGGACGAAATCCCAGTCGTCATGGCTGAGGACAACCTCACCGTCCACTTCGAGCCGAAAATCCACGACCAGTTGATCGCCGTATTGGGCCGGTCGCTCGACAACCTGCCAGGTTTGGTGCTGTTCGCGCAGTTCCTGCAGATGGCCCTGGACGTGTTCTGCGACAAGGGCTTCGTCAAGGACGGGGGGCTCGACGCGGATGCTGCGGTAATCGCCCAGTTCGACTTTAGGCGGGAGCGAGATTTCGAATTGGTAGACAAGGGGCTCCAGGCTCAGGTGGTGGAGGTCGATCTGCCCATAAGGCTCGATGCCGGTGGCATCGAGGGCTTCGCGCAGGACCTCCTCGCCCAGAGAGGCGGCCACTTCGCGTAGCAAGGTTTCACGGCCCAGGCGTTGAACGACGATATGGTAGGGGACTTTGCCGGGACGAAAGCCGGGGAAGCGATACTCGCGGCTGAGGCGCCGCGCCACCGAGCGCATGGCTTCGTCGAGCCGGTGCGGGGGGAGTTCAACGGAGAGTAAAACGCGTCGGTTTGCCAGCGTTTGCTGGTTGAGGATCAAATCGGTCATTGCACACGGATGACAAAGGGGAGATGGAAGGTCATCAGGCCCGGGGTCGCCACCGTCCATCGGCGCGACAGGCCATTAGACCATTGTACCACAAAAGCGATGCCGACGAGGAAGCGAGTAGGCCCTGGCCGTCCGCTTACTCTCGGCCGAACTGACGCTCAAGTTGGGCCGCGCTGAGATGGAGCACGGTCGGACGACCATGAGGACAGGTGCGTGGGTTGGCACAGGCCTCGAGCTGACGCAGCAGCTCGGTCTGTTCGCGCAGAGAGAGGATCTGGCCGGCTTTGATGGCCAAGCGCTTGCAGATCAGCCGGATCAGGGCCTGTTCGCGGTCGTCGGCTACGAGATCGGTTTCGGCTGCCAGGCCCTCGGCCACATCGCTCAAGACCTGCCGGGGGTCCTGACGGCCCATGAAGGCAGGCACGGCGCGCAGGAGATAGGCGCCGTTGCCGAAGGGCTCCAGGTCAAATCCGGATTGGCGCAGGGTCGGTAGATGCTCGGCGATCAACCCGGCCAGGCGGGTGCCGATCTCGATGGGGATCGGCTCCAGAAGTTGCTGCTGGGTGATAGGCTGCTGCCCTGCGGCCAGGAGCATCTCGTAGAGGATGCGCTCATGGGCGGCATGCTGGTCGATCAGATAAAGCCCGCCCGGTCCTTCCGCCACCAGATAGGTGGCGGCAACCTGGCCCACGGCCCGCAGGGGCGGTAACGCTGCGGCCGGCGCCGCCTTTTCCGGGTCATGCCGGGCCGCCACCTCCGGCAAGGCCGCCGATGGCATGGGGGCGGCGGTCGCCGATAAGGGCATGGTCAACTGGGTGGGGTACTCGTCCTGACGAGGGGATATCGGCCCTTCGCGGCGACCGGCGGAGGGGACCAGGTCGGTGACCACGGGGGCCGTCTCGACCAGAGTACGATGGACGGCCCGCTGCACGGCCCGGAAGACGAGCGCAGCCTGGCGGAAGCGCACTTCGGCCTTGGTCGGGTGGACGTTGACATCCACCTCTTCGGGCGGCAGGTGGATAAAAACCAGGGCAATCGGAAAGCGGTCGCCGGGCAACAGGGTGTGATAGGCCTGGATGATGGCAAAGGCCAGGTTCCGGTCCTGGATAAGCCGCCGATTGACAAAAAGCTCGATAGCGCTGCGATTGGCGCGATGAAGCGACGGCGCACCGATAAACCCTTCGACATGGATGGTCGGGAAAAGCGGGTCAGGCTCGGCGATAAGGGGCAGCATCTGCCGGGTACTTTCGGCATCGAGCAGTTTGAGCAGAACCTGCCGGCGGTCGCCGTTGCCCGGCGATTGAAAAACCGGACGACCCTCGTTGATATAGCTGAACCGCACTTCGGGAAAGGCCAGCGCATAGCGGGTCACCACGTGCCCGATATGCCCGGCTTCGGTGGTATCGCTGCGCAGGAACTTGAGCCGGGCCGGCACATTCCAGAATAGCCCTTCCACGGTCAGGATCGTGCCCGGCGGCGCGCCGATGGGCCGACTCCCCAGCAAAGTGCCGCCTTCCACCCGTAGCTCGATGCCCGTCGGCTCTTCGACATGGCGCGTGACCAGGGTCAGACGACTGACGGCGGCGATGGCAGCCAGGGCCTCCCCACGAAAACCGAGGGTTGTCAGATGTTCCAGATCGTCGGCGCTGTGCAGCTTGGAGGTGGCATGGCGTTGCAAGGCCAGAGGTGCTTCGGCCGCAGGTATGCCGCTGCCGTTGTCGCTGACGCGGATCAGACGGCGTCCACCCTCGCGGATCTCCACGCGGATATCGGTGGCACCGGCATCGAGGCTGTTTTCGATCAGCTCCTTGACAACCGAGGCCGGTCGCTCGACCACCTCACCCGCCGCGATCTTATCGGCGACTTCCGAGGGCAGGATACGAATGGGCATGGCTCGGATTATAGCATGCCCGGTTTCGGTTGCCCATGCTGTACGGCGGCGGTAACTGCCGACATGCCGGCTGAAGTCACCCCGCAGAGGCCCTCGGCCTCCGGTCGGCGTAGGCCGACGCCCGGCATCATGCGTTCAGGGAGCCTGATTTTCCATCGGGGCATGGTGGCGGGCAGCCGGGTAGGTAATTGACCGGCTGTGGCGACGAACTGCCGTTCTCGCCTCGTGGATCCGGCTCGCGCGCAGAAGCCGACGCCTGCCCTCAGCATGAACGCCGGACTGAGACCCTTGGCAAACCCGGACGGATAACCTTTCCAGGCCGTCTTGGCGTCCGCTTGGCTTCGGCGGCCTGGAAAGCCTACCCCGTCGTTTTTGCATCCGTTCTTCAGGCCAACGAGCGGGGAAAAAGCGAACTGTCAATGGTCCATACCGTGAAACGCACGGCCGTGCGCTCGAGACCGTCAATTTTGACCTCGGTAAAGACCGGCACGCACACGATATGGAGACCGTCTTCACGCAGATACCCGCGCGCAATGGCAATGGCTTTGATGGCCTGATTGACGGCGCTGGCGCCAATCGCCTGCACTTCAGCAATCCGATGTTCGCGAATGATGCCGGCGATGGCGCCGGCCACAGCCGTAGACCGGGAACGGTTCGAGACCTTGATAACCTCCATGAGGCTCCTACCACGTGGGGATATGGGCGAGAGTGGGCGTCTCACCCCGGCGAAGAAAGGGCTATGAGCGGGCACAGGAGCGTGTGCAGGGACGATGGTTGCCGGCCACCACGCACCTTTGTTCGTATTCTACCTTTCTATTGCCCAAAAAGCAATTATGCCTGCCCTCGCATGGCCCTTTGTCCACAGAGGTTTACCACAGACCTATCCGAATTCCCTGTCCGCAGCCGATTCACCGTCATAAGCGTCGCGCTTGGCCATCTTTACCCGCACGCGGGGAGCCTTTCAATTGTCGAGGGACGGTGTGGGCAGATAATGCTTGCGCAGATCGGGTGGGATCGTGGGCGTAGGCAACGCCGATGCTGCCACCGTCACGATGACCTGGTCGGTTTCGGCCGCAGGCGTGACCATCGCCTGCCGGGGGATCTGCAAAACCCGGCCTGGCGCCAGACGCGCCCGCGGCGGCAGGTTGTTGGCCCGCCGCAGTTCGGCCACCGTTACTCTGCAACGGTGGGCAATGCGACTCAAGGTGTCACCCGGACGCACCCGATAGGTGACCCCGCAACCGAGTTTAGGGTTCGCCATGTCCGCCCTGGCAGCGGTTCGAAACTCACCGGCTGCTGCCGGTGCTGCTCGGGCCGGTCCGCTGAAGAGGAACGACAGCAACACCACCAGCGACAGGCTGATAAGCCGGACATCCGGCCGCTTGGATCTGGGGATACGGGGTGGGGGGAAGTCCATAGGTCCATCTCCTTGCCGAAAACCGTGGCCGCCACCTCCTGGTGCCGCCATCCGGTTCGGGGGAATGCAAGGGGAAACGTGTTTTTCGTTTAGGAGACGCCGACAGAGCTAAGGCCGCGCCCGACGCAATAGCCGGGTCAGGTACACGCGCGTCGGTTCGGCCTCGGCGACGATCGGTCCGTAGATGTGATGGCCGGGCAGCACTTCCAGCCGATACCAGGCCGGAGAACCCGGCGGCAGGGCGGCATCGAGCCACCGGTAGCCGGCGCCGGCCGGATTGCCCTGGGCCGGGATCGGCCCGGCGGCAAGGTGGTAAGGACCTTCGGCCTGGGACGCCCGCCAGAGCAGAAAGCTCTCGTTGCCTTCTTCCGCGACCGTTACCCACGTTAGTTCGATGCCGGCAGCGACGGACCGGGCCGTGAAGAGGCTAAGCTGCACGGCCGAAGGGCTGATGTAGCCGAAATCGACCCCTTGAACCAGCTCGATCGTGCCGACGACGACATCGCGGGTGGTAGGACCGGTGATGGTCAGACCGGGGATCTGGGCGGGAACCGCAATCCGGTAGAGGCCGGGAGCCAGGTCGGGGATCAGGTAGGTGCCGTCGGCGGCGCTGAAGGTGGTAACGGTCTCGGCGGTGATCAGGTTGAGACCGGTTACGGGCACTCCGGCAATGCCGAGGGTCTCGTCGGGGTCGCGGAGGTTGTTGCCGTTGCTGTCCTGGTAGAGCCGGCCGGTAATGGCCGCAGCGCCGGCCACGCCGAGGTCGGCAGTGAAAATCGCCTCCCCCTCGGCCAGAGTTAGCCACATCGTTTCATGCGGACCGGTTGGGGACGCTGCCGTCACCGTGCCGGGGCTAAAGTGCACGCCGTACCTCCCGGCCGTCAGTGGGCGGAAGCTATACGCACCGAAGCCATCGCTTTGGCCTTCTTGCAGGAGATGACCCTGCTCATCGAGAAGCGAGACAGGATGATAGGGCCAGGGCCGCTCTTCGGGCTGATAATGGCCGTCCCAATTCCGGTCGTCCCAGAGGATGCCGCCGATGATGCCTTCGGTTGTCGGTCTGGGGCCAAAGCCGATGGGAGCGGCGCTCAGGACCTCGCAGTCGCGCAACGTGATGGCCTGGGGCTCATTGGCCGTCGTCAGCACAAGCTGCTGGGCCCATAGGGGATTCTGGTTCAGGTCGAGCCAATAGGTATCCGGCTCGATGGCTTCAAAGCGATAGGAGCCGTTTGCCTCGGTGAAGGTGGTGGCTACCGGATGCCTGTCGGTAGCCCGTACCAACGTCACCTCGATCTGCTCGAGCCCGGGTTCCTCGGATTCGGGCAGGCCGTTGCCATTGTCATCGCGCCAGACGATGCCGTCGAGAACGACCACGCAGACATGGGAACCCATGGTCGGTGTGGGCGTCGGTGTGGGGGTGTTGGTCGGTGTAGACGTGGGTGTTGCCGTCGGCGACGGGGTCGATGTGGGCGTCGGCGTGGCCGTCGGTGTGGCCGTGGGCGTGAAGGTCGCAGTCGGCGTATTCGTCGGCGTCGCAGTCGGCGTTGGCGAGGGGGTCGGCGTGGGTGTAGGCGTCGGTGTCGGTGGGAGCAAGGCCTGCACGGCGGCGCCGGCATTGACCAGACCGAAACCGTGATACAGATCGGGGCCCGGATCGCCCATGTCGGTGGCCGTCGCCTGCAGATAATCCCGCACCTCTGCCAGGGTTAGGTTTGGGTTCAGGCTGAGCATAAGCGCCACCAGACCGCTGACATGGGGCGCGGCCATCGAGGTGCCGCTCATGAAGCGGTAGGCATTCACCTGGCCGGACTGCCAGTAGGTGCTGTAGATGGTGCTGCCCGGCGCCATGAAGTCTACATTGACCCCATAATTGGAAATGGACCAACGCACGCCTTGAGCCGTGATGGCGCCGACGGCGATGACGTTGTCGTAGGAGGCAGGATAACGCGGATCGGCGGTAGCCTCGTTGCCGGCAGCGGCCACCACGATGGCACCTTGCGCAACGGCATAGGTGACGGCATCACGCATGGCGCTGCCGTCGGTGGAACCGCCCAGACTGAGGTTGATAACCCGGGCGCCGTGATCCACGGCCCAGCGGATGCCCGTGCCCACATCGCTCAGGTAACCGACGCCGCTGGCATTGAGCACCTTGATGGGCATCAGACGGGATTGGCCGGCCATCCCGGCTATGCCGATGCCGTTGTTCGTGCCGGCGGCGGCAATCCCGGCCACATGGGTCCCGTGTCCGTGATCATCGGCCGGGTCGGGATCGTTGTTGACCACATCCCAACCGGCTACGATACGGCCGCTAAATTCCTCATGGCTGCTGTCGACGCCCGTATCCACGATGGCGATGACGGTTTCGGGGCTGCCCAGGGTATAATCCCAGGCCGTTGGGGCGTTGATGGTTTGCGGACCATAGACCAGGGACGGATTGTTATAGGCGGGATCGTTCGGGGTGAACGCGGCAAAGACGAGGGCATCCTCCTCCACATAGCGCACCCCTTGCTGTTGGCGCAACGTCATCGGCAGGCTCGTGGTCGATGACGGCCAGTCCATGATCAGCATGCGCAAAACGGGGTCATGGCGGATAAGCCGGGCGCCCTGGCCCGTCGCCCGGGCCAGGATGGTGTCGAGATCGGCCCCCTCGTTGTAGCCGATAACGATGCGAGACGGCGAAAGGCCGGCCGATAACGGCGTTGTCGTCGTGTCACGACCGCGCACAGGCTGCCATTCGGTCTGCGCAAAGACAACAATGAGAACAACCACGAAAACAGGCCAGCGCAGGAGTTGTCGCATAGGGAGCCAAATGACGCGTTCGATCGAAGCCATAAAAACAGCCATTTGCCATTAAAAAAGAAAAGGCCTCCCGCGGCGCCCGGCAGGCGGGGAGACCTTCTTCTGTCCAGGAGGGGTGACGGCAACCCGGTCAATTGACCAGGTGGTGTTGCAGGGCGATCGAAACGGCTTCGGTACGACTGCTGGCGTGAAGTTTGGAGAGGATGTTGCTAACGTGGAACTTCACTGTGGAGCGGCTTACGACCAGACGCCGCGCGATCTCCGGGTTGGAATAGCCCTGCACCATCAGGGCCAGAACCTCTCGTTCGCGTTCGGTCAGGTCGAACGGGGGGTTTTGGCGTTGGGCCGCCGCACTGATAAGCACCTGGGTGGCTTCGGGCGCCAGGGTGGGACGGCCGACATAAGCGGCGCGGATGGCAGCAGCCAGCTCCTGGGCCGACACATTCTTGAGCAGATAGCTGATCGCCCCGGCCTGGAAGGCCGACTTGACCAGCGCTTCCTCGTAGAAACTGGTTAGGGCAATGACCTGGATATGCGGCCAGCGTTCTAGGATCTGGCGGGTGGCCGTGGCGCCGTCCATACCCGGCATAACCAGGTCCATCAGGACGACATCGGGTTTATGGCTTTGGCAAAGGGCCAGGGCCTCGGCGCCGTTGCGCGCTTCTCCGACCAGGCCCAGATCGTCAAACGCCGAGAGAAAGGCCCGCAGTCCGCTCCGCACCACGGCGTGGTCATCCACAATGAGAACACGGATGGGTTCGGCCATAGGCGCTCCTCCTTTGGGAATGATGAATGCAGCTCAGCCAGACCAAGTAACATGAACACGCGTGCCGCCCGGCTCCCCCGGCGCCTGCGGCCGGCTGTGGATACCGAGTACAGCCTTGATGGCTTCGGCCCGCTCGCGCATGATGGTTAAGCCCAAATGGTGAGGTGAAATGACCTCGGTATCAAAACCGCAGCCGTTGTCTTCGATGATCAGTTCCAGACGTTGCCCATGCTCCTGCGACCAACAGCGCAGGGTCACGACGGCCTGAGTGGCGTTGGCATGTTTAGCGATGTTGTTCAGGGCCTCCTGCGCAATGCGATAGAGGCCGACCTGCACTTCGGATGGCAGCGAACAGGTTCCCTCCACGACGACGCGGATCGGGATCCGGGCCCGGTTGGACATGGCCTGGGCCAGCTGTTCCAGAAGCAGGGGCAGGCTCACCTCGATCAAACTGCGCGGACGCAACTCAAACAGCAGCGTCCGCAGTTCGGCCAGTGCCCCCCGGGTGAGGCTGCGCAGCTCCTCTAACAAGCGCTGACCCTCGTCCGGGTCTCGTCGCCAGATATCGGGCAACACATCGGCAATCATCCCGGCCGAGAATAACGTCTGCGTGACGGCATCGTGCAACTCGCGGGCCAGCCGATTGCGTTCGGCGGCAACGGCGCTCTGTTCGATATGCCGGCGTAACTCGGCATTGGCAATGGCCAGGGTAGCCTGATCGGCAAACATCTCGGCGAGCGCGACGTCTTCATCCCCAAGCTGGCGCGGTTCCATAAAATAGAGCACCAACGCGCCGTAGGTTTGTTGTTCGACCACCAAAGGCACGGCCAGCAGGGCCTCACAACGCATCGGGAACGAGAGCGGCAGAGAATCCAGCATCGATTTCGCCTGGGTCTGGCCCAGTCCGTTCAGGACCAAAGGCTGCCGTTGCCGCAGCACCTGACTTTCGACACAATCGGCACAGGGAAGGCGCAGTCGCTGCTCTGAGGCCATCGGCAGACCACAGGCCGCCTCCAGTTCTAGGACATCCTCATCGTCCCACCGGCGGTAGAAGATCCCTGTCGTCGTATCCAGCAGCCAGCAGGCCTGGCAGGCGATGTATTCCAGTACTTCCTGCAAAGACCGGTTGGAATTAAGAATGGTCAGGATGTAGCGCAAGCCCTCGGCAACCATCTGGCGGCGGCGCAATTCGTGGGTGCGCTTCTGGACCTCCTGTTCGAGCGTCTCGCGCAAGCGGAGGCGGGTCAGGGCCACGGCACCCATCTCGGCCAGGGCCTGTAACAGACGCAATTCGCCGGCCTTGAGAGGTTTGGGCGTTTCCACCTCCAACTCGATCACACCCCAGAGGTGGTCCTCGAAGCCAAGGGGCCACCATAGGGCACGCGTGACGGTCTCGATCAGACTTTCCGTATGCTCCCAATAGCTACCCTCGCGCAACCGTTTCAGGATAGGTTCATCCAGGGTTCGTTGCCTGCCCACAGCTTCCTGCTGATGGGGATGGGTGGCCCATATGACCAGCGTGCGGCCGTCGTCTTGCAATAAGGCCAGGGCGGTCTGGCGTCCGTCCCACAGCCGACTGATTTCCCGAACCAGGATGTGCGCCAGCGTTTCGACGCTCGTAGCATGGCGCAGCGCCTGCGCCACCGCCTGAACGGCCTCCAATTCGCGTACGCGCTGGCGCAATTCGTTGTACATGCGGGCATTGGCAACGGCTATGCCGGCTTGAAACAACAACGACTCGATGATGCGTACATCCTCGTCGGTATAGAAGCCCTGTTCTTCCTTGCCCACCAGACAGAAACCGATGCATTTCCCTGCTACCAACAACGGAATGCCGATCCAGCTTCGGATCGATGCTGCCGAGTCCCTGTCGCTAAGACCGAGATGATGGGCCAGACGGCTGCGCAGGGTACGACGCAGGACATCCAGAAAGGGCACCGTCGCCGTGTCCAGTGTTGAACCCGGTTGGAGAAAGGGTAACGTCGGCAGCAAGCGCCCTTGGGCGGCCTGCACGATGACCCGTCCGTTGCTTTCGACCAACAAGATGCCGGCGTAATCGAAGGCGGTGAGCTGATATAAGTGGTTCAGAAGGGTTTCCAAAACGGTATCGAGGTCGAGGGATTGGGCCAGGGCCAGATTGGCCGAGCGAAGAAGCTCGAGCCGTTGCGCTATTTGCCAGGAAGGAAGGAGATGAGCAGTCATAACCGACTTTGGCAGCATAGACCGGAATGACGATCATGTTTCGTGACATCGGCATGGACGCTATTTGGATTCAGCCGCCCGCCGTGATCGACTTTTCCAAGGTCGATCGGCAGAAATCGGCGGTGCGTTTCGCTGAATCAGGGCAGGCCGAGGTCATTTCCCCAATCGATGCGCATCGCGTTTTTATCGAAAGCAGACGAACGGAAACGTTAAGAGTATATCACAAAACGGCGACAGTCTTATAGGCGGACTCGGTTCTATCTTGTGTTGGTGAGCGGTGGCGTCTCAGGCGACCGGCCTAGAACCTGGCTTCCGCTGCTCTTTGCCCGTCTGCGGGCAGGGGCAGCGGTTCTGGGAACGTTCACACGCCCGGCGCAGCGCCATAACTCACTTGTCCTGGGGATGCCCGGGCTACGCGCAGGGGGTTTGGGCGGGGGTAGCGATTCCTGTGTCGGCCTATCACGATCGGCCTCATCCCCCTTTGCCCCTTCTCTCCTCACCTGCGGCCGGGAGAGTTGCACCTACACATTTTGGAACCGAGTCGCAATAGCGGATTGCAGGGATATGGTATGGCCGCCTGGCCCCGCTATCGGCACGATAACTTCGGGAGCGGCCGGCAGGTGGGCTTGTCAATGCAACAGCTCTTCCTCCCCTTCATCACGAATTGACACTGCGTCAGGCCGGATGTCGTCGGCATGGCGGGGAACCTCCTTTTTCTGGCCAAGGGTATGTCCGACCGGCAGGCCGCAGCCCTGGCCCGGCAGGTTTAGCGCCGGGACCTGTAATAGGGCGGCTTCCTGCGCCGCGACGATGACCGGGCGGGGCCGGAATCGAGCCATGTCGCAACGACAAATATCCTGCGCGATTTGCTCAACATGCCCGGTCTGGTCTCCGGGGCCGCAAACCAGGTCGAAACTAACCTGCCATCTCAAAACCAAGTTGCTGCGGAGTTGTGTTTTCGCTTACCGGTGGCGCTGCCCCTGCTGCAGGCATGGCCGCGACGCCCTCCGTTCGGTATGCCCTTGCCGTACCGACTTGGCGAAGCCGGAGCCAACCTCTATAATCGGCACAAGCGTTGCTGCCTCGTTCGCTTCCTGTTGATCAGCCCTCCCTTGCCACGTCATGAACACCATCAGCGTCGATGGGCATCACCTCACCATTGCCGATACCGTTGCCGTCGCCCGGGCCGGCGCCGGCGAGGTCTGTTTGCAACTGACGCCCGCGGCCGTGGCCGCCGTTGAACGTTCGGCCTGCGCGGTGGAAGCCATTGTTTCGGCCGGGGAGGTGGTTTACGGCATCACCACCGGTTTCGGTGCCTTTAAGGACCGGGTTATTTCTCGCGACCATCTCAAACAGCTCCAGCGGAATATCGTCCTTTCCCATAGCGCTGGCACCGGCGTGCCCTTTGAAACCGAGGTCGTACGGGCGATGATGCTGATACGGGCGAATACCCTGGCCGGCGGCTACTCCGGTATCCGTCTGGAGACGCTGCGCTTGCTCCTCGATATGATCGAACGGGGGGTGCATCCCGTGATACCCCGGCAGGGTTCGTTGGGTGCCAGCGGTGATCTGGCGCCGCTGGCCCATATGGCGGCAGTCATGATCGGCGAAGGGCGGGCCGAAGTCGGTGGGCAGGTGTTGCCGGGGGCCGAGGCGCTGGCGGCGGTGGGGCTGCGTCCGGTCGAGCTGGCTGCCAAGGAGGGCCTGGCCCTGACCAACGGCACGGCTCTGATGACGGCCTTGGGCTGTCTGGCCGTTGTCGAGGCCGAAAATGCCGGCTTTGTGGCCGCCGTGGCTGGTGCCCTTTCGCTGGAGGCCCTGCACGGTACCACCCAGGCCTTTGACCCGCGCATCCATGCCCTGCGGCCGCATCCCCGCCAGATCGAGGTGGCCGACCTTTTGCGCCGTTTGCTAGACGGATCCACGTTTGTGCGTACCGACCTGCGTCGGGATCCTCAGGATGCCTACACCCTGCGCTGCATGCCCCAGGTTCACGGCGCCTGCGCCGATGCGGTGGCCTATACCCGCTGGGTCATCGAGATCGAACTGAACAGCGTCACCGATAACCCGCTTCTGTTCTGCGAAGAGGACGGCACCGTTACCGCCCTGAGCGGCGGCAATTTCCACGGCGAGCCTCTGGCCATCGCTTTTGATTACCTGGCTCTGGCCATGACCGAGTTGGGCAATATCTCCGAGCGTCGTCTGAATCGTCTGGTGGATAGCGCCAGCAACGGCGGCTCGTTGCCGCCCTTCCTCACCGAAAACGGCGGTCTCCATTCGGGCTTCATGCTCACTCAATACACGGCGGCAGCGCTGGCTTCGGAGAACAAAGCCCTCTGCCATCCGGCCAGCGCCGATACGATTCCGACCTCGGCCAATGTGGAGGACCACGTCTCCAACGGCCCTATTTCCGGTCGCCAGGCGCGGCGGGTGCTGCGCAACCTCAATCAAATCCTGGGCATTGAACTGATGGCCGCGGCGCAGGCCATTGACTTTCGCCGCCGGCAATTGGGACCGAAGGCTCGTCTGGGGCGGGGGACGGCGGCCGCCTATGAACTGATCCGCCGCCATATTCCCTTTTTGTCTGCCGACGCCGAGTTGGCGCCCTACATGGCCACAGCGGCCCGCCTCGTTGCCGAAGGCCATGTCGCCGCTGCCGTGCGTGCAGCGCTGGCCTGAATCCAGGAGTGTGTGCTATGGAACTCTCCCAAATGTTGCGGTATGTGCGGGGAGATGTCCCTGCCGATCTCGTTTTGCGCAATGCTCGCGTCGTCGACATTCTGGGCGGTGAAATCATCCCCACCGACGTGGCCATTGCCCGCTCTCGCATCGTCGGTCTGGGGCGTGAGTTTGAAGGGGCCGAGAGTATCGACCTCAAGGGCGCTTTCCTGGCGCCCGGATTCATCGATGCCCACGTCCACATCGAGAGCGCTTTGGTGCCGCCGGCCGAGTTCGCCCGGGTAGTCGCCGCGCGCGGCACGACCACCGTCGTCACCGACCCTCACGAAATTGCCAATGTGTTGGGCCTGGACGGCATCCGCTTCATGTTCGATAGCGCCAAATACGGCCCTGTCAGCATGTACGTCATGGCTTCGTCCTGCGTGCCGGCCACGGCCATGGAGACGAACGGTGCCGTCCTCCAGTGGTATGACCTGGTCTCTTTGCAAAACGACCCCTGGGTCCTGGGCCTGGCCGAGGTGATGAACTTTCCCGGCGTCGTGGCCGGCGAGGATGAGGTGCTGGACAAGCTGCGCATCTTCCAGAACAGGGTTATCGATGGCCACTGTCCCGGTTTGACCGGACGGGCGCTGCAGGCCTACGTTGCTATGGGCATCGGTTCTGACCACGAATCCACCACAGTCGAGGAAGCGCGCGAGAAACTCCGCCTGGGTATGACCATCTTCCTGCGCGAGGCCACCAATGCCCGCAACCTCAAGGCCTTGTTGTCCCTGGTCACCGTGCACAATCACCACCGTTTTTGTTTTTGCACCGACGACCGCCAGCCGGCCGACCTGTTGGACGAGGGGCACATTGACTTTATGGTACGCACGGCCATTGCCGAAGGGATAGACCCCCTCATCGCTCTGCGCATGGCCAGCTGGAATGCCGCCCAGTACTTTCGGCTTTACGACCGGGGGGCTATCACACCCGGCCGTCGCGCCGATCTCATTGCCTTCGACGACCTTCAGGCTCCCCGGCCTTGGCTGGTCGTGCGTGGCGGCCAGATCGTTGCCCGCGATGGCGTCCCGCTGACCCCACGACGTGAGCTGCCGCGGCAGTTACGCAACACCATGAACATCGCCTGGGATCGGGTGGATCTGCGCATTCCGGCCGAGGGCACCCATGCCCGCGTGATCGGCATCATCCCCGACCAACTGCTCACCCACCACCTGATCGAACCCATCCCGGCCCGCCATAGCCTGGCTCAGGCCGATCCCGATCGGGACCTGGCGAAAATGGTCGTCATCGAGCGCCATCAGTATTCCGGCCAGGTGGGCAAGGGCTTCGTCAAAGGCATGGGGTTGCGCCGGGGTGCCATTGCCTCCTCGGTTGCCCACGATCATCACAACATCGTCGGCATCGGTATGGACGACACCTCCCTCCTGACGGCCGTCTACCATGTAGCCCGGTTGGGTGGTGGCATGGTCGTGGCTGTGGATGAGCAGGTAATCGCCCAGGTGCCGTTGCCTTTGGCCGGCCTGATGAGCACCGAGCCGGTCGAGGTCGTCCGCCGCCAAATGGATGCCGCCATTGCCGCCGCGCATGAACTGGGAGCCGCTCTGCGCAACCCGTTTATGGCCATGAGTTTTCTGGCCCTGGAAGTGATCCCCAGTCTCAAGCTCACCGATCGCGGCCTGGTGGACGTCGAACGCTTCGCCCTTGTACCTCTGTGGGTTTAGGACCGTGACGGTCACCTGCAAAGGTCCGGAAGCGAATATCCCCCACCAGACTGCGGTCGGTGCCTTACTCATCCGGTAGCGTTTGCGCGGCTTCGTAGATCTCGGCCGGTGATGAACAACGGGCCTTCTCCAGGCGTTGCATGCGCTTATCGAATTGGGCGGTGGCAAAGGCGATAAAGTCGTCTTCTTTTAGATCGAAAGGCACGGGGTCATAGGCATCGAAAACATCGGTGACGACGCCCAGAGCCGGCACGATCAGCTCGTTCATGGTCGCCTCCATGACCTCCCACAGGCTGGGGGCGGCGGCCAGATGACGCGAGAGCAGGAAAAGGCCGTAGGCAATGTGGCGGGACTCGTCCTGTTTGAGATAAGCTATCCCCTGGCGCTGTCCGGGCAGAATCCCATGCCGATCGAGCACGGTGAAATAGGCGTGATAGCCGGTTTCGGCCAGGACGCCTTCGACGATCATGTTGTAGGTGACGGCAGCGACCACCTGCGCGGCCGGCGAAGGGTCGTGATCGAGCCGATGCAGAGCCGCGGGCAATGCCTCGTAGATGATGGCGCGATAGTGGGGCGAGTGATAGCGGCTGAGATCGGCAAAGCTAACATGGGCCACTTCGGCCAGGAAACGGTGGAAGAACTCGGTATGCTTGGCTTCTTCCCATAGAAAACTGGTGAGGTACATTTCCTCTTCCAGTCGTCCTTCGGCGGCAATCACCCGGATCAAAGGCAGCAGATCGAGCGTGACGGCCTCTTCGCCGGCCTGGAAAAGCGAAGTCAGCCGTAACAGGATATCCCGCTCGTCGTCCCGTAACTGTTGCCAGTCGAAGGCGTCCCGGCTCAGATCGATTTGAGCAGGGTTCCAGATGCCGAATCGCTTCGCTTTTGCGAACAGACGCATGGCCGGATGCTGCTGATCGAGGCCGGTCGTGGTGGTGACAAAACGGCGGTCAGGCACAGAGCACACTCCTGAGAAGCTGAGATGGGGCGGGGCGCCACCGCGGCATCAGGTGGCGAAGACAGGCCGTCGTTCGCGGCCGTTGCCGGAAAAGACGGCATCCGGCCCGGCATCGCCGTGGAACTGACTCGTATAAAGGCGGTAATACAAGCCTCGTTGTGCCAGCAACTCCTCGTGGGTACCGCGTTCGACGATGCGACCCTGATCGAGCACAAGCACCTGGTCGGCGTGACGGATGGTGCTGAGCCGATGGGCAATAACGAAGGTCGTGCGCCCTTCCATCAGACGTTCCAGCGCCGCCTGAATCTGGCGTTCGGTGCGCGTATCCACGCTGCTGGTGGCTTCATCGAGGATGAGAATGCGCGGGTTGGCCAGGGCCGCCCGGGCAATGGCCAGAAGCTGGCGCTGGCCGTTGCTCAAACCGGTGCCGCGTTCGCCCAGAATCGTGTTATACCCCTCGGGCAGCGACCGGATGAACTCATCGGCATGGGCCAGACGGGCGGCGGCCATCACCTCCTCGTCGGTGGCATCGGGCCGTCCGTAACGGATGTTGTTCATGACCGTATCGCCGAAGAGAAAGGTATCTTGCAAGACCATGCCGATCTGCGCGCGCAGGCTACTCAGGGTCACCTCGCGTACGTCGATGCCGTCGATGGTCACGGCGCCGGCGCTGACATCGTAAAAGCGCGGGATGAGGTTGATCAGCGTGGTCTTGCCCGCGCCGGTGGGGCCGACAATGGCGATGGTTTGACCCGGTTCGGCCGTCAGACAGATATCGTGCAGGACGGGTTCGCCGGGACGATACGCACAGCTCACATGGTCGAAGACCACGCGCCCCACGATGGGCGGCATAGGCCGAGCATTCGGCTTTTCGCGGATGTCGGGAACTTCATCCAGGAAGTCGAAAATGCGCTCGGCCCCGGCAATGGCGCTCTGTACGTTTGTCCACAACACGGCCACCTGCTGGATGGGCTGGTTGAAACGCTGGGCATAGCCCAGAAACGTCACGATGAGCCCCAGCGAAACCACCTGCCCGCCTAGCGATTGACCGCGCAGCAAGAAGATGCCGCCCACACCGACGACGACGGCGATGGCGAGATAGCCCAAGGCCTCCAATGTCGGCGCCAGCGCACTGGTATAGGCCACGGCCCGGATATTGGCATCGCGATTGGCCGCATTGCGCTCACGGAACAACTCGATATTCGCCTCCTCGCGGCCGAAAGCCTGGACCTCACGCACGCCGGCGATGCTCTCCTGAAGATTCGCATTGACATTGCCGATTTCGATACGGGTCCGTCGGAACGCGCGGCGGGCCTGGTTGCTGAACCAGACCGTCGCCACGGCCATCACCGGCAAGACGGCCATACTCAGCAGCCCGTAGGCCCAGTTCAGCGTCAGCATCTTGTAGACGATCCAGCCCAACAGCAATGTGCCGCTGAGCACCTGGATGAGCGCAAAGCTGATCGCCTGTTGCAACGTATCGGTGTCGTTGGTGATGCGGCTCATGATATCGCCGGCTTCGTTGCGGGTATAGTAACTCAGGGACAGGCGATGGATGTGGGCAAAAATCGCTTCCCGCAGGGTGCGCAGCACGTGCTGGCCGGCCCAGCTCATGCTGAAGAACTGTAAGCCGGAGGCCAACGAGACCAACACGAACAGGCCGACAATGACCAGGGTCAATCGTCCCAGCCCGGCCACCTGTTCGGCCGTTGTGGCCGTCGGCGCAACCTGGGCATACCAGCAATGGCTTTGCGCCGCCACATTCATCCCTCCGAGCGTAGGCAGGCCCGGAAACGCCGCCGACCCCTCCTGCAAACGATGCATCATGGCCGGGACGATATAGCAATCCACAGCCTGGCCGATAAGTTCGGGCGCACGGACCTGCGCCCAGGTACTGAGCACGATCAGCGCCGCCGTGATCAGCAAAGCCAGGCGATAGCGCCCGAAATAGCCGGCCAGACGGGTCAGTGTGGCGCCGGTGCGTTTGGGTTTGCGGGCTTCTTGTTCCAGCAGCCCGCGCGGTCCACCCATCATCGATCAGAACTCCTGAACGAAAGCGATAATGATACGGTACTCATCCGATTGCCGCTGCTAGAGGGGCAACGGTCGCATCGGGGGCAACGGCATCCTCGACCAATTGGCTGTTGTAGATTTCGGCATAAAGCGGATTGGTTTCGAGCAACTCGGCATGGGTCCCCATGCCCACAATCCGCCCCTTATCCAGAACGATGATCAGGTCGGCATTGCGCACGGTGCTGATCCGCTGGGCAATGACAAAGCTCGTGCGGCCTTTCATCAGGTTATCGAGGGCCTTCTGGATGCGGTACTCGGTTGCCACATCCACATTGCTGGTCGAATCATCCAGGATGAGAATGCGCGGGTTGAGCAGCAAAGCCCGGGCAATGGCGATCCGCTGCTTCTGGCCACCGCTAAGGGTGGTCCCACGCTCTCCGACCAGGGTATCGTAGCCGTCGGGAAAGCTCATGATGAACTCATGGGCTGCGGCCGCCTTGGCGGCAGCGATGATCTCCTCCTCGGTGGCATCCGGACGGCCGAAGGCGATGTTGGCGCGGATGGCACCGCTGAAGAGGTTGGTATCCTGCAAGACGATGCCGATCTGACGGCGCAACGACTCCAGCTTGACATCGCGCACGTCATACCCGTCGATCAACACCCGCCCGGCGCTGACATCGTAAAAGCGCGGGATCAGGTTGATAATGGACGATTTACCGCTACCGGTGGCGCCGAGGATGGCCACGGTCTGGCCCGGTTCGACCCGAAAACTGACATCGTCGAGCACCGGCTCGCTGCTGGCAAAATAGCGGAAAGTCACATGATCAAACACGACTTCGCCCCGGATGGGGGGTAGGGGGATGGCATCGGGCTTATCGGTGACTTCGTTGTGGGTATCCAGGATCTCGAAGATGCGATCGGCGCTGGCGGCGGCCTGGCTCATCTGGCTGATGATGAAGCCCAACTGGCCCAGCGGGAAAAAGACGTAGACAAGATACAGACTGAACTTCTGCCATTCGCCGATGGTGAGCGTGCCGCCGATGATCTGGCGACCGCCGAAGTAGAGGATGGCCGCCTGCCCTAAATTGGCGATCAGAAAAATCAACGGGAAGAGAAAGCTGAAGGTGCGGGAGATCCGAATGGACTGGGCCATCAGGTCATGGGCGGCCTGGTGAAAACGCGCTGTTTCCTGGGGTTCCCGAGCAAACGCCTTGACCACCTTGATCCCGGCCAGGTTCTCTTGCAGAATCGTGTTAAGCCGCGCCAGCCGTCGCTGCGATTCGGCAAAAAGCGGCTGGCTGATGATGCCGAAGCCCATGAAAAGCAGCAACGCCACGGGCAACACGGGCAGAATAATCAGCGTCAGCCGTACGTTGGTGAACAGCAGGATAACGAGGGTGGCCGCCAGCAGGAGAAAGGCCTGGGCGGCCAGCAAGAGCCCCTGACCGATAAAAAGCCGGGTTTTCTCCACATCATCCGTAGCCCGGATCATCAGTTGCCCCGTCCGATTGCGGTCATGATAGCTAAACGAAAGCCGCTGGATCTTGGCGAACAAGGCATTACGCAAATCGTAGGCCACACCCTGCCCTGCCTTTTCCGAGAGGTAGGTTTGGCTGAAAGCAAAGGTCCCGCGGATCACCGCCAGCAACAGCATGAAACCGATGGCCCAGAAAATGGCCCGCTCCGGATGCGTGGCATAGCCCTCGAATTGGGCCTGGGTCCAGCCCACGCGCTCGAGCACGACCGGCCGTACAGCCTCCGGCACCCTGGATAGCTGTTGGGCCATCAGCCCGTTGGTCGTCTCATCGATAACGTTTTGAACGACTTGCGGCACGGCCAGTTGGGCGGCGACGCCGACCACCAAAAACGTATAGGCCGCCAGGGTCAGACGACGATAATGCCCCAGATAGCGGACGGCCCGCAGCAGCCCCTGGAATCCGGAACGGCCGGGGCGTCGAAAGGCATGGGAAGAAGCGGCAACGGCTGACAAGGTCATACCTCCTGGATTGAAGACGATGAAGGGCTCCTGCGCTCCGGTTCCTCCGTCGCATAGGGAGCCTGGAGTTGACCATGGTGGATGAGCGAAGCGTGGAGTTTGGCAAGCAAGGCCTGCAGACGCTCGATCTCCTCGGCATCGAGATCGGCGACAAGGGCATTGAGATAGCGCACATACCGGGGTGTGGTACGCGCGATCAGCTCGCGACCGGCGGCCGAAAGGCGAATGCGGAACTGACGTCGGTCATCCCGGTCCAGCTCCCGCTCGATCAACCCGTCCTCCTCCAAAGAACGCAACAGGGCGCTGATGGTGTTTTTGCTGACGTTTTGAACATGGCTGAGCCGGGTGGGCGATACGGCCCCTTCACCGCACAATTCCGCCGCGTAGAGGTGGATCAACAGGCGCCAGCGCGGGATGGAGAGATTCTCATCCCGCATCTGCGCTTCCAACAGCACGTCGTAGGCATTCGCCAGCATCCGAATCAGCCGCACCAGGTCCACCCCGTGGGTAGCAGTAATGCCGTGTGCGGTCATCAGTTGCGTAAAGGCCTGGTGGAGAGGATGGGTCATAGGCAGGGAGAACGACGGCGCCGCATACGATAACAAATCGAATTGTACCATATCGAATTATTCGATCTGTGAGTTCGTTCCCCGTCCCAACCGAAGACCGGGGGAACGGCGCCGGGGATGCCAACGGTTGGGGTTATAATAAAGCCCATGTCCCTCGGCGATGATCTGCGCGAAGCCCTTCGGCGAAGTCGCCGGACCCTGCTGGCGGCCGTCCATGCCCTGCCGGAAACCTGTTGGGAGGAAGCGGTTACGGTCGGTTCGTGGTCGGTGGCCGAGTGGTTGGCCATCAGCATCGAGGCCGAAAACCGCGCCCTAACCCTGGTGCAATCGCTCCAACACGGCCGCCCCTTCCGGTATGACCTATCGGAGGACGAACTCGCTGCTCGCGCGGTGGCCCGGCGCCGGGGTTGGAGCCGGGACCACCTGCTACGCGAGCTGTATCAGCAACGGGAAGAGACGATGATCAACCTGGCCGCTCTGGACGACGAGGCCCTGGTCCGGGTCTATCGCCTCGGTGAACGCGATGTGACCCCGCTGGCGATCCTCATGGACGTGGCTGCGGCCGAGGAGGCGCTGGCGGCCCGGCTGCGCCGTTTGTGCGCTCCCGCCGAAGCCACGCCCGCAGGAACAGCGAGCGCTAAATGACCACGCGCCGGGCGATGTCCGCCTGGGCACGGGCGATAAAATCCTCCACCGTCATGGCGCCCACCCGCTCGCCGGTGCGCAGGCGGACGTTGACCGTACCGGTAGCCATCTCCTGAGCGCCCAGGACGAGCATATAGGGGATTTTTTGGAGCTGGGCATAGCGGATCTTGGCGTTCATGCGGTCGTCGCCGTCATCCACAACCACGCGCAATCCGGCAGCCTTCAGACGGGCGGCTACCTGATGGGCATACTCGTTCTGTTCGGCGGTGATGGGAATGACCTGAACCTGTACCGGCGTCAGCCACACCGGGAAGATGCCGCCGTAGTGCTCGATCAGCACGCCGAAAAAGCGCTCGATGCTGCCCAGGAGGGCGCGATGGATCATATAGGGCCGATGCTGAGCACCGTCCGGACCGATGTAGGTCAGATCGAAACGCTCCGGCAGGTTGAAATCGAATTGAATGGTGCTGAGCTGCCAGGGCCTTTCCAGCGCATCGGTGACGTAGATGTCGATTTTGGGGCCGTAGAAGGCACCGTCGCCTTCGTGGATATCGTAGGGCAGCCCTGTGCGCTGGATGGCCGCCAGCAGCGCCGCTTCGGCGGCATCCCATTTCTCCTCTTCGCCCACGCGTTTGGGCGGCCGCGTGCTCAGGTACATGGCGAACTGCTCAAAACCGAAATCGCGCAGCAAGCTCAGGCTAAAGGCCAGCACCTTATCGATCTCGGCGGGCATTTGCTCCGGTGCGCAGAACAGGTGGGCATCATCCTGGGTAAAACCGCGCACCCGCGTCAGGCCGTGGAGCGTGCCCGACCGTTCGAAGCGATAGACCGTGCCCCATTCGGCCAGCCGCATGGGCAGATCGCGATACGAGCGCACGCTGCTTTTGTAGATGTGGACATGGAAAGGGCAGTTCATCGGTTTCAGATAGTACTGTTGCCCCTCGATCTCAATGGGCGCGTACATGCTCTCGCGGTAGAAGGAGAGATGGCCACTGGTTTCCCATAGCACGGAGCGGCCGATATGGGGTGTATAGACGAACTGATAACCGCCCTCGAGGTGCATTTTCTTGGAATGTTCCTCGACGAGATGCCGCATCAGCGCGCCCTTGGGATGCCAGAGGATGAGACCTCCGCCGACCATCTCGTGATTCGTGCTGAAGAGGTCGAGTTCCTTGCCCAGCTTGCGGTGATCGCGCTGGCGGGCTTCTTCCAGACGACGCAGATAGGCTTCCAGCTCTTTGCGGTTCTTCCAGGCCGTGCCGTAGATGCGCTGCAGCATCGGTCGACGTTCGTCCCCGCGCCAGTAGGCTCCGGCCACCTGCAGCAATTTGAAACCATCGGCCGGGATCTGGCCGGTATGCTCGACGTGAGGCCCGCGACAAAGGTCCTCGAAGCTATCGTGTCGATAGGTCGAGATCTCGACCGCGCCTTCGATCTTCTCGCCGTATTCGTCCGTGCCGCCGGCCACGAGGCCGTCGATCAGCTCCAGCTTGTAAGGTTGGTCGGCGAAAAGCGCGCGCGCCTCTTCGGCGCTGACCACCCGTTTGATGAAGGGATGGCGCCCGGCGATGATCTGGCGCATGCGCTTCTCAATGGCCTCCAGGTCCTCCGGGGTGAAGGTGCGCAGGTTCCCTTCGGCATCGCGGCCGAGGTCGAAGTCGTAATAAAAGCCATCCTTGATGGGTGGACCAATGGCGATTTTGGCCTCGGGGAAGCGCTCCAGCACGGCCTGCGCCATGACATGGGCGGCCGAATGGCGGATTTTGTAGTACTCATCGTACTGTTGATGATCACCACGGGATGCAGATGACATAGTTTTTCCCTTTTTAGGGTAACTGGTTGAGGATTTGGATGAGGATTTCGGAATTTAGAGCAATAGCATCAAGCGATAAAATAATACAAATAATAATTAAAAACAAAGCTACGGTCTTTTTAAGACAACCAAATGTTCCTTTCCAAACAATAATAATAGGTGATGATCTTTCTTGTAGACTCGGCTCTATGGGAGAAATCATCTTTTTTCGCTCTTTTTCGCCGCTAATATACAAACGTCGCAAAAATCCTGCTATTCCTAAAAAGACCATAAAGAGAATAAGTCCGCCGGACAAATGGATTGTAAAAACTTCCTGGTTGAAACGACGGATCGCTTCGTCCATATAGCCTCCGCACCGGGAAAGGCAACGGTCGCCTCCCTGGTTCTACGGCGAACCGGGCTGCGGGCCGCAGAAGGCACGGTATCGACTTGATAATAGAACAAATGTTCTATATCCTTCCTAGCATCCTTGCATCGTCCCACCGGTCCTGAAAGGAGGCAAAGACCATGGACAGAACGCCTGATTCCTCGTCCACAGAATCCGCCGGCCTGATGGCCTTTTTGGACAACGTCCTCGGTCTCGCCGATTGGCCCGATCGCCTGGAAGGGCTGATCATGAGCCTGCGCTATGGCGATTATGCCACGGCAAGAGCACGCAGTCCATTTGCCTTGCTCGGCGAAGTGGGGAGAAGTATCCTGAAAACGAATACCTGGCGCTTTGCTCTGCGACGTTCAGGAGGCCATTCCCTGGCCGAGGTGGAAGCGCTCCTCAAGCGTTACGGCATCCCGATTTTCGGCCGCACCTACGATGCCAAAGCGATCTACTTCCATGTGAAAAAGCGTCAGGCCCGGTGGGCCGAGTACATCATGCTCCAGGCCGGGGTCGAATTGCTCAATCCTCCTTTCGATTCGCGCCATGTTAGGGGTGTGGTCCGTCATGCGCCCGGCCCTATGCCGACGCCGTGGGCACAGGCGCAACCCCAGCAGGCCGCAGTCCGCCGGGCCGGCGACGACGGGGTTACCTCCTTTTGGCAACGGCTGTGGAACAAACTCGGCGATTGCCTCTAATCATGCCAGAACCGATGGCGGAGATCAACCGGTGCGAAGGCCGGGAACCGTCGGATAAAGTCTAAATGAGTCGGGTTTTCAAGGTGCCGAAATGCAAAAGGCCCCGTCATCCATTGGGACGCGGGGCCGCGTGGTTCCACCCAATTTGACCGCCCTGAACGGGCGATCCGCTCGAAGGCCGCTAACGGGGCCAACCGGATGAGGATACTCGGCGTAACCTTTCCCCTCATCGCTCACGGGGGGTTTTCGCAGGGCTTCGGCGAGGGTGGCTTGCAGCCCACGACCACCCCTCTCTGACGCTTCGGCGTTCTGCTACTCGTCCCGCTCAACGCGTTCTCGGCTCGATTGGCAGTGGGCGGTACAAGACTCGAACTTGTGACCTCCACGATGTCAACGTGGCGCTCTAGCCATCTGAGCTAACCGCCCGTGGTATTTTGCATTATACGCCAGAACTCGATGGGGTGCAAGATCGGCGGCAGGCAGTGGCCGTGGTGATGCACGGGTAAAAAGTCGGCCCCAATTTTGTGTAACCCTATTTACAATGCAATGGGTTGGTGCTATACTCTGGATGGATTAGTGAATTTTTTCACTATACTGGGTTGACCTCAGTCGCCTGCTCGGCTGTGTTCCTCGCCTTCCAGGAGGACTCTATGGCTGTATCCCATGCTGCTCGCGCGGCGCCGACCGACTTTTTGGCGGAGGTTCTAGCGGCAACACCGGGGGGTGATCCGCGGCTTGATCGCTGTATTCAATGTGGGACATGTGGGGGTTCTTGTCCTTCGGCTGCCGATATGGACCACACGCCGCGGCAACTTTTCGCCCTCATTTTCGCTGGCATGAGGGACGAGGTGCTGCGCAGCAATACGTTTTGGTATTGTGTCTCCTGCTATTTCTGTACGGTGCGATGCCCTCAGGAGGTCCACATTACCGATATCATGTACGCCCTCAAGCGCCTTGCCATTCGCGAGGGCCTGTATCGCGAGAGCGGTGCCGCCGAGGCGCCTGCTTTTGCCGAGACCTATATTGACTATGTCGAAAACTACGGCCGCAGCTTCGAGCTAGGCCTGGCCACGCGCCATCACCTGCGCCATCATCCCTTAGGGGCGATCAAGAAGGTGGCTTTTGGCATGGAGTTGTGGCGCAAAGGCCGCATCGATCTGACGCCTAAGCGGATTAAGAACATGGCCCAACTTTCGGCGATTTTGAACAAGGCCAAGGAGCTGGAGGCCGCCGACGGCCGGGGAGGTGGAGCATGAAATACGGCTATTACCCGGGTTGCTCCCTCGAACGCAATGCCATTGCCTATCACGAATCGGCCATGGCTGTGGCGCCGTTGCTAGGCATCGAGTTCACAGAACTCGAGGACTGGAACTGTTGCGGTGCTACCGAGTATATCTCCCTTCATGCGTTGCCGGCCTACGCGCTGGTGGGGCGTAATCTGGCGTTGGCCGCACAACAACAGCTCAACCGCATGGTGGCACCGTGTAGCGCCTGCTTTATCAATCTGGCCAAGACCGATAAGTACATGGCCGACGATCCCCGGCTGGCCCGTCTGGTAAACGAGGCGCTGGCCGCCGGTGGGCTGCATTATAAGCCGGGCAGCGTGCGGGTGCGCCATCTGTTTCAGGTCATCGTCGAGGATGTGGGTTTCGAGGCTGTTGCGGCCAGGGTGGTCAAACCGCTGTATAACCTGCGGGTGGCACCCTACTACGGTTGTCTGATCGTGCGACCGACCTTGCAACCACCCTTCGACGATCCCGAATACCCCACCAGCCTGGACCGTCTGCTGCGGGTGTTGGGCGCCAAGGTGGTGGACTTCCCGGTGAAGACGCATTGCTGCGGCGGCCATATGACTCAGATCAGCGAAGCGACGGCGCTGGAGCTGATCCGCCGTCTGTTGAAGAATGCGGTGGACTATCAGGCCGATATGATTGTTACCCTGTGCCCGATGTGCCAACTCAATCTGGACGGCTATCAGGAAGAGGTGAATAAGCACTTCGGCACCGATTATCGTCTGCCGGTGCTGTACTTTACCCAGTTGATGGGGCTGGCGTTCGGTCTCCCACCTGGGGTTTTGGGCTTCGGCCGGGAGTTCGTGGATCCAACGCCGGCTTTGGCCAAGATTGGGGCCGAGCCGCCGGCGCCGGACAAGAAAGAACGCCCTTCCAAAGAGGCCCTACCGATGCCCGCCATGCCTCGACAGGACGGAGGTGAGCCATGAGCACGACTCCGTTATCCCCAAAACCTCGGGCACGCATCGGTGTGTATGTCTGTCATTGTGGCAGTAACATCGCCGGTGTGGTCGATGTCAAGGAAGTGGCCCGGTGGGCGGGCCGCGAACTGGCAGACGAGGGGGTTGTCATCGCCCGCGACTATCAGTTCATGTGCTCGAACCTGGGCCAGGAGCTGATCGAAGCCGATATCAAAGAGCAAGGTCTGACGCGGGTTGTGGTGGCAGCCTGCTCCCCCCATCTGCACGAAGCGACGTTTCGCAATGCCTGCCAGCGGGCCGGGCTCAATCCGTACCTGTGCGAGATGGTCTCGATTCGCGAGCAGGTCTCGTGGGTGCATACCGATCGCGAGCAGGCGACGGCCAAGGCTAAGGCCCTCATTGCCGGTGGCGTCGAGCGGGTGGCCTGGCACGAGCCGTTGGAGCCGGTGATCGTGCCCATCAATCCGACAACGCTGGTGGTCGGTGGTGGTATTGCCGGCATTCAGGCCGCGTTGGAGATCGCCGATAGCGGTTATCCGGTCATTTTGGTCGAGCGCGAGCCGTCTATCGGCGGCCATATGGCCCAGTTCGATAAGACCTTTCCCACCCTGGACTGCGCCGCCTGCATTCTGACGCCGAAGATGGTGGCTGTGGGCAGCCATCCCCTGATTACCCTGCTGACCTATAGCGAAGTGGAGCGGGTAGACGGCTATGTGGGCAGCTTTCAGGTGACCATCCGCAAGAAGGCCCGTTATGTGAATACGGAGACGTGCACTGGCTGCGGTCTGTGCATCGAAAAGTGCCCGGTGCGGGTGGTGGACGAGGTGTTCGAGGCCGGTCTGGGCTATCGTAAGGCCATCTATCGCCCCTTCCCACAGGCTGTGCCCAAGTATCCGGTCATCGACACCGAGCATTGCACTTATTTCCAGCGGGGCAAGTGCAAGGCCTGCCAGATTTTCTGTCCTACCCAGCCCAAGTCGATCCAGTTCGAGCAACAGGACGAGCGGATCCAGGTGGAAGTGGGCAATATCATCCTGGCCACCGGCTATGATTTGTTCGATTGTCGCCGCATTCCTCAGTATGGCTACGGGCGCCTGGCCAATGTGTATACCAGTCTCGAGTTCGAGCGGCTGTGCAACGCAGCCGGGCCGACCGGCGGTGAGGTGGTGCTGCGCGACGGCGTGACCAAGCCCAAGACGGTGGGGATTATCCACTGCGTCGGCAGTCGTGACCGCAATTACAACAACTACTGCTCGGTCATCTGCTGCATGCAGAGTCTGAAGTTCGCCCACCTGGTCAAGGAGCGCACCGGCGCCGAGGTCTACAATTTCTACATCGATATGCGCACGCCCTTCAAGGACTACGATGAGTTCTATCAGAAGGTGCTGGCCGAGGGCGTGCACTTTGTGCGCGGGCGGGTCGCCGAAGTGACCGATGCCGCCCGGCATCCCGGCGAAGAGGGGAAGATCATCATCCAGGTGGAGGATACCCTCATCGGCCGCCAACGCCGCATCCCGGTGGACATGGTGATTCTGTCGGCGGCCTTGGAGCCTCGCCGCGATGCCCAGGAAGTGGCCCACAAGTTCGGCATTGCTTGTAGCACCAACGGGTGGTTCATCGAAAAGCATCCGAAGCTGGACCCGGTGGCGACGATGACCGAGGGCATTTTCATCGCCGGCTGTGCGCAAGGGCCGAAGGATATTCCGGCAACGGTAGCGCAAGGGGCCGCGGCGGCTGCCCGCGTGATCGGCCGCATTCATCAGACCCGTCTGGCGCTGGAGCCGATCCGGGCCAGTGTGATCGCCGAGCGCTGTTCGGGCTGCCGCATTTGCAACAACCTGTGTCCCTTCCATGCCATTAGCTTCCGCGAAGACCTGGGCGTGACCGAGATCAATCCGGCCCTGTGCCAGGGCTGCGGTACCTGCGTAGCGGCTTGCCCGGCCGGCGCCATTACCGGTACCCAGTTCAGTAACGAGCAGGTCTTTGCCCAGATCGAAGGTCTACTCATGCTCGATTTCAGCGGCAAGCCGGTACGGAGGTTGGAGCCGCTGGCGGCTGCCGCCGAGCCGGCGTTCCCCTAAGGAGGCGAAGATGGGCGAGAGCGATCGGTTTGAGCCGTTGATCATCGGTTTTACCTGCAACTGGTGCAGCTATCGCGCAGCCGACCTGGCCGGCGTCTCGCGGATGAAGTATCCGCCCAATGTGCGGCTGATCCGACTGATGTGCTCCGGCCGACTGGATCCGGTCTTTGTGTTGAAGGCGCTGGCCGGCGGCGCCGATGGCGTTTTGATTACCGGTTGCCATCCCGGTGAGTGTCACTATCTGGAGCAGAATTACAAAGCCCTGCGTCGCTATCATCTCTTGCGCATGCTGTTGACCCAACTCGGTGTGGAACCGGAGCGGGTCAAATTGGTATGGGCCAGCGCTGCCGAGGGGGGCCGTTTTGCCGAAGAGGTCGGTCGCATGGTTGAAGATGTCCGGCGTTTGGGGCGGTTGAACTGGCCGGCCGTCGCAGCCGACGGTACGGAGCCGGGGGGCGGACAGACGCCGAACGCCGGCCACGTTCACGAAGCCGAGCCTGTCGTCGCCGCCGAGGCCCATCAGGAGGAGGTAACGCCATGAGCACCAACGGCGCCAAGCCCAAACTGGCCATGTACTGGGCCGCCTCGTGCGGCGGCTGCGAAATCGCCACCCTCAACATCGGCGAACACCTCCTGACCGTGGATCAGGTCTTCGATCTGGCCTTTTTCCCCTGTATTGCCGATTTCAAGGTGAGCGATCTCGAGGCCTATCCCGACGGTTCGATTGACCTGTGTCTGTTCAACGGTGCCATTCGCTCGGCGGAGAACGAGCATATGGCCCATCTCCTGCGGCGCAAGGCGAAGATCCTGGTGGCTTTCGGTTCGTGCGCCTACGAGGGGTGCATCCCGGCGCTGGCCAATCTGACCTCGCGACAGGCCATTTTGCGCACGGTCTATCTGGAGAATCCCTCCCTCGATAACCCGGCCGGTGTCCTACCGCAGACGATCATGAAAGTGCCCGAAGGCGAACTGACGCTGCCGGCCTTTTACCATACGGTCAAGGCGCTGGACCAGGTGGTGGATGTGGATTATTACGTGCCGGGCTGTCCACCCGAGTCGGAGCAGATCTGGGCGGTGTTGCAAACGGTCGTGGCAGCGCTGAGCGAAGGTGCACCCCTGCCGCCGAAAGGGTCTATTGTGGGCGCCAGGCAGGCCGCGGTGTGCAACGAGTGCCCGCTGGCGCGGCATGAAAAGCGCATCCCCCGCTTCTACCGGCCTTATGAGATCGTCCCCAAGCCCGGCTTGTGTCTGCTGGAGCAGGGGCTGGTGTGTCTGGGGCCGGCCACCCTGAGCGGCTGCGGGGCGCTATGTCCGCAGGTGGGCATGGGGTGCCGCGGCTGCTATGGCCCGCTGCCCGGCGTTGTCGACCAGGGCGCCCGTATGTTGACCGCCCTCGCTTCGGTCATCGACGTCAGCGGCAAGCCGGGTGACGATGAGGAAGCGCTGGCACGACGGGTAGAGGAAGCCGTCAGCACCCTGGTGGACCCGGCCGGCACCTTCTACTATTTCAGCATGGCCCATTCGCTACTACGCCGTGCACGCGTGCAAGATGACGGACAAGGAGAGCGGCATGATGCAACGGATCACCATTGACCCCATCACCCGGCTTGAAGGCCACGGCAAGATCGAGATCTTTCTCGACGAACAAGGGAACGTAGCCAATGCCTACTTCCAAATCCCGGAGCTGCGCGGGTTTGAGCAGTTTTGCGTGGGACGGCCGGCCGAGGAAATGCCCAATATCACCAATCGCATCTGTGGCGTGTGCCCGGAAGCCCACCACATGGCCGCCACCAAAGCTCTGGACATGCTTTATCATGTCGAGCCGTCACCGGCCGTCAAGAAGCTGCGTGAGTTGTTCTACATGGCCTTTTACTGCGCCGATCACACCACCCATTTCTATGCTCTGGGCGGCCCCGATTTTGTGGTGGGGCCCGATGCTCCCAAGGCCGAGCGCAACATCTTCGGGGTCATCCACAAGGTGGGAGTCGAGATCGGCCGTCAGGTCATTGCCATGCGCATGCGCAACCATCATGTCATCCAGCTTATGGGCGGTCGCCGGGTGCATCCCGTGGCCGGGCTGCCGGGCGGCTGGAGCCGCGCTCTCACCGACCCGGAACGGGCCGAAATCGAAGCCATCGCCCGCCAGAACGTGGACTTTGCCCTCTTCAGCCTGCAACTGTTCCAGGACGTGGTGCTGAGCAACCCGGTTTATAAGGAGATGATCCTCTCCGATGCCTACATGCATCGCACGTACTCGATGGGCATGGTGGACGCGCAAAACCGTGTCAACTTCTACGACGGTGTGATCCGTGTGGTGGACCCCAACGGCAACGAATGGGCGAAGTATCACCCGCGCGATTATGCTCAACACATAGCCGAACGGGTGGAGCCGTGGTCCTATCTCAAGTTTCCCTACCTGAAGCAGGTCGGTTGGAAGGGCTTTGTGGACGGGCCGGACAGTGGCATCTATTGCGCCACGCCTTTGTCCCGGCTCAACGTGTCGGATCGGATGGCCACCCCGCGGGCACAAGAGGCGTTCGAGGCCTTTTACGAGACCCTGGGGAGCAAGCGCCTGCCCAACGGTCGCTATCAACCCGTGCATTATCGGCTGGCCACCCATTGGGCGCGTCTGATCGAGCTGTTGTTTGCGGCCGAGCGCATGTTGGAACTGGCCATGGATCCCGATATCCTCGACCCCGATGTGCGACCGGTGGTGAACACGGTCCCCGATGAGGGGATCGGCTGTGTCGAGGCCCCGCGCGGGACGCTAACCCACCACTATCGCACCGATGCCCGCGGGATCCTGACCAAGGTCAACCTGATCGTCGGCACCACGAACAACTATGCCGCCATGGCCATGTCCATCAAGAAGGCAGCGCAGGCGTTGATCCGGAACGGCGTGGTGATTACCGATGGTCTGTTGAACCGGATCGAAATGGCCTTCCGGAACTATGACCCCTGTATGTCGTGCGCTACCCACGCCCTGCCCGGCCAGATGCCGTTGGTGGTCACGGTGCGCGATGCCGAGGGCCGGGTTGTGGCCCATATCAGCCGCAACGAGGACGTGTAGGAACCATGACCACTCGGATCATCGGCCTGGGCAATCCGTTGCTGACCGATGACGGGGTGGGGGTGTTGACGGCAAGGGCGGTTCAGGAAGCCCTGGCGGCCCATCCCCTCCCGGACGTCGAGGTCATCGAAGCGAGCGTGGGTGGGTTGCGGCTGATGGAGCTGATGGTGGGCTACAGGCGGGTCGTTCTCATCGATGCCTGGAAGGACGATAGCCTGCCGCCGGGTACGGTGTGTCGGCTCAGCCTGAGCGATCTGGAACGCAGGCGGCCGCCCCAGCATCTGGCCTCGGCCCACGATGCCACCCTGCCCACGGCCCTGGCGGCAGGCCGCCGCTTGGGTTTGGATCTGCCGGAGGATATCGTCATTTTCGCCGTGACCGTGGGCAACGTGATCGACTTTGGCGAGACGCCTACGCCGGCCGTGCTGGCGGCCGTGCCCCAGGCTGCGGCCGCCGTCCTGGCCGAGTTGAGGGCCAGGTCGTCGTAATCCCAGGCAAGGAGGTTGTGCTATGGTTTCACCCGAGTTATTGCGGCGTTATGCCTTCTTTTCCGGGTTGAGCTATGAGAACATCGTCACCCTGGCCGGGCTGGCCGAGGAGGAGGCGGTGGAGGCCGGCCATATCTTTTTCCACGAGGGCGAGCGATTGGACCGTCTTTACCTGTTGGTGAAGGGCAAGGTCGGGGTGATCATCGAGCTGCCCGATACCCAGGTCGAGCAACCGGTTTCCGGCCAGTTGACCGGCGCGCTGAAGACGCGGGCAGTTGTGGTCAGCACGGTGGGATCCGGCGAGATGTTCGGCTGGTCGGCGCTGGTGCCGCCGCACGCCGCTACGGCCGGTGCCAAGGCATTGACACCGTGCCATGTCGTCGCCTTCGACGGCCGCGCCCTGCTCAACGTCTTTGAGGAAGATTGCCGTTTTGGCTATCTGATGATGCAGAAGGCGGCCGAAACCATTCGCAACCGCCTACACGATATGCACATCCAGTCGCTGGCGACGCTGGTCGAGTGAGACGCCGAGCCGGCGTCCCGGCGCCATGCCGGTGTGCCACCGGTGCTCGCAGGGGATGTCCGTTGCGGCCGGGCCGTTCGGCCGCGCCGGCAAGAGGGGGACGCCGACGTAGCCACATGGGGAAGGCCGTCCGCTTCTTATCCCCCATACACCGTCTCGCCGCCGATGACCGTCTGCCGAACGATGACCTGCTCCGCCAGGACTTCCGGATCGGTCTGGAGAGGATCGGCCGAGAGCACCACGAAGTCGGCCCATTTGCTCGGCGTCAGGCTGCCTTTCTCCTTTTCCTCGCCGGCGGCATAGGCAGCCCCCAGCGTGTACCAGTGCAGGGCCTCCTCAACGGTGATGGCTTCGGCGGGCACATAGGGGGCGCCGCCGGCGGTGCGCTGCGTCGTTGCCGCCTGGATGCCCAAGAGCGGTGCTCCTGCCACTACCGGGCGATCCGAACTGAACGCCACGTGCAACCCCCGCAGGCTGGCAAAGGGATAGGTGAGCCGCAGGCGCTCTTCGCCCAGGGCAGCACGAAAGCCGTCACCCAGTTCGAAGATGAAACGCGGTTGGGTAACGATGACCACGCCGAGCCGTCGAATGCGTTCGATCAGGTCGAGGCGCAGGATGCCGCAATGCTCGAGGCGCGGACGGAAGCGGGCCGCCTCCGCGCCCATCGCCGCTTCAATTGCATCCAGCCCGGCCTCAATCGCCCGGTCGCCGATGGCGTGCATGGCCACCTGCCAGCCGCCCCGGTGCGCCATCGCCACCTGTGTGCGGATGGTTTCTTCACTCTTCACCAACAGACCGCACGTATCCGGCGCGTTGGCATACGGCGCCGAGAGGGCCGCCGTGCGCCCGATGAGCGAACCGTCGAGGAACAGTTTGATGGCCCCCAGTTTCAGTCGCTCGTTGCCAAAGCCACTGTGCAGACCGAAGCCGAAATCGAATCGCCCATTTTTGACGGTCAACTGCTCCACGTCCACCATCAGTCGCACACGTTGAGGCAAGATGCCTTCTGCCGTAGCTTCCTGATAGGCGCGGAATTCTTCCGGCGCAATCCAGCCGGCCCAGGCGTCTTGGGCGCTGGTGATGCCTTCGCTCGCCATTTGCTTTCCTGCTGCGGCCAGGGCGGCTTTAGTCTCGGCCAGGGTGTACGGCGGCAGGATCTTTTTGATCAGTTCCTGGGCCGTCTCCTTCAGCAGTCCGGTCGGCTCACCGTGTTCATCCCGTTCGATGACACCGCCTTCGGGGTCGGGTGTGGCGCGCGTAATGCCGGCCAGCGCCAGTGCACGCGAGTTGGCCACCGCCATATGGCCGGAGACGTGGGAGAGGAACACCGGATGCTCGGGCGAGACGGGATCCAGGTCATGACGGGTGGGGTGGCGCCGTTCGGCCAGCTTGTTTTCGTTGTAGCCGCCGCCGCGAATCCAGCGACCGGCAGGCAACCGTTGCGCCTGGGCGGCTACGCCGGCCATAACTTCGGCCAGTGTGGTCGCCGCGCGCACATCCACTTCCACCAGGCTCAACCCAAAGAGCAGGATGTGACAATGGGCGTCGTGAAAGCCGGGTACGACCGTGCTGCCCTCCAGATCGACCACGCGCGTGCGCGGCCCGATCAGGGCATCCAGCTCGTCCTCGGTGCCCACAGCAACGATCTTGCCGTCGCGCACCGCCAGAGCCTGGGCGAACGGACGAGTCGGATCGAGGGTAATGAAGTGACCACGACGGAAAAGCGTATCGGCATAGAGCATAGGTCATCCTGTCATCGGTGGCGGCTCGGTGATGAATCGTTGCAGAAGGGTAGCAAAACGTTCCGCTTGCTCGATAGGACCGGAATGACCTACCCCGTGCCAGATCTCCAATCCACAATTCGGGATGCCGGTGAAGTACTCGACGATGCCCGGGAAAGGCACGGCCGTATCGCGGTCGCCCCAGGTTACGAGGGTGGGCGTGCGGATGGCGGCCAGACGGTCGGCGATATGGAAGCGCACCATCTCATCCAGCGTGGCCATATAGATGGTCCGACCCCAGCCCATGCCGTCGGTCACGAGCTGCTCGAAATAGTCGGCATCGGGTGGGGTGGCGAAGGCAGCGCCGAGGATGATACGGACCGTTTCCGGCTTGCCGTATTCGGCGCGGCACCAGTCCAGTACCTCCGATGGCAGTTGGTTGCCCGAAGCCGCCACCGGACTGACCAGGACCAGTTTTTTCAGGCGTTCCCCGTGCTCCAGCGCATAAGAAGCCGCAATCTGGCCACCCATAGAATGGCCGACCAGGGTGAAAGGCGGCAAATCCAACGCTTGGGCGAAGGCTTCCAGATCGGCGACGTATTGGGCCAGGGTGTGGCCGGTCTCGACCGGGTCGGAACCGCCCACCCCGCGCAGGTCAACGGCATAGGCGTGATAGCTCGCAGGCAGATGGCGCAAGGTAGGCAGCCACCAGCGATGGGTGCTCAGGTAGCCGTGGACGAAGACAACCACCTCCTCGCCGCTTCCCTGTTCCAAGTAGTGCATGGTGAAATCGGGCAGTCGTATATGCGGCATAACTCCTCCAAGGCTATTCAATCGAAGCGGACGACCTGACGCACGGCCTCGCCGCGGGCCAGGGCGTCGAAGGCCGGGTTGATTTCCTCCAGGCGGATGGTGCGGGTGAGCAGACGATCCACCGGCAACCGACCGGCCTGGTAGAGGGCTATGAAGCGTGGGATATCGCGACGCGGCACGGCCGATCCCATATACGAGCCTTTGACCGTGCGCTCTTCGGCGACCAGGCTCACCGCCGGTACGGCAAATTGACGGCTGGGATGCGGCAGGCCGATGGTAACCGTTGTGCCCCCGCGGCGGGTAGCCTCGTAGGCCTGGATGAGCACCCGCTCGTTGCCCACACTCTCCAAGGCATAGTGAGCGCCACCCTGGGTCAGCGCTTTCACCGCCGCCACCGGATCCTCGCGGGCGGCGTTGACCGTGTGGGTAGCGCCGAGCTCGCGCGCCAGGGTGAGCTTGGCGTCCAGGATGTCAACGGCGATGATGGGGTAGGCCCCTGCCGCTTGCGCGCCCAGGACGGTGCTGAGGCCTACCCCACCCAGTCCGAAGACGGCCACGCTGGCCCCCGGCTCGACCCGGGCCGTGTTCATCACCGCGCCTACCCCGGTCATCACCGCACAGCCAAAGAGAGCCGCGATCTCCGGCGGTACCGTCGGATCGATCTTCACCAGCGATTCCTGGGCTGCCACAGTGAAATGCGAAAAGGCCGAAACGCCGAGATGATGGTTCAAGTCCCGCCCGGCTGCGTCGCGGAAGTGGCGGCTGCCGTTGAGCAAGGTACCGGCCACGTTGGCGCGAGCGCCGTTTTCGCACAACGCCGGCCGTCCTGTGGCGCAGGGGAGGCAACGACCGCAGACCGGCACGAAGGAAAAGACCACCTGATCGCCAGGGGCCAGATCCTGCACCCCCGGTCCTACCTCGCGCACGATGCCGGCGGCCTCGTGACCCAGGACCATCGGCATCACCCGCGGGCGCGAACCGTCAATCACCGAGAGATCCGAATGGCATAGCCCTGCGCCGGTGATCTCGACCAAGACCTCGCCCGGCCCGGGGCCGGTTAGGTCGACTTCCTCGACCACCAGCGGCTGTGACTCGACGTAGGGGGTGGGATGCCCCATGGTGTAGAGAACGGCAGCTCGTGTCTTCATCATCTGCTCCTGAAGAGAAGGGGTAGCTCCGACTCAGCCCACAAACGCCGCCAGTTCCTGGGAGAATTTGTCCGGCTCTTCCACCATCAGCGCGTGGCCGCTGTTCTCGAACCAGACAAGCCGACAACCCGGAATGCGCGCGGCCATGTACTCGGCCCAACCGGGATGGCACACCCGGTCATGGCGGCCGTGGAAGATGGCCGTGGGCAGATTGACCTGCGCCACCCGGTCGCGTAAATCCTCGGTGATCAGAGTGCGGAAGTACTTGTAGGCGGCATAGGCCGGCAGACCGAGCCAGAGAGAAAGGAACCAATCCTGGGTGCCCGGCAAGTCGGTGCGGTGAAAGTTGAGACCCTTGAAACCGGCCATCGTTTCCGGATAAGCGCGGCGAATGGCCTCCAGCGAGCCGGCAGCCGTGGCCTCGTCCATTCCGTAAGGTTCCTCCGGTGTTTGAACGAAGCGAGGGGTGGCCGGGGCCACCATTACCAGTTTGGTCACCCGACCATCGTCATTGAAGCCGGTCACGTACTTGAGGCCGACGCCTGCGCCCATCGACCAGCCGACGAAGGTCACGTCGCGCAGGTCGAGGGCCTTGAGGAAGGCGCGCACATCGCCGCACATCTCGTCGTAGGTGTATTCCGAATAGGGCTTATCCGAGAGGCCGTGCCCGCGCAGGTCCACGCAGACGCAGCGATAGCGTTCGTGCAAGTCGAGCACGGCGTAGTTCCAGGTATCCACCGTAGCCGAGAAGCCGGGGACAAAGAAAATCGGTTTACCATGACCACCGTCACGATAGTGGATGCGCACACCCGTTTGCAGATCCAGGAAAGACATCGCTTCAGACCTCTTTGGGATGAACGGTGAGCGATCCGGAGGCGGTGCTCAACCCAACCGAATCGCCACCATCTGGATATGGGTCATTTCCTCGATGGCATAACGTACACCTTCGCGGCCCAGGCCACTGCGGCGGTTGCCGCCATAGGGCATGTGGTCGGCGCGAAAGACGGGGGTGTCGTTGATGATCACGCCGCCGAAGTTCAGGCGTTTGATCGCCTCAAAAACGCGCTGGATGTCGCGGGTGAAAACTGCCGCCTGCAGTCCGTAGGGGGTGGCATCGGCCTGGCGCAAAGCCTCTTCGAAGTCGTCACAGGCGATGACCGAAGCCACCGGTGCAAAAGCCTCTTCGGCCACAACCCGCATCTCAGGTCGCACATCGGTCAACACCGTGGGCCAGTAGACCGCGCCTTCCCGTTTGCCACCCGTCAGCACCCTGGCTCCGCCGGCCTGCGCCTCCTGGACCCAACCTTCGATGCGCTCCGCCTCGCGCACGTCGATCATCGGCCCTACGTCCACGCGCTCGTCCAGGGGGTCGCCGACAACCATGGCCGCGCTCGCTTGCACGAACTGTTCGGTAAACGGCTCATAGATGGCGCGCTGGCCGTAGATGCGCTGGACGGAGATACACACCTGGCCGGAGTTGTAATAGGCGCCGATGGCGCAACGTTTGGCCGCAAACGCCAGATCGGCATCGGGGGCCACGATGACAGGTGAGGTGTTTCCCAGCTCCAGGGTAACCTTTTTGAGGCCGGCGATGGCCAGAATGCGCTCACCGACGGGCGGGCTGCCGGTAAAGGTCACCTTGGCCACCCGTGGGTCGGTCACCAGCCATTCGCCCACCGTGCTGCCCGATCCCACAACCAGGTTGAGGGCCCCACGGGGCAGACCGGCCTCGTTCAAGACCTGGCACAGCTTCACCGCCGTCAACGGCGTGGTGCTGGCCGGCTTGAGCACAACGGTGTTGCCGGCGGCAATGGCAGGGGCTACTTTATGGGCCACGAGATTGAGGGGAAAGTTGAACGGGCTGATGGCAGCGATCACCCCCACCGGACGCCTCACCCAAAAGCCGAAGTAGCCCTCACCGGCCGGTACGGCGTCCAGCGGTACCGTCTCGCCGTGGATGCGTTTGGCTTCCTCGGCGGCGATGGCAAACGTGGTGATGCCGCGATCCACCTCGGCGCGGGCGTATTTGAGGGCTTTGCCGGCCTCGGCCGCAATCGTGCGGGCGAACTCCTCACGGCGCTCGCGGATGAGGGCAGAGGCCCTGGCCAGGATTTCGCCGCGTTGGTAGGCAGGCATCGCCGCCATCAGCGGCGCCGCCTGCGCCGCGGCGGCAATGGCGGCGTCGACGTCTTCGCGGCGGGCGGTAGGCAAGGCGCCGATCACCTCACCCGTGTACTTGTTGCGGACCTCCAGCAGAGGACCGCCGTCTACCCAACGACCGTCAATGAACAGCTTGTATTCCATGGTTTTCTTCCCGGTTGTGAGTGTGGCTTACGATTTCCCCGCGCTCGATGATGTAGGTACGTTGTGCCAAGCGTTCGACGTGTTTGTACTCCGACTCGGCCAGGAGCACGGCCAACCCTTCTTCGCGTTGAACCGTCTGGATGACCGCGCCCATTTTGGCGGCCAGCGCCGGGGCCAGGCCCTCGAAGGGCTCGTCCAGCAACAACAGCCGCCTGCCGATCATCAGCGCTCGCGCCATGGCCACCAGCTTTTGCTGGCCGCCGCTGAGTTGCGTGGCCTTGCGCATGGCAAAGGCCTGCACCTCCGGCATGACCTGGTAGATGCGCGCCAGTCGCGCCTCCGCTTCCGGCAGGCGATTCGCCCAGGCCGGTAACAGCAGGTTCTCCTCGACGGTCAACGTGGGGATCAGGCGCCGGTCTTCGGGCATATAGCCGATACCCAGGCGGGCGCGTTGATGGGCCGGAACCCGACGTAAATCGGTCTCGGCGAAGGTGAGGGTTCCCTCGGCGATGGGCATCAGCCCCATCACGGCGCGCAGCGTCGTCGTCTTGCCGGCGCCGTTGCGTCCCACCAGCCCCACGATTTCCCCGGCGGCAACGGTCAAGGTCACCCTGCGCAGGATGGTGATGGTGCGAACATGGACCCGGATATCGCTCATCGTCAGCATAACTCACCCCCATCCGGCCACGGCCCGGCGGATCTCCGGGTCCTCGAGAAGGACGGCCGGCGTGCCGTCGGCGATGATCTGACCATGGCTCAACACCAACACACGGTCGGCATAACGGCGCACCACCTCCATGTCGTGCTCGACGAAGATGGTGGTGACCTTGCTCTCCCGCAGCACGGCCACCAGCGTGTCCATGAGGGCGAACTTTTCGGCCGCACTGACCCCGCTGGTCGGCTCGTCCATCAGCAGCAGGGAAGGTTTGAGGGCGAAAGCGAGGGCGATGTCGAGCAATTTGCGACCGCCTTCGGGCAACTCTGCCGCCGGCCGAGGCGCATGGCCGTTGAGCCCGAAGCGAACAAGGAGGCGCTGCGCCTCCTCGACGCGGGCCGGATCGTGGAGCCGTCGCCAGAAATCTCCCCCGTGTCCGTCGGCCATGGCCAGCGCCAACAGCACATTCTCCAGCACGCTCAGACCGGCGAAGAGCTGCGGGATCTGGAAGGAGCGGCCGATGCCCAAAGCCGTCACCTGGTTGGGATGCAGGCCGATCAGGTCACGACCCCGGAAGCGCACACGGCCCGCCTGCGGCCGCAGATAGCCGGTAACCAGATTGAGGAACGTGGTCTTGCCGGCGCCGTTGGGGCCGATGATGCCTACGAATTCGCCTTCGTACACGGTCACGTTCTCGCTTTCGGCCGCCGCGATCAGGCCAAAGTGCATGGTCAGGTTTTCGACTTCGAGAATAGCCCTCATCCCTGCACCTCCTGCCCTCGGCGGGAACGAGGGGCTCGCTCGACCAGAGTCCACAAGCCGCCGGGCAAGAAGAAGATGATGACCAGCATGATGACTCCCAGCACCATTTGCCAGGTGTAGGGAGCGTACTTGAAGGCGTAGCTCTTGATCACTTCGTAAAGGATGGCGCTGCCCAACGGCGCCGCCACGCTGCTTGTGCCGCCGAGCAAAGCCACGAACACGAACTCACCCGAAGTTGTCCAGTAGGCCAGTTGCGGATCAATATGGCCGACGGTGAACGCCACGAGCACGCCGCTCAATCCGCATAGGCCCGCTGCCAGCACATAGGTCAGATAGATGGCGCGTTGAACCGAGCCACCCAGATAGGCCACCCGTACCTCGTTCTCGCGCACCGCCCGCGTGGCGTAGCCCAATGGTGAATGGGCATAACGCCGGATGAGATAAAGCATCACCGCCACACAGCCCAGCGCCAGATAGTAGGTGAACAGGCGCAGCCGATCGGTGGCGAGCGGCATCATCAGCACGGTGGGCGGCGGAATGCCGATGCCATCCGTGCCGCCGGTGATATCGTAGGCTTTGACCAGAACGCCGTAAAAAGCCATCGCAAAGGCCAGGCTGAGCATCCCGAAGAAAATCTCGCGATAGCGGCTGAGGATCAACCCGATCAGCGCCGCCAGCCCCATGGCCGCGAGAGGACCGATGAGCAGCAAGATGAAGGCCTCTTGGATGCCGGCGCGGCGTAGGGCGAAGCCGGCCGCGTAGGCTCCGGCGGCATAGAAGAGCGCCTGCCCGAAAGAAACCAGCCCAGCGCGCATCAACAGCACCACGCTCAGCACGGCCAGTCCCTTGGCCAGCCCTAACGTGAGCAAGAAGACCACCCAGCTCGGCAGCACGACCCCCAAAGCGATGGCCAGGAGTAAGATGGCGAACGCCGCACCCCACATGCTACGGTTCATATCCGCCGCACCTCCGCTTGGGCAAACAAACCCTGAGGCCGCACCAGCAAGACGATGGCCATGACCAGGTAGATGATGAACAACTCCAATTCGGGCACAAGATGGACCGCCGCCGCCCGCACCAGCCCGACGATCAACGCGCCCAGTGCTGCGCCCTCCGGACTGCCCAGTCCGCCGATGACGATCACGGCAAAGGCCAACACAATGACCTCCACACCGATGCCCGGCACGACCGCAATCATCGGCGCCGTAAACGCACCGCCCAGCGCCGCCAGGATTACCCCCAGGGTGAACGTCGTGACATAAATCCGGGGCAGGTTGATCCCCAGCGCCGTACTGACCTCGGCGTCATGGATAACGGCTATCACCAGACGGCCGAAACGCGTGCGGTTGACGAAGAACCACAGCAAGACGCCGGCCGTGATCGCCACCAGGAGGAGCAAGAGGTAGTAGTACGGATAGTTCACCCCGGCCAGACTGACATTGCCCAACAGACCGAAGGGCTTATAGGCGTAGTAGGGGTTAACGCCGAAGAGCACCTTAATCAAGTCTTCCAGGATCAGAAAAACGGCATAGGTGACGATGAGCTGCAGGGCCGGGTCGCGACCGTACATGCGGCGCAAAAGCCCCCGTTCCAGCGGTGGCCCGACCACCAATCCCACCAGTATCGCTGCCACCAGCAGGAGGAAAAAGCTTGCAAACGGCCAACGATCGGGGTCCTGAAAGTAGGCGATGACGAGCACGGCCCCCACATACGCACCCAGGGCGTACAGGCTGCCGTGGGCGATGTTGAGGATGCGCAGCACGCCGAAGATCAGGGTCAGGCCAACGCCGATCAAGAAAAGCCACGAGGCGTAGACCAAGCCATCGGCCAGGATGATGAAGAGGGTGTTCATGGCCTGCCTTGCCTTGATCGGCCCCTCCCCTCGCCCAGGAGGGCCGGGGAGGAGAGGGGCCATGCGATGCTCAAACCATTACGGACACTGCGCGCCCTGGAAGCCGCCGGCGATCCAGTCGAGGCTCTTGATCCCTTCCGGGGGATTGACACACTCGGCGGGGAAGACCATCACATCGACGAGTTGAACCTCGCCCAGGGCCGGGTCAAACTCGCCGGTCGTGCCATACGCAACCGGCTCGACCGCCTGATGTCCCTTGCCGAGCGCCATCTTGATCACACCGCTGGGGGTCTCGAACTCCAGGCCCTCAAAGGCAGCGATCACCTGCTCGACGGTTGGCCATTTGCCGCCGTTGTCGGCGATGGCTTTCTCATAGGCGGCCTTCACGCCGAAGAGCGCCTGGGACATGTGATACGAGGGATACACCGGGCGGACGGAGAACCGATCGGTGTAGACCTGCTTGAACCAGCGGCTCAGATCGGTGTCGGGGGCAAAAGCGCCGTGGGGACCGCGAGCGCCGATGACCAATCCCGGCGGTATGTCCTTGCCCAGCCGCGGCAGGGCCGTGTCTCCGGTGGTGAGCACCAGCATGCTATCCTTGCCCAGGCCACGCGGGATGCCCTGGATAAGCAGACCCTCCAGATCGCCGCCCCAGAAACTGGAATGGATCACATCGGATCGCGCCGCCAGCAGGGCGGAAATCTCGGCCGAGAATTCACCGGCCAACAGCCGCGGGAACTGGATTGTGCCGATAACCGTGCCCGGCTTCAGTTTGAACAGCGCCTGGCTGAAGGCATTCCAGGAATCCTGGCCCCAGGCATAGTTCTGGTTGATGCCGGAGACGGTGCTCAGGTCGGGTTTCTTGGCCGCCACATAGCGGGCGGCACCCACACTGTCGATGATCTGGTGGGCGTGGGTGCGGAACAAGTAGGTGTGATCGGCCTCCTCGAAGATCTGGTTGGTGCCGCAGTCGAAAAAGACGGTCAGCGTCTTCAGCTCCTCGACGACCGGCGCCACGGCCAGACAGTCGGCGCTGGAGATGTAGCCGATCACCAAGTCCACTTTCTCGTCGGTCACCAGGCGGCGGTATTCGGCCACCTGCTTATCGGCGCCGCCGGCCTCGTCAATGTAAACGGGCACGATTCGCGCCGTACCGATGCCGGGCGTGTTATACGGCGCCGGCGCGCGTCCGGCGTTGATCTGTTCGATCAAGATTTCGGCGGCGTTGCGCGAGGGGATGCCAAAAGGTGCTGCCGCCGCGCCGGACAGGAAGGTCACGATGCCGATCTTGATTTCCGTCGGTGCGCCTTCAGGTGACGCGATGGGCGCGGGCGTAGGGGCGGGTGCTGCCGTCGGCGCCGCCGCCACTGCCGGGGCCTCCCCGAAGAAAGCGGTGACCGGCGTCCAGTTGCCCCCGTGTTGCTCGACCACGGCCAGTTGCTTGATGCCTTGATGGTCGCTGTCACTATAGGAGAAGGGCGGCGTCAGACCGGTGGTGAAGTCCTTCAGTCCTTCCAGGGCGGCGATAAAGCTTTCACGCGTCGGGTTGCGGCCGGCTGCGCTCAAGGCGGTCGCCACCACTTCGCCTACCACCCACGACGAGAGGCTATACCCGCCGGGAACCTCGTCCGGGAAGGCCTTTTTGAGCGCGTCGCGATAGGTCTGGGCCTCGGGCGCGCGCAGCGGGTCCACGATCCAGGCGCCGGCCAAAACCCCTTCGGCCGCCGTACCCGCCAGGAAAGGCAGGATGGGATCGGCCAGCACGTAGGTCAGCAGCCACTTGGGTTTGAAGCCGTTCTTTTCGGCCTCCTTCAGCAGCGACGAAGCCGGCACGACAATGGCATAGACGAAGACCAGGTCGGGTTTGGCCTCCTGCAACTTGAGGGCATGGGAACTGAAGTCGGTTTCGGTGGGGCTATAGGGGACCACGGCTACCGGCTCCACCCCGCGTGCCTTCAAGGCGGCGATGAACGCTTCAGCGCCCTCCTTGCCGAAGGCATCGTCCTGATGGAAAACGGCGATACGCTGGGCCTTGAGCATATCGAGCGCATATTGCGCCATCAGCTTGCCTTCCAGGGCATAGGTGGGCTGGATGCCGAAGACGTTCTTCTTGAAAGGTACAGACCACAACGAGGAACCGGAGGCAATACCCACCACCGGGAGGTTCTTCTCGGCGGCATAGTCGAGGATGGCGGCGGTTTGCGCCGTGCCCAACGGCCGCACCAGGGCGAAGATGTTATCCTGCTCGACCAGCTTTTTGACGGCAGCGACCGTATTGGCCGGGGTGTATTGGTCATCCTCGACGATCAGCTTGATCTTACGGCCGTTGATGCCGCCCTGGGCGTTGAGATAATCGAAGTACGCCTGCAGACCGCGCGCCAGGGGCACACCGATAGTCGCCACCGGACCGGTCTGTGCCGCCGTCATGCCCAGGACAATGGTGTCGGGGGTGATGCCGACATCGCTGGCGGTCAGCGGTTCGGAAGTCGGGGCCGGCGGCACCGGGGTGCTGGTGGGCGCCGATGTGGGTGTGGGTGGCGCCGGCGTCGGGGTTGCCGCCTCGGTGGGAGCCGCCGGCGCTTCAGGGGCCGAAGGCGTGGGCCGAGCACAGGCTCCCAGGACCAGGCTCAGCGCCACCAGTAGGCTTAGCCAGGAATACATGCGTTGGCGAAACATCGAACTCCTCCTTTCAGAGATGGATGAAGGAAAATGGAAAACCATGCTTGACAATACCGCTCCATACGCAGGACCGTCCTGAGCCGAACTCAAAGGGAATGACCCAAATACAAACGCTTGACCTCGGGGTTCATCTTCAACTCGGCGGTGCTACCACTCAGGCGTATGGCGCCGTTCTGCAGGACGTAGCCGCGGTCGGCCAGGCTCAGGGCCATGGCGGCATTCTGTTCGGCCATCAGCACCGTCACGCCGGCCGCGTGGATTTGACCGATGATCTCGAAGATGCGGCGCACGAGCAAAGGCGCCAGCCCCAGGGATGGTTCATCCAGCAGGAGTAGCTTCGGCGCCGCCATAAGGCCGCGAGCAATGGCCAGCATCTGCTGTTCGCCACCGGAAAGGGTGCCACCCATCTGCTTGTAACGTTGGCGCAAAACCGGGAAGATGCTTAGAACCCACTCTAAGTCGCGACGAAGACCGGCCCGATCGCGGCGGTGATAGGCACCCAACCGCAGGTTCTCGGCCACGGTCAATGTGGGGAAGATCTGCCGACCTTCGGGGACCTGGACAATGCCCAGGCTGACCAGGCGTTCTGGCGCCAGGATGTCAATGCGCCGACCGTCGAACTCTATCCGACCGACAAGGGGGCGCAGCAGACCCGAAATCGTGCGCAACAGGCTCGTTTTGCCGGCACCGTTGGCGCCCAGCAGGGTTACTATCTCACCCGGCCGGACTTCCAACGACACCTGGCGCAAAGCCGTCACGGGACCGTAGGCTGCGGTTACCTCAACGACTCTCAGCATTCTCGGGCGCTCCCAGATACGCTTCGATCACGGCCGGGTTGTTCTGGACCTCGTCCGGCGTCCCGCTTGCGATCACGCGACCGAAATCGAGGACGATGACACGTTCGCACAGTCCCATCACCAGAACCATATCGTGCTCCACCAACAGCAGCGCGCAGCCAAAGGTGGTGCGGATACGCCGTAGGAGCTCGGCCAGATCCTGGCTTTCCTGGGGGTTGAGACCGCCGGCCGGCTCGTCCAGCAACAGCAGCCGGGGCCGGACGACGAGGGCACGGGCCAGCTCCACCCGTTTGCGCAGGCCATAGGGCAGGGCGACGGCCGGCCATGCCGCCACATGGCTCAGATCGAGAAAGTCCAATACCTCAAGCGCCCATCGGCGCAAGGCCTGCTCTTCCTCCCGTGCCGACGGCAGCCGCCATCCCGCCGCCAGCAAAGGCCCAAGGCTGGTACGCGAGCGACCCAAGGCGGTGGTCACGTGGCAGCCGACAAGCACATTGTCGAGCACGCTTAGACCGGCAAACAGCTCTAGGTTTTGAAAGGTGCGGGCAATGCCCAGCCGGACCACCTCATGGGGCTTGCAGCGGCGCAGGTCGGTTCCGGCAAAGTGGATGCTCCCTGTATCCGGCTCGTAGAAACGGCTGAGACAGTTCAAGAGCGTCGTCTTGCCGGCGCCGTTGGGTCCGATCAGGCCGACGATCTCGCCCGCTGCTACGTCGAAACCGACATCGTGCAATGCCTGCAAACCACCGAAAGCCAGGGAAAGGTGGGCGATGGTGAGCATAGCCTTAATCAGGACAGGGGGTTGAGAACCGGCGGATCAGGGAGAGCCGCACTTGTGTCGCCAGATGGCGGCATAGGGAGGGCAAACGCCCCAAACCGCCCGGCGCCAGGATGACGACCAGGATCAACCCCAGGCCATAGAGCACCGAGCGCAGGTCGCGCAGACCGCTAAGCCGTTGGAAGAAGAGGGTCAGCAACAGGGCGCCGACCAACATGCCCGGTACCGAGGCCAATCCGCCCACCACCATGACGCTGACCAAAAAGATGGAAACGGTCAGGCCGAAGTCGGGCGGACTGATAAAGCCGACAAGGGCGCCGTAGAGAGCACCGGCGATACCTCCGTAAAAGGCGCTGAGGACAAAAGCCAGCACCTTGAAGCGGGTCAGGCTCACTCCGGCCGCCTGGGCCGCCGGTTCACTATCGCGTAGGGCCAGCAAAGCCCGTCCCACAGGGCTTTGTATCAGGTTGCGCGCCAGCCAGGTCATGATCCCGACCAGGACGACCACCAGCAGGTAGAGGCTGCGGTCGTCGGCGAGGACCAACGGCCCAATGCTCGGTCGCGGTACTTTTAGCCCCTGGAACCCACCCGTCAGCGTGCTCCATTTGTCAAAGACCTGCTCCACGGCTACGACGAAACCCAGGGTGGCGATGGCCAGGTAGGGACCGCTTAGCCGCAATGCCGGCAAACCCAACAACACCCCGACTCCGGCGCTTACGAGGCCCGCAGCAGGCAAAGCCAAGAGAAACGGCACCCCCGCTTTTCCCTGCAACAAGGCAGCCGTATAGGCGCCGATGGCGACAAAGCCCGCATGTCCGATGGAGATCTGACCGGCATAGCCGGTAAGCAGATTGAGTCCCAGCGCTGCGATGGCCCATACCCCTGACAGTCCCAACAGGTAGAGGTAGTAGTTAGGCAGGAGGAAAGCCGCCGCTACCGCAGCGACCAGGGCGCCTCCCCACAGGATGGCTTGCCATCGTGCGCTCATCCTCACACCTTCCTGGGCGTCACACGCCCCAACAACCCGGCCGGACGCACGGCCAGGACGAGGACGATGAGGGCAAAGGCAAAGGCGGCTTTCAGCTCGGTGCCGATATAGCCTGCTACCAGGTTCTCCAGAACTCCCAACAGGAGCCCACCGAGCATGGCCCCGGGCAGGCTGGTGAAACCACCCAATACGGCTGCCGCAAAGGCCCGGATGAGGACGAAATTCATGGTATCGGGTTCCAGAAAGGTGGCCGGTGCAATCAACAGACCGGCTACGGCACCTAATCCCGCGCCCAGACCCCAGGCCATAGCCAGCATGCGATTGACCCCGATGCCCATCAGCCGGGCTGCGACTGGGTTTTGCGCCACGGCGCGTAGAGCGATGCCGTATTTGCTCAGGCGGAAAAAGAGGAAAAGCGCCAGGGCCAACGTCAGTCCCACGCCCAGGTTGAACAACTGTTCGCGGGTCACGATGACATCCCCCAGACGTAACGGCGGTCCCACGACCAGAGGAGGCAGGCTTTTGACCTGCCGTCCCCACAGCGCGCCGATGCTGCCGTTGAGCACCTGGGCGATGCCCAGGGTCACCACGACCAAGGCCAGAACCGGAGCCTGTCGCGCCCGCGCCGGACGCAACACCAGGCCCTCAACCAACACACCCAACACGGCGGCCAGGAGCAAGGTCACGATCAGGGCCGGCAGGGTCGGCCATCGCCACAAGACCAACAACGTGTAGCCCAAAAACGTACTGAAGGCAGCCATATCGCCATGGCCGAAGTTGACCACATCCGCCGTTTTGTAGATGAGGACCAATCCCAAGGCCATCAAACCGTAGAGCGTGCCTACTGCCAGGCCGTTGGCTATCTGCCGTGCCAGCGCGTCCATCTTCGTTACTCCTGAGCCTGCGCCCGCCGGTCCGATGCCGCTCCCGCGTCGAGAAATCCGGCAATGAAGGGAACGATGTCGTTGAGATCGAGAAAGTGAAGCTCATGCCCCGATTGCAGGTGGCGCACTACCCCACGCCAAGGAGGTCGTCCGTTCCCGGCTTCCTCCGTCGGGTGTTCCTGAACGATACGCACGAGAAAGAGAGAAATGGTCTTGACCGAAACGGGCAAGGGATCACCTCATGTGGACAACGAACGGGATACCCCTTTTTAGCAGATGCCCGTTCCCCCGCAGTTACACTCCGATTTCGGCGCCGTTACAGAGGTGTTACACAAGATACCACTTGCGATTTGGCCTATGCTTCTCCTCCTCATCGCCTATCTCTCCCCTTCGTCTACGGCGGCGGGAAAGGGGAAGGGTGAAGGCGCTCCGAGATTGCACCCATCCCGGGCATAAGCCTTTTGCTTGTGGCGCAACGCCGTTGATGAGACCGGGCAGCGCCCCCTCAGACCTGCCGCCCCGATGCTCGGCGTTATCCCCGGACGATCGTTTTGTACAGCTTCTGCAAGGGCGGGGAAGGCTCTACGGCCAGAGCCTCTTGCAAACGCTTGCGGCAACGTTCAAAGGTGCGTACTGCCAGCCCCCGATGTCCCAGACGCCATTGACACTCCATCAGCACGGCATAAGCCTCTTCCCACAAGGGGTCCTTGGCCAGGATGGCATTGGCCCAGCGCATGGCTTCTTCATAATCGTTGCGACCGAGCAACAAGCGGGCCAGACGCTCGGCGGCCATCAGGTATTCCGTCAACAACCGCTCGCGCTCCTCGATGACCCATTCGACATAGGGATTCTCTTCCAAAAAATTCCCCCGATACAAAGTTAGCCCCGCTTCGTAGAGGGCGATCGCCTGAACCGGATCGGTCGTCTCCAGGCTGCGCGCCTGTTGCAACAAACGCAAGAACTCATCCACATCCACGCGCACACCGACCGTCAGATCCAATTGCAGGGTCTCCCCTTCCCGACGGATACACTCGACAGGGTCGGCCGTCGTCGCCAGGGCTTTGCGCAGGGTGCTGAGGGCGACCCGCAAGCTCGTGGCCGCCTGGGCCGGTGGGCTTTCCGGCCAGAGCGCCTCCATGATCTGCTCGCGATGCAGAGGACGACCCCGGTGACAGATGAGCAACTGCAACAGGTGGACCGCCTTCTCTCGTCCCCAGGCTGTCGGTGCGATCTCGCGCCCACGACGCCAAACCCGAAACGGCCCTAACGTTTGCAGGTAGAGTTCGGTCTGGGTCAGCATCAGGGAAGGCAACATCGGCGCCGGCGCTCCTGCAGAGGGTGTATCTTGGGGATATCCTTGGCCGACTTTCTCCAGGCGTTCCCGGCTTTCCTGCTCCAAAGCCAGCATTTGCCTCCGGGTGGCCGCATCTTTGGGACCCAGCAGGGGGAAATGGGTGAAGAGAAAGTCGTAATCATGCTCGACAGCAACCTGCCGGCAGCGTGTCCAGGCGGACCGGGCCTCGGCCGGGCGACCGCTGCGGGTGTGGACCAGGGCCAGCCACAAATCGGCCACGCAGGGGAGAAAGCGATCACCACAGAGCCGACCTAATTGACCGGCCTGAACCAGATGATCCAGAGCCTCAGGGGCATCGCAAAGCCAGAGGGAACTCCCCAAGACCAACTCCAACACGGCCTCCATGTAGCGGTCGCCGCTCTCCCGCACATTGCGCAGGGCTTCGGTGACATAAGCCCGCACCTCAGACCGATGACCCTCCAGGCCGGCGATGAGGCCCAAACCGAGCAGCGCTTCGACCCGAAAACGCGGCACGTCAATGCGTTCGGCCAGTAGCAAGGAGTCTTGATAGAAGGCGCGGGCGCGACGCAGGTCGAAGTCGGCTCCGCATAACCAACCGTGGCCGAGGCGGGCCAGGGCCACACAGGCGATGATAGGCGAGCCCAACGTGCGCCCCAATTCGAGGGCTTGCTCGGCATGATGCCGGGCCGCTTCGGCCTGGCCGGTCATCGCTTCGATCCAGGCGAGCAGGACCGAAGCCTCGCGATGGGAACGCGGGGCGCGCCACTGTCCGGTTCCCCAGGGGTCATGACGCAAACCGGCCTCGACCATCCGGCGTGCCAGGGCAAAGCGCCCATCGCGCACATAGAGTCGCGGGTCCATGGGCGGAATATCGTCGCGACAGGCAACCTGATACACCCGACGGTGCAGGCGTTCGGCCTCCCGCAAGCGACCGGCATTGATACGGTTTTCGGCCAATAAGATGAGCAAACCGATGCGCTCGTCTTTAGCGCGACGGTCGCTGCGACGCAAAGCCTGGCGCAGCAAAGGCTCGGCCAGGCGGGGTTGTACCGTATCGAGATAGACCTGGGCCTGCCCGCGCCAAGCCCGTACCTCCCCGGCGGAGTCCTGACGGGCGGCAAAATGCTTGCGGGCGCGCTCATACCAGCTCAGCGCTTCGGCATAGCGGCTGGCAAATCGGGCTGCGTGCCCGCGCGCCAGCAAAAGCTCCGGATACGCGTCCAACAGGTCGGCCGGTAATTGCTCCAGCCAGGCCGTCAGCGTGAGATGCCGTCCGCTGTAGACCAGCTCGCGGGCCACGGTGGCCAGCAGAGCGGCTGCTTCTTCGTAATCCGCAGCCGCCAGCAGGTGGTGGATGGCGTCTTCGGTCCTCCCCTGGGTCCGATAGATGGCAGCGGCCTTGCGCTCCAGCCATCGCCGTCGTTCGTCCGATAGCCCACCCCGACGCAGGAGGAAATCACGGAACAGATGATGGTAGCGATAGGCCCCTTCGTAGGTGACGAAGAGGGAATGGTCCTCCAGATACCGTAAAAGCGCTGCCGAGTCGTTCCGTTCGAGCAGGGCATCGCAGACGGCCGGGTCCAGACGTTGCAGAACGGCGGTTTCGGCCAGAAAGGTTTGGACTTCGGCCGGCTGGCGGTAGAACACCTCGCTGGCCAGATAGTCGAAGAGCAGTTCGGAGGGACCGGGCATATGGCGCACGAGATCCTCAAACCAATCGCTCTCCCGGAGGGCGCGGGCCATGGTCGTCATGGCCAGATCGGGCAGCATCTGCACGGCAATGGGCCAGCCTTCGGTCTCCGCAGCCCAGGCCTGGGCCACGGCAGGCGGTAAGGTCATGCCGGTCCGTTGCGCAAAAAGGGCAGCAATCTCGGCGGCCGTAAAGGCCAACTCACTACGCCCGATCTCCAACATCTCCCCGGAAGCCCGCCAACGGGCGCGATGGCGCCAACTGGGCATACTGCGGGCGGTCACCACCAAATGCAACTGGGGCGGCGCCTGCTCGATAAAACGCTCGACAAGGACGTTGATCTCAGGCCGATTGACCGTACAATAGTCGTCCAACACCAGGACCGTCTTCTCGTCCCGCGGAAGGGCATCGAGGAGATCGTTGGCCAGCGCGTCCACCGTCGGCGTCCACAATCGCGCCACCTCCTCTTTTCGCCCCAGGAGCTGCAGAGCACGCTCGCCGATGGTTTTATCCAGTTCGCGAAAGAGATGGATCAGGTGCAGCAAGAAGACCATGGGATCGGCATCGCTGCTGCCCAGGCTGTACCAAAAAAAGCGCCCTTCGCGCCGGTGCAAATACGAAGCAATGGCCGTCGTTTTACCGTAGCCGGCTTCGGCCCGCAACAAAAGCAACGGCTGTTCCTCCAGTCGCGCCAGCAAGGCGTCCACGCGCGGCCGGTCCAAAAGGGATGGCCGCCGGCGCGGGGGCAGAAAGCGCGTACGGACGATCAGGTCTTCACCCCAAGCCTGTCCGGGAGCATGATTGCGCTCAACTGCCGAATGAACTGGCACGGCCATCGCTGTACCCAACCTGGCATGTTGGGATCATCGCCTTATGAATTGTCGGCGATTTGGAGCCAAATGCCAAGTCTGCCCTTGAGACTTCACGATTTGGCGAGCAGCACGCGCCCACGGAGGTGGAAGACCCCGATCGGCACCCTTCCACCCGGCCCGCCGACATGATGGCGCCGCGGGTCACGCACCGACTTCACACATAGCACACCCAATCGGGTGGCGTCATCGGCGGCAGTGTCCGATAAGCCCCGCGCTTGGCGACGGGCAACAGGGCGGCCAGCTCACGCATGGCAAAATCGGTGATCAGCATCTCGGCCTGACGTCGCGGCATCCCTTCCGGTAAACTCAGACGAAAAGGTCGGCCCCACCGCACCGTGATAGGCGTGCGATGCCCGCGGCCCAGACTGCGCGGAAACCCTTCGGTCCCTTCTAGGGCCACCGGCAACAGGATGGCCCCCGTGCGCCGGGCCAGGAAGGCCATTCCCCGCCGGCCCGCCTGCAAGGTGAAATCCACCCGATTGCGCGTGCCTTCAGGAGCAATCAGCAGCAGATGGCCGTTGGCCAGCACTTGCTGGGCGACCCGCAAAGCCTCGACATCGGCCTGACCTCGCGCCACCAGGATGACCCCGAAATGGCGGATAAAATAGCCGATGAGCGGCAGATCGAGCACCTCCTCTTTGGCCATCGGCACGGCATAGCGCCGTCCGCGCAAGAGCGCCAGCAACACGGCCGGATCGGCATAGTGTACGTGATTGTAGTAGATGATGAGCGGACCCGCCGGCAGGGGCCGATAGTTCTCTTCGCGCACCTGCAGGAGCAGGCGGACCAGCCAGCTCAGCAGAGGATACGCCACCAGACGACGTTGCCAGCGTCGCTCGATCTGTTGCGGATGGATAACGGCAAAGGGATCCGGGCGCACGTGACGGGCCATGGTCACGATTCAGGAACGGGAAGACCGAAACGGTGAGCGGCAAGACTGAGAACACACTGCACGACCTGGGCGATGCTCTTGCCCTCGGTATCCAGAATGATGGTATCGGCCGCCGGTTGCAAAGGCGAGGCGGCACGACGGCTATCCATGGCATCGCGGGCGCGAATACCGGCCAGGATGGCTTCGTAATCGGCGGTGCCACCGCGGGCCAGCAGCTCGCGATAGCGCCGTCGTGCCCGTTCGGCTGCCGAAGCATCCAGGTAGATCTTGAGCGGTGCCGTGGGGAGGACCACCGTGCCGATATCGCGTCCTACCATGACCACCCGACCGACGGCAGCAATGCGTTGCTGCTCGCGCACCAGAATGCGGCGGACCTCTGGATAGGTGCTGACCTGCGAGACATGGGCATCCACGGCCGGGCTCCGCAGGGCCCAGGTCACATCCTTCCCGTCCACCATCACGGTATACTGACGTCCATCTCCGACCGTGTCCGGCCGGATGAGGATATCCAGCCGACCGGCCAGAGCGACTACAGCCGCCTCGTCATCCACCGGGATGCCGCGGGCCAGGGCGGCCTGGGTCACGGCCCGGTACATAGCTCCGGTATCCACATAGAGAAAGCCCAAAGCCCGGGCCACGGCCTCACCGACCGTGCTCTTGCCCGAAGCAGCCGGACCGTCAATGGCAATAACCGGAAGCGTCGAAGCGGTCGGTTCCATCTTCAACTCCCTGTGGTGGCGCCGAGGCTGCGCTGTTGCCGGCCGTTAAGGCGGGTCCAGCGTCCCGGCGCCAGAGTGCCGATGTGCAAGGAGGCGATACGCACGCGGATCAGCCGTCGCACCTCCAGGTCTACGGCCGCGCACATCCGTCGGATCTGGCGTTTACGACCTTCGTGCAAAATGAAGACCAGCCAGGTATAGCGCGGATCGGGTTCCGGCTCGACCCAAAACCGCTGCGCGATCGGGATCGAGTCCAGCGACCGTACCACGGCCGTCGCCGGGCCATCGTCGAGCACGACGCCCTGGCGCAGCCTGTGCAAGACCGAGGGCAGCACCCGGCCCCGCACCTGGACCCAGTATTCTTTCTCATGGGCAAAGGAAGGATGGGTAAGCCGATAGGTGAGATCGCCGTCCGCGGTCAGGAGGATAAGGCCTTCGCTGTCCAGGTCGAGCCGTCCTACCGGGTGGAGATGGCGGTATGCAGCGGGAATCAGATCGTAGATGGTGGGACGGTTTTGAGGGTCGTGATGCGTGCAGAGATACCCGGCGGGTTTGTTGAGCATGAGGGTGAGCGGCGGCTTGCGGGTAGGGGCAATGGGGATGCCGTCCAGAGTGACCTGATCGCAGCCGGGAACGACGACCATGCCCAGGGTTGCCACGGTCCGGCCGTTGACCTGAACGCGGCCCTGGCGGATTAGCTGGTCGGCCCCGCGGCGCGAGGTAACCCCGGCTTGGGCCAGATAGCGGTTGAGGCGAACGGCCACCGGAGATGACGACGAACGGTGCGGAAGCGGAGACGACACGAGGTCTTACGACGGTTGGCGGAAGAACGTGATGGGCGTCTCGAGAAGCAAGCGCTCACCCAGCCAGACCCGAACATGGCCGAAAGGCCGGCCGTTCTCGTCGAAATCGATATGACGAAAGAGCCAGACCTGGCCAAACTGCCAGCCGGGGAGAAAGAGCGGTCGTGGCGGTGTGCGCAGGATGTAGGAACTCCCGTCGGGGGCAACGACGCGATTGAGGGCATTATGACTCAGCCCGACATCGGTCCAAAGCCAATGCTGAAAGTAAAACTCGAGCAGGCGTTGGGTATCCGCATAACGATCGGGACTGCCCAGGACTACGCTGAGGGCATCGCCCCGTCCACGACGGGCGGCCGCGATGAGGACCTGGCCGGCAGCCTCGGTGGTCCCGGTTTTGACGCCGTAAGCGCCCGGATAGGTGTTCAAGAGCTGATTCGTGTTGTGGAAAAGGTAGCCATCCTGCTCCGCCTGCGGGAGAGCGACAAGGGCGGCGATGAGAGGATGGGCCAGGGCGCGGCGGGCCAGTTCCGCCAGATCGGCCGCCGTGCTGACCTGGCCAGGAGCATCAAGACCGGTGGGATTGACGAAATGAGTGCGACTCAGGCCCCATTCGGCCGCGCGACGGTTCATGCGCTCGACAAAAGCCGCCTCGGTCCCCGCTGCGGCCAGGGCCAGGGTCATGGCGGCGTCGTTACCCGAAGGGAGCAGAGCGCCGTAGAGCAGGGTGCGCACGCTGACGCGTTCGCCCGCTTGCAGCCCCATCGTCGCCCCGCCGACCAGGGCCGCCTCCGGTACGGTCACCATCTCGTCCGGCGAGAGCGTTTCCAAGGCCACCAGGACGGTCATCAGCTTGGCCGTGCTGGCCATGGGTAGGGGCCTCTCGGCGTTCTTGCGGTAAAGCACGGCGTTCTCGCGCCGATCGACCAGGATGGCGGCAGTGGCCGCCACGTCAGGACCGGTCCTGATCGCCCACAAAGCCTGCATCTGACCGGCGCTGAGTCGTATGGGATGGGTGGTATGGCCGCTGCGCCAAAGGGGAGGACCCGCGGCCAAACTGGCCAGGGCCAAAACCACGATAAGCCCATAGGCCCGCCGTCCCCACGGCGAGGTCAAAGCGACAGAAGGCGAGGTCGGAACAGGTGGGGTCGGACCATCCATAACCGATACGGGCAATTTGACTATGGACATGGTATCATGAGGCACTCCGAAGCGGAAAAAGCCGTGTTGCCGTCTATGTCCTTTCGTTATCGCCTTCTTGCCACCGATGGTCAAGCCCGTCTGGGGCTTTTCAGCACTCCCCATGGGGATATCCGTTTGCCGGGCTTTGCCCCCGTAGGGACTCAGGCCGCGGTCAAAACCCTCAGCCCGGAAGAGGTGCGCCATGTCGGCTGCGACCTGGTCCTGGCCAACACCTATCATCTGTATCTGCGGCCGGGAGCCGAACGCGTGGCCCGGTTCGGCGGCCTGCATCGGTTCATGGGATGGGAAGGCCCCATCCTCACCGACAGCGGGGGCTTTCAGATTTTCTCCCTCAGCAGCCTGCGCAAGGTGGATGCCGATGGCGTCACCTTTCAATCCCACATCGACGGTAGCCGCCATCGGTTTACGCCCGAACTCGTCATGGCCGTGCAGGCCCAACTCGGGGCCGATATCATCATGTGCCTGGACGAATGCCCCGATCCGCTGGACCGGCACTACAACGAAATCGCGCTCGAACGCACCCATGCCTGGGCGCGGCGCTGCGCTGCCGGTCAGCAACGCCCCCAGGAACAGGCCCTGTTCGGCATCGTCCAGGGGGGCATTTTCCCCGACCTGCGCCGACAAAGCGTTGTGGCGCTGACGGCATTGGACCTGCCGGGCTATGCCATCGGTGGGTTGGCCGTGGGTGAAACCAAGGAGCAGATGTATGCCACCCTCGATGTGACGGTGCCGCTGCTGCCCGCCGATCGGCCTCGTTATCTCATGGGTGTGGGTGCGCCCGAGGATATCGTCGAGGCCGTAGCCCGCGGGGTCGACCTCTTCGATTCGGTGATGCCCACGCGTGTTGCCCGACACGGTGCTTTTTTCACGGCGCAGGGTCGGCGTAACTTGCGCAATGCCGCCTTCGCCGACGCCTTTGGCCCCCTGGAAGCGGGATGCGATTGCTATACCTGTACCCGCTTCGAGACCGGGTATGTCCATCACCTCTTTCGTGCCGGTGAGATCTTCGGCCTGCGCTTGCTCACCCTGCACAACCTGCGCTTTATGCAGCGGCTAATGCAGGCTATTCGCGATCATATCGCCGCCGGCACGTTTGCCACCTTTAGAACAACGTTTCTGGCCGGCTATTGCGGCCAAACCTGAGCCTTCCCTTCACCCTCGCTCGCCGTCGGTCTATCCATGTCTCTTCTCGAAGCCTTTCTGCTCGCCCTTGTCCAGGGCATTACCGAGTTCTTGCCCATTAGCTCTTCGGCCCATCTCGTCCTGGTCCCCTGGTGGTTAGGCTGGGAGGCGCCCGGACTGGCTTTTGATACGGTGCTCCATCTGGGCACGTTGCTCGCCGTCCTCATCTATTTCTGGCGAGACTGGTGGGAATTGCTCGGCGGCCTATGGCCTCGGCGATCCTCCCGGAACCCCTCCCAACGCCGGCTTCTGATGGCGTTGGTTATCGGCACCATTCCGGCGGCCGTGGTGGGCTACGGATTCGAGGATTTCTTTGCCGCCATGTTCGAACGGCCGTTGGGGGCGGCGGTGGGGTTGATCCTCACCGGCTTTCTCCTCATCCTGGCGGAACGGCGCTATCACGGAGGATTGGCGCTGAACCGGATCGGCTGGTTCGATGCCTTCGTGATCGGACTGGCGCAGGCCATGGCCATCTTTCCCGGCATCAGTCGCAGTGGCATTACCATTGCGGCAGGGCTGGGGCGCGGTCTGGAGCGATCGGCGGCCGCGCGTTTTTCATTCCTCCTCAGTGCCCCGATTATCTTCGGCGCCGGGCTTTTCCAATGGCGTGAGTTGAACGCCCAGGGGTTGGATGTGTTACCGGTTCTCTTCGGTTTGGTCGTCACCGCCGCAACGGGGATGCTTAGCATTCGCTATTTGCTGCGCTATCTGCAACGACGGACGCTTTACGTGTTCACGGGTTATGTATGGCTGCTGGCGCTGGTGACGCTGGTACGGGCCGCCTTCGTAGGAGGTTGAGCCGTTGGCTCTTGTTTGGGTGGGTCGTGCTCGTCGGGGGGCTGATAGGCTGCGCCCGCAGTCCGGCCTGGCCGACGCCGACGCCCATCCCCGTGCGCGGGGCCGGGACGGCTTTGCTGACGCCCCTCTGGCCGCAGGTGGCAGCCGGCTTCGGGGCTGCCTATCCGGGATACAGCCTGCACTACGAGGCGCTGCCCAGCCGTTTAGCCCTGGATGAACTGATCGCCGGCCGGCACGATTTCGCCATCAGCAGCGATCCGACGGCTCCGGCCGCCTATTCCGACCTGAGTTTTACCCCGATTGCAACGGATGCCCTCGTGCTCATTGCCCATCGCGGGATCGGTCTTTCCGGTTTGACCCTGAGCCAGGCTCGCGACCTGTTCGGCGGCTTTGTTCAGGATTGGAGCGAGCTGGACGCCGCGGGCGGAAGCGTGCACCTGGTCGGTCGCGAGCCCGGCCGCGGCGCCCGGGCCTGGTTTGTCCGGGTGGTTATGGGGGACCGCGCTCCGGCCCTGACGACCCGGCTTGAGCCCAGCGATGCGGCGGTCCTGGTCTATGTGCGCGACCATCCCGGCGCCGTGGGCTATGTGAGTGTGCGGGTGTTGGCGGAGGTGCCACCCGGAACCGTGCGCATCCTCCGTCTGGAAGATCGCCTGCCGGGAGATGTAGGCTACGCTTTGGGGCGCACGCTGGATATCGTTCTGCCGGCCCGCGGAGGCGCGGTCGGGGCTTTGCATCTGCGCCGGTGGTTGCTCTCGCCGGCCGGTCAGGCGGTGTTGGTCTTTTCCGGCGACTGGTAGGGAACCGCCATTATCCCTTGACCTCTCGGCGCAGAGAGGAAAGCCTGCGCCCGCCGCAGGGCTTCGCCGTAGGCGGCCAGGGTTTGCTCGGTAACCTGATCCCAGTTGTAGCGGTTACGCACCACCGTCTGGGCCGTCTCGGCCCGCGCCCGCGCTGCTTCGGGCTGGCGCAAGACCTGAAGGATGCCTTGCGCCAGGGCCGAAACCGAATTCCGGGCCACATGCAGGCCGGTGTGTTCGTGTTCCACCACTTCCGCCAAACCGCTGCCCTCGGCCACGACAACGGGAATGCCGGCGGCCATGGCCTCCAGGGCCACGATGCCAAAAGGCTCGTAGCGACTGGGGAACACGGCAACATCGGCCACGCCATAGAAGCGATCGCGCTCTTCGTCGGAAATGTAACCGACCAATTGCACGCGTCCTTCCAGACCCAGACGGGCAATGCTTTGCTGAAGCTGACGGGTGTAGTCCTCGGGTCCTTTGCCGGCGATAACGGCGCGGGCCTGAGGCAGTTCGCGACAAACCTCGGCCATCGCCTCCACGAGCAGGTCAACGCCCTTCTCGCCGACCAAGCGGCCAACATAAAAGACCAAAGGTTCGTCGTCGGCGGCCCATCGACGCCGAAAATCGCCTAATTCGGCCCGCGGTTTGCGCAGATCGGCGAACAAAGCCGCTTCAACGGCGTTGGGAATAACGACCACTTTATCGGCCAGCACCTGCAGATGGGTGATCGTCTCCCGACACATAAAGCGACTACAGGTGATGATGAGATCGGCTTCCTGGGCCAGATGCCATTCGGCCGTATGGATGGCCTTGCTCAGCTCGGTCGTCGGCAGATGGCCGCCGAGACGGCCGATTTCGAGGGCGTGGAAGGTGACGACAAGGGGAATGCGATAGCGACGATGAAGGTCATTGGCCACAAAGCCGACCAACCAGTCATGAGCATGGAGGAGATCGAAGCCACCGGCGCCGTTCAGCCGCTGACTGATATGGGCATTGAGGGCGTCGTTCATCCCCCACACCTGACCGATAAAATCCTCATTCAGTCGGGGCAACATCGCGTCAACGCGGGTGATGCGGCCGAAACGGCCTACGGTCTCGTGCGCTTCCCAGCTTGGATCGTAGCGGGGCAGGAACAGATCAACGGCAATGCGTTCGCTGAGTCGGGGGACAAGGGCGCGCATGTGGGCGCCCAAGCCGCCCACCCGATTGCGGGTGTATTCGGTGGCCAGCATGGCCACGTGTAACGGTCCGGTCTCGTCTGGCGAGGGGTTGAAAGGCTTTGGATGCAGCATTGATGACCTTGATGGATGAAGACGTGATAGGGCCAACGCGGTAACTCGGCAAAGCCGGCCACGACTTCGCTACGGGTCCGGGCCTGCGCCAGCAAGCGCAAGGCCTGATCCGTGGCGGCGTAGGCCAGCCGCGCTATGGGCGGTGGTGGGACACCAACCTGGTTCTCGTAGGCTACGGCAACGTCTGCCGGCAGATCATCGGGCAAGACGGTGGCCCAAACCAGACCGGTCATCGCCTCGCCGGCCCAGGCCTGGGCGGCTTCTTCGGCTGCCACCGGTCCCGCCGCCGGCACCTGCTCCGGGGCAGTCCGACGGAATTCGGCCAGGGTCAGGGGATCGCCCAACCAGATGGCGGTTCCGGTCAGGGGCACATCCCAGGCCGGGGTGGCTTCGGATACCCAAGGACGCAAAGCGGCGGTCAAATCGGCGGTCGTTCCGGCCAGCGGGTGGACCCACAGCCACGAGGCTTCGGGCAGAGGGGCCAGGCTCAGGACAGGGAGTCCGGCCGCAGCCAGGGCCGGTGCGGCCCGACGGGTCGTGTGGCTTTGGGCCGGGCCCAGGACAAGGAGAACATCGGGATCGAGGGTCAGTTGGGCCGCCAACGTTGCGGCCAGTTCGGGATCGCCATCGTCATTGAGGGCCACCAACTCGACTCGAGGCTGCCCACCGCCCGTATTCCACGCCTGCAAACGCAGTTTGACGGCATGGAGGACGGCATAGCCGTAGGGTCGCGAGGGTCCCTCGAAGGGGGCGATCAGGCCGATCTTGACGACACGGGGCGGATACCGATCGAGACATCCGACTGCAATACCCGCCACAATCAAGAGCGATAATATGCGGACTATAACACCCATAGACGCCAAACGTTCCTCCTCTTGGCTTGCAAAATCCTGACAAAACACCCCGCCTCTTATCTCATCCCCTGGACCCTGCCTCTTTCCCGGTCAGATACGAAGCGACGCCCCGTATGGGGGCGTCCGAGCGGGCACGATCCCGCCTCGTCAACGGCCATAGGTTTGGACATTGAGTTGATGTTCGGCGCCTGTTTCGGCAAAGACATGAGCGCCGCCGCTGCTGGCCACGAAGTAGCAATAATTCGTCTCGGCCGGGTTGACCACGGCCCGGATCGAATCCAGGCTGGGACCGGCAATCGGACCCGGCGGCAGGCCCGGATACAGATAGGTGTTGTAGGGCGAATTGAATTGCTGGTAATCCTCCACTTTTTCCACCGTCGGCCACCAGGTCTTTTGCTCGACGCTGTAGCCCATGGCGTATTGGGCCGTGGGATCGGCCTGAAGATAGCCGAAGGTCTCGCGAGCGCATTTCTCGCCCAGACGATTGCGATAGGTCGAGGCGATCAACGGCCGTTCCTCGGCCAGAGCCGCCTCGCGCTCGACGATAGAGGCCAGAGTCAGGACCTGATGAAAGGTCAGGCCGCTGGCGGCGATTTGCTGGCGTAGGGTATCGTCCACGCGGGCCTCCAGGTTGTCGAAGAAAATGCGCAACACCTGGGCCGAGGTCGCGCCCACCGGAAAGCGATAGGTGTCGGGGAAAAGGTATCCCTCGAACGACACGCCCTTCGGTTTGTCTCGGAGCAGTGGATAATCGGGCAGACCGAGCAGGGCCAAATCGCCGGCCCGCACCGATGCCAGGAACTCGGCCGCGCCGACCACGCCGTTTTCCTCCAGGATCTGGGCCACTTCTTCGGCCCGCCGACCTTCGGGGATGCGCACCAGAACATCCTCGGCCTGAGCCCTTTGCAAAGCCTCGGCGATTTCGGGCATGGTCATCGCCGGCGAGAGTAGAAAATCACCCGCCTCGAGTTTTTGGTCGATCCCGTTGATGCGCATATAGAGCCGGAAAAGGGCCGCATCTCGGATCAGGCCCAGATTCTCCAGCCGTTCTGAAATCTCGAAACCGGTCTCGCCGAAGTCCACATGAAAAGCCACCGGCGTGCCGTTGGGATCCACGGGCCGTTCGATGTCATTGCGACGCAGGTTCAGGTAGAATTGCAAGACCTGGGTTTCCAGATTATCCGGTCGCAACGTGCGCCAGGGCGCATCCACAAAGCGCACCAGCCCGGCTGCGGTCCCCTCTCGCTCGTGGGCCGTCATCTGGTGGCGCGTCCATTCTACCGTGGTCCGGCCGATCGCAACGAGAGCGACCATCACGGTGCCGAAAAAGACAAAACGCGCCAGGAAACGCAGCATGGCGGGTTACAAGGCGAGGGGGTTCACAGCGTGCGAACGTTCTGAGGCGGCGGCGAAGTAGGAGTCGAGGATCATGGCTGCGGCCACGTCATCGTGGTAGCGGCGACGCCGGCCGATCTCGGCGGCAATCTGTTCGGCCTCGAAAGAACTCAGACGCTCGTCCCAAAGGACAACAGGCAGGCCGAGATGGCGTTCCAACGCGCGGGCAAAACGACGCACCCGCCGGGCTTGAGGCCCTTCGCTGCCGTCCATCCGATAGGGCAGACCCACCAGGATGCGTTCGGCGCCGACCGCAACGGCCAGACGAGCGATGGCGGCAAAGTCCTCGCGCTGGGTGCGGCGCACGAGCACGGCCAGAGGCCGCGCCAGACGGCTTTCGTCGGAACCGGTGGCAACGCCGATACGACGTTCACCGTAATCGAGGGCCAGCCAGGTGGTCATGAGGATGCTCAGCGCTGCCGGACGAGGACCTTGATGCGGGTGGGAATGTAGGGCAGACGTCCGGTCCAGTTCGGCTCCAATGTGATCTCCGGCGGTCGCGCCAGCTCGAAACGGCGTTGCAACAGCCCTGGGGCTTCATCCAAAGGCACCCCGGCCAGCAAAGCCCGCACCTCACCGGTGCGAATGGGGAGCAGCGCTTCGCCCGCTGCGGTCAAGGTCATGCGCACCGATTCCTGATCGAAGCGCAGGAATTGAACGGTGCCATGCTGGATGGTGTCTTCGAGCAGAAAATGACCCGGCGGCACACTTTCGCGCAACGCCCGCGTGACCAGGGTCTGCGCGCCGGCCAAATCCACGGCCATGCCGCGGGCCAAGAGCTGCAGTTGCAGGCTCAGGGTCGGCGATTGTTCGCCGGCAAAACGGTCGTAGGTCTCGGCCAGCGTGAAGGTCTGCACGGTTTCGGGCGGGATGTACTCGCCCTGGCGCAGGCTTTCGCCCAAGCGGGCGTAGGCCTGGGCCTGAAGCTGCTGTTGCAGTTCACCCAAAAGCCGCTCTTTATCGGCCTGGGTGACAACGACAACATCGGCCATGGTGCCGCCTTGGGTCGGGGCCTCGTTGGTGACCCGCAGGCTCAGACCCAGCGGACCTTCGATTTCACCGATGGCAAACGCAGCCACGTTGCCCTGACGGCCCGGCTCGAGGGCCTCCACAGTGACGCCGGCCCGTTGTCCGACGCCGGCCGGCACCGTCACCTCGTTTTCGGTCCGAAAGCGGACGTTGTTCCCGGTCACGGTGCGCACGATCGTATTGGCCGGGACCACAATCTCCCGTGCGGTACGATTGATAAAGGTGACGGTGCCGCGCGCTTTGCCGGCCGGGGCAAACGTGGAGCCGGTTGCCATCGTCGTCCCCGTCCCCTCCACGCGCGCCTGCACCACCCGTGCCGGGACGAGTCGGTTGACATAATCCGGTTGATCGATGCCGGTGCGGGCGACGATCTCCAGAGAACTGACGATGCGCGTATGTGCAGGCACCAGACTGACGGTGGCCTGCGGCAAGATCACAAGGGCCAGGCCCGCCAAAATCACGACCAGCAGCAGGCTGAGGAAGCCATAACCGAGCAGCGCCGTCCAGGCCGTGGGAGCACGACGGCGCACGATGCCGTCCCAGAGGACCATGTCTCCGGTCGTGATGATGGCCGGAGCCTGCAAACCCAGTCCCACACGCGCTTGCGGTCGGATGACGAGGGGCCGCACCACCCGCGGCGAGGGCAGAGGGGGCGGAGGGGCGGGATAGCGCCAGCGGCCCTGCGCCCGGCTGACATCGGCAAAGACGGGCAGACGGGCCTGACGGGCGTGATAACGAATATCGGCATCGGTTGTCACCAACGCCACCTGCACCCGCGCGGCATCGGCCTGGCGGCGCACGATCTGCAAGGGGATGATGGCAGCCAGGGCATCGGCAGCCGGAGGCAGAACCAGAAGCAACCGCTCACCCGGCCTAGCTTCGCGTAGAACGGTCAGCACGGCCTCCAGGGTAACGGGGGCGGTCAATTCGATAACACGGGAGGACATCAACAGAACACGCCGATGGCCCGACAGGCAACGGCCTGGGAAACCTTCTGGCAGGGTCAGACGGGCAACAAGGAAGTGACATGCTCCAGGGCAGCCGCCAGAGCCGCATCAAGCCGTTCCGGATGCTTGCCTCCGGCCTGGGCGATATCGGCGCGACCGCCACCGCCGCCGCCGATGATGGGTCCCAGGGCGCGCACCAGGTGATCGGCCCGGAAGCCCCGGTCCACTACGTCTTTTGTGGCCGCCGCGATGATCGTCGGACGGTTGTTGAGAATCGCACCCAACACCACAATGCTGGTGCCGAGCCTGTCCCGAAGGTTGTCGGCCATCAGCCGCATGTCATCGACATCGGTGGCTTCGATGCGTTGGGCCAGGAACTTGATGCCGTCCACCGTTTGCGCATTGGCCGCCAGCGCCGTGGCCTGTTTGGCCACAAGTTGTTGGCGCAGTCGGTCGATCTCCCGATGCAGGTCGGTGAGCTGGGTTTTCAACTCGACGACCTTCTGCTCCACGTTTTCCGGCGCGACGTTGAACTCGCGGCCCAGGCGATCGAGGATGCGCTGACGTTGAAACGCCCAGTTTACGGCTCCCATTCCGGTGACGGCCTCGATACGCCGTATCCCGGCCTGAACCGAGCCTTCGCCGATGATGTAGAAGCTACCGATATGGGCCGTATTGGCGACATGGGTGCCACCACACAACTCGTAGCTCCAGAAAACGCCGTTTTCGCCCAGTTGGATGGTGCGCACCTCATCGCCGTACTTCTCGCCGAAGAGGGCCGTAGCGCCTTCGGCCAGGGCCTGCTCCAGCGGCTTGAAGGCAATGCGCACCGGATAGGCCGCCAGAATGGCCTGATTGACGGTGTGCACGATCTGCTCGATCTGTTCGGCAGTAAGTGGCGCCTCGTAACTGAAGTCAAAGCGCAAGCGGTCAGGCGCGACCAGCGAGCCGCGCTGCTGGACATCGCGGCCTAAATGCATGCGCAGGGCCTCGTGCAACAGATGGGTGGCCGTGTGGTTGCGCATGATGTGGTGCCGTCGCTCGGCATCCACGATGGCCTCCACGGGATCCCCGACCCTGGCCGTCCCCCGGGTTACCTGACAGCGGTGGACAATGAGGCCGGCCACAGGACGGTTGACATCGAGGACGGTCGCCTCCCAATCCCCGGCCACGATGCGGCCGGTATCGGCCACCTGGCCGCCGGCCGTGGCATAGAAGGGCGTTGCGGCCAGCACCAGCTCGACCTCACCGGTGGCGTGTTCGACCATCCCGGTCGGTGTGAGCATGGCAACGACGTGGGTGCTCCGTTGCAAGGCGCTGTAGGGGTCGTAAACGAGACCGCTTTCGGGCAGGAGACCACTTTCTTGAAGGCGCTCAAGGGCGGCGATGTAGTGCTCGGCGTTGGCGGCAAAGGCGATGAGACCGACGCCGGCCTGGCTTCGGCGGCGATGTTCGGCTTCGGCCGCTTCGTAAGCGGCCATGTCCACCTCGTAGCCTCGTTCGTGGCAGATGTCGCGCGTGAGTTGGATGGGCAGGCCGTAGGTGGATTTGAGGTCAAAGGCCCGATCGCCGGGCAGGACGGTGTCCCCGCGTGCGGCCAGTTCGGCCAATAGGCGGTCGAGCTCTCGCCGGCCTCGCTCCAGAGTGGTCAGGAATTGTTCCTCTTCCTGGGTGACGATCTGGGTGATCAGGGCCTGGCGCTGTCGCAGTTCGGGATACACATGGCCCATCCGCGCCACCACGGCATCGGTCACCTGGGCCAGGAAAGGACCCTCAAAGCCGATGCGGCGGCCGTAGTAAAAGGCCCGACGGATGACGGTGCGGGCCACCGAACCGGCACCGGTCGGACCGGGTCGCACGCCGTCGGCAATCAGAAAGGCCGCCGCGCGAGCGTGGTCGGCAATCACACGGTAGGCTACCATGTGCTGCTGACGTTCGGCCGCCGTGTGCGCACGCAAGGCCTGGATACGGTCCAGGAGGGGCCGGAAAAGGTCGGTTTCGTAGTTGATGGGCGTGCCCTGGACGACGCCGGCAATCCGCTCCAGACCCATACCCGTATCGATACCGGGGCGTGGCAGAAGCGTCCGCCGGCCGTCGGCATCCTGGTTGTACTGCATGAACACCAGGTTCCAGATCTCCAGCCAGCGTTCGCAGCCGTTGTCCAGCGCTACCGAACAATCGGGCCGGCCACAGGTGCAGGCCTGCGGCCCCCAATCGTAGTGAATTTCACTGGTGGGACCGCACGGTCCCACATCACCCATGGACCAGAAGTTGGTCTTATCGCCCATGCGATAGACCCGGGCGGGGTCGATGCCCATGCTCTCGGTCCAGAGTTTGAAGGCCTCCTCGTCTTCGGCATGCACGGTGTAGTAAAGCCGGTCGGGGTCCAGCTTCAACACGGAGGTGAGAAACGTATAGGCGTAACGGATGGCTTCGGCCTTGAAGTAATCGCCGAAGCTGAAGTTGCCCAGCATCTCGAAGAAGGTGTGATGCCGCGGCGAAGGCCCGACGTTCTCCAGGTCGTTATGCTTGCCCGATACGCGCATGCACTTTTGGGCGGTCGTGGCGCGCGTGTAGGGGCGCGTTTCCAGGCCCAGGAAGACATCCTTGAACTGAACCATCCCGGCGTTGGTCAGGAGGATGGTTTTATCGTTGTAGGGGATGAGGGAAGAACTGGGCACGCGGCGATGGCCGTGTTCTTCGAAGAACTTGAGGAACGCTTCACGAATCTGATCGCTGGTAAGGGGAGGCATGGTATGGGCTGTACGCTAGAAGAGATGCCTACCTTCCAAGGAGGGTAGGTCGTGACACGTAAAGGGAAATGGGACATGGCTATCGTCCACAAACTGACCGGCAAAGTTTCATTTTAAACGATATCCGAGGGTTTGCTCAAAATCCCCAAGGGGAGTGAGGTGCAAGGCAAGCCACACCCCCGCCGCTTGCCGTCCGCAGAGGGCATCGCCTTCAACCGGTTAGAGCCCCGTTGTGTTGACCTTGTCGGTCCCGGTCGAGGCTGGTATAATGGCAACAAGAACAAATGAGCTACTCATCATTGCCGTTTATCCGGCCCGGCCATGGCCAAACCCTCTTCGTCTTTTTCCTCTACGGGTAAGCGCAAAACAACCGGCACCAGAGGTCGTGGCAAGACGACCCCAGGTCGCAGCGCGGCACGGGGAACAACAGCAGGCATCGGCTCTGGGCTTTTCGGTGGTCGCTTCTGGGGTGCGGTTTTCGTCCTGGGTGGTCTTCTCACCCTGTTGTCCTTCTTGGGCACGCCGGGCACCATTACGGGGCGGTGGCTCGATCTCTTGATGGCGCTCTTCGGGGTGGGGCGCTATCTCCTGCCGTTCCTGTTGCCGGGGCTAGGTCTTTATCTGTTCCTCCGCAGCAGCGGCCATGCCCGTTCGTTAGCGCCGGCCCAGGTCGGCGGTGTGGTTTTGCTGTGGCTGGTTTTTCAGGCTACGGCCACCCTTGTCGGCGCTGCCGTCTCCGTCCCCACCCCCGGCCTGGGGGGCTGGATAGGCTGGGTCATCGACCAGGCGCTTGTGGGCATTCTCGGCTCCACGTTCAGCGTCATCGTTCTGATCGGGCTGGCCCTCCTCAGTCTGGTTATGGTTCTGGGGTTGAATTTCGAGGACCTGGGCGGTCTGTTGATTGCGGGGACCTCCTGGCTGTTGAGCGCGACGGTTCGGTTATCGGCCCGACGGCGTGAGCAGGGACTGCGGCCGCATCTGTCCTGGCGTGAACGGCTGGGCTTGTGGTGGGCTGCCCGCCGGCGGCCGCGGGCTTCCGCAGCGATCGGCGATGTGCCTCTCGAAGGTCCGGTCACCACCTTGCCACCGGATCTGAACCTGCTTACGCCGGCAGACGAAAGCGCCGTGCCGCCGATGCGTATCATCGGCGCCCAGCAGACGGTATGGCGCCTGCCGCAGATCGAGCATCTGCTGGACGATTTCGGCAGTGGCGAGCTGACCGAAGAAGACCTGGCCGAGCGGGCACGGGTGATCGAGGATACCCTGCAGGCTTTTGGCGTGCCCGTCACCGTGGTCGAGGTCAACAAAGGCCCGGTGGTCACCCAATTCGGTCTCAAGCCGGGCTACATCACCCGCAAAATCCGTGGCGAAGAACAGCGGATGAGGGTACGCGTCAGCCAGATCCAGGCCCTGGCCAACGATCTCTCTCTGGCCCTCTCGGCGGCTCCTATCCGCATCGAGGCGCCGGTACCGGGTCGGAACATCGTTGGGTTGGAGGTGCCCAACCGCAGCATCGCTCTTGTCTCCCTGCGCAGCATCCTCGAATCGGAGGAATTCCGACGGCTCAAAGGGCCTCTGCGCATCGCTCTGGGCCAGGATGTCTCGGGCCGGGCCGTAGCCGCCAGCCTGGCCCGGATGCCCCATCTCCTGGTGGCCGGCGCCACTGGTTCGGGCAAATCTGTTTGCATCAACGCGATCATTTGCTCGTTGTTGTTTCAGTATACGCCCGATGAGCTGCGCTTTGTCTTGGTGGACCCGAAACGGGTCGAACTGACCGCCTACAATGGCATCCCGCACCTTCTCGGCGAGGTGATCACCGATGTCGAGAAGGTGATCGGTATTCTGCACTGGGCCACCAAAGAGATGGAACAGCGCTATCGCGACCTGGAAAAGGCCGGCGCGCGCAACATCGAGGTCTTCAATGCCCGTCGTCTGAGCGAGGGCAAGCCGGTGATGCCCTATATCGTCATCGTTATTGACGAGTTGGCCGATATCATGATGTCGGCGCCGGAAGAGGTAGAGCGTGCGCTGGTCCGGCTGGCCCAGATGGCGCGCGCCGTGGGCATTCATCTCATCATCGCCACGCAACGGCCGTCGGTCAACGTCGTCACCGGGTTGATCAAGGCCAATTTTCCCTCACGCATCGCCTTCGCCGTCACCAGCCAGATCGACTCGCGGGTCATCCTCGATGTGCCGGGGGCCGAACGTCTGCTCGGTCGGGGGGACATGCTCTTCATGCGGCCCGACTCGAGCAAATTGGCCCGTTTGCAAGGGGCCTATGTATCCGATGCCGAGGTCAATCGCATCGTGCGCTTCTGGCACGGGCAGGGCGGCAGCCCGCGCCATGTCATGCGGCCCCTAAGCGAGATGCCTATGACCACCGAACCGGTTGCCACGACAGATGAAACCGAAGGGGAGGACGAGCCGGCCGTGCAACGTCCGCTCTGGGAGGAGATGATGGCCGCTGCGGCGACCCGAAGCGACCGCGATCCCCTCTACGACAAGGCCGTGGCCATCGTCCGTGAGGCCGGCCGCGCCAGCACGAGCCTGCTCCAACGCCGATTGGAGATCGGCTACACGCGCGCGGCCCGCCTGATCGATATGATGGAACAAGAGGGCATTGTGGGGCCCGATTTGGGTGGCAGCCGCGGACGTGAGGTCTTGAAGCCGGCCGGCCCCACGACTTCGGACACCAAGAACAGCGGGGAGTAACTTCTTGTCCACCGGTTACGGCAACAGGCGTAGGTCGACGGTCGGTGCTGACCAAGCAGGCAGTCCGATCTGAAACGCGAGCGGTGGTTGTGGATAAGCCGGTATTGAGGTGCCTTGCGCAGGCGATACCACGAGCGAGGGAGAGTCAAGGCCTTCGCATCCCCGTGGTGTTGGGGGCAATGGGATCCTTTGTGTTGCCCGGCTTCCTTTGTTGCTCCAAAGCCCAACCCTGGCTATACTTCTGAATGACGGCCGGACGGGAACCTGTTCCTGCCCGCCTATTCGTCTCTTATTTTACCCATCCGTTTCTCTCTAGGAGGAGACGAGACCATGTACAAACGGCTGTTTTTCCTGTTAGCGGTTGCTCTGGTTGCCCTTATCGCCCTTGGTGCCTGCGCCAGAGCGACGCCCACGCCTACTCTGGCGCCGGTAGCCCCGACCGAAGCGCCCACACCCACAACGGCTCCGGCCGCGCCCGTTGCTAAGGGCAAGGTATGCGAAGTGACGGACACGGGTGGCGTGGACGACAAGTCGTTCAACCAGACGGCCTGGCTGGGCGCCCAGATGGCGGCCGAGGAATTGGACTGGGAGGCCACCTATCTCGAATCGCAGCAGCAGACCGACTACGAGAAGAACATCAACGAGTTCATCGCCTCGAAGTGTGACCTGATCGTCACGGTTGGCTTTCTGCTGGGCGATGCCACGCTGGCGGCGGCGAAGGCGAATCCGAACCAGAAGTTCCAGATTTTGGACTTTGCCTACAGCGAGCCGGTGGACAATGTGTGGCAGCAGGTGTATGCGACGCAGGAGGGGGCTTTCCTGGCCGGTTATGTGGCAGCGGGGATGACGAAGACGGGCAAAGTCGGAACGTTTGGCGGCATCAACATTCCGCCGGTGGCGGACTTCATGGTTGGGTTCCAGGAGGGCATCGAGTACTACAACAAGCAGCACGGTACCGATGTGCAACTGTTGGGCTGGGACAACGCCACGAAGGACGGTTTGTTCACTGGTGACTTCAGCGACCAGGATAAGGGCAAGCAGTTTGGCCAGAACCTGATCGACGAGGGTGCCGACATCATCCTGCCCGTGGCCGGTCCGGTCGGTTTGGGCACGGCGGCGGCGGTGAAGGAGAATCCGGGTACCATGCTCATCGGCGTGGATACCGACTGGTACATCAGTGCGCCGGAGTACAAGGACGTCATCCTCACCAGCATCCTCAAGCGATTGGAGCTGTCGGTGCTGAGTGCGGCTCGGGCCGTGGCGAACGGGACCTTCACCGGTGGTGTGCATGTGGCGACGCTGGCGAACGGCGAAATCGGCATCGCTCCGTTCCATGAGTTCGATGACGATGTGCCGCAGTCGCTCAAGGACGAGCTGGCCCAGGTCACCCAGGACATCATCGCCGGCAAGATCAAGGTCAACAGCTTTAGCACGTTGCCCTGAGCTTGTCTGTCGGTAATGCCGATACAGACCCACTGGCGGCCTGAAGCAACTCCAGGCCGCCAGTTTTCTTTACCCTGGCTTTGTGATAGACTTAGCCAATATGCCTCCGCCGGTTTGTCTTTCGGCCCGGTTCAGGGTCAGAGATTGCTGCCGGGGGTAGTTTGTTCGTCTTTTTCGGCCTATTCTCACGCTTTGCAGGCATCGCTATGGTCCCCGTCCTCGAATTACGCGGCATCACCAAGCAATTTCCCGGCGTCCTGGCCAATGACCATATCGATCTGACCCTGTATCAGGGCGAAATCCTGGCTCTGCTGGGTGAAAACGGCGCCGGTAAATCCACTTTGATGAATATCCTCTACGGCCTGTACCAGCCGGATGAAGGGGAGATCATCGTCCGGGGCAAGAAGATCAAGGTCCATAGTCCCAACGATGCCATCGCCGCCGGGATCGGCATGGTCCATCAGCATTTCATGTTGGTGCCGGTGCTGACGGTAACCGAAAACGTGATGTTAGGGGTGGAATCGCTCAAAGGCGGGATCTTTCTCGATCGCCAAAAAGCGGCCGCCCGCATTCGCGCCATTTCGGAGAAGTTCGGCCTGGCCGTGGATCCCCACGCCTATATCAAGGACCTGCCCGTAGGCGTGCAACAGCGCGTGGAAATCATCAAGTTGCTCTACCGCGAAGCCGATATTCTCGTCCTTGACGAGCCTACGGCCGTCCTGACCCCGCAAGAGGCCGACGAACTGTTCAAGATCATGCGTTCCCTGGTCGCCCAGGGCAAGTCCATCATCTTCATCACGCACAAACTGCGCGAGGTGCTGGCCGTGGCCGATCGCATTATGGTACTTCGCCAGGGTCGGGTGGTAGGCGAAGCCGATCCCAAGACGGCCACCCAGGCCCAACTGGCGGCGATGATGGTAGGCCGTGAGGTCAAGCTGACGGTGAAGAAAACCCACGTGGAACCCGGCGAGGTCATTTTACGCGTCGAGAACCTCAAGGTGCTGGATGACCGCGACAATCTGGTCGTAGACGGGGTATCCCTGGAAGTCCGGGCCGGGGAAATCGTGGGCGTGGCGGGGGTACAAGGCAACGGTCAGACCGAATTGGTCGAGGCGCTGACGGGCCTGCGACCGATAGCCGACGGTCGCGTTTTCGTCAACGGCCACGAGACTACGGAGGCCGATCCACGAACCATTTTAGAGCTGGGTGTGGCCCATGTGCCGGAGGATCGCCAGACCGATGGTTTGGTTCTGACCTATCCTGTGGCCGATAACCTGGTCCTGAACACTTACTACCTGCCGCCCTTTGCCCGCGGGATGGTCATCGATCAACAAACCGTGATTGCGACGACCAGCGAATGGGTACAGCAATTCGATATCCGCACGCCCAGCGTCCTTACACCGGCCGGTGCCCTTTCGGGCGGGAATCAGCAAAAAGTCATTGTGGCCCGTGAGTTTTCACGGCCGATCAAGCTGTTGATCGCCTCGCAACCCACACGCGGCCTTGATGTCGGTTCTATCGAATACATCCACCAGCGCATCCTGGAAAAGCGCAATGAGGGGTGCGCCGTGCTGCTGGTTTCGACGGAGCTGGATGAAATCATGGCCCTTTCCGACCGCATTGCCGTCATGTATCGTGGCAAGATCGTCGCCGTGGTCGATGCCCTGCGGGTCAACAAAGAATACCTGGGTCTGCTCATGGCCGGGGTCAGTCCCGAACAGGTCTTGGTTCCCGAAGTGCTCGAGGAAGAAGTGGAGGCGGTCTTCTGAGCGTATCCTCATCCACCGCAGCGGAAGGATAACCGCTGCCAGGCGCTTCTGCGCATGCTGCGCCGGTTTTCCCTTTCTATCGGCTCCTGAGCGAAGCCGACAGCTCGATCCCTGGTGGAGTTGTGTTATGGCCCAAACCGCTGCTGCTCCGCCGTTGCGGCGGCAGATCATCTCAACCGTGATGATGCCTTTGTTGGCCATCTTCACGGCGTTGGTTGCCGGTTCGTTATTGATTGTTTTGACCGATCTAGAGGTGTTGGCCGCGCTGCGTGATGCCCCTGGTCAGGTGCCGGGTGCTGCCTGGAGGGCGATTACGACGGCCTACGGTGCCCTGTGGCAGGGTTCCATCGGCTCTCCCTCCCAGATCCTGGACGCCCTGGCCAGCGGGGATAGCCGGGCGATTGCCCAGGCTTTCTTCCCCATCACCGATAGCTTGGTCACGGCAACACCCTATATCTTCGCCGGGCTGGCCGTGGCCGTGGGCTTCCGGGCCGGCTTGTTCAACATCGGCGTGGAAGGCCAGCTCTATATCGGTGCCATTACGAGTGTGTGGGTGGGTTTCGCCATCAAAGGCTTGCCGGCCATCATCCATGTTCCCCTGGCCTTGCTGGCGGGTGCGCTTGGTGGCGCCTTGTGGGCCTTTGTGCCGGCCATTCTCAAGGCCAAAACAGGCGCTCACGAGGTGATCAACACCATTATGATGAATTACATTGCCTTTCGGCTGAGTGAATGGTTACTGAGCTACAAAGGCCCGCTCAAGCGGCCGGATTCGGCCAACCCGGTCAGTCCTTTCATCGAGAAATCGGCCGAGTTGCCCCGCTTTTTCCCCGACCCCATTCGTTTTCATCTCGGTTTCTTCATAGCCCTGGGCATCGCCGCTTTCGTGTACTGGTTCTTGTTCAAGACCACCTGGGGCTTTGAGGTACGTACGGTGGGACAAAACCCCGATGCTGCCCGCTATGCCGGCATGAACATCACCGGCAACATCCTCATCGCCATGTGCCTTTCGGGTGCGCTGGCGGGACTGGCCGGTGCCAACGAAGTGTTGGGGGTCAACCACAATCTGGCCCTGGCTTTTTCCTCGGGCTACGGTTTCGATAGCATCGCCATCGCTTTGGTGGGCAAGAGCCATCCCCTGGGGGTGGTGTTGACGGCCCTGCTCTTCGGTACCCTGCGCAGCGGAGCCACCCGGATGCAAAATCTGGCCCGGATTCCGGTGGAGATCATCGACGTTATCCAGGCGTTGGTCATTGCCTTTATTGCGGCGCCGGCCATCATCCGTTCCCTCTACCGGCTACGCCAGGCAGGACCGGGCGCCGGCACCGTTTTCACCCGCGGATGGGGCAAATAGGAGGAGGCGCGCATGAGCACAACCACAACGACGATCCCTTCTGCTACGGCCCTACGGTCCACGCGCGCGTACATCCGCCGCAGCCGTATGTACGGCGTTGTTTTCATCGCCCTCGCCCTGGCCATGTACTGGCTTTTTGCCGTCGGCGTCGACCCTGCTTCGGTTTCGACGTATACCCTCAATCTGGGACCGGTGCCGGCCGAGCAACGGTTGCCCGATTGGGTGATTCCCTCCTACACAACCGTCACCGTGCTCACGGTGCTGACCGTGGCCATGGGCGCCTATCAGCTCGTGCGGGGCTTCGGCCGGGCCACCACGGTGATGTTGGGCCTGATCCTGGTCTTCTTTGTCTTCTCCTTTCTGACGTGGGCCGTGCGCGATCAGTCCATCAATCTGGTGGGCATGCTCAAGACCATGGTGCAGCGAGCCGTACCCCTGACCATCGGTGCGCTTTCCGGCGTGCTCTGTGAACGGGCGGGGGTGGTCAATATCGCCATCGAGGGGATGTTCCTCAGCGGGGCCATGTTCGGCTCTCTTGTCGGCAGTGTGACCGGCAATCTATGGATCGGCCTGCTGGCGTCTATCCTCGTCGGCGCCCTGTTGGCAGCTGTCCATGCCGTGCTATCGATCCACTACATGGTGGACCAGATCGTCAGCGGCACGGTGATCAACATTTTCTCGGCCGGGATTACCAGCTTTATCTCGAGCAAATTCCTGCAGGTTTTCCAGGAACTCAACAACCCCGGCACCTTCACGCCCTTTGCCTTGCCTGTGTTGGGCAACATCCCGATCATCGGACCCATTTTCTTTGAAGGGAATATCTTTCTCTTCGGCATGTACATCCTGCTTATCGTCGTCCACGTGGCGTTGTTCTACACCCGTTGGGGATTGCGCACCCGGGCCGTGGGCGAGCATCCGCGTGCGGCCGACACATTGGGCATCAATGTCTTCCGCACGCGCTACGTGGCCGTTATCCTGGGTGGCGCCGTGGCGGGTTTCGGCGGTGCCTACTTCACTCTGGGTTCGGTGGGTCGCTTCGATGAGCTGATGACGGCCGGGCGTGGCTTCATCTCGCTGGCCGCCATGATCTTCGGCAAGTGGATGCCCTTTGGGGCCTTCGGCGCCAGCCTTATCTTCGGTTTTGCCGAGTCGCTCCAGGGCAAATTGAGCATTCTCAAGATCCCCATCCCCTCGCAGTTCTTGCTTATGGCGCCCTACATCGCCACGATGATCGCCCTGGCCGGGCTGATCGGCCGCGCCATACCGCCGGCTGCCGACGGCAAGCCCTACGCAAAAGACCAATAACCGACTCACCATCCAAGTTCCCTTGCCCGATCATCCTGCTCGTATCATCACCAATGCCCGCCAAGACAGCGTCTATGAAACCTCGCGAACGTGTCCTTGCCGCCATCCATCATGAAGAACCCGATCGTGTGCCCATCTGCATCGGTGTGAGCAACGCCACCAGCATGAAAATGAAGCCCTACCGGGCCTTGAAGGCGTTGCTCGGCATCGAGGCACCGGATCGCTATGTTTATGACTGGCCGGAGCTGGGCACAGCTTTGCCCGACGAGGCCACTATGCGTCGCCTGCACAGCGATGTGCGCGGGGTTCTCGACCTGGAACCCGAACACATCCGTGCCCGCAACAAAGCCCGACCGCCCCACACGCCCTATATCGACTCGTGGGGTAGCGGGCAGGTCGAACTAACCGAAGACGTGTGGTTTCCGGGCGTCCATCCCCTGGCCGATGCCACCACCATTGACGCCATCGAAAACTACCCCTGGCCCGATATGAACGACCCCACGCGTGTGGCCCACGTGCGCGCCCAGGCTCAGAAGCTGCGCGATGAAGGCGAGTACGCCATTGTGGGCACACCCTGGCTGCTCTTCCCCTTTGAACGCGCCCATGCCATGCAGGGCCTCGATCGGTTTATGATGAACATGGTCCATCATCCCGATTTTGCGGCCGCCCTTTTGCGCAAGATCACCGATGTGTGCAAGGTGCTGATGGGCAATTTCCTGCGCGAATGCGGTGATCTCATCGATATCATCAAAATCGGGGACGATCTGGGCACGCAAAGCGGGCTGATGATCTCGCCCAAGATGTACCGTCGTTTCCTCAAGCCCCTCCATGCCGAGTTTATCGCCTTCATCAAGGAACGTACCGACGCCAAGGTCTTTTTCCACACCGACGGCGACGTGTTCGACCTCATCCCCGATTTTATCGAGATCGGCGTGGATATCCTTAACCCCATCCAGACCTCGGCCGGGCGCATGGCCAATCTCGAGGAGCTAAAGCGACGCTACGGTCAGCACCTCGTCTTCTGCGGTGCCATTGACACCCATCGTATTCTCCCCTACGGGACACCGGAAGAAGTACGACAAGAAGTGCGTCGGGTCATCAACATCCTGGGACCGGGCGGCGGCTATATGGTCGCTTCGGTGCATACAATCATGAACGACGTCCCGCCCGAAAACATCCTGGCCATGGTGGATGCCGTCGAGGAGTTTGGGTACTACCCGCTAGGTCAATAAACCGGGCAAGGCCTGCCCTCTATCGGGGCTGCCTTGCCCATTCGGCTCAAGCTCGTTCAGGGTCTTGACAGGAATCGTTTTGGTTGCTATAATGGCTTAGGAGTACTAAATTATGTCCGTCTTCAATCCGAAGGAACGTCATACCCCGGCCGGCCGTATTACCATCGCTCTATATCGCATCGGCCAGGCCATCAACCATATGCTCCGGCAGCGCGGGGAGGCGCGTCAGCTTTCGCCGGCGCAAATCCAGGCCCTGCTCTTCCTCAAGTATGCCCGTCCCGGCGTCCGCACCATCGGCGGCCTGGCCACCCGGCTGGGGGCAACCTATGCCACGGCCAGCGGTGTCGCCGATGCCCTGGAACAAAAGCGACTGGCCCGACGCCAACCGCTTGCCACCGACCGCCGCACCGTGACCCTGCAACTCACCGCAACGGGTGAGGCCGAATGTGAATACCTGGAGGACCTCCTCGATGGCATCGAGTCCGCCATTGCCCGACTTACGCCGGCCGATCAAGAGGTGCTCCTGCGGGCCATGCAGACCATCGTGCGTCATCTCCAGCAGGCCGGCCATGTTCAGGTCTACGAAATGTGCTGGGGATGCCAGTTCTTCCGGGCCTATGCTCATCCTGATGACCCGGCCGCACCTCATCATTGCGCCTTTGTGGATGCGCCGTTGGCCGAGGCACAGACGTACTTCGAATGTCCTGATTTCGTGCCGCTGAGGACGGAAAAGCCGGACGGAAGGCACGAGGAGGTCGTCGGAGGTTAGGGGTTTGAGTTTCTCTCCCTTCTCCGAAGGGTGTCATGAAAGCTCTGGTTCGTCTCGTTCGTGCTGTAGCGCCTGTTCTCCTGGTATGCAGTTGGAGCACCGGTCATCTCCATCGCCTGCAACTCGACAGGGACCGCGGCCAGGTCGTCGCCGAAACGGTCTATGACCTTAGCCCGGCCCGATGCACTTTTGATGTCATAACCGGCCCCGATGGCAATCTTTACACAGCAACCCAAGACGGCGCCATTTGCCGCCTGTCCGCCATACCCATGTGGTGGCCGTTGATACGACAAGCTCGCTAGCCTGTTACGGAGGGTTCTGCCTATGGTCTTACCGCTCATCCTGTACGGAAGCACCGACTGCGATGATACCGAACGAACGCGTCATCATCTGCAAAGGCTTGGCGTGCCTTTCACCGAAATCAACATCGACCATGACCCGGCGGCCGAACAATTTGTCGTGTTTATCAACCGCGGTTACCGCAGCACGCCCACCCTGGTCATCGGCAACGGCAAAACCAAGCTGATCCTGACCGAGCCGACCGATGAGGAACTGGATCGGGCACTGGCCCAGGCTGAGGTTATGCTTCACCCGGCTTCGACAAGCTAGAGGGTTTCCGCTCACTTTACACACACACGGAAAGGAGGTGTACCATGTCCAACATCCCCGGTTATACCTACGGTACCGATCAGGTTGCCCGTTCTCCCCTCACCGTGGCCGAATTCGAGGGCCTTAAGCAGGCTGTGCTTTTCGGACCGGAAGACGAGAAGTACCTGCGCATGGCCGGCGAGGTCCTGGCCGATCAGATCGAAGATGTCCTCGATCTGTGGTACGGCTTCGTCGGTTCCCATCCCCATCTCGTGTACTATTTCACCGACGGTCAAGGCAATGCCAATGGCGACTATCTGGCGGCCGTGCGCAAGCGCTTCGGTCAGTGGATCCTGGATACCTGCAATCGGCCCTACAACCAGGCCTGGCTCGATTATCAGCACGAAATCGGCCTGCGCCATCATCGCAGCAAGAAAAACCAGACCGATGGCGTCCAGAGCGTGCCGAATGTAGCGCATCGCTATCTGGTTGCCTTTATTTACCCCATCACGGCCACGATCAAATCCTTCCTGGCGAAGAAAGGACACAGCGCCGAGGATGTAGAGAAAATGCATCAAGCCTGGTTCAAATCGGTGACCATGCAGGTGGCCCTGTGGAGCGCACCTTATGTGAAGGAAGGCGATTGGTAAAGACGGTGGTACGGTAAGGATTCGTAGAAGCAGGACCGGAGGGGCATCGGCGGCGTCGGCGGCGCTTGACGCCGCCGATGTTTTAGCGAGCAGGCTCGCCGGACGACAGGCGTTGGTTTCTATTCTTCCCACGGCGCCGTGAGCAACCAGGCCAGTTGCGCCACGTCGGTTGTGTTGCGGATGCGGATCCGCTTGAGTTCAAAGGGTTTATCGCTGCTCTGCATGACACCCTGGTGGGTGGTCACGGCACCCCAGTAGTGGGCCGAACGAAAGACATCGATGACAAGTTGATCGTAGGAACCGGCAGGGTAGGAAAGGATGCGAGGATGCGCGCCGATGTGCGCTTCGATGGTCTCCTTGCTGCCCAGGGCCTGCCATACGAGATAGTCCAGGTCTTTACCGGCCAGGTTGGGATGGTCGCGGCTGTGGGAGCCGATCTCCATACCGGCTGCCGCCATGGCGGCCAGTTGCGACCAATCGGCATAGCCCGGCCGGTCCTGGCTGGCAAAATCGGTGATGACAAAGAACGTCGCGATCATGCCTCGCGCCTTCAGCGCCGGGAAGGCATTGAGGTAGTTGTCTTCGTAGCCGTCATCGAATGTGAGGATGATCGGCTTGGCCGGCAGTTCCGGCCGGCCGGTAGCCAGATAGGACAGAAGGTCCTTGAGCGCGATGGTGGTGTAACCCTCGGCCTGGAGATAGTCCAGATGGGCGGCGAAAAGCTCCGGCGTTACGGAGAGGTCTGTTCGGTAGATGTCGGCATCGGGCGGCGGCGTGGAGATGTAGTGGTACATCAGAATGGGCACGCGCACGCGTCGCAAGACGCCATCGGGCGTGGGACCGGGCGTGGCCGTCGGCGTGGGGGTAGCGGTCGGCGAGGGTGTGACGGTCGGTGTAGGCGTAACGGTGGGCGTGGCCGTCGGTGTGGGCGAGACCATCGGAGTCGGTGTGGCCGTGGGGGAAGGCGGCGGTAGGGTGACGAGAGCACCAGACGAGACCGTGACGGCGGCCACCGCATCGGATGTCACCGCTCCGGTGGCGGACCACGAACGGCTACAGGCGGTCATAGCCGGCAAGAGCATGGCCAGCACGAGCAGACCGAGACGCCGATAGCGCATGTTCAGGCCTTCTCCGCTGTGACCGTGGGGGATGGTTCGAGCAGACCTTCCAGAACGGTCGGTATCAGGTGGTACCGACCGAAGGGCGGCATAAAATAGGCTCCTTGCGCCCAGGTCTGCAGATACGCCAGCAAGTCGCGGGCAATGGCGATGCCTTCGGCTTCGGGATGGGTGGCAACGGCCATGCGCTCGCGCAGCTCCTGGGGAATGCGGATGCCGGGCACCTCGTGATGCAAGTAATCGGCATGTCGGCTGCTGGCCAGAGGCAAGAGCCCGGCAATGACTGGCACCGGCAGCGGACCGCCCCAGGCGGCAAAAAACCGTTCGACTGCGGCCGGGTCGAAGATGGGCTGGGTGAGCAAAAAATCGACCCCCGCCGCCAGCTTGCGTTTGAGCACTTTGATCTCCTGTTCCAGCTCTTCGGCTCCAAGATTGAGCGCAGCGCCCACGAAGAAATGGGTAGGTTGCCCAATGGATTGGCCGGCCTGGTCTACGCCCCGATTGAACCGTCCGATGACCAGCTCCACCAGGCCCGAAGGGGTCACATCGTAATTGTCGGCGGCATCGGGAAAGTCGCCGATGCGGGTGGGATCACCCATTACGATGAAGAGGTTGCGGATATTGAGGGCATGGGCGGCCAACAGATCCCCTTGCACCCGTAGCAGATTGCGCCCGCGGGTGGGAAAATGGAGGATGGTTTCCAGACCCAGCCGCGATTGGATGAGAAAGGCAGCGGCCCAGGCACTCATGCGCATGCGGGCGCGTGGGTTATCGGCTACGTTGATGGCCGTCACCCCGGCCTGTTGCAACTGCCGGGCATGTTCGAGCAGGCGATTGGGGTCATAGCCGCGTGGGGGACTCATCTCCACGGTGATGACAAAGCGCTCGGCCAGTGCTCGGGCCAACTCGGTCGGGACCCGCTCAACGGCGGCGGGAAAGGTGGGCAGCGGTGTCTCCTCGACCACCTTCACCGCCGTGGGTTGAGGTCGGCTCATGCCGGCCAGGGCGGCCCGCATGGCAGCGATGTGGTGAGGGGTGGTGCCACAGCAGCCGCCGATGATGGCAGCGCCGGCCCGTCGCAAGGCTTCGACATAGCCGGCAAAGTAAGTCGGCGAAGAGGGGTAGGCCAGGCGTCCGCCTACCCGGCCGGGTAGCCCGGCATTGGGCAGGGCCGAAAGGGTCAGCCCCGGCGCGGCGGCGTGCATTCGTTCGATGACACCCACAACGACGGCCGGCCCCACCGAGCAATTGGCGCCAGCCGCCTCAACCCCGGCCGCCTGCAAGGCGCGGGCCACATCCTCCGGGGTATAGCCCAGCGCCGTGCGTTCTTCTTCGTCAAAGGTCATATGGGCGATGATGGGCACATCGCTCAGACGGCGGGCCTCGCCGATGGCCAGAAGCAGTTCGTTCAGATCGCCGAACGTCTCGAAAACGAGCACATCGGGGCCGGCGGCCAGGATGGCCGTCAGGGTTTCGGCAAAGGCCTGGCGGGCCGTTTCGAGGGCAAGGGGCCCGTAGGGCTGCAGGTATTTGCCCAAAGGCCCGATGGAAGCGCCGACCAAAACCTGGAGCCGGCCGGCTTCGGCGCGCGCCTCCAGGGCCAGCTCCACCCCACGTCGGGCCATGGCCGTCGCCCGCTCGGCCAGGCCGAATTCCTCCTGCCGAATGCGATTGGCGCCGAAGGTGTTGCTCTCGATCAAGTCGGCCCCCGCTTCGAGATAGGCGCGATGAATGGCCTTCACCACCTCGGGGTGGCTGAGATTGAGGGCCTCGAGCGACTGGTCGAAACCGAAGCCGCGGGCGTAGAGCTCGGTGCCCATGGCACCGTCGGTCAACAAGGTGCCTGCTTCCAGGCGGGTGAGCAAATCGGTCATGATAAGCGTGGAAAAGGGAACGAATCCCGGCATGGCCAACAAGCCCTAGGGGCTACTCGGACCATGCCCCGGCAAGCACGGCGGTGGAGGAAAGCGATGGCTTGGGGCTATGCCTTTGCCATGCCGGAGACGGCGGGAGATAGACGGTATTATACCCATCGCTCGCACGTGCGAAAACGCTGCTGCCTTGACCGTCGGCCTCGCTGTCGCTTGCGTTTCCGGCTTATCGTGCGATAATGAGACATTCGCCAATCCCCTTACGTTTCCGACGGTCCCGGGGGCAGAAGGTCCGCCCGGCCGTTTTCGGGAGGCGTCGTTACCGTCATGTTCGCTTATACGAGGAATCGCCATGCCCGGCCCCACATCTCCGCGCCCGCTCAAAAACATCGCTCCTCTGGAGCGGTTGCAAGGGCTTTCGTCTGCCCATATCGCCGCGCTCAAGCGCTATTGGATCATCAGCCTGCAGGAGTTTCTGGCCGCGGCCGAGATCCCAGGCGGACGACCGTTTCTGCGCACCCTTCTGGGCGTCGATGAGGCCGGACTGGACACGCTCCTCGAGCGGGCCAATGCCATCGTCGGCCCCATGCGTGACCGCCGCCGCGAGGAAGAGGAGGCCATGGCGGCCGCTTACGGCACCGGCGCCCTGGAGCCACCCCCCACAGAGCGCGATGGCGAGACCTACGAGACGCCTGCTCTGGCCGAGGCGCTCCCGGCCGTCGTGGATTACACCGATCGCTTGCCGCCGCCACGCAATCAAGGCCTGCGCGGGACCTGTGTGGCCCATGCGGCTGCAGCCGTGCGCGAGCTGTTGGAGATCGAAGCGAACGCGACCGATCCCAACACTATCGACCTCTCCGAGCAGTTCATTTACTGGTGGTGCAAAGAGAAGGACGGTCTCCCCAATGTAAGCGGCACCTATCCCCATCTGGGCCTGGAATGTCTGGCCACGGTTGGCACCGTCGACGAAGCGCAGTGGCCCTACAACCCTCGGCCGCAACCCAACGACGAGGGCCAGGGACCGCCGCCGGCGGGTGTGCTCGAGGCTGCCGCCCGTTGGCGGCTCAAGCGGGTTATCCGCCTGGCGCCCAAGGATATCCGCAGCATCAAGACGGCCCTGGCCGACGGCAAGCCCGTCTTGTTCGCCATCCCCGTCTTTCCCTCCTGGTATCACAACCGCGTCACCCGTCGCGCCGGCAAGATCAACCTACCCTTTCCCGATGAAAAGGCCAACGGTGCCCATGCCATGGTCATCGTCGGCTATGTGGACGACCCCGATGCCCCCGGTGGCGGCTTCTTTCTCATCCGCAACTCGTGGTTACCCTGGGGTTTTGATAATCCCCAGGCGAACGGCTGCGGGGCCATCCCGTACGAGTTCATCGCCCGTCATAACATGGCTGCCGTGACCGGTGACCGCGCCTCCCGGGCCGATGTCTACATCCGCGATCACGAGGCCGACCGGGGGGAAGTGCCCAGCACCGGCGTCCGTTGCAATAGCCCCGACCTGTGGCTGCGTCGGCAACCGGATGGTCGTGAGGAGCACGAGATGGCCATGCCCGCCACCGTCAACTGGCTGTATGTGCGCGGCTGGAACCTGGGACCCGATGTGGCGCATGGCGTCAAGGCCACCCTCTATTGGGCGCCGGCTTCGCCCTCGATCTGGCCGCGGAACTGGCAGCCCATCGGCGATGTCGCCCTGCCCTCCATAGCCCCCGGCCAGGCCGCCACAGCCGCCCTGGCCTGGACGCCACCCGACGAGGGGCCGTTCTGTTTCCTGGCCCGTCTCAGTTCGCCCGATGACCCGGTCCAGCACGAGTGGTCGGTGCGAGACGACAACAACATCGCCCAGAAGAACCTGGTGGTCTTGCGCCTGCCGCCGGGTGGTCAGGCCGGTTTCCGTTTTCGCATGCACGGTTTGCCCGATCGGCTCACCCTCATGGATCTGAGCATTGACCGTCGCGGGTTCCCGCGAGGCCGTATCGAGCTACGCATGGCTCCGCGCACCGGTTATCGCGGCAGCACCCGTCTGGAAGAGGACGAAGCCCGGCTGACGGCGCTGGCCGTGCAGGCGACGGCCGCCGAAGAGGTCGGTTTTACCATCACGGCCGATCCCGCAGCACTGCCCGGCGAGGAGGGCGAGATCGTCCTCACCCAACGGTATGGTAACCTGCTCGTCGGTCGTCTCGTCGTGCACATTCGTGTCGAGTAGCTGCTAAGCCTTTGGCGTCGGCGCTTTGACAAAATCCCGATGCTGCCGGTATGATCGGGCACCGTATCCCCTGACGTGAGAGGAAAACCCGCTTTGTTCCGTCGGCTCTGGCACGAATGGCTGATTCTGGCCCGCCATATCGGTAGTTTTCAGGCCAGGGTCTTGATCACCCTGGTCTATTTCACGTTGCTTGTACCTTTTGGCCTGCTTGCGCGTCTTCTGAGCGATCCGCTACAGCACAGGGCCCGGGCCCAAACCACCATGTGGCGTTCTCGTGCCACCTACGATCGCGATCTCGCACACGCCCGCCGGCAGGGCTAAGGGGACCGAGTTGGCCATGTACATCCTGGGTGTTTCCTGTTTTTATCACGATGCCGCGGCAGCGCTGCTCAAGGACGGAGAACTGGTGGCCGCGTCCGAAGAAGAGCGCTTCAGCCGCAAGAAGCACGATTCCGGCTTTCCCCACGGCGCCATTGCCTTCTGTTTGCGCCAGGCCGGCATTCAACCCGGCGATCTCGACTATGTCGTCTTCTATGAGAAACCGCTGCTCAAGTTCGATCGCATCCTGCGCAGCGGCCTGGCCACGTTCCCGCGCTCGTGGTTGCTCTTCCGCGAGTCGTTGATTACGTGGATGAACGAAAAGCTGTGGATCAAGGCCCTGTTGCAAGAGCAGTTGCCCGATGTGCCGGCCGATCGATTTCTTTTTGTCGAACATCATCTCTCCCATGCGGCCAGCGCCTTTTTGGCCTCCCCTTTCACCGAAGCGGCCATCGTCACGATTGACGGCGTGGGGGAATGGACCACCACGACCGTGGGCAAAGGCGTGGCTACCTGGGACGGTCGGGGCGAAAACCGCATCGATCTGCTGCAAGAGGTGCGTTTCCCTCACTCCCTGGGCCTGCTGTATTCGGCCTTCACGGCCTATCTGGGCTTCCGCGTCAACAACGGCGAATACAAGGTGATGGGCATGGCGCCCTACGGCGAACCGCGTTACGTGGACCGGGTCGAAAAGCTGATCCGGGTCTACAACGATGGTTCCTTCTGGCTCGATCTCGATTACTTCGAGTTCCAGCATTCGCCGCTGCGCACCTTTAGCGATCGCTTTATTCGGTTGTTCGGCCCACCGCGCGTGGCCGAATCGGAATTCTACACCTATACCACCCATCCCCGTCGCGACCATCCTGCCTGGGACGAGGAAAAAGCCCGTCGCAACCAGCACTACGCCGACATTGCGGCCAGTATCCAGCATGTGACCGAGGAGGTGATGCTGAAGCTGGCGCGGCATGCCTACGAGCTAACCGGCAGCAAGAATCTGTGCATGGCAGGCGGGGTGGCGCTCAATTCGGTGGCAAACGGTCGTATCCAACGCGAAGGACCGTTTGAGCAGGTCTATATCCAGCCGGCGGCGGGGGATAGCGGTGGGGCCCTGGGGGCAGCACTCTATGCCTACCATGTGTTGCTGGGGCAACCACGACGCTTTGTCATGGAGCATGCGTATTGGGGCGAAGGGTTCGACGATGCCGCCATCCATCGCTTCCTGACCGACCGGGGTATTCCCTTCGAGGCGGCCGATGAGCAGCGCATCGTCACGGCCGTAGTCGAAGCCCTTCTGCGCGGAGAGGTTGTCGGCTTTTATCAGGGTCGCTCAGAATGGGGGCCGCGGGCTCTGGGCAACCGCTCGATCCTGGCCGACCCGCGGCGGCCGGAGATGAAGGAGATCGTCAACACCAAAATCAAGTTCCGCGAGCCGTTCCGGCCTTTCGCACCGGTGGTCCTGGAAGAGGCGGCGCAGGACTACTTTGTCATCGGGTGTCCGGAGCAGGAATTTCTACCCCGTTTTATGCTCACCGTGGCACCTGTGCACGAGGACAAGCAGAGTGTTATCCCGGCCACAACCCACATCGGCGGCACCGGTCGTCTGCAGACCATTCGTCGGGCCTATAACCCGCGCTACTACGACGTCGTGGCCACCTTCGGTCAGGCCACGGGTGTGCCGGTGGTGCTCAACACGAGTTTCAACCTGCGCGGGGAACCGATGGTCAACACCCCGGCCGACGCCTTCAAGACCTTCAGCAACAGCGGTCTCGACCTGCTCGTGTTGGGTTCGTTTCTCGTTCGCAAACCCAAGTAAGTTTTGGAGTTATCCATGCGTTTCACACGGCGTCTCCGCATCATCGGCGAACTGTTCGCTTTCCTATGGGCTCAGAAGTTGTATTGGATGATCCCGATGATGGTCATCCTGGTGGCGGTCATTCTCATCGCCCTTCTGGGACAAACCTCGGCCGTAGGGCCTTTCATCTACACCCTGTTCTGAGCCCTAACTCACCGGCGGCTTTCGTCTTCGCATTTGCTCTGCCTCCATGGCTTGCGCTATACTTGTGTTTACGTTCGCTTAAAGAAAGCCTTTTTCAGGAAGTCTCATGGCTAACGAAGGACGCGTAAAAGCCCTGGAGTCCACCCTCGCCAATCTCACCAAGCGTTTTGGGGAGGGCACGATCATGCGGCTTGGGGAGGCGACGTTCATGCAGGTCGAAGCGATTCCGACGGGGTCGCTGGCACTGGAC
>JBBINH010000002.1:0-193502 GCA_037443945.1 Caldilineales bacterium
CGTGCGCGTCGGGGTGGGGGAGGGTGTAGGCGTGCGTGTCGGGGTGGGGGAGGGTGTGGGCGTGCGTGTCGGGGTAGGGGAGGATGTGGATGTGCGCGTCGGGGTAGGGGTCGGCGTGGGTGTAGCCGTTGGCGTGCGCGTGGGGGTAGGGGTTATCGGTGTCGGCGGCAAAAGAAGGCGGCCGCGGCCGAACGCGTTGTCGGGACCGGGGCCGCCCAGATCCTCGGCCGTGCTCTCCAAAAAATCCCGCACCTGCGCCGCCGACCACGTCGGGAACCGCTGCATCACCAGCGCCGCCGCCCCACCCCCATGCGGCGCTGCTGCCGAGGTGCCGAAGAAACCGCTGCCGGCGGGAAAGGGAATGCCGTTGCTGAGGCCATACGTGCGCGTGGTCACGCCGTCGTAGGCCACCAGGTCGGGTTTGATCCGCCCGTCGGCCGTCGGTCCCTGGCTGCTAAAGTCTTCCAGACGGTAGGGTTCCGGCCAATGGACAGCACCCACGGCCAAAACCTCGACGGCATCGGCCGGTTGCACGATGGAACCGGATACGGTGTGATATTCCAGGGGACCCAGAGTTGTGAACAGACGCAGGAGGCGGGGTTCCCCCCGATAAAGCTGAATGACCCAATCATAACGGCCACCGGAAGGCGCCTGATAGCACAGGGCTTCGGTGGGAGGCATGGTCCCGTTTTGTGGATTTTGGCTCGAGGCCACGATGACCCCTTCGCGATAGAGGTAGAGGTCGTAATCGTCGCCGCTGCGCGGCCAGCCGTCCCAGCTCAGGTAACCACAGACGGTGCTGCCCGCGGTTAGCGTGAGGCTATTCGTTTCGTCGCCGGGGGCAAAATCGTGCAGGCTGTTACCACCACCGGCGAAGAGACCGCGGTAGTGCTGCCGTGCCTGATTGCCGGCAGCATTGACCCACAGAATGCCATCGGCCGCAGCGCCCCGCGCGATATCGCCGATAAAGCCGCTGCCGTCGCCGGGACCGCTGTTGAACCAACTGATGGCATGGACGATGATGTGCACGTCCTGGCTGCGGGCGTAGGTCACGGCATTGGCCAGTTCAACGTCGGTGCTGAAGGTCAAAAGATAAAGCGTCGCCGCCGGAGCGATGTCATAAACGATTTCGGCCACGGCACTCCCGTGGGCGGTCGCTTCAAATTGACCGTCGGCGCGGAAATTGAAGGTCAGGACACGGCCCAGTTCGCCTTGGGCGGCCAGATTCATCCAGCCGCGAAACCCCTGGTCGATCACGGCGATGCGTATCCCGGCGCCGTTCCAGCCTTGGGCTTGCCAGGTGGTGATGCCCGCCGGTAGAATCCCTTCGCTGATGAGGGCCGGTTGGTGGGGATAGGGCGGACGGATGCGGAGCACACCCGGTCTGCCGGCCAGGTCCAGCACCCGGTTGCGCGGCAGGCGGATCTGGTAGCGGCGCGCGAATTGGGTTTCGAGGATGGTCTCCTCGGGCAAGACCGGCAGCGAGGTGGCCTCGACGATCAGGCGCAACCTGTCGGAACCGGCCCACACGCCCAGGGCTTCGGCGGCAGCGATACGGGCGGGGTCGAGCCGATCCGCCGTGGTCAGGGCCAGGATCGAGCTCTCGACAACGGTCGGCGGCGTCGGCGAGGGTGCGGGTGTCGCCGCGACAACGGCGCCCAGGACAACGGTCGTTATCGCGGCGAGAGCTAGGCGACACCAAGAACGAGTCCATCGGCGGACCGGGGGAGAGAGAGGGGGTATGATGTTCATCGCAGTTCAGCGGTCGGTGGCAATAAAGCCGATGCCGATGGCACCAGGGCCGGCGTGGACGGCCAGGGCCGGCCCGATTTCGCCGACGAGGATGTCTTCGCGCGGAAAGGCGCCGGCTACGGCCAGGCTATCGGCCACGGCCTCGGCTAGTTCGGGGCGACGGGTATGGCCGACCGCCGCCATGAGGACTCGGCCGGAGGGTACCCGGTCGATCAGGGTCTGCAAGCCCCGCCGGACGCTCCGCACCGCTCCGTCCAGGCGGATGGTTCCTTCGTGGACGGCCAGGAGAGGCTTGATGGTGAGGACACTGCCCATGCGCTTGATGGCGGCCATGAGCGGTGCCAGCCGACCACCCCGCTGGATGGCATCCAAACTTTCGAGCACAAAGCCCACCTGCAGACGGCTCCGAAGGTCGGCCAGTTCCGCCAGGATGGTTGCCGCCGTCGCGCCGGCAGCGGCCCGGCGGGCCGCATGAAGGACGAGCAGCCCTTCGCCCAACGAGAGCGACCACGAATCGAAGACGTGGACGCGATCGCCGAATTCGCCGGCGGCCAGGACGGCACTTTGATAGGTAGCGCTGTGGCGGCCGGTAATGGTCAGGGCGATGACTTCGTCGGCCCGGCCCAGGGCCGTCGCAAAAGCCTCGGCCCAGGCGCCGGCTCCCGGCGCAGCACTCTGTGGGGGCGGACCCTGTTCGTAAAGCTCCCAAAAGCGCGACCGGTTAACAGGCGTATCGGGAAGTTCTTCGTTGCCGAAACGGGCAATGAGAGACACCAGGCCGATGCCGTAGCGTTCCGGCCAGGGAGGCGGCAAATCACAACCGCTATCGGCTATGATGGCCACGCGGGACATCGCAGCTTACTCCATAGGCGTCGGGGTGGGTTCAAGGGATGATACCGGGCCGCTCAGGATCCACTGTTCGTAGAGGGGTTGCGGATCGATGCCTCCGACCTCGGCGACCACGGCCAGAAAATCGGTCGGCGTCGGCCGCTGCAGACGGTAGCGTTCGATAAAGGTCTGAAGCACCTTCAGATAGGTTTCAAAACCCAGGCTTTGATAGAGGGCGTCGAAGAACAGGGCGGCTTTCGCGTAGACCAGAATTTCGTAGTTCGTGCCGTTGAAAGCCGTGACATCCCGGCCCACGGGGGCATCGTAGCCGTTCTGAACGGCCCATTCTGTGGGCACCTGCCAGCGAAGGGTTCGGATGCGATCGGCTACGGAGGGCCCGTACAATGTGTCCATGAACAGGAGACTGCTGTGTTCGGCCAGACCCTCATCCAGCCAGGGATAACGAAACGAATCGGAACCGACCAGGGCATACCACCACTGATGGGCGACTTCATGGGCGATGAGGATTTTCTGGCTTTCGCTCTGCTGACGGTAGGTATCCAGACCGATGTAGTTGAGGCCGGGATATTCCATGCCCAGGTAGCGGGTGGGAGCCTGGACGATATCGAGTTCGGTAAAGGGATAGGGCGCCAGCAACTGGCCGAAGACGCGCACGGCCGCCGCCGCATCGGCCAAGGCAGCACGACCGGCTGTGCGGTCTTGGGGCAAAAAGTAGCTGGTGATGAGGATGTCATCCAGGGTCAGACGTTCGGACTGAAAGTGGCGGCTGAGGGTCATGGCGAATTCGGGGATCGGCCCGGCCACCAGCACATGCTGGACCGTAGCGGAAATGCCGACCGTCTGGGTAATGGCAGCGCCTGTGGCGACCAGGGTCACATCGGCGGGTACGGTGGCGGTAACCACAAAAAGGGACGGATCGGTGATGGCGATGTCGCCGTGCGGGGGCGGTATCTCCAAACGCCAGGGTGAGGCCGGGTCGCGCGTCTGGGCGGGCACCATAGGGTAGCTATAGGGCAAGTTGAGGATGCCTTCGCTCTCGCCGAAGAGGACATACCCCGTTTTTTGCGGTGCCTGCAGCCGATAAGTGACCTCGAGGGCAATCGGCTCGTTGGCAGGCAGGGGCCGGGGCAGGGTGATCCGGGCGGCGGTGTTGTTCAGGGTGTAGGCAAAACCGGCGGGATAGCGCTGCGGCAGGACCACCACGCCTGTCAGTTGCATGGTACCACCCAGTTGCGGCAGGTTAGGATACAACCGCAGATAAAGGTCGTTTAGCGGTCGGCCGCTGAGATTACGCAGCTGCACCACGGCCGTGCCTTCCAGCCGACGGTTATCCGGGTCGACGGTCATGATGAGATCGTACCGCGGCGCATCGCCGAGAACGAATGCACCCATGCTCACACCGCGGCGCCAGGCCGGGGCGTACACGGCAAAGGGATCCTCGATGCTGCGCGAGCGACCGCATGCGGTCAGGAGCACGAATCCGAGCCCCCAAACAACGAGATGAATGAGCGTAGATGGCCTCATGCGGATGTCGATGCACAGACGAAGCCTGCGTAGGCGGAAAGCGGTTCCGTTCTTTCGCCGCCAAAGCCGAACGCTGTCGGAATAGGAAGAACGCTTTTCGACAAGAGACAGGCACTGGGCTATAATCAGCTCGTCCCATTATGCCACAGGTCGGCGTCGACCCCTTACCCTTGTCACGAGGACCGGGGTGGCGCCGGCGAGACCGTTGGTCTGTTCGGTGCAAGAGACGAAGGCATCATGAAGCGCACGTATCGCTACTACGACCTCGTCATGGCCCTCTTCGTCAGCGTGTTGCTGCTGAGCAACATCGCCAGCTCGGCCAAACTGATCGACCTCCGGGTTTCGGTATGGGGATTACGGCTCGCCTTTGACGGCGGCACCATTCTCTTTCCGCTGGCTTACATCTTCGGCGACACACTGACCGAGGTTTACGGTTATGCGCGCAGCCGCCGGGTGATTTGGGTGGGCTTTGCCTGCGCCTTGCTGATGTCCTTGACCCTATGGGCCCTGGCCCGCTTGCCTGCCGATCCGGCCTGGGGACAATTCGTGTATGAGCGGATGGCAACGACAACCCCAAACCTGCCGCTGCCGACGGATATGGCAGGTTTCGGTCAGGCCGCCTACGAGGCCATCCTCGGCGGGGTCAGCACCGGCGCCATTATCCTCGCCAGCTTGGTGGCCTATTTTGCCGGTGAATTCAGCAACTCGTTTGTCCTGGCCAAGCTCAAGGTGCAGACGGCCGGCCGTTTTCTGTGGATGCGGACCATCGGTTCCACACTCGTGGGACAAGGGGTGGATACGGCGCTGTTTGTGCTCATCGCTACGGCACTGGGTGTGTTTCCCTGGACGGTCGTTCTCAGCCTGATTGTGGCCAATTACATCTTCAAAGTGGCGGTTGAAGTCGGTTTTACACCTTTTACCTACATCATCGTCAATCATCTCAAGCGTGCGGAGAATGAGGATTATTTCGATCGTAACACGGATTTCAATCCTTTTCGTTTTGCCGAAATAGGCTGATCGTCTTTTTAGCGACCTATTAATCACAAAAACGAATTAACTCACTCTTTCAGGAGTTTACCCATGTTTTCCTCGCTTATCGGTCTGTTTACCTTCTTGCTCGTCCTGCTTTCTATTGTCCTTTCGGCCATCAAGGTCGTGCAGGAATACGAGCGTGGCGTGGTGTTTCGTCTGGGGCGATTTGCCGGCGTACGCGGACCGGGTCTGATCATCCTGATCCCCTTCATCGAGCGGATGGTCAAGGTGGATCAGCGCGTGGTGACGCTGGACGTGCCCACCCAGGAGTGCATTACGCGCGACAACGTCACGGTCAAGGTGAATGCTGTGGTCTACTTCTTTGTGCTCGACCCGCAAAAAGCGATTATCAACGTGGAAGACTACCGTCGCGCCACCTACCAGATCGGTCAGACGACGTTGCGTTCGGTCCTGGGCCAACACGAACTCGACGACCTGTTGGCCCGCCGCGAGCGTATCAACCAGGAACTGCAACGCATCATCGATGAAGCCACCGAGCCCTGGGGCATCAAAGTCAATCTGGTCGAGGTCAAGGATGTCGAGCTTCCTGCCGGGATGCAACGGGCCATGGCCCGCCAGGCCGAGGCCGAGCGCGAGCGCCGGGCCAAAATCATCCACGCCGAGGGTGAATACACCGCCTCGCAGCAACTGGCCGAGGCTGCCCGCGTGATCGCCGAGGCACCGGGCGCCATGCAGCTGCGCTATCTGCAGACCCTGACCGAAATTGCCGTCGAGCAGAATTCCACTATCATCTTCCCGTTGCCGCTCGAGTTCCTGGACGCCTTCAAGCGGATGCTGAACTCGACACCTTCCGCTTCGGCAGGCTCCTCGTCTACGGCGGGCTGAGTTTATTATGGGCTTTGTACAGGACGATGAAGGCGCGGTTCGGCGTCCATTTACCGGTCGTTTTGGCCACATCGGCCTTTTGGGTGCTGGTGTTTGGCGCCTACCTGCTGTTAGCCCAGCGTCGTCCACCGCCGCAGCCCATTCGGATTGAAGTGCCGTCTGCCACCCTTGCTCCTACGGCCATCCCTACGCCGGCGCCGCTACGTGTTTACGTCAGCGGCGCCGTGCGTTCTCCGGGGGTGTATCGCCTGCCGCCGGACAGTTTGGTGCAGGATGCTCTTCTGGCTGCGGGTGGCGAAACCGAGACGGCCGATCTGGTCGCCATCAATCTGGCCCATCCTCTGGCCGACGGTGAGCACGTTCATGTGCCGAGTCGGGGCGAAACCCCAGCGCCTGCATCCTCGGAGGCCGTAGTGGACGGCCGCAATCGTACGCCGACGGCTGCCCTGACCACCCCCATCGACCTCAATACGGCAACGGCCGCCGAGTTAGAGGCGTTGCCCGGCGTCGGTCCGAAGACGGCCGCCGCCATCATCGCCGGTCGGCCGTACAGTACGGTGGAGGATTTGCTGCGGGTCAAGGGGATCGGCCCGGCCACGCTCGAGAAGCTACGCCCTTATGTGACGGTGCGCTAGAACGGTCCTTACGTGATCGCCAGGGCCAGCAGATACACGCACGGCCCTACGAACAGAAACGAATCGATCCGGTCCAGAAAACCGCCGTGGCCGGGGATGAGGTGGGAGGAATCCTTGGCCCCTACCTGCCGCTTATAGACCGACTCGCTGAGATCGCCCAGGGGAGCGGCCAGGCTCACGGTCAGACCGATAAGCAGCCCGTGGTACCAATCCAGACCGGGAATCCACCACGACGCCGACATGAGGCCGGTCAGGGTTCCCACGATCAGACCGCCGGAAAAGCCCTCCCAGGTCTTATGAGGAGAGATGCGCGGCCACAGCTTGTGGCGACCCCAACGGCGGCCGATGAAGTAGGCCCCCGAATCGGCGAGCCAGGTCGTCAGTACTGCCGTGATCAGCCAGCCGAAGCCATCGGGCAGCCCGCGTAACCGGGGCAGGAAGCGCATGGTGAGCCCAATATAGACCGCCGCCCCCAGGGCCAGGGTCCATTCGCTGGCCGGATGAGGCGTACGGCGGAACAGCATAACCACCAGGCCGATGAGCACACCCACCACCAGGACAATGGCCGGCCGTTCGGGATCGGAGGGCAGTTCCCCTTCGAGCACCAGAGCAACGGCCAGGAGGATGGCCGGTGGGGTCGGCAATGGTTCCCCTGTTTGGGCGAGCAAGCGGCACAGTTCCCAGGTGGCCAGGGCTACGAAGAGGGCCACCAATCCGGTGAACCACCACCCTCCCAACCAGGCCGCGACCAGCACAGGCGGCAGGAGTACCACGGCGCTGAACACACGCTGCCGCAGCATGGTCGGTCCCTATTTCACCAGCCCAAACCGCCGCTCGCGGCTCTGGTAGACGGCAATCGCCATACGCAATTCGGCCTCGTCGAAATCGGGCCAAAAAGTCGGTGTGGCGTAGTACTCGGCATAAGCCGCCTGCCAGATGAGAAAATTGGAAAGCCGATATTCACCCCCTGTGCGGATGATCATATCCGGGTCGGGCAGCCCGGCCGTGTAGAGATAACGGCCCACCAGGGCCTCGTCCACGTCTTCCGGTTTCACTCCATCTTCGATGATGTGCTTGATGGCATCGATGATCTCGGCCCGACCGCCGTAGTTGAACGCGACATTGAGGATGATACGGTCGTTGTGCTGGGTGCGCTCGATGGCCCCACGGATCTGCTTTTGCAGATAGGCCGATACCCCGGCCAGACGACCGCTGTGACGGATCTGGACGCCCTGGGCATCGAGTTCATCCAATTCGTTACGGATGCTTTCACTGATCAGCCGCATGAGATGGCTGACTTCGGCCCGTGGTCGCCCCCAGTTCTCGGTGCTGAAGGCGTAGATGGTCAGTACCTTGATGCCGATGCGCACGGCCTCTTCCAACACACGGCGGATGTTGCGGGTGCCGGCACGATGGCCTTCCATGCGCGACAAACCGCGGGCGCGTGCCCAACGGCCGTTCCCGTCCATGATGATGCCGACATGTTGGGGAATCGGCAGATTGGGGTCGAGCGGCACGACTCGTTCAGGCGTAACCAGGTTCGCAACGGTCATGGGGAACGCCTGGTCAACGGACGGGATGGCTTATACCTCCATAATCTCGGTCACCTTGGCCTCGCCGATGGCGTCCACGCGCTTGATGAAATCGTCGGTCAATTTCTGAATTTGCTCGGTGCCTTCCTTGAGGTCGTCTTCGGTGATCAGTTTTTCCTTCTCAAACGCACGCAGATCGGCGATGGCATCGCGGCGGATGTTGCGGATGGCCACACGAGCTTCTTCGACCCGTTTGGCCACCTGTTTGCTCAACTCACGGCGGCGTTCTTCCGTCAGCGGCGGCAACACCAGGCGGATGATTTTGCCATCGTTGGTCGGGGTCAGACCCAGGTCGGACTTTTGTATCGCCTTGGAGATGAGGCCGATATCGGCCACATTGAACGGCCGAATGGCGATCAGCCGCGGTTCCGGAACCGTGATCACCGCCAACTGATGGATCGCCGTCGGGACGCCGTAATACTCCACCTGGATATGGTCGAGTAAGGCCGGGTTGGCCCGACCGGTGCGGATCGCCGTCAGATCCTGTTGCAGGGCTCTGACGGCTGCTTCCATACGACTACTGGCTTCCTTACGGACATCCTCTAGCATGGCATACTCACAGGACGAAGACGTGCGAATGCAGTAGACTGAGGCAGAAGTCAGGACAGCTTAGGAGGCAACGAGGGCTTTCGCATGCGTATCAACGCGCTACCCCACCAAGTGTAATCCACGGTGCCGCCGATCGGCAAAGCCGCATTCGTTCGGGGGAAATGATAATCCGGCCCGGCGTCCGGAGCCGAGAGTGATGCCTGGTTGGCGAGGCGAGCAGCGGCCGAGGCGGCCGTCGGTTCGCCTTAGTGATAGACAAGCGTACCCACCGGCTCACCCAGCACGGCCTTCTCCAGGCTTCCTTCCTGCCAAAGGTCGAGCACGATGATGGGCAGATTGTGGTCCATGCAAAGGGTCATGGCCGTGCTGTCCATGACACCCAGCCGCTTGTTGATGGCTTCGATGTAGGTCAGACGGTCGTAGCGTTTGGCATGGGGGTCTTTGCGGGGGTCGCCATCGTAGATGCCGTCCACTTTGGTGGCTTTGATCAACACCTCGGCATCCACTTCCATGGCGCGCAAGGCGCCGGCCGTATCGGTGGTGAAGTAGGGGTTGCCGGTGCCGGCGCCCAGGATCACGACCCGTCCCTTTTCCATATGCCGGATGGCCCGGCCGCGGATATACGGTTCGGCGATGGCGCGCATTTCGATGGCCGTCTGCACACGCGTCGTGATGCCCAGCCGTTCGAGTGCGTCCTGCAGAGCCAGCGCGTTCATGACGGTGGCCAGCATGCCCATGTGATCGGCTTTGGTCTGCTCCATGCCGTGTTCCAGACCCTGCTTGCCACGCCATAGGTTGCCGGCGCCGATGACGATAGCGATCTGGACACCCATGTCGTAGACCCGTTTGATTTTGTGGGCCAGGGCTTCGGCCTGAGCCGGATCGATGCCGAAGCCGCCGGGACCGGCCAACGCTTCGCCGCCCAGTTTGAGCAGAATGCGGCGATATTTGAGTTCTGCCATGGCGGCCTCCTGGGGTGCGGTTATTCGCCGACGGCAAACCGGACGAAGCGTCGCACCCGAATGTTTTCGCCGAGCTTGGCGATATAGCCCATGATCAGGTCTTTGACTTTGATGTTGGAGTCCTTGATAAAGGGCTGTTCGAGGAGACACACCTCCTCGTAGAACTTGGCCAGTTTGCCCTCGATGATGCGTTCGATCACGTGTTCGGGCTTGTTCTCGTCGGCCAGTTGAGCCCGATAAATGGCCTTCTCTTGCTCGATGACGGCGGTCGGCACCTCGTCGGGGCTCAGGTACTGCGCGCGTGTGGCCACAACCTGCATGGCCAGATCGTGCACCAGGGTTTGGAACTCCTGGGTGCGGGCCACGAAATCGGTTTCGCAGTTGACCTCGATCAAGGCTCCCACTTTGGCGCCCTGATGGATGTAGTGGCCGATCAACCCTTCCTTGGCCTCGCGGCCGGCCTTCTTGGCGGCTGCTGCCAGTCCTTTTTCGCGCAAGATGGTAACGGCTTTATCGAAATCGCCCTGAGCCGCCTCTAAAGCCTTGCGGCAATCGAGAACGCCGGCGCCTGTTGCTGCGCGCAGCTCCTTAACCATGTCTGCCGTGATTGTCATGATGTCTGCTCCGAGGATAGAGAGTAGATACGCGTGATATGGGGTGGTTTACACAGTCGTAGGGACGTGAGTCGCTCACGTCCCTACGAGTTCCATACGGGGTTGGGGATAATGACGACGATCAAGAAACTTCTTCCAGATACTCCTCTTCGTATTCATCCGAGCCGATATCGAGCTTGGCCAGGGTCGAAGGACCGAGCAGCTCGCTCTCGGGCCGCTCCCTTTCGGCTTCATAAACCCGTCCGGCATAGACAAAGCGGGCGCGTTCTTCCTCCAGCCGTTCTTCTTCGGCTTCGGCAGCGAACACCTGGCGCATGTTGAGGCCGTCCAATACCGCATTGGCGATGGTGCTCACCATCAGCCTGATGGCGCGGATGGCGTCGTCATTGGACGGAATCACGATCGTGATGGGGTCGGGGTCGCAGTTGGTATCGACAACGGCGATGATGGGAATGCCGAGCTTGTTCGCCTCCTTGACCGCCAGTTCCTCGCGACGGGTGTCCACGATAAAAACGGCGTCAGGAAGACGTTCCATGGTCCGCAGACCGCCCAGCCGTTGTTGCAGCCGCTCCAGGGTTTCGTTGAGGCGCAAGACCTCCTTCTTGGGCAGACGGGCGAATCCACCGCTATCGCGGCGCTGTTCGAGGTTCTCCAGGAATTCCACCCGGGAGCGAATGGTGCGGAAATTGGTCAACGTGCCGCCCAACCAGCGCTTGTTGACATAGGGCATATGGCAACGCTGCGCTTCGGCGGCGATGATCTCGGCCGCCTGACGTTTGGTCCCCACAAAAAGCAGGGTACCGCCCTGGGCGACCATATCCCGGACGTAGTTACAAGCTTTGTTGAGTTGGCTGACGGTTTGTTGCAGGTCGATGATATGAACCCCATTCCGCTCGGTAAAGATATAGGGTTTCATCTTCGGATTCCAACGCTTGGTGCGATGGCCGAAGTGCACGCCTGCTTCCAGTAAGGTCTTGAGAGGAATACCGGCCATAGTCGAAAGATAAACTCCTGGGATTTGTTGTGCCTCCACCTGTGGTCACCGGGCATCTGCATGCGCAGACACGGGCCCGACGATCTACCAGGTGTGCGAAGTGGAAAACCAAACCATAGTCGAGGCCGTTCAAGGCCTAAATGGGGAGTATAGCAAAACGTTTCCGGCAACGTCAAAACCATCGTGTGCTTATTTCTTTCCGTTGTTGGCATTCGGCCATCGGGTGGGGTAGACTGACCCCAGGGGAACGACGATGAACGGTTCCCGCTTTGTCCTGCCCGTCTTTCTGCTGGCCATGGCCGGTCTGGCCTGGGAGGTGGCCCTGACGCGGCTGTTTGCCCTGACACAGTTCTATCATTTTGCCTTTTTGGCCGTCAACGTGGCCCTATTAGGCTTCGGTGCCAGCGGCACGCTGCTCAGTCTGAAACCGGATTGGACCCGGTCGGCGGAGACGGCGGCCGCAACGGCTCGCCGCCTGGAGGGATTGGGCCTGGGCTTTGCCGTCGTCCTCCTGGGCAGCTATGGGGTGGTCAACGGGCTGCCGTTTGATTCCTACGCCATTGCCTGGGACCGTCGCCAGATCGTCCTGTTGGCGGTGTATTACCTGGCTCTGGCCTTGCCTTTTTTCGCCGTCGGCCTGGCCACCGGCCTGGCTCTGGCCGTGAGTCCAACCGGTTCCCATCGCCTTTACGGTGCCAATCTGGTGGGTTCCGCCTTGGGGGCGCCGGTCGCTGCCTGGCTTTTTCCTCATTTGGGTTTGGCCGGTCTCGTCTTTGCTCTGGCGGGGGTGGGGGTTTTGGCCGCGCTGGTGGCCCGTCTGAGCCGGGGGAATGGGATTGCGCAGGGTGGGCGGTTGTTGGTTTACGGGTCGATCTTGCTCTGGATCGGCCTGGCGGCCTGGCGACCGCCGGCCGTGGCCCAGCCCCGGCTTTCGCCGTACAAGACCCTCTCTCAACTCCTCCTTATTCCGGGAACCTATCCGGTTATCGGTCTGGATGGCATGGCCACCCGGATTGATGTCGTGGCCGGTCCGGCCATCCGCTCGCTGCCGGGTCTGAGTCTGCGGTATACCGGGCCGCCGCCGCCCCAGTACGCCCTGTTGAGCAACGGCGATGACCTCAGCCCTATTTTGGATACCCGCCAGCCCTTCGACCGGACGTTTCTGGCCTATTTGCCCGAGGCGCCGGCCTACGAGCTGGCGCCGCCGGGACCGGCCCTTGTCCTGGGACCGCGCGGGGGTCTGGCCGTATGGCAGGCATTGGGGTCCTGGGGGACGGCGCTCCCGCGAGCGGTGGTGGCCGTAGAGCCTGAGACCGAGGCCGTGGCGGCCGTGGATGCCCTACTGGCCGCGGCATCGCCCTATCGTCATCCCTCGGTGACCACCGTTCGGCAAACCATCCGCAGCTTCCTGGCCGCCGACCGGGAGCGATATGCCGTCATCCATCTGGCCCTGGCGCGTCCGTTTCGACCGGTCACCTCCGGCGCCTTCAGTCTGGTCGAGGATTACACGCTGACGACCGAGGCCGTGATCGCCTATCTCGACCATCTGGCGCCGGGCGGCATCCTGGTGAGCAGCCGCTGGTTACAAATGCCGCCCAGCGAGGACCTGAGGGCATTGGGGCTGTTCGTGGAGGGGCTGCGTTTTCACGGCATCGGCGATCCGGCCCGGCACATTGTGGCCTGGCGCGGCTTGCAGACCATAACCTTCCTGGTCAAGTTGACCCCCTGGACCGCCGCCGAACTGGCCTGGGTGCGTGAGCGAACCACAGCTTTGCAGTTCGATCGGGTCCTGGCGCCCGACTTGCGGGCGGATGAGATCAATCGCTTTCACATCGTACCGGATGCTCTTTACGAACGCACCTATGCCGGATTGTTGGCGGCGGCCGATCAACGGCGCTTTCTAGCTGCCCAGCCCTTTGCCGTGACCCCGCCTACCGACGACCATCCCTTTTTCTTTCACTTCTTCGAATGGGCGCAAACGCCCCTTATCTTGCGCACTTTGGGCCAAACCTGGCAGCCCTTCGGCGGCAGCGGGATGCTCGTGCTGGTGGCCTTGTTGCTCCTGGCCGTGCTGGCGGCAGGCCTGTTCATCCTGTTGCCCCTCCTCGTGACGACACGAGGTCGGGGAAGGCCGGCGGCGCCGATCGGCCCGACGCCGTCGCGGCAGAGTGTCTTCCTCTATTTTGCCGCCTTGGGCTTGGGTTTTCTCCTCGTCGAAATCCCCCTTATCCAGCGATTTATCCTGTTCCTGGGGCATCCTACGTTGGCGGCGGCCATCACCCTGGCCGGTGTGTTGCTTTGGTCGGGACTGGGCAGCCTGCTGGCCCCACGGTTGCCCTGGTCGGCGGCTCTGGCCGCCTTGATAGGCGTGGTGGCCCTCTACGCCTTTGGCCTCCAACCCGTGTTGAGGGCCTTCCTGGCCGTCGGGCTCGGTGGACGCTTGTTGCTGGCCATGCTCCTGCTGGCTCCATTGGGTTTGCTGTTAGGCGTGCCCTTTCCGCGCGGATGGCGCTGGCTGCAGGCAACGGCGCCCCATCTAGCACCCTGGGCCTGGGCGATCAACGGTTCGGCCTCGGTGATCGGCGCCGTGTTGGCAGCGCTCCTGGCTTTGCAGTGGGGCTTTAGGGCCGTTTTGCTGGTGGGGATGGCCTGCTATCTCGTGGCCTTCGGCGTTGCGCAAAGCCGCAGCCGCGATTATTGACCGCCACGACCGCGCTGACCACCGCCGACCAGGGGTACAAACGCCACCCCACCCATGTTATAGGCTTTGACTTCTTCGCCGGTTTTGATTAGCTGCCATAGCGTCTGGTATCCACCCGGCGGGCCGACGGGGACGACCATCACACCCCCGTCGGCCAGTTGGGCCAGCAGCGGTTGCGGAATGTGATCGGGCGCAGCGGTGACGATGATGGCGTCGAAGGGCTGTTCTTCCGGCCAGCCGTAGTAGCCGTCCGCCGTGCGGATGTGGATGTTGGTATAGCCCAGCCGCTGTAGACGCGCGGCCGCCGTCTGCGCCAGCTCGGGGATGATCTCGATGGTCCACACCTCGTCCACCAGCTCGGCCAGAACCGCAGCCTGATAACCCGAACCCGTACCGATTTCGAGGACTTTATCATGAGGTTCGAGCTGCAAGAGCTCGGTCATCAGGGCCACGATATAGGGCTGGGAGATGGTCTGGCCGTAGCCGATGGGCAGGGGATGGTCGGCATAGGCCTCGGACAGATACTGAGGCAAGACGAACTCGTGGCGGGGGACCTTCTCCATGACCGCAAGCACCCGCTCGTCCTTGACCCCGCGACGGCGGATGGTCTGTTCCACCATGCGCAAGCGCGCGTTGCGATAGGGGTCGGCGGTGACGGTCGGGGTCGGGATGGCGGTAGGAGAACCTAGGGTAGGGACAGCCGTAGCCGGAGGGGGTGGCGCCGTGCAGGCTGCGGTCGGTATCAGGGCCAGCAGAGCGAGGAGGAACAAACAAACCCGCATCTTCATGGTCAGGCTCCAGCCGCGAAGGGGCGAACGCGTTCATTGTAACCGACGCCCCGACCCGACAGCAATCCAAGGCCCGATCCAGAGGCTTGGGCCAAGCCGGGAATGGTCGGTTCCAGACCCCGCCAATGCATTTTGTGGCTGCATTTTCTTTGCCAAACAGGAATAGTTAGCGAAAATCGTTATTGTCGTACAGTCAAATTGCCTTGACAAAGCCCAATTGCCCTGCTAAAATCGCTAATTGATGTGTCTTTCTGCGCTGTGCTGATACATCAAGCGGCTAGTTTTTTGGGCGATTTTTTGCTTTCGTTGTAACGAGGAGGAAAACTCATGAGATCCTCACAACGCATGATCATGGCGGCTCTGAGCCTGGCCTTGATGGTCATGCTGATCGCCGTGGCGTTGACATCACGGGCCAGCAACGGGACCATCGGCGAACGTCTGAGCAACGGGGGTTTCGAGCAGGGGTTTACGACCATCGCCGGCTGTGGGGCGGTGGGAAACGGCTGGGGTTGTTTCACGACGGGCGGTACCGCCTTTTACGGCTTTTACGAGGAAAGTTGGTCGCCGGTCGTGGCCTCGGGTCGTCATGCCCAACTCATCGAGATCAACACGCGTAAGGACGCCACCGGCCCCAACAGCACCGCCGGCATCTACCAGACGGTGGCGGTGGTGCCGGGCCAGAGCTACGAATTGTCGTTCCAGGCGCTCATGCGGGCCGATGACCTGGATCGCGGCGGTGATCCCTGGCGCTATATCATGTTGGTCGGCTTCGACCATACGGGCGGCCGCGATTGGACCCGCGCCCACTGGCAGGAGGTTGATGTCGGCCCCATCCAGGATCGTCTCAACCCCAGCGGTTATCGTACCGTGCGGCTTACGGTCAGGCCGCAAGGCCCCTGGCTCACCGTCTTCATCGCCGGCCGCATGAAATGGGGTGACTGGAATCGGGAAGTGGATTTCGATGTGGATAACGTCTCCTTGCGGGGGCCGATACCGTTGCAACCGCCGCCCACGCCGACCCCACCGCCGATCGCCATACCGCCTACGCCGCCCGTTCCGTCGCCGAGCCCAACCCCGCCGCCTCCGGTTCTGGTTTGCGATGGCCCTAATCTGGTGCGCAACGGCAACTTCGAGGCCGGTTTTGCCCCGACGGGTGTGGCGCAATTCTGGGGGCCTTTCAACAGCGGCGGTGCCGCCACCTACGGCTATTACGACGACACCTGGCCGCTGGTTGTGGCCGAAGGGCGCCATGCCCAATTGCTTGAGATCAACACCTTCGGTTTGGCGGCCACCCATCCCAATCGCTTCATCGGGATCTACCAGCGGATCACGGGGCTGCGGCCCGGTGGCACTTATCAGCTCCAGCTCAAGGCGATGATCCGTGAAGAGGCGGACCACAGCGATGAAGATTCCTATCGCTATGAGGTCTACTGGGGCTATCGTGTCGGTTCGACGCCGATCACCGACGTGGCCCAGCTTACCGTCCGTCAGGGTGTTCCCGTGGCGGGCATCGGGCTGCGCACGGCGCCCGGTCATTACGGCGCCTACAGCACCACGTTTGTCGTCCCCTCTGCCGACATCGTGCTGTATGTGTTGGGGTTGAAGAAGTGGGCGACCCTGGAACGCGAGGTCGACTTTGATATCGATGACGTGCAGTTGCGGTCCTGCCGGACTGCGGTCGGGGTAGTCCCACCACCGCCACCGCCGCCGCCACCTACACCGGCCGTGTGCACGTATGTCGTGCAGCGGGGTGACACGCTCAGCGCCATCGCCCGGCGCTTTCGCACGACCGTGGCCGATCTGGCCAGGGCTAACCACATTCGCAACCCCAATCGCATTTTCCGGGGGCAGGTCCTTATCGTTCCCTGCGATCCGTCGGGATCGGCGAGCGCTCAGGTCGATCCGCCCACCGTGCGCGTGCACACGGTGCGCCGGGGCGAGAGCCTGGCGGAAATCGCCCGACAGTACGACACGACCGTGCCGATGTTACGACGGTTGAATCGCTTGGGACCCGGCAGCCGCATCCGCGCCGGTCAACAGCTCCTGGTGCCGGTGCGATCCTGAGGGGTCTGGCCAGGGTCGTTTGCGATTCCGCAGCCGTCGGTGCTCCTGCGGAGGCGCCGACGGCGTTTTTTATGCATTCGGATGGGAGCGGTCCTTCGTCCAGGCAGGCAGAGTGGCCACTTCGGCGAAGGGTGCAGGCCAACGGAAATGCCGTGCCAGGTATTCGCCATCCGGGTCTAAGGCGAACAAGAGACGATACGAGGACGTGCGCCCGGAAGTCTGGCCATATTGCGCCTCGAGCATGAGTAAGAGCGCATGGGCTTTCAGGCTGTGGGGCAACCAGGTGAGTGCCTGCCGGGCCATGCGTTCGCATAGGGGCTTTTCGTTCTGGTGCCACAGGACCGTCGCCAAGCCGAGGAGTAAGTCCATGCGACCGGGCATGACCGCCATGGCGCGCCCATACACGTCGCGCGCGGTCGCCCAGTCTCCACGACGTCGTGCGGCATGGGCCTGGGCCGGCAGGGATGTGCCGTTGGCGGCGGTCAGGTCGGCGGCATAGCGGGCAGCCAATTCGGCCTCGGCCTCCAGACCCAGGTCGGCGGCGGCGCGGGCATAACCGGTCCATAGGTCGGGGTCTTCGGGGTCGGCGCTGAGACAGCGCTGGTAAAGGTCCACGGCGTCGGCGGTCAGGCCGGCCGTGAGGGCCGCCGAGGCCAGCCGGGCATAGGTGACTACGTGTTTGGGCCAGTAGCGTAGGATGTGACGGCCCAGGTCGAAGGCAGCCGGATAATTGCGCTCCTCCTCTACGAGAGCCCGCAGCTGGTCGCTCAACACCCGCAAAGGCACCTGGGTCATAGGACGAAGGCTCGCGAAGTGTTCAGGCGATGGTGCTCCTGCAGGCTGCGCACCCCCAACCCTTTTTCGCGCAGGGCACGAATGCCGTTGACCGCCGCCTGGGCGGCCGAAAGCGTGGTGATGAGCGGAACGTTGAGACGGGTGGCCAGCCGCCGCAGGCGAGCGCCGTCGCTACGGCTTTCGGGACCGAGGGGCGTGTTGATGATCAACTGGATTTTGCCGTCGCGCAGCGCGTCGAGCGTCGTATAGGCGCCGGGCCCGGCCGACGCACGCGCCAGGATGGTAGCCGGAATGCCGGCGCGATGAAGATAGGCGCCGGTGCCGGACGTCGCATACAGCTCGAAGCCCAGGCGGTGCAGATCGCGGGCGATTTTGAGGGCGGCGCCTTTGTCGAAGTCATTGACCGTAATCAGGACACCACCGCGCAGCGGCAGGGGCGTGCCTGCGGCGATCTGCGCCTTGGCAAAGGCATGGCCGAAACGGTCGGCATGACCCATCACCTCGCCGGTCGAACGCATTTCCGGTCCCAGAACGGCATCCACCTCCGGAAATTTGCGGAAGGGGAGAACGACCTCCTTGACGAAAAAGCCGTTGACGGCCGGTTCGGCGGTGAAGCCCAGTGCGGCCAGGCTGCAACCCATGATCACCTGGGTGGCCAGCCGTACCAGCGGCACGCCCGTGGCCTTGGCCACAAAGGGCACGGTACGGCTGGCGCGCGGGTTCACTTCCAGCACGTAGACGATGTCGTCCTTGATGGCGTATTGGACGTTCATCAGCCCGCGCACGCCCAGCGCCAGCCCCAGGCGTTCGGTGTAGTCGCGGATGATGGAGAGATGGTAGAGGGAGACCTTGTAAGGCGGCAGCACACAAGCGCTGTCACCGGAGTGGATGCCGGCCTCTTCGATGTGCTGCATGATACCGCCGATGACCACCCGTTCACCATCGGCAACGGCATCGACGTCGATCTCATAGGCGTCTTCCAGAAATTGGTCGATGAGGATCGGGTTCCCTGCGGCTGCGCGCACCGCTTCGGCCATGTACCGTTCCAGTGCCTCTTCGGTGCTGACAATGGCCATGGCGCGACCACCCAGGACATAACTGGGCCGCACGACGACGGGATAGCCGATCCGGCGGGCCACGGCTTTGGCCTCGGCCGGACTGTGGGCAATGCCGTAGTTGGGGCAGGGGATGTCAAGTTCGGTCAGCAGACCGGCAAACCGTTCGCGGTCTTCGGCCAGGTCGATGGCCTCGGCGGCGGTGCCGAGGATGGGTACCCCGGCGGCGGCCAGGCTCTTGACGAGATTGAGGGGCGTCTGGCCGCCGAACTGCACGATCACCCCGCGCAGCGAGCCCGCCTTGCCCTCGCATTCGACGATGTTGAGGACGTCTTCGGCGGTCACCGGCTCGAAATAGAGGCGGTCGGAGATGTCGTAATCGGTGGAAACGGTCTCGGGGTTGCAATTGACCATGATGGCCTCATAGCCCAGGTCGCGCAGGGCAAGGGCAGCATGGCAACAGCAGTAGTCGAACTCGATGCCCTGACCGATGCGATTGGGTCCGCCGCCGAGGATGATCACCTTGGGCTGGTCGCCGGGTGCGGACTCGTCATCGCTCTCGTAGGTGCTGTAGAGATAGGGCGTATACGCCTCGAACTCGGCCGCGCAGGTGTCCACGCGGTTATAGGTGGGGGCAATCCCCAGTTGACGACGGCGTTCACGCACGGCCGCTGCCGTTGTCGGCGGCGTCAGCAGGGCGGCGATGCGGGCGTCGGCGAGGCCGTAGCGCTTGGCCCGTCGCCAGAGAGAAGGCGGTACCTGGGCCAAAGCGAAGCCGGTGAGGGCCTTTTCCAGAGCCACGATCTGGGCCAGCTGATGGACGAACCAGGGGTCGAAACGGGTGAGCCGGGCTATGGTCGCTTCTTCCCAGCCTTGCCAGAGGGCATCGTGGACGGCCCGCAACCGATCCCGGTTGGGCCAGCGCAGCAGATGGGTGATGACCTCGGCAGCCGGCGGGGCTTCAGGTGTGGCCAGCCCCTGCCAGCCCGGCAGACCGATCTCCAGGGCGCGGAAGGCCTTGTTGAAGGCCTCCTTGAAGGTGCGGCCGATGGCCATGACCTCGCCCACGCTTTTCATCTGCGGGCCCAGGGTAGGGTCCACATCGGGGAATTTCTCGAAGGCAAAACGGGGGATTTTGACAACGACGTAGTCCAGGCTGGGTTCAAAGGCGGCGACCGTCTCGCGGGTGATGTCGTTGCGCAGTTCATCGAGGGTGTAGCCCACGGCCAGCAAGGCCGCGATTTTGGCAATGGGGAAGCCCGTGGCTTTCGAGGCCAGGGCGGAGGAGCGGCTGACGCGCGGGTTCATCTCGATGACAAGCACACGGCCGTCATCGGGGTTGACGGCGAACTGGACGTTGGCGCCGCCGGTTTCGACGCCTACCGCCGACATCACCCGTCGCGCCTGGTCGCGCAGCCGCTGATATTCCTTATCGGTCAGGGTCTGGGCCGGCGCCACGGTGATGCTGTCGCCGGTGTGGATGCCCATGGGGTCCAGGTTTTCGATGCTGCAGACGACGACGAAGTTGTCGTGGCGATCCCGCATGACTTCCAACTCGAACTCCTTCCAGCCCAGGACCGATTCCTCGACCAACACGCTGCCTGCGAGGGAGAGGCGCAGGCCGTGGTCCACTTTTTCGGCCAATTCGTCGGCGTTGTTGACAATGCCGCCACCGCTGCCGCCCAGCGTGAAGGAGGGCCGGACGAGCAAAGGAAAGCGGCCGATGCGCTCGGCAATTGCCCGGGCTTCGTCCACACTGCGGGCCAGGCCGGATTGCGGACAGTCCAGTCCCGCCGCCAGCATGGTCTCTTTGAACAGCAGGCGGTCTTCGGCCACCTGGATGGCCCGCAAGGGGGCGCCGATGAGTTCGACGCCGTAGCGGTCGAGCACACCCTGGGTGACCAACTCCACGGCCAGGTTCAATGCCGTCTGGCCGCCTACGGTGGGCAGAAGGGCATCGGGTCGTTCGCGGGCGATGATCTGCTCCACCATCTCGGCCGTGAGCGGCTCCACGTAAGTCGCATCGGCCAGTTCGGGGTCGGTCATGATCGTGGCCGGGTTGCTGTTGACGAGGATAACCCGATACCCCTCTTTTTTGAGGGCTTTGATCGCCTGCGAGCCGCTGTAATCGAACTCGCAGGCCTGCCCGATGACGATGGGGCCGGCGCCGATGATCAGGATGGATTGGAGATCGGTGCGTTTCGGCACGGTCAACCCTTCATTCCGCGGCCGCCGCCTCGGCTTCCCTGAGCACGGGGACCCGCAGCAGAACCAGGATGCCCAGGATCCCGGCCGTCAACGAGGACGTCAGGATGGCCAGTTTGGCGATGTTGTGTAAAAGCGGGTCGGCTGTTCCGGTTGCGGTCATGACCAGATGGGCCGTTTCGGTTGCGGCTGCAGCCCCATGCCCACCAAAGGCCAGGCTGGCGATAAACAACGACATGGTGAAGCCCATCCCTCCCAAACAGGCCACGCCGGCAATGTGTGCCCAGTGCACATGGCGCGGCAAGACCGCCATTTTCAGTTTGACGGCCAGAAAAGTGGCCGTGAAAATACCAATGAACTTGCCCAAGACCAAGCCCAGGAAAACCCCCAATCCTACCGGACTCAGGAGATGGCGCACCATCTCCAGGTTAAGGACCACACCGGCATTGGTGATGGCGAAGATCGGCATGATCAGATAAGCCACCCAGGGATGCAGGCTCGCCTCCAGCCGGTGCAAAGGCGAATCGACCTGACGGCAGATCCGTTCGATCTCACGAACCGCTACGCGTTGATCGGGAGTAGGAACTCTGTTCGCGTCGTGACCGTTGTTCTGTTCGAACCAATCCAATAACCTGCGGACATAATCCGCGAAGTTCCGGGCATCGATGCGGTTGCGCACCGGAATGGTCATCGCCACCAGGACACCGGCTACGGTAGCATGAATACCGGAAAAGAAGAAATCGATCCAGGTGATCAGCCCCAAAATGCCGTAGACAACCAGGCTGCGGCCTCCCAGACGGTTGAAAACGATAAGCGCAAGCAGAGTAAGCGCGCCCAATTCCAACGGCAGCATGTTGAGGGTGTCGGTATAAAAAAGGGCGATGACGAGAATGGCGCCGAGGTCGTCGGCTATGGCCAGCGCCGTCAGGAAGACTTTGAGCGAGATGGGCACCCGTCGTCCCAAAAGCGAGAGTACACCCAGGGCAAAAGCGATATCGGTGGCCACGGGAATGCCCCAGCCCCGTTCCCCGGCGCTTTCGCGGTTGAAGAGTAAATAGATGAAAGCGGGCACGATCATCCCGCCGGCCGCTGCCATGATCGGCAACAAGGCCCGTCGGAACGAGGAAAGCTCACCGATCAGGATTTCGCGTTTGATCTCCAAACCGACCACAAAGAAGAATACGACCATAAGGCCGTCGTTGACCCATTGCGATAACGGCAAATTGAGGCTGAAAATCGGCTCAAAGGCGATCAGAAAATGGCGGTTGAGAAGGTCCGCGTATTCTTGCTCCCACGGTGAGTTGGCCAGCGCCAACCCGATCAAGGCACAGATAAGCAAAACAATGCCACCCGAACCTTCGATCTCCGCAAATCGTTGGAAGGTTCGCGTGAAGCGCATGATGGGTGTGGTGGTTTCCGTGATTATCGATTGACTTGCGGCTTCCATCGTCATGATCGCTTTGCGAACGTCGTCGGCGGCTTGCAACGGTGGCATACCCTCACCATCCGCCAAGCGTCGTATCGGTTGTTGGGGTCAATGCCGTTGAGGCGGCAGGGCACTATCCTCATGATACACGACTGCTTGACGTTTTACCATGATCCAAGAGGAGCATCTCGCGCTCATCCTCTTCGGACATGGCCGACAATCGGCCCGGCGGGCTCCGTTCTCCCGTTACGTTTGTCTTGTTCGGAACTCTTCTTCGCTTTCCCTGCCGGCACGTTCCAGCGCCTGCAGGTCATCGCGCCAAGCCCGGCGCAAGGGAATGCCGAGTCGATGGGCGGCCGACCCAAGGGCATGGGACGTGACAGGGCCACCCAGCACCAGCAGCACCATAAGCACCAGCCCCTTGGCAAAACCGAGGGGTGTCAGGGCTATCGTTGCCAGCAGCAAAAGCACCACACCGAAGATGCTGACCTTGCCGGTAGCATGGAGGCGGGTATACACATCGGGCAGTCGGATGTAACCCAAGACGCCCACTGCCGCAAAGGCCGTGCCCACGATAACGACAACCACGGCGAAGCGTTCGGCCAGCGTACTCATAGGATTCGTCTCCTCAGAACAGGCGTTGGTCGGCGATGTATTTCGCCAGGGCGATGGTACCCATAAAACCGAGTCCGGCCAGCGCCAAGGCAATGTCGATATAAGTCGGGTTTTGCCCGATCAAGGCGATGAGCACCAGCACGGCCAGGACCAATGTGCCCACCAGGTCGGCGCCGATCAGACGGTCGATAACGTTCTCCCCACGCCACACGCGCCACACACAAACGGTAATCAGCGCGATGTGAACAATTAGGGAACCATGCAGAGTAAAAAATAAAACTTGTTGCATTTTGATCATTTTTATGATTTACCAAAAAGCGCGTCAATTCAAGATCTTGCTCAACAGTTCTCGTCGCATGGTTTGGGCCTGGGCAGCGTGTTCGGCGGCCCGCGTGACATCCAGACAATGGACGTACAGAACGTGCTGCTCATCGATGCCGATGACCAGTTCGCCGGGCGTGACCGTGATGGCGTGGGCGCTGAGGGCCGTGGCCAGCTCGTTTTGACAGCCGGAGGGAATGGCAATGATGCCGGGACAGATGGGCAAATCGGGATCCAGAACAATGCGGGCCACAATGAGTCCGTTTTTGAGGATGTCCACGATCAGGATGACCGTGTAGCGTATCAACCCCCATATGGCACCGGGCAGCCGGCGCAGCTGGGTCGGTCCCGAACGCGGGCGCACCAGAAGGGTCACGATGGCGGCGATGAGCAGTCCCAAGGCAATATTGGCCGGCTCGACGTTCGCCGTCACGGCCAGGTAGACGAGCGTAAGCAGGACGATAGAACGCAGAAAAGGCAGCCCCATGTCACGACCCGAGCACAGCGTGGATATAAGCGGAGGGATTCAAGAGCGAAGCGCTTACGGCGTCGGCCAGAGCCAGCAAGGGCTCGGCCCACAATCCCAGCAGCAGGCACAGAGCGATGAGCAAGGCCGGAGCCAGCAGGCGGTCACCGCCGGCTTTGGTTTTGGCCTCGGCCGGCGCCGGCTCCCACCAGATCGTCTGGAAGGCGCGGGTGACGTAGAGCAGGGTGAGGATGCCGGCCACGCCGACGGCTGCCAGCGCAGGATAGGCTGCCGCCAAAATCCCGCTGCGAAAGAGAAGCAGCTTGCCCACAAAGCCGTTCATGGGCGGAATCCCGGCCAGGGTCATGCCACCCAGAAAGAACAGGACTCCCGGGAAAGGTGCACCTTTGCCCAAACCGACCAGATTGGCAAAAGCGGCCGATTTGACGGCGGCGCGACTGGCCATGGCCCCTGCCAGCATGAGCAAGGCGGCTTTGATCAGACTGTGGTTGATGGTGAGAACAACGGCCGCCGACAGGGCGAGCGGAGTGCCCCAGCCGATACCGACCAGGATAAAACCGATTTGAGCCAGGGTCGAATAGGCCAGCATCCGTTTGAGATTGTGGGTACCCAGCGCCGTCAGGCCACCGAAGAAAACACCGACGAGACCGAAGGCCACGAGCCAGTCACGCAACAGGCTCGCCTGAGGCTGGAAAAGCAGGGTTGTCATACGCAAAAAGCCGTAGATCCCCAGCTTGACCACGACCGACGAGAGCATGGCGCTGACGGCGGTTGGGGCCGCCGCATGAAAATCGGGCTGCCAGAAATGGAAAGGCACCACGGCACCTTTGATCATGAAAAAGACCGTCATCAGCACCAGCGCTGCCGGCACCAAGGGGGGCGAGGGATCCGCCGCCAAACGTCGGGCCAGATCGGCCATATTGAGGGTGCCGTAGGACGCATAAAGGCTGCCGACCGCACTCAGCCAGAGGATCGACGCCAGCAGGCTGATGTAGAAGTACTTGTAGGCCGCTTCCACACCGCTGCGATCGTCGGCCAGCGCCGTGAGCACCGTGGCCGCGATGACCATGAGTTCGGCAAAAACGAACAGATTGAAGATGTCTCCTGTCAGAAACGAGCCCGTGAGCGAGGCCGTCAGGAACAGGAAAAGGGGATAGAACACGGGATACAACACGCAGCGGTCGTGGCAACCCAGGGCGTAGATCAACCCGGTCATCAGGACCACCTGCGCCATCACCACGAAAGTAGCCGCCGTCAGATCGCCGACCAGCGAGATACCGAAGGGCGCCGGCCATCCGCCCAGTTGGAAGACCAAAGGGCCCTGGCGCCACACGCTGACCAGCAAAAGCACGGCGCTGAGCAGCGAAAGCAGCAGCGCAGCGGCCGAAGTAAAGGCCTGCCACCGGCGCCGGCGCCAAAGAAGCAGGCCCATGGTGGCCCCGACCAGGGGAATGAGGATGGGCAGGATAACCAGATGGGGCGTGTGCATGCTCAATGCTTCAACTCGTCAATGTCATCGGCATCGGCCGTGCGATAGCGCAATGCCAGCACATAGAGCATGGCCAGCACGAGCACGAAGCCGGCCATCCCGATCACAATGGCCGTCAGCACCAGCGCCTGCGGCAGAGCATCGCTGCGTTCTCCCGACAGGGTAACATAAGCGGCCACCCGACCCCGGTAGGCGCCGGTCATAAGCAAAAACAGATTGACGGCATTCGTTAGGACCATAAGACCGATGGCCGAGCGAATGACGTTACGACGCAACAACTGAAACAGGCCGATTCCGAACATGGCACCGATGGTCAGCGCCTTGAGCAAGTCGAGCATCCTCGGGTCTCCAGGGTCAGCGCTTATCTTGAGGGTGGCCCAGCGCCGCCAACATCAGGGCCACGCCACCCAACACGGTCAAACAGATGGCCAGCTCAAAAACGAAGGAGGAACTGAAGCTAAAACCGCGAGGCAGGCCCAGGCCCAACCACTGGCCGTAATCCACGCGACCGAAAAACGAACCGGATAGCATGGCGGCAACCAGGCCGTTGCCCAGAGCCAGAGTCAGGGCCATACCGACCAGAGGGAACGGTTGTAGCCACGGCAATTGCCGTCGGGTTTCCTCATAACCGAAGGCCACGTACCAAAAAGCAATGATCAGACTGATGATGACACCGGCCGTGAAGCCATCACCGGCCTGCTCGTGACCGTACATCATCTGAACGATGGCCACGACCATCATGAGCGGCAGCAGCACCTGCGCCAACATACGGATAAAGGGCGAGGGGCGAATGCCGCCGATACCCATGACCAGTTTGTCATGCAACTCGGACGTCCCCGGAGCCAGACTGGGGTTTTCGCCCGCAGACGAGGCCAGGAGCATTTCCGCCTGACGGCGTTCACGACGCGTGGCGTAGCGCAGGAGGGCGAAAACGCCTAACCCGCCCAGACTGAAAACGAGGATTTCGATCAGCGTATCGAAACCGCGAAAGTCCACGATGATGGCACCCACGATATCGCTGGCACCGGCCAGCGACTTGGCATTGGCTTCGTAGTATGGGGTGACGATGCTCGTGCGCGGCCGCGCGATCAGAGCAGCCAGGGTCAGGATGGCAATCGCCACGCCACCGGCCCCGGCAATCAGACCGTCGCGCACCAGACCCCATCGCGTTTGGCGAAACGTAAACTCCCAGGCCCGGCGGCGTTGTTCACGGGGGATGATGGCAAGCGCCAGCGTCAGCAGAACTACGCTAAGTAGGTCGACGACAATCTGAACCAAAGCGACATCCGGCGCCGGTTCCAGGGCCATAATCACGGCCACGCCCAGGCCGGAAACGCTGAGGGCCAGAATGGCGAAGAAATCGCGCACCAAAAAGATACTGAGAGCCGCGGCGCCGGTGGCCAAGACCAGGGTAAACACCCGCAGCAAGGTCAGATCGTCGAGCGGTTCGCTGCCGAGGGTGGTGGGGCGTGGCAGGTCGCCCCACAGCAGCATCATCGTCGTCAGCGCCAGCAGCATCAGGATCAAATAGCGCCGAAGCTGACCGGCCTGGCTACGAGTGCTCAGACGGGCCACACCCATCAGCCCCTGCCACACACCCTCGTACACGGCATCCAGGCGCAACCACGGCCACAGCGCCTCCTGACGGCGACGCAACGGATGACGGAACCCCCAGATCAGCCCGCCCAGCGAAACGGCCACGATGCTGAGCACGAAGGGCACGGTGATCCCGGCCCAAATCGCCAGGGAGACCTTGACCGTGGCGCCATAGGCCGCTTTGGCTGCGACCGCTATGAGAGTGGCGAGGGGAATAGGTTCGGGCAGGAGCCCCAGGATCAGCGAGAGAGCGGTCAGAATGGCCGGTGCCACGAGCATACCCCTCGGCGGCTCGTGGCCGTGGATGTGCGGATCTCGCGGGCGGCCGAAGAAGACATCGCTCAGCAGAAGCCCTGCCTGGGCCAAAAGCAAAGCCCCCGCCATCACGGCGGCTGCCGTGAGGAGTGTCCCGATAAGCGGGGGCAACTGAGGATGGGTTACCGAGGCCAGCAAGGTCTCTTTGGCCAGGAAGCCGAATAGCGGCGGTAGTCCTGCCATCGACAACGCTGCCGGTATCGTTACGATGGCCGTGCGCGGCATGGTCCCTCTCAGCCCACCCAGCCGCCGCAGATCGCGCGTCCCCGTCTCGTGGTCAACAATGCCTACAAGGAGGAATAGCGCCCCCTTATAAAGGGCATGGGCCAGAATGCCGACGATAACCGCCTTGAAGGCGACGGCCGTTTCGGCGCCCACCAACATCACCATCGCCCCGAGTTGACTGACGGTCGAATAGGCCAGCAGCGCTTTCAGATCGTTCTGCTTCAGCCCCAAATAAGCCCCGGTGAGCATGGTCAAAAGGCCGAACACGGTCAGGACCGCAAACCAAAGTTCGGTCCCGCCCAGAGCCGGATAAAGGCGGGCCAGCAGATAGACCCCCGCTTTGACCATGGTGGCCGAATGCAGATAAGCACTGGCCGGTGTAGGGGCCACCATGGCCGCCGGCAACCAGATATGGGCCGGTGTCTGCGCGCTTTTCGTGAAGGCACAGAAGGCAATCAGGCCTAACACGACCGGGTACAGCGGCGTCGATATCAAAACATCCCTGCGGTGCAAAAGGGTGGCATAATCGGTGCCACCGGCCAGGACGGCCATGAACAGCAACCCGGCCAAGAGGGCAATGCCACCGCCACCGGTGATGAAAAGCGCTTTGAAGGCTCCGCGACGGGCTTCTTCATCTTTGGTCTTGTAACCGATGAGGAGAAACGACGTGACGCTGGTACCCTCCCAGAAGACGAACAGGGTTATCACATCGCCCGCCAACACCAGCCCCAGCATCGTGGTCATGAACAACAGCAAATAGCATAGAAAACGCCAGGCGCCGGCATCCCCACGGAAGTAATAACCGCTGTAAATGACCACCAATGTGCCGATGCCGCTGACAAGCAGGGCAAACAGCATGCTGAGTCCGTCCAGATAGAGGGTGGCGGTTATATCCAGCGAAGGCATCCACGCCTGGCGCCAGATCAGGCCGCTGCCGGCAAGCACCGGCGGCAGGCGGAACAACAAAAACAGGAAAGCCGCCAGCGGCATCAGGGCCAATAACCAGGCCGCCCGCGTGTTGGTCAGGCGACGATTGACGGTTGGTAAACCCCATAGCGCGGCCAAGCCGGCGGCGATCAGGCTTAATCCAAGGGGCAGCCAGAGCAAAGCATCAGGCATAGTTGCTCATCTTATTCGAACCACGCCCCCAGGCCAAATGGGTTCAGCTCCCTTGGTCAGGGCTTGTTTGGCAATGGCGGGCCTGCAGGGTAGAATGCCGGGCCAGGAAAGGCCTGTCCGCCCTACTCGTTCTCCAACCTTTGCCGAGCATGCTTGCCTATGAATCGCCAGGCTGTTCATCTCCTCCAGCAGGTGCGCGGATATCCGGCCTTGACGATCATTCTGCCTACCCATCGCACGGCCCCGGATAATCGTCAGGATCCCATTCGGGTGCGCAATCTGGTCCAGCAGGCAAGCGAACGGCTGCTGGCCGAGATCGGCCGTCGCGAGGCCGAGCCGCTGCTGACGCGGCTGGAGCACCTGATCGCTCAAATCGATTTCCGCCATACGCTCGATGGCCTTGCCCTGTTTGTTCATCGAGATTTTGCCCGCGCCTTCAGCCTGCCCTTCTCGGTACCGGAACGCATCGTCGTCGACGAGACCTTTTTCACCCGCGACCTGATCCACGCCCTCAACCGTTTGGTGCGCTATTGGGTGCTCGTCTTGGGCGAAAAGCCAACCCGCCTCTTGGAAGGGACGCACGACACCCTCATCGAGGTGACCGAGCGCGGCTTCCCACAGATCCACGAGGGTCCAGGTGGAACGGCTCCCCTACCCGGTGGTTTTGGCGTGCGTAAATCGGCCTATCGGGACGAACGGCATCGGCAATTTTTCCGTCAGGTAGATGCGGCGTTTCGATCCATTTGGGCCGAGGATCCGCTGCCGTTGGTTGTGGTGGGTATCGATCGCCATCTGGCTTTCTTTCAAGAGGTTACGGAGCATCGTCAGGCCATTCTGACCACGATCACCGGCAGCCACAGCAAAACGTCACCCGCTCGTCTGGCCCGACTCGTGTGGCCGCTGGTCGAGATGAACATGCAGAGCGTGCGCGATCGGGCTCTGGCCGAGTTGGAAGAGGCAACCGGTGCAAGCAAAATGGTCGCCACCATCGGCGAGGTCTGGCGTTTGGCCCACGAGGGGCGCGGTGCCTTGTTACTCGTCGAAGAGGATTTCCACTATCCGGCCGTTGTGGATGCTTCGGGTTGGCATTTGCAACCGGCAGCCGATCCCATGGCGCCCGGCGCCCTGGATGATGCCGTCGATGATGTCATTGAGACGGTATTGGCCAAACAGGGCCGCGTTGTTTTTGTCGAAAACGGCCGTTTGAGTGCCTACGGTCGTATCGCTCTGGTTTTGCGTTATTGAACATTTTTGCAATTCTTGGCGATTAACGTCATGGACTTGCACCACAGGCAGGCAATCGGTGCCTGCAGTTCACCATGCGCCTGGGTTTTCCCGTGACCGTACTCGGTCGGCCCGGCCTGCGCAGCCACGATGGCCGCCGTCCTCCACAGGCCCATCTCTCCGTCAGCCTGGCCTATGTGCGCGATCTGCTGCTCTATCTGGTCGAGCGCCGTATTGCCATGTACCGGCTCAGCGCCGACCTGTTGCCGAGGGACGTTCAGGCCGACCCCGTTGCGGCCCAACAGCATCTGGAGGCGTGTCAGAGCGAACTGGCCCTGGTCGGCGATCTGGCCCGCAGGCATGACCTGCGGCTCAGTGTCCATGCTGCCGGGCATGTCGTCCTCAGCGCCCCGGATCCCTGGCGCCAGGCGCGGGCATTGATCGTGCTGGAGACGCTGGCCCAACTCCTCGACGGCATGGGCCTGGGCCCGGAAGCCGTGGTTGTGGTCCACGTGGGCGGCCACTACGGCGATCGCGACCGGGCCCTGCGCACGGCGGCCGAGGCGATCACGCGTTTGCGTCCCGCCACCCAGGCGCGGCTGGCCCTGGAGCATGACGACCGCCGTTTCGGCGTGAGCGATTGCCTGTGGCTGCACCAACGCACCGGGATCCGGCTCGTTTTCGACCTGCTGCACCATCAGCTTTACAACCCCACCGGGATGCCGGCCACCGAGGCCTTGATCGCCTGTTTGGAGACCTGGCCACCGGAGCAAATCCCCAAAATCCATCTCGCCACGCCCGCCACCGAGATGGTGCGCGATCGCCTGAACCGGCCCCATCCCCCGCGCCTCAACCGGCATAGCCATTTCCTGAACCCGTTTCCCCTGATCGACTTCCTGCGCAGTTTACCCCCGCTGCGCCCCTTCGATGTGATGCTCGAAGCGCGCGCTCGCGACCTGGCTTTATTGCAATTCCGCCGTCATCTCGAGGCCTGGGCGCCCGATCTGCTGGCGCGATTGGCCATCACCTGAGCCTGTCATGGAACTCGACCCGACTCAACCCCGTTATGAACCTCGCCACCGGCCCGTCCACCCTGCCGATGAGTGGACGCCTGTGCTGGTGGCCGTCGTCAACAACGCACGCGATCTGCGCCTGGCACGCGAAGCCCACTGGTATCGCATCCCCGTCCGCCATGCACCCCGGCAGATCGCCGCCGAGTATCTGGCCCTCTACCAAACCGGCGCCTTCGGTGCCGAAGGCCGGCGCATCAACTACTACGCCCCCATCCTCCGCTACCATCTCAGCACCCGTCGGCAGCTTTTGCCCGACGAACCCGATCACCCCCGTGCCGAGGAGTCGTACTTCAAACTGGAACTGGGCGAGCTGATGACCCTGCCGACGCCGATTCCCGCCGGTCGTCAGACCCGCATCACCTTTATCTACACCACCCTGGCCCATCTGTTCCGGGCCCGGGATGTGAGCGACCTATGGTTGCGGGAGGCCGCACGGCAAAAGCTCTATGCCGCCGTGCGCGAACGCGGTTTGGCGGTGGAGTGTTGGTATCCGGTGGCGATGGGAAACCGGCCCGAAGCGGACCTGGCCCTTTTCGGTCCCGATGGTCGGCTCACGTTGTACATCGATGAACCCACCGATGCCGATCCCGCCGCAGCGATGTATACCGAGCCCGACGTTATTCACCTCGATGCGTTGGCCCTATTGCGCGATGCCGAGGCCGTGTTGACTCAAATCTTGACCTCAACCCGGCGGAGCGGAAACTCGCCGTAGGCAGCCCGTTGTTGGGCGACGATTTCGGTCAGGGTCTGACCGGTTTCGGGATGGCGCCAGTCGGGTGCGATATCGGCCAGGGGCACGGCCAGATGGGGATAGCGCAAGACGTCAGGGTCGGGAATGTGACGGCCCGCCAGGTCGAACACACGGTCGCCGAAGAAAGCGATATCCAGGTCGATGGGTCGCGGGGCGAACTTATCGGCGCTGCGCACTCGTCCCAACCCGGCTTCGAGGAGGCGCAAGGCCTCACGCAGTTCGTCGGGCGTCAGCTCGGTCTCCAACAAGGCGGCCGCGTTGTAAAAGGGCGGTTGGGGCCTGGTCCCACCCACGGCCGGCCCTTCGTAGACAGGGCTGACGGCCACCACGCGCACACCGGGATACGAGGCCAGGCCTCGCACGGCGCGCACGAGGTTGGTCTCGCGAGCGACGTTGGTGCCTATGGTAATCAGGACGCGTTCAGGCATCGTCTACGACCTCGTCTCGGGTGCGATAGATGGCGATCCCCACGGATTCGGCAAAACGCACGGCACCCGGTTTCTCGACCATCACCTCCACGGCCTGCACCCGCGGATCGAGCTGGAAACACAGTCGCGCTAACTCGGCGACCAGGCGTTCGACGAGCAGAGGTTGACCTTCTTCGATGTGTTTGATCACGGCTTTGGCCACGGTGCGGTAATTGACGGCATCGGCGATATCATCGCTGGCGGCCGCACGCCGCGTATCGGCCCACAGGGTCAGATTGACCCGGATGTCCTGGCGGTTGACGCGTTCATCGGGGTTGATGCCGATGATGCCCCGGACAAGCAGGTTTTTGATGAAAATGCGGTCAAGAGAGGATGGGGGCATCGTTGCTTCCTGCAAGCGGGATGGGCCGTGTCGTCAACGCGAACCGAGGAGCGATATCAGCTCCGGTTGCTGTACGGCCTGGCGGAGTTGACCACAGCCGGCGTTGATTTCGATACCACGTCGCAGCCGCACGGTCGTCGGGATACCGGCGGCGTTCAGGAGGTGCTGGAAACGGGCGACATCCTCGGCGTGGCTGGGTTGATAGGGTGAGTTGGGGATCGGGTTGAGGGGGATGAGGTTGACATGACAGCGCAACCCCATGAGGAGATCGATGAGCAATTCGGCGTGTTGGGCCGAATCGTTGACCCCGCGTATGAGCGCGTATTCGAAGCTGAGCCGACGCCCTGTCTTTTCCACATAGCGGTGGCAGGCCGCCATCAGCGACTCCAGAGGGTAGCGGCGGTTGATGGGCACCAGCCGATTGCGCAGCCGATTGGTGGGGGCATGGAGCGAAACGGCCAGCCGGACGGGCAGGTCTGCGGCGGCAAGGCGGTCGATCATCGGCACCAGGCCGACGGTAGAAACGGTGATGCTGCGGGCGGAAAGGCCAAAGCCTTCGGGATCGGCGATGGTGCGCAGTGCCTGCATGAGCGCCTGGTAGTTGGCCAGGGGTTCGCCCATGCCCATGACCACCACATTGGTCAGCCGTGTAGGCCGTTTCACCCGCAGGCCATCGTTGTCCTCACTCTGCCGGAGCCAGCGCTCGAACCAGTGAACCTGGGCCACGATCTCGCCGGCGCTGAGATTGCGCAACAGTCCACCCTGCCCGGTGGCGCAGAACGTACAGCCCATGCCGCAGCCGACCTGGGTCGAGATACACACCGTGCGGCGGTTCTCGTAGAGCATGAGCACCACCTCGATGGTGGCGCCATCGGGCAGACGGAAGAGGGTCTTGCGTGTCAGGCGGTCCCGGCTGTCGACCTGCACGATAGGTTCCAGGGGATTGACGATGAACTCGGCCGCCAGCCGCGTCCGCAGCTCCTGGGGGAGATTGCTCATCTGCGCAGGCGAGGTGACCAGTTCCCTGTGCAGCCAGAGGTAAATCTGGTCCCCGCGAAAAGCCGGTTGGCCCCACGCGGCCATGAGTTGGCGCAGTTCGGCGCGAGTCCGATCGAGCAACAGGTTGGCCATGCTCACGAACGCAAGAGTGCCGTCAGGTCGGGCACGATCCAGTCGGGATGAGGGTCGAAGGCCTCGGCTTCGGCTCGGCTACTGATGCCGGTGAGCACGCAGATGGTGCGCAGACCGGCCCGATGACCGCCCAGGATGTCGGTTTCCAGGCGGTCGCCCACCATGACCGCCTCGGCAGGGCTCACGCCCAGATGGTGGAGGGCGGCTTCGAAGATGCCCGGTTCGGGTTTGCCGATCACGAGGGGTTTACATCCGGTAGCGGCCTCGAGAAAGGCCAGCAAGGCGCCGGCGCCGGGCAGGTTTCCCCGCTCCGAAGGCACGGTGCGATCGGGGTTTGTGGCGATGAAAGGCCGGCCGGCCGCAATCGCCAGAGTAGCCTCGGCCAGTTCATTATAACACACGGTTTGGTCCAGGCCCACCACGACCAGCTCGGCTTCCTCGGCGCGGGTTGCACGCGTGTAACCGGCCTCATCCACGGCCCGACGAATGCCATCACCGCCTACGACGAGGATGCGCCGCGGGGGCGGATAGTGGCGGCGCAGGTAGGCCGCCGTGGCCAGCGAGGACGTGAACACATGCCTTTCCTCGACGTGGATGCCCATGCCCGCCAGCTTGCGGACGTATTGGGCCGGCGTGCGCATGGCATTGTTGGTCAGAAACAGAAACGGATGTCCTTCGGCCTGGAGCGCTGCCACAAACGCCGCCGCGCCGGGCAAAGGTTCATCCCCGCGATACAGGACGCCGTCCATGTCGATGAGCCAGGCATGCAGGGTGTCGAAAGGCGCAATCAGAGCCATAGCGTTGCACCTGGGGGACGATGTTGAGGATCAGGTTTGGTTGTCGTCTTTCGGCGCTTCCTCGCCGGCCAGGTCGCGTTCCACATCGACGGCCGCGGTCGCCACGGCCCACACGACCACGCCCCAACTGCCGCCGCCGATGAGCAAAGCCAACCCAATGCTGAGCGGATTGAGCGGCACCTGGCCGCGCCCGATGCCGATAAGGACCAGGATTATGCCCAATAGAGCGGCGATCAAGCCGGCTTTGGCCGGTCCACTTAGACGCTTCATAGGTGACATCGAGAGGAGATAGCAGCGCTTCCGAGGCTTGGCAGGACGATTAGGCAGGAGTGACGGCACCGAGCGGAATACCGCGACCGGCCGGCCGGATATCGCACAGGCGCAGTTGCAGCCGGCGTTGATCCTGCCAGATGTTGTCTTCCAGATAACCGGCTACGTCCACCCGCATCCCCAGCCCTTCGGCCAGATGCCCTTGTCGGAAAGCGATGGCATCGATGGTCAGATAACCATCGCTCAAGATCAGACGCAGGTGCTCGCCGTTGCTGCCCAGACGTCGGATCTGGCGCACCATTAGATTGGGCACGGCCAGGACGGGCGGCTCGTTGCCTGCGCCCGTCGGTTCCAGCTCCTGCAGCTTGCCCAGCAAGGCATAGTCCATGTCTCTGAGGGGGACGATGGCATCGACGGTCAATTTGGGTATGCGGTCATCAGGGTGAAGCACCTGGGCGGCAAAGGCATTGAGTCGACGGCGCAGGGCCGGCAACCGGTCGTGGCGCAGGGTAAAGCCGGCCGCAGCGGCGTGACCGCCGTAGCGCAAGAGGAGGTCGGCGCACCGGTCGAGCGCCTCGGTGATATGAAACTCGGGAATGCTGCGCGCCGATCCGCGCACCTCTTCGCTCCCCAGTTCCACGACCAACACCGGCCGATAGTACAGGTCCTTGAGTTTGCCTGCGGCCAGACCGAGAATGCCCGACGGCAGTCCGGGGCGCCCCACCAGGATGACATCGTCAGGCGGTGCTTCGCCTAGCTCGGTGGTCGCCCACTGTACGGCTGCATCGGTCAGGCTTTGTCGCTCACGGTTGAGGTTATCGAGTTTCACAGCCAGCGGCTGCGCCGTCTCCGGGTCCGGCGCCATCAACAGGTCATAGGCCAACATGGCCGTGCTCAGGCGACCGGCAGCGTTGAGGCGCGGGGCTAGCTTGAAGCCGATCTCATAGGCCGTGATCTGTCCCGGCTGCAGTCCGGCCGTCCGGGCCAGGGCCAGTACGCCCGGTCGGGGGGTCTGGCGCAGGCGTTCCAGTCCCTGTTGCACCAGCAAGCGGTTTTCCCCGCGCAGGGGCATCAGATCGGCGACCGTACCCAGGGCAACCAGGTCGAGCAGGTCCTCTTCGGTCAGCCTCGGTGGGCGTGGCGCTATAGGCGCGGCTTGTTCGGCGCGGAGCAGCGCCTGGGCCAGCTTGAAGGCAACGCCGACCCCGGCCAGACCGTCAAAGGGATAGCGGCAATCGGGCTGGCGGGGATTGATGACGGCCAGGGCGTCCGGCACGTGGGATCCGGGCGTGTGATGGTCGGAGATGATGATATCGAGACCCAAGTTCTGGCCAAACGCCACTTCGTTCTGCGAGCGGATACCGCAATCCACCGTCAAGACCACGCGGGCCCCGGCCTGTGCCAGTGCCGCCAGCGCTTCGTTGTTCAGACCGTAGCCCTCGTCAACACGGTGCGGGATATACGGTCGCACGACGGCGCCCAACGCCTGCAGGGTTTGCATCACGAGCACGGTGGCGGTCACGCCGTCGGCATCGAAGTCGCCGTAGACGACGATGGGCTCGCGACGGACGATGGCCGTGCGCAATCGCTCCACCGCCTCCCCCATCCCCTTCATCAGGAAGGGGTCATCCGGGCGGACTCGGCGACCGAAGAACTCCTCCACCGCTTCGGGTTCGGCGAGGCCGCGGTTGAACAGCACCTGCAGAATGACGGGATGGAGATGGGGCAGCCGCGCCCGGAGGAAAGGCGGAGGTGGCGTCGGCAGGATCCAGCGCGCAGGGACGGACAAAAGCACACTCCGAAAAGGGATAGGGCGCTCATTATAGCCCCAGGTTGTTGACCAAGTCCAACTCATCGCGTCCACGGGCGGGAAGCGGCAACCACGAAGGCATATCCGACGACGGAAGGGCTTAGCGCATTCTACCCCGACCCCTTTCGTGTTCGGCGGCAGGAGGCGAGGCAACGGCCCTGAGCCGATAGTGGTCCACGGGGTGGTGGTCGTCGCCGAGGCGATAGAAGGCCAGGTCGAGGGTCGTTGTCGTCGCCGTCACGCGCAGGGCACCCCAACCGGCGTTGTAACGGAAGACGCTACCGGCCACAGGTCGGCGCAGCGCATAGCGGGCACCCCCGCCCAGACCGTTGACGATGTACACGATGCCCTCGCGCAGGATGCGCTCGTAGATGTGGTCATGACCGGCAATCACCACATCGGCGCCCCAGTCCGCAAAGGGCCATTGCCAGGTCGGGGTAGAGCCATGCGGTCCGGAGGAGTACGGCGGATGATGCAGGATGACGATCTGCCAGGGCGCCGTCGAAGCCGCCAACCGCGCCCGCAACCAGCGGGCCTGCCGCGAATGCGCCCGAATGCCGTCCGGTTCCTGGGGATTGCTGTTCAGGACGAACACATGCACCGGACCCCAAACGACATCGTAGTAACGCTCGTTGCCGGAGGTCGAGCGGAACCTTTCTCCCGGTAAGGCGAAATAGCTCAGATAGCGGTCCAACCCGGCATCGCTGTAGTCGTGATTGCCCAAAGCCGGGAAGAAGCGGTTGCCGCTTCGGCTCATGGCCTCCGCTCGGCATCGGGGACCGGAGGGGACGCCGTGTAAAAAGGCACAGTAGAAGCGACCGGTCGAGCCATCGTAAGGGTTGGTCGGGTCGCCGGCGCCTCGGTAGTAGTTATCGCCGGTGGTCAGGATAAAGGCGGGTTGCCACGAGTTGACCAGGGCGGCCACCCGGGCTGCGGCCGCAGAGGCGGTGCCGTAGTCACCGATCACGGCAAAGGTGAGACTCGCATCCGGCGGGATGGGGGCGCCAGAAGAACGGGCTCGGTCCGTCGCGGGCGTTGCCCCCAGAAGCAAACCGACCAGGAGCAGGAATAACCCACGGCTCCACAACGGGGGTATGGTGTTTCGGGATACCATCGCACACCTCTCCAAAAAGGTTGATCGGGATCATAGCCGAGCAAGCGCCGATGGCGCGAACATCGACCGATGGTTTGAACGGCCCACCTTATCCCTCCCCCTATCCTTTTGGGCACGAGTTCCAGGCCTATCTCCGCACCCGGTTGAAAAAGCGATGAGGGCGGTATCGGCCCGACCGTGTGCCTTTTGTCAGCAAACGGTTATCTATCCCGGCTTTACAGCCGGGGGCATGTCGTCCTAAAATGAAATGTCTTTCACAAACCATACCATTGCACGGTTGCAAACGTCGTCTAGTTTAGGAAGATAGTGATGCTTTCCCTTCTTGAACCTGTGGAGGAGCAATCCCTATGCAAACGTATAAACGGTTCTCTCTTTTTTCCTTCCGGTTGGCCATCGTCCTGGCCTTGCTGACCATAGGCCTCACGACCGCCATGGCCCTGGCCGACGAGGCTACCCCACCCCAGGATAGCTCCCTTTTGCCCGAAAGGAATACCATCGAATTCGACGGACAGGTCATGGCCAGGCCTGTGGGCGGAGCCGTCGGCCTTTGGCAAATCGACGGCCGCAGCGTTATGGCGACGTCTGCCACCCGTTTTGTGCCCAATGCCGAGGCCATCCGGGTTGGTGATTGGGTTCGCGTGGTGGCCCGGAATCGCGGAGGCCAGCTTGTAGCCCAGCTTATCGCCAAAACCCGGCCCGTGCCGTTACCGACGGTGGCGGGACGTATCGAGGCCATGTCACCCACGCAGTGGACCATCGGCAGGACCGTCGTCCTGATCGACGCCAACACGCAGATTACCGGGGATCCTCCCGATGTAGGCGATTGGGCCGTGGCTCAGGTGCGGCGGACAACGGCAGGTTGGCTGGCCGTGCGCATTCACGTGCGCGATGCCGGTCCTATCGTACCACCCCCACCGCAACGCCTGATTCGGGGTCGTATCGAAGCCATCGGCGAGACCAGTTGGACCATCGGCAGGGTGGTGGTGTTTGTGGATGCCGGGACCCGGATCGAAGGTGATCATCCCGATGTGGGGGATTTTGCGATGGCCTGGGTTGTGTCCTCGCCGTCAGGGGAGCTGCTGGCCAGGCGTATTGTGGTCCGCGATGCATGGCCCGATAAGATCGTGCTGCGCGGGCAGGTGCTGGCCATAGACGAGGGAATATGGACGGTGCTGGTCGAGGATCAGGAGAAGACCGTCCTGACCGATGAGCATACCCGTATTCTCGGTGACCCGACCGTGGGCGATTGGGTCGGCATCAAGGGCGTGCTCACGGGCGATGGTTCCGTCCTGGCCCATGTCATCGTGAAGTTGGCGGGCGTTTTCCCGAAGGTGAATTTCGCCGGGTTTGTGACGGCCATCCTGCCGAGTTCGCATGCGGCTGAGGCTTCTATTGTCGTCTGGGAAGTGACGGCTCCGGCCATGGGTGCCAAACCGGCCCAAACCTGGACCGTCCTTATCACCGAGGAGACGCGGAGCAACGTTGACCCGAAAGGGGTGACCGTGGGCACCTGGGTCAAGGGCAACGGCGACCGCCTGGACGACGGTCTGATTCAGGCCCGGAGTGTGCACGTGACGGCGCCTCCGCGGTTGCCTTTCCGGGGCGAAGTGACCACGCAACCCGACCCCGGTGCACCGGATTTCCCCCAAGGGCTGTGGGTCATCGGCGGCACGAGCGTGTATGTGACGGCCCAAACCCGCATCGAGGGCCCTGTGCCCGAGCTGGGCCAACAGGCCGGCGGTTTCGGTCTTCTGCGATCCTCCGATGGCGCTCTCGATGCCTTGTTGTTGACGGTCCTGTCCCGCTGAACCGGTTGATCGATCGGCGACTAACGCTCATCCCCGGCCCTCAAGGGGGCCGGGGATTTTTATAGCCGTCGTTGACGCTCAGGTCCGGTCACCGTCTTGGGCGGTGATAACAAGATGGGGGTGGTTTGCCGCCATCCCCATCTCGGCGATGCCACTTGCCGGTGTCTTCTCAGGCCGGGGCCGGAGCCGGCGGCGTGGCGGCGCCCTTCTTGGTCCCGGACTCACGGGCAGGGCCGGTTTTGCTTTCCTCACCCACGCCTGGCCGCGAGGGCGGAGGGGGTTCCGGCGCCGGCAGGTGGCCGTGTTCGCAGAGGAATTCGAATTCCTCCCGGCTCAACGTTTCGCGCTCCAACAAGGCCTGGGCGACGGCTTCGAGCAGCGAGCGATGGGTCTTCAGGACTTCGTAGGCGCGACGATAGCTTTCATCCACAATCCGCCGCACTTCGCGGTCGATCTCCTCGGCCACTTCTTCGCTGTAATCGCGCTGTTCACTGATCTCGCGACCCAAGAAGACCAGCTCCTCTTTTTTGCCGAAGACCATCGGCCCTAGTTTTTCGCTCATGCCGTAGCGGGTCACCATAGCCCGAGCCAGGCGGGTCACCTGTTCCAGGTCGGAGCTGGCGCCTGTGGAAATGTCACCGAAGATGATTTCTTCGGCCACGCGACCCCCCAGGGCTACGGCGATGCGGGCCATAAAGTCGGATACGCTGTGCAGGGTGCGGTCTTCCTCCGGCACCTGCCAGGCATAGCCCCCTGCCTGGCCACGGGGGATGATGGTGACCTTTTGGATGGGGTTCTTGGGGTCAAGGATGCGGGCCACAACGGCATGACCGGCTTCGTGATAGGCCGTCAGGCGTTTTTGTTGCTCGCTCATCACCCGGCTGCGGCGTTCGGGCCCACCCAGGGCCACCCGCTCGATGGCCTCCTCGAACTCGCGCATCCCGATAGAACGCTTATTGCGTCGCGCCGCCAGGATGGCTGCTTCGTTGACCACGTTTTCGAGATCGGCGCCGACAAAACCGGGGGTGGCGCGGGCCAGCACGTCGAGATCGACATCCGGCGCCAGGGGTTTCCCGCGCACATGGATTTCCAGGATGGCACGGCGACCGCGCACATCGGGGCGATCGAGGACCACGCGACGGTCGAAGCGGCCCGGCCGCAACAGCGCAGGGTCGAGGATGTCGGGCCGGTTCGTGGCGGCAATGACGATGACGTTGGTGTCGGTGTCAAAGCCGTCCATCTCGACCAGGATCTGGTTCAGGGTTTGCTCCCGCTCATCGTGGCTGCCGCCCAACCCGGCCCCACGATGCCGTCCCACGGCATCGATCTCGTCGATGAAGACGATGCAGGGCGAATTGCGCTTGGCCTGGTCGAACAGGTCGCGCACCCGACTGGCACCCACGCCCACGAACATCTCCACAAACTCGGAGCCGGAGATGGAGAAGAAGGGCACGCCCGCCTCACCGGCCACGGCCTTGGCCATGAGGGTTTTACCGGTGCCGGGGTGTCCGACCATGAGGACGCCTTTGGGGATACGGGCGCCGAGGGAGGCGAACTTTTGCGGTTCTTTGAGGAACTCGACGACCTCGGCCAGTTCCTGTTTGGCTTCGTCGCAGCCGGCCACGTCGGCGAAGGTGACGGTGGGCTTATCGCCCGTGAGCATGCGGGCGCGGCTTTTGCCGAAGTTCAGGGCCTGGCTGTTCGAACCCTGCGCCTGCCGCATCAGGAACAGGAACAGGGCACCGATGAAAAACAGGGGCAGAATGCTCCCCAGCAGAGCCAACCAGTTGCCCGTCTGGCTGGGGGGATCGACGACGAACTTGAAGCTGCGCAACTGTTCGCCGGTAACACCGAGGGCGATAAGGGTTTCTAACAGGCTGGCGCCGGCATCCTTACGCGAGAGAAAAACCTCGCCGTTTTTCAGGGTCACGCGCAGGTCGTTGCCGCTCACGGTAATGGTTTGGACCTGCCCCTCCTTGATGAGCGCAGCCACGGTGCTCAGGTCCTTGCTGTCGGGCCGTTGGCCGTTGTTGGGGAAGATGCTGAGGAAGAGGGCTGCCGCTGCTACCAGGATGAGCAGATAGACAAAGGCATTGCGGGTCCAATTCGTGTTCACGTAAGGTTCTCCGAAGTTGGGAGGATTCCCAACAGATTAGGCTGGTCCTATTATAACACGAGGCGTTGGTCTTGGCTATTCGGCGTGGCAGACATCAAGAACGGATCGACAAAATCAACCCCAGTATGTCCGTTTTAATGATCTCTGACTGCAACAAGGCTTCCACTCGCCGTCCGACCGGGTCCTGTCGTTGCAGGCATCATCGGGTATTCCTATCACCCGAAGGACGGTTGCTGTTTGATCGATTTTGCATTTTCGGAACATTGATTGATACTTAAACGGCCTGTTTTACCCTGTTTTCTCCGCCCCTATTGTGAGGTAGGTCTACCATGAACCGCAAAACTTGGCTTCTCGTCTTTATGTTGTCGGTTTTGGCGCTGGCTGCTTGTACCCCACCACCCACATCGACTGCGACGGCGCCATCACCGGATTTATGGGAGGTCTATGAGGATTTCTTCGTCAAGGCGAAATACATTGACCTGACCCATGCCTTCGAACCGGCGCAACCGGTTTGGCCGGGCTTCGGCAATGCCGTCTTCAAGCCGGCCGTGGCCGGACAGGCCATCGAAGGCTATGTCAAGGTAGGACAGGAGTTTACCTATGCCGAGCATGGCTTTGTGGCCACGGCCTACGAGCTGCCCACCGACCAATACGGGACCCAGCTCGACCCACCGGCGCATTGGGATGAATATGGCGCTACCATCAGCGATATCCCGGCCACCTATGCCATCCGGCCGTTGGTCGTCATCAATATCAGCGATAAGGTGGCCAAAGATGAGGGCTATCATCTGCAGGTGCAGGATATCCTCGACTGGGAGGCCAAATACGGTCGCATCCCGGCCGGATCGGTGGTGATGGTCCGGTCGGACTGGTACAAACGTTGGGGCGATCTGGCCCGCTTTAACCAGAAGCCCTTCCCCGGCGTAAGCCTCGACGCGCTTAAGTTCCTTCATCTCGAGCGCAACATCCTCTTCCACGGCCATGAGCCTCTCGACACAGACACCACACCCACGCTGGAAGGCGAGTACTGGCTGATGCACAATCATTTTGCCCAGGCCGAGGGGGTGGCCAACCTGGACCAGGTGCCGGAGGCCGGTGCGCTGATTATCATCGGTTTTGCTAAACCCAAGGGCGGAACGGGTGGTTATGCCCGCTACATCGCCGTAGCGCCGCCTGATTGGCCCTACGGCGTTTCCATCGAGGAAATGCCGGGCGCACCACTGCCCAAACAGACCGCACCGCTCCGCCGCGACGAACACGGTGTGTTGCGACCAACACCCTGAGCGGGCGAGACGGAAACCGGGCGCATTACAGAGTGCTCTGCCCCTCGGCGTGCTTTCCGCTTTCGCCGTGCTCGTCCAACACGGCGCCGATGAAATCGGGTCGTCCCCGGCAGAAGGCTTCGATACGCATAGGCGGGCGGTTGGCAGGCTGGACCATCTGCAACACCAACAGACCGGCGGCCGTACCCACGGCCGCGCCCCGACCCCAGGCCAAGACGTGTCCCGGTGGTGCCTGGCCTGGGGCCGGGGTCGCCGCCAGGATTTTGAGAAGTTGTCCCTTCCAGGTCGTATAGGTGCCCGGCCAGGGCTCATAGGCCCGTACCATGCGGGCGATGTGCGCGGCCGGTAGGGTCCAGTCAATCCGTCCCTGCTCCTTGGTCAAGGGGCGACAGAGAGTAACCCCTTCTTCCGGTTGGGGCCGGGGCTGAAGCCGGCCGGACAGATAAGCGGGTAAGGTGCGGATGAGGAGATCGGCCCCCAGGCGGGCCAGGCGTGCGCCCAGGGTGGCAGCCGTATCCTCGTCATGGATAGGCTCGGATTCCTGGGCGAGGATGGGGCCGGTGTCCATGCCGGCATCCATGAGCATGATGGTGACGCCGGTGACCGTATCGCCGGCCAAGATGGCGGCGGCAATGGGGGCCGCTCCCCGCCAGCGGGGAAGGAGTGAGGCATGCACGTTGAGGCAACCGAAGCGGGGCAAGGCTAGCACTTCGGGGCGGAGGATCTGGCCGTAGGCAGCGACGACGATCAGGTCCGGAGCCAGGGCGGCGAGTTCGGCAAAAGCCGCCGGTTCCCGCAGGCGCTCGGGTTGCAACACCGGCAACCCTGCCGCCAGAGCCACCCGCTTGACCGGTGAAGGCCGCCGTTCACGACCACGGCCGGCCGCGCGATCCGGCTGGGTGACGACACCGACCACCCGATAGGCCGGATCGGCTAACAAGGCCTGCAGAGAGGGCACGGCGAAGTCCGGCGTGCCCATGAACACGGTGCGAACGGCGTCTTTCAAGATGTGACCTCGGCCGCTTGGCTCTGCCCGAGCTGCAACTTCAGCCAGGCGTCGATGAAGGGGTCAAGCTCGCCGTCGAGCACGGCCGTGGTGTTGCCCGTTTCGTAGCCTGTGCGCTCGTCTTTGACCATCTGGTAAGGATGAAGGACATAGTTGCGGATGCGGCTGCCGAAACCCGGCTTGACATAGGCACCGCGCAGCGCTGCTTCCTGGGCCTCGCGTTTTTCCAACTCCATCTGATACAACCGGGCCCGCAGGATCCGCATGGCCGTCTCGCGGTTTTGCATCTGACTGCGCTCGTTCTGGCAGCTAACCACAATGCCCGTGGGCAGATGTGTGAGTCGCACGGCGGTGGCGTTCTTCTGCACATTTTGGCCTCCGGCTCCGCCGGCCAGGAACACATCCATTTTGATGTCCTCCGGCCGGATTTCGATGTGGATGTCGTCCTCGAAGCGCGGCAGGACCTCGACCTGGGCGAAGGACGTGTGGCGGCGGGCGTTGGCGTCGAAGGGGCTGATCCGGACCAGGCGATGGTTGCCCTTTTCGCCCTTGAGTAAACCATAGGCCCAGTCGCCTTCGATCTCCACCGTAGCCGTTTTGATCCCGGCTTCTTCGCCGGGGGTGACATCGGTAATGGTGGCCTTGAAGCCGCGCCGTTCGGCCCAGCGCAGGTACATCCGCAAGAGCATCTCGGCCCAATCCTGGGCTTCGGTGCCGCCCTCGCCGGCGTGGATGGTGAGAATCGCCCCGGAACGGTCATAGGGACCGGATAAGGCCAGTTGTAGCTCGCGTTGGGTGACGGTCTCTGCCAGCTTGGCGGCGTCGGCGGCGATGGCCTGGATGGTGGCCTCATCCTCCTCCATTTCGGCCAGATCCAACAACTCCAGCGCCTGCCTGACCTCTCGCTCCAGCTGTTCCCAGCTTTCCACGTCCTCGCGCAGGGAGGTCAGCCGTCGCATCACCGTTTGGGCCTGTTTGGGATCGGCCCACAGCTCGGGATCGGCCGCTTGTTTTTCCAGGGCCTCCAGTTGGGCGAGTTTTTGAGGCCAGTCAAAGACGCCCCCGAATAGTCCGGAGGCGTTCCTCCAGAGATTCGAGTAACGTTCGTGTTTCGCTTCGTATTTCGTTCATAATGCGCTCGTTGTTGAGGGCAGGTTGCAGGATTAGTCGGGTTAGAAGGTTTCAACCTGTCAACGTTCTAACGTGTCAATGACTGGACAAAGACCCAAGGATCGAATTCGGCCAGATCGTCGATTTTTTCACCGGTACCGACGAAGCGCACAGGTACGCCTAGCTGATCGGCAATAGCAAGGACAACACCGCCTTTGGCCGTGCTGTCGAGTTTGGTGAGAATGACACCGGTGACACCCACGGTTTCGCCGAATTTCTGCGCCTGGGTGATGGCATTCTGACCGGTTGTGGCATCGAGCACCAACAGGACCTCATGAGGGGCTTTATGGACCTGGCGCTGGGCCACATTGCGGATTTTTTCCATTTCTCTCATGAGATTGAAGTTGGTGTGCAATCGTCCGGCCGTGTCAATAATCACGATGTCGTGATTTCGTTCCTGGGCGGCACGGATGGCGTCGTAGACCACGGCCCCCGGATCGGCGCCCGGCCCATGGGCCACAACTCCCACGCCCGCACGCTGGGCCCAGACTTTGAGCTGGTCGATGGCCGCCGCGCGGAACGTATCGGCGGCCGCGACCAGGATGCGATGGCCGCGAGCGCGATAGTATTTGGCCAGTTTACCGATGCTCGTCGTTTTGCCGGAGCCGTTGACGCCGACCACGAGCACCACCGTGAGCAAGCGATCGGGATTCTCGATATCCAGGGGCCGGTTATGGGCCTGCAGGATGCGCACCATCTCTTCTTCCAGCACCCGATAGGCCTCTTCGGTGCGTTTGATCCCTTCGCTGCGTACCCGCGCGCGGGTGGCCTCGACCAGTTTGAGGGTGGTCTCAACGCCGACATCGCCCATGACCAGGATTTCTTCCAACTCTTCCCACAGGCGATCGTCGATTTCGTTGGCCTGAAACAGTCTACCCAGCCGACCCAGGACGCCGTGGCGGGTTTTTTCCAGGCTTTGATCGATTTTCGTTTGCTCTTCAAGGGTGACGTGGGCGCGGCGGAAACGGGAAAACATGACCAAAGGCTGCGAACGGGCAAGGAAATCGAGGCGAACGACCCGACAGGGGGCGATCAAGAAATGGCCGCCGGAAGAAAACTTCGCGGCGTCCACAAAACATTATAGCCTCAGGCCGGAATGAGGAGCAAGCCCGAAAAGGGCGAGATCGGCTCTGGCCGTTCTGCGCGTCGGTTTTTGCCCACGGTAACCAGGGCACTTGTCGACGGCCCGGCAAATGGCCGGTATCCCCCGTTCGCTCTTGCAGTATAATTAGGAAGTGTCGGGACAAGGGCGCTGTGAGGCGACCTTGTCGTTGTTTTCTTGTTTTCCCCGGCTTCGCCACCGTGGTAATTGCAAAGCCTTCTTTATGCCGCATTACGTTTCCCCCACGATCGACCAGCTTCTTGCTCGTCTCGACTATCTCACACCCTCCGGTCGTGAGATGGTTCGTCGCGCCTACGAAGTGGCCGAGGCTCAACATCGCGGACAGACGCGCAGCTCGGGCGAGCCTTACATCACCCATCCTTTGGCCGTAGCCGATATCCTGTGCGACCTGCGCGCCGATGCCGAAACCCTGGCCGCAGGCCTGTTGCACGATGTCGTCGAGGATACGGGCTATCCCCCCGAAAAAATCGAGGAAGAGTTCGGCCGCAAGGTGCGTGAGCTGGTCATGGGGGTCACCAAGCTTTCCAAGCAGACCCGTCATGAGCTAGAATCGACCGATAACCATAACGGCGACTCGTCCGCCCCGAAGCGCCGAGAGAAGCCCTCCTGGCAGGAGGAATGGGCCGAGAACATGCGCCAGCTCTTCTTGAGTTCGGGCGAGCATCCGCTCATCCTGGTGATCAAGCTGGCCGACCGGCTCCACAACATGCGTACCCTCGATGCCATTCGCAATGAAGACAAGCGGCGACGTATCGCCCGCGAGACGTTGGAGATCTTTGCGCCCGTGGCCAATCGTCTGGGGATCTGGCAGATCAAGTGGGAGCTTGAGGACCTTTCGTTCCGCTACCTGCAGCCGGTTATCTATCAGCAGTTACGGGACAAGATCAACCAGCGTCGCGCCCAGCGCGAACGCTTCATCCGGCAGGTCGAAGACCAGATCCGCGCCGACCTGGCCGCGGCCGGCATCCATGCCGAAGTCACAGGGCGGCCCAAACACATCTACAGCATCTGGCGCAAGATGCAAAAAAAGGGTATTCCCTTTGAAGAAGTGTACGACGTGCACGGCTTCCGCATCATCGTGGATACCGTGCCCGAATGCTATATCGTCCTGGGCATCATCCACAAGCGTTGGCCGCCCATTCCCGGCGAATTCGACGATTATATCGCCCGTCCCAAAGATAACGGCTATCAATCTCTGCACACGGCCGTCTCGGGTCCGGGTGGACAGGCCATGGAGGTTCAGATCCGCACATGGGAAATGCACGAGTTGGCCGAGCAGGGTGTAGCGGCCCATTGGCGCTATAAAGAGGACGGTCGCAAGTTCGACGAAGCCTTTGCCAACAAGATCGCCTGGTTGCGCGCTCTGCAGAGCTATCAGGAAGAGGCGCGCGATGCCTCCGAGATGCTGGAGAACATGCGCACCGACCTCTTTGGCGATCGCGTGTATGTCTTCACCCCCAAAGGCGACCTGAAAAGCCTGCCGGCCGGCTCGACGCCCATCGACTTCGCCTATGCCATCCATACCGAAGTGGGCCATCGCTGCCGTGGCGCCCGTGTCAACGGCAAGATGGTGCGGTTGGATTACCAGCTCAAGAACCGCGACCGGGTGGAGATCATCACGGCCAAAAAGGGTGGCCCCAGTCGGGATTGGCTCAACGAGCATCTGGGCTACGTGCGCACCTCACGCGCCCGCTCGAAGATCAAGCAATGGTTCCGCAAGCTCGATCGCGAACAAAACATCCAGGCCGGTCGCCAGATCCTCGACCGTTTGATCAAGCAGCTCTATTTGCGCACCATCAGCTATGAAGACGCCGCCCGCGCGTTCGGCTACGAAAACCTCGACGACTTCCTCGCCGCCATCGGCTACGGCGATATCACCAGCGATCGGCTTTCTGCCAAGCTCATTGCTTTACAACCGCGCGATCGAGGCGAAGAAAAACTCGAAGACCTGGGCTTGCCCGAAACGGCGACACCGGGCACGGGCGAATTGGTCACCGTGCACGGCGTCAACGGTCTGTTGACAAGGCTGGCCCAGTGTTGCAATCCCTTGCCCGGCGAAGAGGTCGTCGGCTATGTCACGCGCGGACGTGGGGTTACCGTCCATCGCGCCGACTGTCCCAACATCGTCAATCGCGCCGAACCGGAACGGCTGATTCAGGCCAGTTGGGGAGCGGAAACACCGACCTACCCGGTGCCGATCATGGTGCGGGCCTGGAATCGCACCGGACTCCTGCGCGACATCACCGCCATCGTCGCCGCCGAGGGGATCAACATCAGCTCCACCACCACCAACACGAGCCCCAAGAGCCCCTTTGCCGTGATGATGCTGACCCTGAGTGTGAGGGATGCTCAGCAGTTGACCAGGGTCATGGATCGCATCGAACGGGTACCCAATGTCATCACGGTGGAGCGCTATCGGGTCGAGAGCACCAGGGAGACGGGAAAGGGGAAACGGCGCAAGGCCGCCGTAGCGGTATAAATGAGGACCGAGAACGAGAAAAACGTGAAAGTCGTCGGGATCATGCTATAATGCCGGTCGTTGCGCTCCTACCTGTCCCGCATCTGCCATGAGCATTGCCATTGCTTTCCCTCTTGGGGCCTATGTTGCCGCGGCGTTCGGGCCGGACAAGCACCTGCTTGCCGAACAGGCCTGGTGCGAGTCGCAATGGGATCCCTTGGCGGTCGGTGACCAACGGTCTCTCGGCCTCATGGCGATCCCGTCGGCCGCATGGGCCGAGTGGGCGCCTACGCTCCAGGCCTTTGACCCGGAACGCAACCTGCGCGTGGCTGCCGCCTATCGGCAGGCGCGGCGCCGGCAACCGGTTACCCGGCTCAACCTGCACGAGGACCACCGGCGGCTCGTGGCCTCTCGTCGGGGCTTTGCCTCCCTCCCTCGCTTCGTGGCCGGCGGCAACCGTTGGGCGGATCGGCCTGCCGATATCCAGGGCCACGCGCTGAGCTTCCTGCTCGGTGCCAAAGCCTGCCCTCTCGCCGCCGAACCCGTTTCCGTCCATGGGTAGCCGAGCGCGGATGGCATGAATCAGCCGTTTTCGCCACGTTCAACACCGTTTTTGTCTATGTCTGCCCGAATCCCTGTCTATTTGGCCATACTCGTCGCCTGGGTGGCCATGCTTGGCAGCCTCTATTTCAGCGAAGTCGCCGGCTTTGTCCCCTGCAAGCTATGCTGGTATCAACGCATTTTGATGTACCCGTTGGCGCTTATCTTGCCCATCGCCGCATTACGTCGCGATGACAGTGTACCGGCCTATGTATTGCCTTTTTCGGTGACCGGTATCTTTGTCTCGACTTATCACTATTTGCTGCAAAAAACAAACATCTTCTCGGCTGGCGGTGTTTGTACGGGTGGTGTGCCGTGTAATGTCGTCTATATCAACTGGTTCGGTTTTATCACCATTCCTTTTTTGGCCCTCACCGCTTTTGTCATTATCTCCTCGCTGATGGTGATTTTCTACGCTCAAAACAGCCAGACCCAAACCGAGGACACAGCAACGGCGGTGGCCGATAGGGCCGTTGGCAAGCAATAAGGAGGCGGTATGAAATCCATCCCGGTCGGTGGTGCTCCTGACGGTGAAAACGAGCCCACGGTTGCCAATGCAGCCGTCATCTACCGTGCGCCTATCCGCGTCGGTGCCGTCAACGCGATCTTCTCGCCACCGACGGCGACCGTACCGGAACCACCCGACATGCCGACTTCGGCCCATCCCGCCACGGCGCCGCAACCCACGGAAATGGCCGCACGATCCGCCACCCCTCACCATGTCGCCAACCCGCCGCGAGCCGGTTTGGGAGGGCGAGGCTGTGTCCTCGCCTTCGTTCTGTTGGCTTTGGGGATTGTCCTCGGCGCCGGTCTGGCGCTCGCCGTCCTGTTTGTCCTCAACGGCACCCTCGATTTCGGCCGTCATGAACGGCTGATCTACCTGAATAGCTGGGTAACCGACCTCGACCGCCGCATCGAAACGGTGCAGGGCCGGATAGAGACCCAGGATACGGCCCTCAAGACCACACAAACCGAACTCGAGACCCTGCGCCGCCGTCTCGATGAGAGTAGCGCCCGGTTGGAAACGCTGAATACCGGATTATCCGACCTTACCGACCGGGCCGACGCATTAGCGCGTGAGCTCGAAGAGACGAGCGTCCGCATGGCCGACTTCGAGGCCACGGTGGAGACGGTCACCCAGGAAAACGCCGCCATCCGCAGCCAATTCGAGGACATCAACAACCGCCTTGTGGCCCTGAGCGAGAGCGCTGCCCGTTTTCGCGACTTCTTGCTCGGCCTGCAAACCCTGCTCGATGACCTCGTGGCCGTGACGCCGGCCACAGCCCCGGAGGCGGAAACCGCCATGACGGCGGCGCCGGAGGAAGCCATCACGGGTAGCCCGGCCCTCAGCCTGTTTCCGCCCCTGACGCCCATCCCACCACCGGCTGCCGGTCAGAGTCACATCTTCGGCCTCGTCTGGCGTGATGCCAATAGCAACGGCCTGCCTGAGGAGGGGGAGGCGGTTGTGGTCGGGGCTGTGGTCGTGCTCGCCCAGGCCGATGGGCGCCGTCTGGCCGCCACCGTCACCGGCGCCGATGGTCGCTATCTCTTTGCCGACCTCGTCCCCGGTGCTTACGTGGTCACCCTTCCCACCGAGACGACGCCTGCCATCTCGTTGGTGGCCGGCGCCGACGAAGCCGTAGAGGTCAATATCGGCCTGGCCCCCTGAGGTAGCTCCCCCGGATCAGGCAGCGCCGTCGCGCTCCGCTTCGGCACGACGGACGTAAAAATCGAGCTGTACGCTGCCGTAACGTCGCGAATCGCGCCGCCACAGATGCACGAGAGCCGGTTCGGCGTACTCCTTGGGGTGGATCTGCACGATCACCTGCCCGCCCGGCGCCAACCAGCCCGGCTGCCGGTCGAGGAGTTGCAGCGCCTTGAGCCACAGCCCCCGGTACTGGGGGGGCGCCACGAAAATGACATCGAAAGCGGTAGTGGCCGACCTGGCCAGGTACTTGAAAGCATCGCCATGCACGATCACCCCACGGTCGGCCAGGCGTGTGCGTTGCAAATTCTGGCTCAGGACCTTCAACGCGGCACGGGAGCGCTCGATAAACACCACCCGGGCTGCCCCCCGGCTAAGGGCCTCGATCCCGACGGCGCCGGTGCCGCCGAAGAGGTCGAGCACGGTTGCCCCACGGATATCCTCGCCGAGAATGGCGAACAGCGCCTCTTTAGCCCGATCGGTGATGGGGCGTGTGCTTTCGCCTGGGACCGAATCCAGATGCAGGCCTTTAGCCGTACCGGCAATGACGCGCATGAGCTCTTCCTATTCCGTGCTTCGTTATGGCCATTATAAACCATGGCTATCGGAGGCGAAAGGTGGCGGATCGGGGACGACGGGACCCGATCGAGACCTTCGTCTCCCTGCACCCACGGGGCTGTGGCAAACGACATCGAATGTCACCTGCGTTTTTCTCTTGTTCTGACCATGCTCGTTCGTTTTCTTCTCCCCGGACTCTTAGCCCTGGTTCTGACGGCGACCGGCGCCGGCGGGGGCGGTGCTGTTGAACGCTCATGGCCTCCCGATCCGACCAGCCCGGCCTACTGGCATGACGCCTTGCGCCAGGCCCATGCTCCCGGCGAGGTATTGGTGCATTGGCGGACATCCTCGTGGCAGGCCCAGGGCCAACCCGCCGCTTTGGCCACGGCGGAGCTGCTGAGCTTCATGCCCGAGCTGGGCTTGGCCCACTATCGGATTCAGGGCGATCTGGCCACCGCTCTGGCCGCTCTCAACCGGGATCCGGCCGTGGTGTTCGCCGAACCCAACTACCGGGTGTGGCCGGCTTTTGAGCCGGATGATCCCTACTATCGCCAATACGCTGCTAACGATTCCCTCCCCACCGGTGGTTATCTCAATCGTCTGAACATGGCCGCGGCCTGGGATATCACCCGTGGGCATCCGGCCATCCTTGTCGCCGTCATTGACAGCGGCATTGATCTCGAGCACGAAGACATTCGGGCCAACCTGTGGCAGAATCCCGGCGAAGTGCCTGCCAACGGTCGTGATGACGATGGCAACGGTTTCGTAGACGATGTGTACGGTTGGAATTTTGCCGCCGACTCGCCCGATGTGGATGACTGGTTGGGCCACGGCAGTCATGTTGCCGGCATCATCGCGGCCCGCATCAACAACGGCCTCGGCATCGCCGGCGTGGCGCCCAAAACCCAGGTCATGGCCGTGGGCGTTTTTGCCCCGCCGGGGTACGGGACCTTCGCCGATGAGATTCGCGCCATCCTCTATGCCACCGACCAGGGTGCCGATGTCATCAACCTGAGCCTGGGCAGCACGGCCTACAGCCGTGGCGAGGAAATGGCCGTCGACTACGCCGTGCGACGGGGGGTGGTGGTCGTGGCTGCTGCCGGGAACAACGGTCGCACAGTCTACCACTGGCCGGCCGCCCATCCGGCGGCCATTGCGGTGACGGCGACCACGGCCCGCGATGCCATCGCCGGGTTTTCCAATCGCGGGGATTTTGTCGATCTGGCGGCGCCGGGGGTGGCCATCTGGTCGTTGCGACGGGGCGGCGGCTATCTGGCCATGAGCGGGACGAGCATGGCTACGCCCCATGTGGCCGGCGTGGCGGCGTTGATCCTGGCCCACAACCCCACCCTGACACCGGCCGAAGTCCGCGCCATCCTGGAGACGACGGCCACCGACCTGGGCGTCCTCGGCCGGGACGAGGTCTTCGGCTACGGCCGCGTCGATGCTCTGGCCGCCTTGCGGGCCACGCCGCCCTATACCGGCACCGTGCTCCCCGATCTCCCCGACTGGCTGCGCGCCCGGACCTGGCCACCTCTGTGCCGCGAACTCGTGCGCGAGGGCGATTTCGAGACCGACCCCCCGGTAGTCTGGCAGCTCGACGGCGCCGCTACCCTGACGACCACGGTGGCCTTATCGGGGACGCGTTCTCTGTTCCTGGGCGGCGAGCCGGGCCGGCAGGCCTCGGCACGGCAGACCTTCAGCGTGCCCTCCGACCTTCGGGCAGCGACCCTCGCCTTCGGCCTGCGCTTGGAAAACGAGGACTACGACCTGGGCAGCGACCCCCAATGGCCCGGCCGCGACCGGCTGAGCGTCTGGCTGCGCACATCCACGGGCGAAGCTCTTCTGGAGCTGTTACGGGCCGGGAATGCCGATTACAACCTGGCGGCAGGCTTGCCGTGGGATCGCTATCTCCATGTGCTGAACGAAGAGGAAATCGCCCTGCTGGCCGCCCAGGGTCAGGTGCAGATCGAGTTCACGGCGATGAACGACACCGACCCGCAGCCAACCCGGTTTTATATTGACGACGTGCGCCTGTGCGGAAGCCACGCACCGGTCTATTTGCCTTTGCTCCGGCGTCCCTCCCTGCCATGAATGTCGCGACACGCTTGTGGCGTCTCCGGCCGGTGGTCGCCTTGTTGGCCTGGACCGGCCTGATCGGTTTGGTGAATGCCCGGGCGCCGACGCCGCCGGCGCTGGCGGCTGCAGCCTTGCTGCTCCTTTTGGCCATCACCACCACAACGGCCCCTCTCTGGCTCCTCCTGCAAAGGCGCTTGCATCCCAACCGGGCGATTCCCCTACAAGTTCGCAGCGCCTGGCTGCGGGGGCTGGAGACAGGCCTGGTCGTTGTCATCCTGCTGATGCTGCGCATAGCCGGCCTTCTCGACGGCATCAGCGTCGCCATCGTGCTGGTGACGATGATCCTGATCGATAAGGTTTTTAGCGTCTAGGCCTTCTCGCGCACAAACGTGGGCAAAACGAACGGTGGCGGGGCGGTTGTGCGACCCAGGTGGACATCGAGGGCATGGGCCAGGGCAACGCGATCGTCCCAGGGATATTCGGTGGTGCCGAAACACATGGATTGTTCATGGCCCTTGCCACAGACGATGACCAGATCGCCCGGTTGCGCCTGCGCAATGGCCAGTTGGATCGCCCGATAGCGGTCGGGTTCGGCCAGAACCCGGCCACCGACCTCACGACAAGCCGTCATGGTGGCGGCCATGATGGTTTCCAGCGGTTCGGTGCGGGGATCTTCGGCCGTGACGATGGTCAGATCGGCCAACCGACCGGCCACCTGGCCCATCAGGGTACGCTTGGCCACATCGCGACGTCCGGCCGAACCGAAGACGAGGATGACGCGGCCCTGGGTCAGGGTGCGGGCCGTGCGCAAGGCGGCTTCCAGGGCAAAGGGCGTGTGGGCAAAATCCACAATGGCCGTGAAGGGTTGTCCGCGGTCGATCCGCTCCATGCGCCCCGGAATGGCCCGCATGGCGGCGATACCGGCGACGATGGCCTCATCGGGCAGGTCCAGGAACGAGGCCACGCCGGCGGCGGCCAGGCAATTGTAGACGTTGAACAGCCCGACCAGGGGCGTGCTGATCTCCAGTTCGGGCCGTCCGGGACGGCGCAATCGGAAATGCATCCCGTCGGGTAAGGCACGGATGGCCACGGCCCGCAGATCGCCGGCCTCCAGGCCATAGGTCAGTCGTTGCGGCGCCGGATAGTTCCGAAGCCGGGCAAAGGAACGGTCATCAGCATTGAGGACGACCCCGCGGGGAAGACCGGGTTTGACCGGGGTGGCCGCGACCAGTTCCAGCAGTCGGCCTTTAGCAGCCAGATAGCCCTCGTAATCGCCGTGCTCGTCCAAATGCTCGTGGGTGATATTGGTGACAACGGCAATGTCGTAATCCACGCCGGCCACACGCCACTGGCTGAGACCGTGCGAGGTTGTCTCCAGGATGCCCCAATCGCTCCCGGCCGCGACCATCAGTCGCAGATAACGCTGCAGGTCGGCCGCGTCGGGGGTGGTCGTGTGCAAGCCGGTGTCGAACGTGCGGTCGCCGATGCGGGCATTGACCGTGGTCAGCAGGCCCGCCCTCAGGCCGGCAGCCGTGAGGATGCTGTGGATGAGGTTGGAGGTTGTGGTCTTGCCATCGGTGCCGGTGACGCCGATCACGCCCAACCGTCGGGACGGGAAGCCTTCCCAGGCGGCACAAAGCAGGCCCAAGGCGCGGCGCCCTTCGGCAACGCGCAGGTAGGGCACACCGAGGTTCAGGTCTCGTTCGCCGACAACGGCCACGGCGCCGGCGGCGAGGGCCTGCGGGATAAAATCATGCCCGTCGTGCGTCACCCCGCGATAGGCGACGAAGAGAGCGCCCGGTTGCACCTGCCGCGAATTGGCCGTGATTTGGGTGATAGGCAGGTCGGGTCGATCGCAGGGAAGGCCAAGTACAGCCGCCAAAGAACCGAGGGTATGGCTTATCATGGTCTTTTTCCCCGGAAAGCCGCAAAACTGCGCGTTCTCAAAAACCGAAGCGGAACCAATCGGTATTGAACAGGATACCGCACAACAGGGTGAGAAAAACACACAGCAGCAGAAATCCACAACCACAGCCGCTGATGGAGCAGCCCCGGCCAAAGCCGAAGTTGTCCTGCAACCAGTCGAACAACCAGGCCAGGGCGATGATCTCCAGCAACCCGGTCAGACAGCCTTGATCGCGTCGGTCCATAGGAGTACGTAGGGGATGTTGAAAGGAGAAGGGCAGGCGATATCAAACGTTCTCGATCAGGCTTTGCAGCCATTGCTTTTGTTTGCTCATCAGTTCGGCTGCTTCGGCCGGGGTCTGCGCCTCGACCACCACGTGCAAGAGCGCGCGATCGGGATCGGGACGGATGAGGGCCCAGTGATTGGCGTCGAAGAAGAGCTTGACACCGTCAACGGTCGAGGCCGTCAGCCATTCGGCCCGTTCGTTGGCCTGGCGCATGACCCGGCCTTTGGCCTCCCACAGACAGGGGATGGTTTCGTGCAGCCAGACAAAGCGCGGCAGGGCATCCACCACTTCGCTCAGCGTGACCTGATGATGGGCCAGGTATTGCAACAGACGACCCAAGGCGAACAGACCGTCGGGCACGGGGTGCAGGACAGGGAAGATGAAATGACCGCTGCCGTCTATGGCCAGAGCGGCTTTGTGCTCGTTGGCCGTGGTCATCAAGGCCTGCGTATCCACTTTGGTGCGCACCAGACTGCCGCCATAACGGGCGGCCAGGTGATCCAAGATGGCGGGCATGTCGATCGTAGCGGCAATGACGGCGTGGGGTTGCTCGCGCCAGACCAAATCGGCCATGGCGGCAGCCGCAAGCAGGGGATTCAGGACGCGACCTTGTTCGTCCACAAAGAAGACCTGGCTGCCGCTCACATCCAGGCGGGCCCCCAAGTTCAGACCCATAGCCTGCACGATTTTGCCCAGCCGTTCCATGCCGAGCTGCCATGCGTGCGGCGAGAGGGCCAACAGGTTGGGATCCGGCCGTTCGTTGAGGCCGACCACCTCCACGCCCAGTCGGCCCAGCAGTGGCTCCAGCACATCCACGGTCGTGGCATGGGCATAATCGACGGCAATGGTCAGGTTGGCCTGACGGATCCGATCGGGGGTCAGGGCCTGCAGAAACGCTTCGCTGTAACGCTGCTCCACATCGGCCACATAGTCAATGGCTCCGATGTCGTCCGACTGGACGCGACGGAAGTCCTCGCGGAAAAACAGCCATTCGATTTCGCGCTCTGTTGTGCGGTCCAGATTGAGACCATCGGCTCCGATGAAGCGGATGTCCACCACCCGGCGGTCAAAGGGGGAGATGCGAACATGAACCCCGGCCACGGCCTCGGAAAAGCGGGTGAGAAAACGGGCTACCGGCATCGGTTGCGTGCGCAGGTCCCACACCTGCACCCCGGCAGCCGGCAATCCGGAGATGATGGCCCGTTTGAGCATGCGTGAGCTGGGATGGGGATCGCGATTGATGGTGACGATGCTGCCTTTGGGCAAAATGCTACCGAAGGCAACGCCTAGCTTGGCGGCAAATTCGGGGGTCAAATCCACGTTGACCACCCCGGAAACGCCGAAACGACTGAACAACACGCGCCGACCGCGCGTGCCCCAAACGATGCTCTCGCGCACAAGCGCGCCGGGGTCGACCTCTTTCCCCGGCCACAGCTTCACATTCGTGAACAGAATCGCATCCTCGCCGATGACACAGCGGTCGCCGATGACCACCCCCTCCTGGACGACAGAACGCGCCTTGAAGACGCATTGCCGACTGACCAGAGCGCCGTGGATTTGGGCGCCTTCGCCTACATAACAACCGCGCCACATCACCGTCTGCGAGAGCTGGGCATGGCGGTCGATGACGGTATCATCGCGGATAACGGCCGGACCCTGGATCACGGCACCACTCTTGATCTGGACGTTGTTGCCCAGATAGACCGGTCCGACGACCTGAGCATCGGGGGCAATCACGACGTTGTCCCCGACCCAGATATCGTCGGCGAGGGCTTTACCCAGGGGTTCATGCTCCATCCGATGCCGCAAGACGTCGGCATTGGCTTGCAGATAGGCAGCCGGAGTACCGATATCGCACCAGTATCCCTCCACCGGTAGGCCGTAAAGGGGACGTTGCGCGGCCAGCAACTGCGGGAAGAGGTCGCGGCTAAAGTCATACGGTTCGTTTTTTGGTACCTTGGCCAGCACACGGCTTTCGAGGACGTATATGCCGGTATTGACCAGATCGCTCACCACATCGGCCCAGCCCGGCTTTTCGATAAACTGGGCGATACGGCCATCGGGTTCGGTGATGACCATACCGTATTCCAACGGGTTGGAACTGCGATGGAGCGCTACGGTAACCTCGGCGCCTCGTTGGCGATGGAACTCGATGAGGGGTTGCAAAACGATGTCGGTGGCCGCATCGCCGCTAACGACGACTACCGTCTCATCGGCGGCGAGATGACCGGAGGCATAGGCCAGGGCTACCCCCCCGGCAGTGCCTAAGGGCGTGTCTTCGATTTGATACTCGATGGTCACGCCTAGACTGCCGCTGTTGAGAAGGTAGTTTTGAAACCATTCCGCCTGGTGCTGAAGGGTAATGATGATTTCGTAAATGCCGTTTCGTTTCAACCAATCGATAATGTGGGCAATGATCGGTTTGTTGACCAAAGGCAAAAGCGGTTTAGGACGATTGATCGTCAGGGGACGCAGGCGTGAGCCCTGGCCACCGGCCATCACAATAGCTTTCATAAGGATCGATTTCCAGGGGAGGAGCAGATCAACAAGAGAGGGGCAAGGGATTTCTCGTCGGGTTATGGGAGTGGGCGACACTGCAAGCATAACACAAAACCGACCCGATCCCCGGAACGCACAGGGCGCGGTCGCGCCGAGGCGCTTTTTCTGTCGCAATCGGTCCGGTGTCGAAGTCCGAGGGAGCGCCTCGCAGGCCGAACCGTGCGGATGCTTCTGTCGAGAAGACGGTTAGAAGCGACGACGCCTTTCATCCGGTGGGTTAAGGCTTGGCTCTCTTCTGTTCTCTGTGATACAAGTGCCCTGCTTCCTGCCGTGCGCAGGGAAAACGGCCTTCCCTCAGGAATCCCACGACCGCTTTGAACAGCCTGACCCCAACCGGACTCCGGGTCTACCGTCTCACCCGCAAGGCCGGAGGTCGGGGCGTTCTTTCGTATGACGAGGATCATGTATGAGCATTCAATTCGGTACGGACGGTTGGCGCGCCGTCATCAGCGATGAATTCACCTTTGCCAATGTGCGACGGGTGGCTCAGGCCATTGCCGACTGGGTTCAGATCGAAGCCGAACGGCGTTCCTGGGATGGACGCCCGCTCGTGGTGGTAGGCTTCGACACTCGGTTTTTGTCCGACCGCTATGCGGCTGCCGTGGCCGAAGTCCTGGCCGGCAACGCCATCGGCGTCCTGCTATGCCGGCATTTTGCTCCCACCCCGGCCGTCTCCTACGCTATCGTGGCCCACCAGGCCATCGGCGGCGTCATGATTACGGCCAGCCATAACGCGCCACGCTACAACGGCATCAAGCTCAAGGCCGCTTACGGCGGTTCGGCCGGTTCGGCCGATGCCCGTCGGGTGGAGGCTCTGTTGGCGGCCCAGGAGCGTGAGGGCCGCAAACCGCGGGTGTTGGCTTTGACGACGGCCGAACAGCAGGGTTTAGTCGAGCGTTTTGATCCCTACCCCGCCTACGCCGATCACGTGCGTCGCCTGGTCGATCTGCAAGCCATAGCACGCGCCCGGCTGCGTCTGGTTGTGGATGCCATGTACGGCGCCGGGATGGGCTACACCGACCGTCTGTTGGCCGAGGTCGGCATCGAACCCTTACGGTTACACCACGAGCTCAATCCCGGTTTCGGCGGTTTGCATCCTGAACCTATCGCCCGCCATCTGCACGCGCTATGCAGTTGCATGGGAAACGGCAAGTTTGATTTGGGTCTGGCGACCGACGGGGATGCCGACCGTATCGGCGCTGTGGGACCCAACGGCCGTTTTGTGGATCCCCATCGCATTATGGCCCTCGTTCTCGATGACATGCTCCGGCGCGGGCAGCGAGGAGACGTGGTCAAGACGGTCAGCACGACGCAAATGCTCAATCTCTTGGCCGAACCCTACGGTTTGACCGTGCACGAAACCCCGGTTGGTTTCAATCATATCTCCGAGCTGATGCTGAAGGGCGATGTCCTTATCGGCGGTGAGGAATCCGGGGGCATTTCCGTGCGGCATCACATTCCCGAAGGGGATGGTGTGCTGATGGGGCTGCTGCTGGCCGAGATCGTGGCCCGTAACGGCGGTGACATCCAGGCCCTGATCGGGGCGATCATGGCACGGGTAGGCCGTTTTGTCTACGCCCGCCACGATTATCGCGTGCAGCCCTTTGCCAAGACCGAACTGATTCAGCGCTTGATCGCCACCGCACCGACTCGATTAGCCGATCACGAGGTGGTCGGTTTGAACGCGCGGGATGGGGTCAAATACGTGCTCGATGATCAGAGCTGGCTGCTCATCCGACCTTCGGGCACCGAGCCCGTGCTGCGGGTGTATGCCGAAGCACGCGATGAGGAGGAGCTGCAGCAGCTGCTGAGCGAAGGCACCCGCCTAACCGGCTATTCGGACGCCGACCTGACCTGAACCGCGCACAGAGCGATCCGGCCAAAAACGGAAAAAACGGATGGCATGGTGGGCAGTGCCGGACAATCCGCTTGTCCCTATCCTGTTTTGCTGCTGCGGAGCCGATAATGGGAGGGGATGGTTTGTTGGCATCACGGACATTGCATGCCTATGGGTATGGACTTGTCCTGAGTCTCTTTGCCATCTATCCCGACCAATCCGCACGGTTGTCCGGATTGCGCGACCGAAGTCAAACTCGATAAATTACGCCTGTTGAGATGTTGACAAGTTTTACAAAATGATTGATAATAACGAGTGGTCCCCTCAATACTACTTTGTCGTTCCCGGAGGAAGTTCATGCCCACCTTTGAAAAACTCTCACGCGAAGACATCAGCGATATCCTGGAAGCAAAGCGTCGCGGGCGGACAAAGTCGCCAAGACAGCGTATCCTCGAACGATACAAGGAACAACTGATGAACCTTGAAGTTGGTGAGGGTATGGAAGTAAGCCTTGAACCCTCGGATAATCGTCAGACGGTGAAAAACCGGCTTCGTCGTGCGGCTTCCGATCTCGGTTATCAGATCGAGTTCATCCGCTCGCGCAAGGTTATCCGCATTCACCGCGTTTCTTGAAAACTTGATGGTCGTAGGAACACGATCAGCTCCTCAACCGAGGAGCTGATCGTGTTTATGCCGCTAAAACCATCGTGTAATTCGTTCAAGCCACCGTTCTACCCGCTATTCAGCGCTGAACGACTCGCGCATGAGGTGAAAGGGGGCGCTCGGCCGGAGGAACGTAATCGCGACCGTACAATTGGGTCAGCTCGGCCAGACCGCGCTGGATGCCTTCGGTCAATTGTGAGGGGCGAAAACGCCAGGTCCAGTTGCCGCTGGCTGCGGCCGGGGTGTTCATACGGGCCTCGCTGCCCAGATTCATACAATCCTGGAGGGGGATGATGGCGACCAGCGCCGGCGACATCATGGCCAACCGGATCAGGTCCCAGCTAATGTCATGGCCATCGACGCGCAGGTAGCGGCGCACGTAGTCCCGCTCGCGTTCTGGCGCCTTTTCGTACCAGCCCCGGGTGGTGTCGTTGTCATGGGTGCCGGTATAGACCACGCAGTTTTTGTCGTAGTTATGGGGCAAAAACGGGTCGCGACCATCACTGCTCCAGGCGAATTGGAGGATTTTCATGCCGGGGAAGCCGTAATGGTCGCGCAGGGCATAGACCCCCGGATCGGGTTCCCCCAGGTCTTCGGCGATCAGAGGCAGAGCGCCCAAGGCCGCCAGCATCGCATCGAAGAAATGCTGCCGTGGCCCGTCCACCCACCGTCCGGAGACGGCGGTTTTGGCATCGCCGGGGACTTCCCAGTAGTTATAAAAGCCGCGAAAATGGTCGATGCGGATATAGTCATATAGACGCAAATTGGCGCGAAATCGCCGGATCCACCAGCTATAGCCATCGTCTGCCATTTTGTGCCAATCGTAGATGGGGTTGCCCCACAATTGACCTGTGGGTGAGAAGTAGTCGGGTGGCACACCGGCTACAACGGTAGGATGGCCTTCGGCGTCGAAATGGAAGAGGTGACGCTGGCTCCAGGCATCGGCGCTGTCCATGGCCACGTAGATGGGAATATCGCCGATCAGGGCCACGCGGCGGGCATTGGCATAGGTTTTGAGGGCCAGCCACTGTTCGAAAAACAACCACTGCCGGAACGCGTGGGCCTCGATCACAAGCCGATGCTCTTGTCGTGCCCGCTCGAGAGCATCGGCATGACGGTCGCGCAGTTCCGGCTCCCATTCGGGCCAGGGCCGTCCCCCGTGGGCCTCTTTGAGGGCCATGAAGAGGGCAAAATCGTCCAGCCACCAGCTTTCGGCGGCCACGAAGGCCGTGTAGGCGGCCGGTGGCGGTTGTTGTCGGAAGCGCATGAAGGCCAGGTTGAGGATGTCGTTTTTCCAGGCGATCACGCGCCCGTAGTCCACCCGATCGGCCGGGAAAACAGGCACGGCCAGATCGTCGAGGGTGAGATAACCGCGCCGAACCAGGTCGAAGAGGTCGAGCAACAGCGGGTTGCCGGCAAAGGCCGAGAAGCACTGATAGGGAGAATCCCCATAGCCGGTCGGTCCCAGCGGGAGAACCTGCCATAGCTGTTGTTTGGCGCCGACCAGCCAGTCGACAAAGTGATAGGCCGCTTTACCCAGGTCACCGATACCGAAAGGACCCGGCAGCGATGTGGGGTGAAGGAGAATACCGCTAACGCGCTCGGTGAACATCAAAGCTCCCTCGGGGAAAACTTGCTTAGAGTTTATGAAGAGTCCGTAACTCGGTGATAAGGCCGGCTACTCCACGCGAAGGCATCGGGGCCGGTCCAAAGGGGTCGGAAATAGGAGCGGCGGGGTCTTCCAGGAGGCGCAGCGTGTTGAGGATGGCGTGGGGGAGGACTTCCAGGTCATACCCTCCTTCGAGGACGATGACCAGTCGCCCTTGACATAGTTCAGCGGCCAAAGCACATACCTGGCGTGTCAGAAGGGCATAGCCGGCCAGGCTCAGTTGTTCCATGGCCAGGGGATCGCGCCAGTGCGCATCATAGCCGGCCGATACCAGGATGAGATCAGGCCGAAAGCGACGGGCAAAGGGCACGAGCAGGCTCGTAAACACCTGTTCGTAGCCCTCATCCCCGACCCCTGGCGGTAAGGGCACGTTCAACGTCGTCCCCTGTCCGGGACCACGGCCGATGTGATGGGCCGCGCCGGTGCCCGGATAGAAGGGGTATTGATGGGTTGAGAAAAAGGCGACGGTGGGATCGTCGTCAAAAATGGCTTCGGTGCCGTTGCCGTGGTGGACGTCCCAATCCACGATCAGCACGCGCTCGATCCCGAATTCCCGCTGCGCTACGCGGGCAGCTACGGCGACATTGGCGAACAGACAAAAGCCCATGGCCCGTGCGGGCAGGGCGTGGTGTCCTGGCGGCCGCATGAGCGACATCCCGTTGCGCACCTCGCCGGTCAGAACGGTGGCTACCAGGTTGACGGCAGCGCCCACGGCGGCCAGGGCAGCTTCGTAGGAACCGGCGACGACGTAGGTGTCGGGATCGAGATGACCGCCGCCACTGCGCGCCAGGCGCGCGACGTGGTCGATGTAAGACCGCGGATGGACGTGTTGTAAGCGTTCCAGACTGACCGGTGTGACCGGAATGGCCCGTAACCGTGTCAGGATGCCGTCTTGCTGAAGAAGCCGCATCGTGCCGGCCAGACGACGGCGGTTTTCCGGGTGTCCGGCCAGGGTGTGCTGTTGCTCGATAGGGTCATACGCGTAAGCTGTCGTCACGGATGGGATCATACAATCGGCGGATGCCGGTTGCCAAAACGAAGGCATCCACAGACAAGGACGGCGGGTTGTACGCCGGTCCGGCAGGGGCCATGGACAAACCGTTCACCCGTAGGCCGTGTTGGTCGGACAGGGTATTCCGTGTGTTCCCGATGTTACAACCCTCGTGCCCAACTTTTACAGCCGCGCCGTGGTCGTGGTATCATAATAAAGCTACTATACCCAAGACCTTCAGGGCAGGGTGAGCGTTGATGCCGGTTCTTCCGGTGTTGGCGCAATTCCCGACCGGCGGTAAGGCAGGCTTGCCTGCCGAGCCCGCGAGCGGCCTCGGCCCATCCTCCTCCCAGGAAAGGGCATAGCGCCGGCGCCATACTCACAAGGCGCCATCGTGCCGAGGTGTCAGCAGATCCGGTGCAAAGCCGGAGCCGACGGTACAGTCCGGATGGGAGAAGGTCGTGTTCCGCAGGCATCTTGCGCGAGATGCCCGTCTGCGTTTGCACGCGGCGATCAGGCACGACCTGGTCGCCGTTTTTTTTGACAACCGGTGAAACGATGCGTCAACAAACCCGACTTTTGAACCCGCTTCCTGCCGTTGATATTGTGGAAGGGCCACCTCCGGCCCCGGCCATAGACAAGCTGTCTCGGTGGCTGGTTAATGAGCGTCGCCTGCGGATCGGTCGCGCCCTTGTCGCCGTGGGGACCGTGCTGCTCTTCCTTGTGGTCTGGGAGGGCCTGGTGACCTGGCAGGCCTATCCGAGTTTTATCCTGCCGCGGCCGTTGGAGGTGTGGCTAAAGTTCCGGTTGATGGTGATGGATGGTAGCCTGGGGCGCCATCTAAGCATCACGTTGGTCGAAATCCTTCTGGGACTGGCGCTGGGATTGGGCACGGCGGCGGTGTTGGGTTATGTCCTGGCCAAATCGGTGGCGTTGGAGCGATTGCTGGCGCCTTATATCGTGGCGTTGCAGTCGTTTCCGATTATTGCCATTGCCCCTTTGTTGGTCATCTGGATTCGCGATGGCTTACTGCGCACCGTCCTGATCTGTGCGCTCACGCTCTTTTTCCCGGCATTGGTCAATACCATTGTGGGGCTGCGCAGCGTGGAACCGGAGCTGTTGGCGTTGATGCGTTCCTTGCGGGCCACCCGCTGGCAGCTTTTCACCCGGTTGGAGGTGCCTGCGGCCTTGCCGGTGCTCTTCGGGGGGATGAAGGTCGGGACCACCCTGGCCGTGATCGGGGCCGTGATCGGCGAATTCGTGGGCTCCGATCGGGGATTGGGCTTTCTCATCAATCTGGCCCGGGGTTTGCTCGATACGCCCATGCTGTTTGTGGCGCTTTTTACGCTTGTGGCTATCGCTTTGGCTTTGTATGGCTTTGTCAGTCTGCTGGAATATCGGCTACTGGCTTGGCGCCGGTTGAGTGGCTAGTTCCCGGATTATCACGCTCAAATCTCCAGGAGGTTATTCATGCATCGGTTGTTCTTTGTCGTGCTCAGCCTTTCCCTGCTCGTTGCCGGTTGTGCGGCGCCGGCCTTACCGGCGGCGCCGGCGGCTACACCCACGCCTACGGCCGTCAAACTGGGGTTGGGTTACATTCCCAGCGTTCAGTTTGCGCCCTTTTATGTGGCTATCGAGAAGGGTTATTTCGCCCGCGAGGGCATCAACGTCGAGTTGGAGCACGGGTTTGAAACGGATTTTCTCAAGCTGCTCGGCACGCATGAGCGTCAGTTCATCATCGCCAGCGGCGAACAGACGATTATCGGCCGCAGCCAGGGCTTGCCTGTAACGTATGTGGCGGCCTGGTATCGGCGGTTTCCGGTCGTGCTTTTTGCACCGGCGGATAAGGGCATCGCCGCGCCTGCGGACCTGGCCGGCAAACGGGTTGGGATTCCCGGTTTGTTCGGTGCCAGCTATGTGGCCTGGAAAGCCCTGGTCCTGGCGGCCGGCGTACCGGAGGACCGGGTGACGTTGGAGAGCATCGGCTTCACGCAGGCAGCCGCCGTCAGCGAGGGCTTGGTCGATGCCGCTCTGGATTACACGGTAAACGGACCGGTGCAGTTGCGGCTGGCCGGTCGCAAGGTAGTCGAGATCGCCGTCGATGATTACATGGCGATTCCCTCGAACGGCCTGGTGACCAACGAAGCCACCATCGCCGCTCAACCAGAGCTGGTCGAGGGCATGGTGCGGGCCATCCTCTCCGGGATTCGCTACACCCTTGATCATCCGGACGAGGCCTTTGCTATCAGCCTCAAGTTCGTCCCCGAAGCGGCTCAACAAGAGGCGGTCAATCGCGCCATTTTCGATGCCTCGTTGGCCCTGTGGCAACCGGGCGAGGGCGAGCGGCTGGGGTTCACCGACCCGGCTATCTGGCCACCGACGGCAGAATTCATGCTGCAGGCCGGATTGATCGATCGCCCCGTGGCGACCGACGGCATCTGGACGAATCGCTTTGTCGAGGCGGCTAACGTGCCATGAGTCCGCTTTTGGAATTACGCCATGTCAGCAAGGCATACGGCGACCCGGCCGATCCGCTCCATGCCCTGCACGATATCTCGTTTCGGGTCGAACGAGGCGAGTTCGTGTGCATGGTCGGGCCTAGCGGCGGCGGCAAGTCCACGTTGCTCCGCCTGATCGCGGGTTTGCTCCGACCCACGGCTGGTGAGATTTGGCTGGATGGCCGGCCGGTGCGCGAGCCCAGCCCACGGGTGGGCATCGTTTTTCAAAGCGTCAACCTGATGCCCTGGCGCACCGTGGTGGACAATGTGGCGTTGCCTTTGGAGCTGGCGGGAGTGCCGCGGCCCCAGCGTCAGAAGGTGGCCCTGGAGCTCCTCGATCTGATGGGATTGGCCGGATTTGCCAGGCGCTATCCCCGCCAGCTTTCCGGCGGCATGCAGCAGCGGGCGGCCATTGCCCGTACCCTGGCCCAGGACCCGGACTTGCTGCTCCTGGATGAGCCTTTCGGCGCGCTGGATGCCATCACACGCGAGTATCTGAATCGGGAGCTTTTGCGGATTCATCACCTGCGGAAGCAGACGATTTTCATGGTCACCCATGCGATAGGCGAGGCGGTGTTCCTGGCCGATCGGGTGCTGGTGTTATCGGCACGGCCGGGCACCCTCCGCTGCGAAATCCCCATCCCCTTGCCCCACCCGCGCGGGGAGGAGACCTTGAGCGATCCGACCTATGTGGCGCTGACGCAGCAGGTGCGGGCGGCTATCAGGGACAGTCAAGTGTTGGACTTCTGAAGCGAGGTGGCCGAGCCGCATGTTCGGCCACCTCGCGCAACCGTATCTGTTTTTGCTCTGGGGATGCCTGTGGTATCATCGCCAAGTTCCGGTGGCTGTCGGCGACGTTAACATTTTGTCATGCGCCTGACCTGAGCCATTCATGCCGTTTTCACCTCATTCCCCTAGAATGGCACTGCAGTGACGGCCATGGCGTAGCGAGATGGTTGTCTGCCCATGCCCCCGTCTTGCCGGGACGGTCAGCCCCCGCCGTCGCGGCAATCTTATCTCAAGCTTATGGAGGTACTTTGCATCATGATGAGTAAGAAGGGGTTCCTTCTTCTCAGCACGGCGTTTATTGTCGTGACTTTGATGGCTTTTGCCGTGGCGGCTGACGAGCCGGTGCTTCCGCCGGTGGAGCCGACCACGGTCGCACCGGCCCAACCCGAAGCAAGTGATTATGCCCCTCCGCCGGCAGGACAGCCGGGCTTTTATATCGAGAACGGTCGTTTCAACATCTTGCAGCCGGCCCAGGCCTATTATGCGACCGGGTCGTTCGGTTTTTGGGCCTGGTCTTCCCTCAATCCAGCGCGAGGGAGTTACAACTGGGAGATCCTCGATACCTGGGTGGCCGACAGCATCGCTGCCGGCTATGAAACCGTCGGCATTGCCCTCAAAACCTATACCGGTCGTTTTGTGGGATGCCAGTTTCAGGGCATCGATATGACCCCGGCCTGGGTGCTGGCCGGTCAGGACGGTATCCGTGGCAACGCCGACGATCCTGTCCTGTTGTCAAGTGTGCCGGATCGTCGTGATTGCGATAGGGATGGCAATCCCGATAACGGTCCCTGGTACCTGATCCAGTACAACCACCCTTACTACAAAAGCAACTACATTGCCTTCATCAACGCGTTGGCCGACCATTTGTTCAGCGCGCCTTATCGCGACCGGGTGGCCTGGGTGGCCATCGGCACGGGCAAGGATGGTGAGAACAAACCGGCCGATGATGACGACGATCCCACCTTGCTGGCCAACGGTCTTAGCACCGAGGCCTGGATCTTGCATGTCCAGGAGATTATCGAGACGTATCGCGCAGCGTTTTACGATGGGTCGGGATTCCCGCGCATTCAACTCGTCTTGCAGAATGCGCCCTTTTATCGCAGCCCCATCGAGCGGCGCGACCTGGCCAATTACGCGGCCACGCGGCGGATTGGGCTTTCCATCAACAACATTACGTCCGATTTCAACTCGGTTGAATCATGCGCCAGTCCCAATTCGAACACGCGTTGCACGGGCATCTACGATCAGGCGCGGCAATACAACAGCATTGCTCCGATCATGCTGGAAAGCTACGCGTACATGATGCCCACACCCAACGAGTTTTACTGGTCCATGGCGCGCGCGCTGGATGTCAGGGCCGACTACATCCGCCTTTCCAGTTTCTGGAATACCCAGACCAATCCCGACAATTTGACCACGGCCGAATGGGCCAGCCGTTACATCGGGACGGGCTTCGCCGAAGGCCAGCGCCGACCGCCCAGCGTGTGGTCGCGCATGCGAGAGCATAAAGACCCCTGCTACCTGGGTTACGCCTTCATCAATCCCTGTAACTTCTGGCCGACCAACGGCAACTACGAGTTTTATCTCACCCAGCTCCACCTGCCCCAGTTCGGCGGTGTGACCATCCCCGTCACCGATGACGATCGCATCCGCATCACCGGCTGGGATCACAGCGAATCGAACGTGGTTGACAAGCGCTGGCACTACAACACGAGTCCCTTTGACCAGAAATTGCGCGATGCCGGTCTTTTCGCCCTGACCCCCAGCGGTGTCCAGAATCAGGTCGATCCGGGGTGGGTGGCACGGCGTAGCGATCAGGCCACGAATAACACCAAGTTCATTTTCGACGCCGCCGATCGCTACTTTGCCCGCTCGCAGCCGCCGGCCGAAAGCACCTTCAAGGTCGTCATCACCGTGACCTATCTGGATGTGGGCAACGACCAGTGGTTGCTGGTCTACGATTCGACGACAGGGCCCAGGGCGGCCACGGTGTACGCCATCAACGATTGGAATGTGCGCCGTGGATTGGCCGTGGACGACTTTTTACCGGTAGATGGCCGTGTCCTGCCTCCGGTCAATTACGTCCAGAAGACCGGAACGAATCGCTGGAAGGTGGCGACCTTCGTCATCGAGGACGGCAACTTTAACAACCTGGTGCTCAACGAGGCCCGTGCCGACTTTTACATCGAATCCCGCAGTCCCAGCGGCCAGAAGGACGGCGATGAGTACATCCACCACGTGGATGTGCGCAAGGTGGACGAATTTATCGAAGTAACACCGACGCCGACGCCGACCACGGCGCCGACGGCCACGCCCACGCCGACGGCCACACCGATGCCGACGGCCACGCCCACGCCTACCGCCACCCCGACGCCCACACCCTCCACCGGCAGCATCGTCGGCAAGGTCTATTACGATCGCAACCAGAACCGTCAGCCCGATCCCGGCGAGGGTTTGGCCGGCGGTGTGTTGGTCCTGAGCGGTCCTACCCATGCGCAGACCACCTCGGCGGTAGACGGCTCGTATGGCTTCCATGCCTTGCCGCCCGGTAGCTACGTGCTACGTTCGACGCCGCCGGCAGGCTACAACCGGGCCGATCCCGACACGGTGGCGCTTTTCGTCCAGGCCAATACCATCTTGACCTGGGACTTTGCCCACGAACCTCTACCGGATACGACGCCTTCGCCTCCCGCAGGCGAGCCCCTCTATCTGCCGCTGTTACGGCGTTAGCCCGGCGGCAAGGCATTGACCACCCGCCTTCATTCTCGTCCGTTCCTGCCCTTATGGTTGGGCAGGAACGGAACGATTCCGGTTTCCCTGTGCCCGGTTTGTGGCGCTTCGTGTTGCTCCTCGTTAGTTTGGCCATCTGCGGTGGCAGCGTGCTCTTCCTCCCGGTCGCTGCCCATCCGGCTCGTTCACCGGTTGGCATGGCCGTCTCCACCGAGGCGACACCCATCCCCCGTGTTTATTGTGGGGGTGTCTATCGTGGCGATACGAGCACCGGCACGGCTCAGATCGATCGCTATGCCTGTCGACCCGATTGGCCCGAAACCGGACCGGAACATTTCTATCGCCTGTCCATCCCGACGACACAATCGCTGACCCTGGTCCTGAGTCATCCCCCCGGTCTGGATCTGGATGTGTTCTTGCTGGAGCATGAACAGCTCGATCGTTGCCACGCTGCCGATGCCACGCTGGCATTGGCCGCCTTAGCACCGGGTCCACATCGCATTGTCGTGGATGGTTTTGCCGACAGTCAGGGACCTTATACGCTTGCCGTGCTCTGTGAAGGGCCACCCTTGGCCACACCAACCCCGACCGATACGCCGCTGCCGACGGCTACCCCGACGCCGACTCTCGTCCTGACGGCTACGCCGACCCCCACCCGCACGCCCACGCGGCCGCGCCTCAGCTACGATGCCTTTTTCCCGGCCCAGCGCCGCCGCTATCCCCCGCCTACGCCGCTGCCGACTACCCTTATCCTCCAGCCCGGTCGGCAAGGCTACGACGGACTCGCCGATAGCTACCTCAGCGCTTGGGCTATTACCGAGAATTATGCTAATGTAGACCGGCTTGCACTTCGGCAGTCCGACATCATGGCTCCGGTCTTACGCTTCCGGCTTGATGGTCTGCCTGCCGATGCCCGCATTGTCGAGGCACGTTTGAGCCTGTGGGCCTTAGCCCGCAGTAACGACAACCCGGCCACGGCCGGCCTCTATCCCCTTCATCGTCCCTGGCAGGTGGATGAAGTCACCTGGCAGCAGGCGGCCAACGGTGTCCCGTGGGCCCAACCCGGCGCCAACGGCGTACCCGTCGACCGGGGAGGCGTGCCTCTGGCCGTGCAGACGGTGACGGAGACGGGCCGCTGGTATGAGTGGGACCTGACCCCGCTTGTCCAGGCCTGGGTTGCCGACCCTACAACCAATCATGGCATGATCCTCAAAGCTCTGGCCATACCCCGCGTGCTCTACACTTTTGCGGCAGCCGAATATCACAACCCGGCTGCCCGACCTCGGTTGCTCATCCGTTACTGGACTCCCACCCCATCCCACCAGGCCTCAACCGTGCCGTTTACGCCATCGCCGTCCCCCTGACCAGGAACGAAGCACCATGATCATCAGCAAACCTCAGATCCTCGGTTCCAAATTGCGGTCTACTGTGGAGGTTTCTCCTTCCTCAACGACAACCCAGGTTGTTCCCTTTGTCCCACCGGCGCCGACGTTGACCGGCTACCGTCTGGCCAAGCGAACCCTGGACGTTGTTGTGGCCTTGTTGGCGCTTATCCTGCTTTCGCCCCTGTTTATCTTGATCTGTTTGGCCATCAAACTCGAAGACGGCGGCCCTGCCATTATCAAACAGCGTCGCGTGGGCTTGGGAGGCCGGCCCTTTGCGTTTTACAAGTTCCGCTCGATGACGTTGGGGGTCGATCATACCCTAGCCCATCGAGCCTTTGCGCAACAGGTTATCCGCGGGGAGATTACCCAGGGGCCTCGTAGCAACGGCGGCGTGCTCAAACCGACCGGCGATGGTCGTGTGATCACCCGCGTGGGCCGCATTTTGCGCAAGACGAGTCTGGACGAGCTGCCGCAATTGTTCAACGTTCTGATGGGTACCATGAGTTTGGTGGGGCCGCGGCCCTCGATGGATTACGAGGCCGAAGCTTACTTCGATTGGTATCTGCCCCGGCTGTCGGTTTTGCCCGGGATTACGGGGCTGGCTCAGATCAACGGCCGCAGCAGCATCCCCTTCCCCGAAATTGTGCGTTGGGATCTGCGGTATATCGAACAACGCTCGTTCTGGCTCGATCTGAAAATCTTGCTTAAGACCTTGCCGGTGGTTGTGGGGATGCGGAACACGGGGTGAAGGGCTTTCTGCGGGTACGGCGATGGCGCTGAACCCGGACGATCTGGCCTATTTTGCCCGCGGGGCGCGGGCGAACCCGCGTTTCTGGGCCCGATTCGGGGGCATGCCCGATCTGAAGGGAAAACGGGTCCTCGATATCGGCTGCGGACACGGGAGTTTGTGCGTGGATATGGCCGCGGCCGGCGCCGAGCAGGTCGTGGGGTTGGATCTGAACTGTCGTCTGATTGCCTTTGCCGAGGCCTACGTCGAACGATTTCGGCCGGAACTGCGGTCGCGGCTGCGATTTGCCTGTCAGGATCTGCGCGACTATCCGCCGATGCTGTTCGACCTTATCGTCTCCAAAGATACGTTTGAGCATGTCCTCGATCTGGAGGGCTTGCTGGCCGAAATCCACCGACGGTTGGTGCCCGGAGGGCGGTTGTATGCCGGCTTCGGACCGCTCTACTACAGTCCCTTTGGCGATCACGATGCCGTGCGCCTGGGCGTGCGGTTGCCTTGGGCGCACGTGCTCATGGGCGACCGCCGGGTCATTGCCCATGTCAATCGGCGACGGCGGGTCCCGATCCAGACGATCCGGGAATTGGGCCTCAATCAGCTTCGCCTGCGCGACTACCGCCGCCTTTTTGCGGCCTGCGGCTTACAGACCGTAGCCTGGTGGACAAACCGCACCGACCATCCTGTCGGCAAAATGTTGGCCGTGCTCGCCCACGTACCCGGTCTGGCCGATTATATGACCTTCAACGTCTACTGCATCCTCCAAAAACGCGGCGCCTGAGCTTGGTCGTGTCGGCACCGCCGTCGGGAAGCGAGTCCCGGTTGTTTTGCGGCAGGGCTTTGGCTTCGTCCATGACCGTGGTCTATAATCCGGTAACCGGCGCCAACGTTGCGTCTGTTCCTGGGTATCCGTCCGATGTCCCCCTCTCGTTCGTCGCGACGCCTGGTTTTCCTTTTCCTTGCCATCGGGTTGATCGTGGTGGTGATCGGTGGGGTTGGCCTGCTTTGGTGGCGGTGGTGGCGCCCGCCATCCCCTGTCCCCTCACCCACCGCTATCGTAACGACCACACCGACGCCGGCTATGCCATCCACACCGACGCCGACCCTAACGCCCACGCCGACGCCGGTAGCGACCGAAGTTGCTGCTCAGGTGGTGTTTGGCTCGCTGCAGCCGGGGGTGTACGAGGCCTATGATCATCTCAGTCGCGAGCCCGAACTGCGCGGGGGCACCCTGGAATTTCGTTGGAACCAGGTCGAACCTCTCCAGAACGGCTATAACTGGTCGGTCCTGGACCGGGCCTTGGCGCAACTTCCGACCGGACGCCGCGCCATCCTGCGCCTGATGGTGCGTTGCAACGAGGGCAACAACGAGGTCTGCACGCCGGATTGGGCGCTGCGCGACGAGTTCCGTCCCATCGTTGCCGCCGTGCCCCCGGCTTGTGGTCTAAGCGCAAGCACGCGAAAGCACTTGAACTATCTGGACGAGGGTGTCCAGCGCGAGCTTTTGGAGCTGATCCGCCTGTTGGGCCAACGGTACAATGCCGATCCGCGGGTGACGGCCGTGGAAGTCGGCGTGGGTTATAACGGTGAATCGTCGCCGTGGCCGTTGACCACGCTCTGCGACAAGGAGGCCCAACGCAGCGCTTACGAGGCCGCCTACGGCCCTACAGGACCGCGACAATGGGCGGATTGGCATCTCCGCCAGCTAGAGGCCTATACGGCCGCTTTCCCGGATCAGACGTTGCTCACCATCATCACCGGGGATTACGCCGAGGCCGAGCGCTGGCGGGTGGTGCAGTGGGCCGTGGAGCACGGGGTGGGGCTGATGGTGACCTCGCTGGTGGCCGACTATCATAGCAATCGCGGCAAAAGCGGCGATTTTTGTTTTTGGGGTGCCATCACGCGGCCGAGAGCAGCTCCCAGCGCCACCCTGGCCAATGCCTACCTCACCCAATGGGCGGCCTTGGACCACGTGTGGGAACAGGTCCCTATCGGTTTTGAGTTCAATAACGCCTCAAGCTTGATCGGCCTCGGTATCGAGGCCCACACCTGGTGGTCGGCCCTTAATGCTCTGGACAAACATGCCGATATCATCGAACCGTTTCGGGCCAACACCCGCCAAACTGCGGTTTGGCGTTTTGTCAATGCCTACATCGGCCAGACGGCCGGCACCACACCGGCGGTCTGGATTGTTTTCCGCAGCAGCAATCCCGCTCTGCCTGACGCCCAATGCGGCGATCTGTTCGATTACTCGTTTTTCCTCATCCATGAATTGGAGAGGCTGGGGTACGATACCCTCCTGCAGCAACAAAGCGTGCGTCGGGCCGATGCCTTGACACGACGTTTCCAGATCGGCCCGGCTACCGATTGGCGCGGGGCTTATGCTCGTGAAACGGCCGACGGATGGCCGGTTTTCAACCTCGATGTCGATGATACGTTCAGCAGGCGCCTCGGCGGTGCGGTTGAGGTCGTCGTCACCTATTTCGATCATGCCAACGGCGGGCGTTGGGCGCTCGATTACGATAGCCTCACCGGTCCGCGTCGGGCCGGTGAAGTCGTGCTGACGGGGACCAACACCTGGCGAGAGCAGGTTTTCCGGTTGAACGATGTCCGCTTCGGCAACGGTTTGCCCAAAATGCAGGCCGATAGCCGTCGGACGGGTTTTGATCTGCGTCTGGACCGGGTGGACGGAACGAACGATAGCTTCCATCGGGTCCTGGTGCGGCCTGTGGGGACGATTCCCCTGATGAGCCCCACACCACGACCAGGCCGGACACCAACGCCTTCTGCCCCCACACCGACGCCGCAGTCGCCTTTCTACTTTCGCTTCCGACAGGGGATCGACGAGTACCGAGGCGTGCGCGATACGTTTATCGAGGCCTTTCAGCCCGACGTTGCGCGTGCCAACGAGCCGCTGTTGGGCGTGCGACCTCTCGACCGAGCTGCTGCCTTGCTGTATTTCGACCTCGGTCGTCTTCCTCCGGATGCCCTTGTCCATCGGGCCTATCTCTATCTGACGCGGCTGGCGCCGGCCGATCAAACCGTCACCCTGACCCTCTATCGGTTGTTGCGGTCCTGGAGCGAGATGGCGACCTTCCGCCAGGCCGATACCGACAGCCCCTGGGAGCAGCCGGGTGCTCTCGGCCTGAGCGATGCCGCTTCCAACCCCGTGGCCGGGCCGCTACCGGTTGCCCCCGGCGCCGTGGCCCGCTTCGATGTGACCGCCCTGGTCCAGAGTTGGATCGCCGATCCGATGCTCAATCAGGGCCTGATCGTGCGGGGTGACAGCAACGTTGCGCGACGATACGAGTTTGCCAGCAGCGAAAACCCTACACCGGTTTGGCGGCCGTATCTGGAAATCCTTCTAGAAACGCCGACGCCCACGCCAACCCGCACGCCCACCCCGACGCCCACCCCGACTGCCACGCCTACGGCCACAGCCACGCGTACGCCGACCTCGACCCGCACGCCCACATCCACCCCGACCCCCACCCCCAGTCCCACCGCTACGCCGACGCCGACCCCCACACCGGCCGTACGCCTGCGCGAGGAGACGGTCTTGCGTCGCGGGCCTGGCTTCAATTTCGATGGACTCGCCACGGCAGCTGCCGACACCGTCCTTCCGCTGCTGGGACGCAGCGCCGACGGCGATTGGCTGGCCGTCTGTTGCGTAGGAACCGATCCGGCCTGGGTACCCGGCATGAATGCCGAGGTGTTGCACATCACAACGGAGGCTTTGCCCATCATTAGCTCGCCACCGACGCCCACACCGACGCCTACGCATACACCGACCCCCACACCCTCGCCGACACCGTCACCGACGGCCACCGCAACGGCGACGCCCACGCCCACGCCGACAGCCACCCCTACGCCCACGCCCACACCCACCGCCACGATAACCCCCACGCCGACGGCTGTGGTACCGGCCTGTCTGCCGTTTCGCCTGTTCGTGCTCGATATCGGCACCCAACCCAAAGGCGTGGCCGTGGGTAGCCTGGCCGATGGTACCGTCGTGACCGGCATCGGTCTGTACGAAAGCGCTGCTTTGGCTCTGGTCGTCGGCGATGAGGTCCGCATGATACCCACCGACGGTCGGGGCGCCAACGGTGTGGCGTTTGCCAACGGGCGGTTTTACATGGTCCATCGCGATAGCCGCAGCGTCAGCATCATCGACCCGGTGGCAGGCCGACAGGTGGGCCGTCTTCCGACGGGTCGGGAACCGTGGGGCGCGGCCGCCACTGCCGACAGGCTCTATGTGGCCGATTTTGCCGACGACACGGTGAGCGTCTTTGACCTGAATGACGAACAGCTCGTGGTCAGGGTGCCGGTCGCTCCGCTACCGGCCTTTGTGGCGGCAGCAGCCGATCGGGCGTTCGTGGCCCATCTCGGCGGTCAGATCAGTGTCATCGGTCCGGAGGGCGAGGTGCTTGCCGTTTTCGGACCCCTTATCGGCGGCGATGCGTTCGGTCTGGCCTACGACGCCGTCCACGATCGGCTGTGGGCGGGAAGCCGTCAGGCGCGCAGCCTGTTGGCCCTCGACGCCAGAACGGGCGTTGTTCAGGCCCGCTATCTTCTCCCGGCCGCACCGTATGCCGTGGCCTATAATCCGGCGACCGATCAGGTGTTGGCCGTGGATGCCGTTCACAATCGGCTGATGATCGTCCAGGCAGCCGACGGCGAGCTGCTAGGCCTCTTGCCGCTCAGCACCCAGGGTAGCGATCACGGCGGCCAGGGGCTGGCCGTATCCGCCAACCGGATTTTCGTCCCCGCTTTTGCAGCAGGAGCGCTGGACGGTTTCGACGGTGGACCGTGTGTCACACCGACGCCAACGCCGACATCCACTCCTACCCCCACGCGCACGCCGACCCCCACACGCACCCCGCGCGTGCGCACGCCGACCCCCACACGCACATCGACTCCGACACCGACCATCACGCCTACGGTTACACCGACGGCCACACCCACGCCGACATCGACGCCAACCGTCACAGCGACGCCGACGGCCACGTTTACGCCGAGCCCCACACCCACGCCGACGCCGGCCACGCTTATCGCCAAGATTCAAATCGTCTGGCCTCACGGCGGTGCTGCCGTGACCGAGGCCGAGCGGGCGAACATCACCGTCCATCTCTACGAAGACGAGGCTCTGAACCCGGTGGTGTGTGACTTCGCCGCCACGGTGCGGTTATGGGCGGCGCGCAACAATGAACCGGCACGTCCCGTTGCCGTCGGTCAGCCTCGTCTGACCGAGCAGGACGGTCGGCGCTTTACCGTCTGGGATTTCAACGACATCGATGTCGCTGCAGCCCGCGATCCCCGCACTAAACTTCACTTCTTCGTGACCGTGGATGGCTTCGAGACGCGACACAACGTCTGGACCCATGGCGCCGATGCTCGTACCCTGGCACCTGTCCAGGATATCCCCACCGCCGTGTTGACGACGCTGCCCTCTGCCCTTGACGCACGCATCGAGATCGTCTGGCCTCACGGTGGCCGAGCGGTAAGCGAAGCTCGACTGGCCAATATCACCGTCTATCTCTTCCGCCGGGATACCCTGGAAGCCCTGGGGCCTTCGGTGCGGCCGTTGCCGACGGTCCGTCTGCACAGGGCGCACAACAACGAGCCGGACGGCGGCCGCGCGGCGGCGCCGATCGGTATCCCCCGGACCATCACGGCCCAGGGTCGGACCTGGCTGGTCTGGGATTTCAACGATGTGGATGTGGCTGCGGCCAACGATCCGCAGAATCGTATCTATTTCTGGGTGGATACGGATGAAGTGCCGACGGCGACGAACATCTGGACCCATGGCGTGCTCGGCCTCACGCGGGCGCCGATACAGGATGTGCCGGCCCGCAGTTGTCGGTGAACGGCGATGAGAAGCCAATCCTCCCCAAGCGGGACTGCCGTTTCATCCCTGCCGGCCCGGGCCTCGTGGTGGCGAGCCGAAGGGCTTTATCTCGCCGGGGTGTCGGTGGCGGCGGCCCTGTTCGTTTTTCTGTACGGTCGCATCGATTACACGGTCGAACCGTATGCCTCGGCCGATCTGTATCACTACCGGCAGATAGCCCAGATGGCACCGAGTCTGCCTGTCGGGGTGCAACGCCCCTTTGCTTTTCGTCTCCTGGGGCCCTATTTGGCCGGCCTCTTGCCGTGGCCCGATGTCACGGCCTTCTATTGGCTCACCGTAGCGACGGCGTTGGTGTTGGCCGTGGCGACCTATGGGTTCTTACGCAGCCATGCCATTCGCCCGGGAATAGCCGCCCTGACCACGTTCTTTTTTCTGAGCAATCGCTATCTGTTCGGTTTCAACATCTGGGACTATTTTCAGATCAACGATTTGCTGATCCTGCTTTGTCTCGTGGGGCTGTTTTGGGCCCTGGAACGGCAACGCTACGGCGTGTTTGCCGTTGTGCTGGCCATAGCCGTGTTGGTTCGGGAGACGGCGTTGTTGCCGATCCCCGTCGCCTTGGTCTATCTGTGGGAACAGGGCCGTCTGCGGACCGATGTCGTTCGTCTACTGGTGGCCTGTTTGCCGGGATTGGCCTTGTTCGGGCTGGTGCGCACCATCATCGAGCCGGTCGGCGGTCTGGGTCTGGTGGCGGCGGGATTGCGCTACGCGCCCAAGCTGGCCCAACTGGAACCCCTTTTTCGCTTGGTGATCAATCCTTTCATCCCCTTCGTTTCGTTGCCGTTGCTTTTCTGGCGCAGTAGCCTGGCCTTTTTCCGCCGACGGCGATATCTGCTCGTGTATCTGGTCCTTGTTTTCATCAGCACCCTTTTCGGCAGCAACAACGAACGACTGATGGCCCCGGCCTTCCTCGTGTTCTATCTGCTTATGGCCGTGCTCATCCAGCACCACCTGGCCGAGCGTCTGTGGCCGACGGCGCTATTGCCGGTAGGTGCCGCGTTGACCAGCCTCAGCCACGAGTGGGCGCGCTTTCCCCTACCCGATCGCCGCCTCACCATCGGGCTGTCTCTTGGCGCCTTGCTTGTCATCACTCTGGTCGTCTTGCCGACGGCCGTGCATCAGGGTTTCGGAGGGCGAGATGGAGACGATTGACTTGCTCGTTACCCATATCGGTCAGTTGGTCACCCCACCGGCCGCTCCGGCGGCCCTGCGGGGAGCGGCCATGGCCCGGCTCGACACCGTGGTCGACGCTGCCCTCGCCGTTCATCGCGGCCGGGTTGTCGCCGTTGGCCCTCGTCTCGCCCTGGAGACGGCTTATCAACCGGCGCAGGTACTCGATGCGGGCGGAGCCTGTGTTACGCCCGGTTTGGTGGATCCGCATACCCATGCCGTTTGGGCAGGCGAACGTCGGGGAGAATTCGAACAGCGCCTTGCCGGTGCTTCCTATATGGACATTCTGGCCGCCGGAGGCGGTATCCTCGCTACCGTCGCGGCTACCCGTCGTGCCGATCGCGAGCAGATTGTGGCCGAAACCCTTCCGCGTCTGCAGACTATGCTTGCCCATGGCACCACCACGGCCGAGATCAAGACCGGTTATGGTCTGACTCTGGAGGACGAGCGCAAGCTCCTCGACGCCATCGCCGTGCTCGATGCCCGTCAGCCCATGGACCTGGTGCCCACCTTTCTCGGTGCCCATGCCGTACCGCCGGAGTTCCGACACAACCCCGAGGCCTATGTGGATCGGATTGTCGAGGAGATGTTGCCCGAGCTCGCCTATCTGGTCTACACCGTCACCGGCGAAGACGGATCGTCCTACCGCCAGCGGGCCGTCCATTTTTGCGATGTCTTTTGTGAGCGTGGGGTCTTCGATCTGGCGCAAACCCGGCGCATCCTGACCGCAGCCAGGGGCCACGGCCTCGATCTCAAGCTCCATGTGGATGAGTTTGAACCCATGGGTGGGGTCAGTCTGGCCGTGGAATTGGGGGCGATTTCGGTCGACCACCTCGTGCGTACCGGCGAGGAGGAACTGGCACGACTGGCCGCCTCCAATACCATCGGTGTGGTCTTGCCCGGCACGCCTTTCGGCCTGGGCCATACCCATTTTGCCCCGGCGCGACGGCTGATCGACTTGGGCGGCGCCGTGGCCCTGGCCACCGATCTGAATCCCGGTACCACATGGTGCGAGTCAATGCCGATGATGATGGCACTGGCGACCCGCTATATGCGCTTGACTCCGGCCGAGGCACTCACGGCAGCCACCCTCAATGCCGCCCACGCCATCGGTCTGGGTCGTTTTATCGGCGCCTTGGCCCCCGGCTATCAGGCCGATTTTGTTCTTTGGGATACCGACGATTATCGTGATTTGACCTATCGCTATGGAGTCAATCTGGTCAAAAGCGTCTATAAACGCGGAAAAGAGGTAATAAAGCGTTAAGAGTAAAAACCCTTATTCGCGCATTAAGAGCGGCTATAGAGATATAATGAACCTTCTTTGCGTTCGCAAACCACTCCGTCGCGCTTGAGAATATCGAGATGACCGATGACTTCGCTAATGGCCAGAAAGATGTCGGGATTGCTCAAATTGACAAACAGCGCCTGGGCGATCTCCCATACGGTGCGTGGAGTTGTCGCCACGAAGTCGGCGATAGCGGCCAACCGTTGGTCACGGCGTTGCCGTCGTTCGGCCAACAGGCCGGCGATATCGGTGATGACGGCGCCGTGACCGGGTAGGATTTGGCGGATGGGCAGGGTTTCCAGGCGCTCCAGGGAGTGCCAGTACTCGATCAAAGGCAGACGACGGCAGCCGGTTTCCGGCCGTGGAGGTTCGAGCAGGGCATTCGAGCTGATATGGGCCAGTAAGTGGTCGGAGCCGAGGAGGAGGCCGTCCTCGGCCCGGTAGAGGGCAATCAGATCGCCGCTATGGCCGGGAAAGGAGAAGACCTGCCAATCGCTGCCGCCTGCGCGCACGGTCTGCCCTTCGTTGATGCCGCGGTCGACAACGACCTCCTCGGCCCATTGCGGAATAATGCCGTAAAAGGCCTCGACCCAACCCCGTTTTGCATCCGGCAGACCGGTCTCTTCCAGGAGGGTGGCCGACCAGGCCAGGGCCGTTTCGACATAGCCCCGAAGGTCGGCCAGCTTGGCGCAGGCCCTCGGATGGGCCAGGACCGTTCCCCCACCGGCGGCCTGACAGCTACGGGCCAGGCCGAAATGGTCGAGGTGGCTATGGGAGATGATAATTTGCTCGAGATCGGCAAGCTGCACACCGATTTCGGCCAGTTCGGCCACCAGCCGCTCGCGGCCGGGCGGCCAGTTCAGGCCCGTATCCATAAGGGTGAGCGGTTCGCCCCACAGCAGATAGGCATGAACATCCCCTACTGGGAAGGGTGTAGGCAAGGTAATTTGCAAAATGCCGGGCGCAATGACGTGAGGCATAGCTCGGGCAAGATTACCGGTTACCTCTCATCATCTCAAACCAGGCCAAGACATCGTTGAGTACAGGCTCGCGCAATTCGGGCAATTCGTTGTGCAATTCATGCCAGCCGGGATAGGTGCGCAATGTGACGTTGGGCCCGGCCTGGGCCACGGCGTCGAGGACGGCTTGACGATCGATGGTCGTATCATCGGCAGGAAGGATGACCAGAATGGGCAGGCGTACGGTTGCCAGCAGGCGCTGCGCTGCGGTTGCCTTTTGCAGATTAGTGGTCGCAAACCGCACCGTGAATTTTTCGATCCGCAGGGTGTCCTGGTCATAGGCGCGCTTGGCTTCGGGGTCGTGGCTGAGGCGAAAGTCATCCGAGGCCTTGCTGCGCAGGTACAGCCTCGGTACGATACGCGCCAGAAGGTAGGCCAGACGGATATTGGCAGCGCTGAGGTCAGGACCGGGACCGTAGCCCGGCGCCGAGAGGACGGCCGCCGTTATGCCGTTTTCGTGGCGGCTGAGATAGTGGGTGGCGTACATGGCCCCCAGACTGTGCGCATAAAGGAAAAGAGGCAGGTCGGGGTATGCCTTGCGCGTCGTGTTCACCACCCGGTCAAGGTCATCGAGCACATCGTCGAAGGCACGGAAATCTCCGCGTCGACCTTCAGACCGTCCACAGCCGCGCTGATCGGGGCCAAAGACGATGTAACCGTGTTCGCGCAACGCTCGGACCAGATGAGGATAACGCCCGGCATGCTCGCCCAGACCATGGACGATGAGCACAACCCCGCGTGGGGCCATCTCCGGGGTCCAGATCCGCACGAAAAGAGCCAGCCCATCAACCGTGCTTATCGTTGTCTCGCGATAGCCCATATCGCCTCCGATGCACGCTTAGCCTCGGTTATCGTTGCCCGGCGGTCGCCATGGTTGCAGGTCGGCCCAGTTGGGACCGTATTCGGGTTCGGCTTTCAAAGGTGCCCGTAACTCGTAGGCCGATTCCATGGTCGTCACGACCAGCGGCACGACGGCATCGAGTTCCTCGGCCGGCACCTCCAGGACGATTTCGTCATGGACCTGGAGGATCATCCGCGAGCGATAGCCACCCTCGCGCAGACGACGATGCACGCGGATGAGCGCAATTTTGAGAATATCGGCCGCCGTCCCCTGGATAGGATGGTTGACCGCCGCCCGTTCCGCCGCCGCACGCGCCTGTTGCGAGGATGTGGCGGTGGTCTGCAAGACCGGAAAATAGCGCCGCCGTCCCAAGAGGGTTTCGACGTATCCCCGTTCTCTGGCCTGGGCAATGGTGCGGTCGAGATAGCGGCGTACGCTGGGATAGGTCTCGAAGTAGGTTTTCATGAAGTGTCGGGCCTCCTCCAGGCTCAGTCCGGTACGGCTGGCGAGACCGTAGGGGCTGACCCCATAGGAGGTGGCGAAATTCATCATCTTGGCCACGCTGCGTTGTTCCGATGTGACCTGGGCGATGGGAATGCCGTACACCTGGGCAGCCGTGGCCGCATGGATGTCGAGACCGGCGGCAAAGTTTGTCAGCATGGTCTCATCCTCGGCGATGTGGGCGAGGATGCGTAATTCGACCTGGGAGTAGTCTACTGCCAGCAGATAATGGCCCGGCGGCGCCACAAAAGCCTTGCGGATCTGTCGTCCTAGCTCGGTACGGACCGGGATGTTTTGCAGATTGGGGTTATTCGACGAAATACGCCCCGTTTCGGCACCGGTCTGGTCGTAGCGGGTATGGAGACGTCCGGTGAGGGGATGAACCAATTGGGGCAGGGCCAGGACGTAGGTGTTCAGCAGCTTGACCAACTGGCGGTAGTCGAGCAGGCGGTCCACGACCGGATGGTGCCCACGCAGGGATTCCAACACCTCAGCCGCGGTGGAATAGTGGCCGCTGGCATTTTTGCGCAGACCGGTTGTGGGTAAACCCAGTTTGCCGAAGAGGACATCGGAAAGCTGCTGAGGGGAGTTGAGGTTGAAGCTATAGCCGACATCGGCGAAGATGGCTTCCGCCAGAGCCTCCAGCCGCGCTTCCAGATTCGTGGCCATGATCTGCAAAACATCGCCATCCAGAAGCACACCCGCCATTTCCATGTCGGCCAGCACAGGAATAAGGGGGACTTCCAGCTCCCAGAAGAGGCGATCAAGCCCCTTCGCTGCCAGTTCGGGCAGGATTTGATCGGCCAGGCGCCAGGTCATGTCCACATCGGCCGCAGCGTAGGGTCCGACCAGTTCGATGGGAACCTGGTCCATGGTGATTTGCTTGCGGCCGCTGCCGATAAGGGCGGCGATAGGGGTCATTTCGACTCCCAGACGGCGGAAGGCCAGGTCTTTCAAACCCAGACTATGGCTGGCCGGGTCGAGCAGAAACTGACCGATCATCGTATCAATGAGAGGCCCGGAGACAGGCAGGCCATGACGCCGACAGACAATGAGATCATACTTGGCATTGTGGGCCAGCTTGGGTCGATCGTCCGCCAGATGGGGTCCGATCCGGTCGCGCACCAGCGCCAGGGGCAATTGTTGGCCCTGGCGATGTCCCACGGGAATATAGACATTACATTCCGGCCCTTCACCCCACCCAAGCGCCAGTCCCACCAGTTCGGCCCGATGTTCATCGGTCGAGGTCGTTTCCACATCCAGCGCCAGCCGGGGAGCGGCCGCCAGCTTGGCGCTTAAGTCGGCCAGAGCCTCGGGCGTCGTGATGATGGGATAAGTCGGTATCGCCGTCACCGATAGGCTCGCCGGGGGCGATGGGGCTATATCGCCCTCGGCGAAGAGGGCCAATTGACCGGCAGGCTCGGTAGCCGGTGCTGCCGGCGCCGGTATCGGCTCCGGTTCGGAGGGGGTGACGGTAGCGGGCAACCGTGGCAGCAACGAACGGAATTCGAGTTCCTGAAACAGCCGGACGACCTGCTGGCGGTTGTAAGCCCTCAACGTGCAATGGGCCAGGTCAAGCTGCAGACCGGGCACATCGACGATGGTGGCGAGGGCACGCGAGAGATAGGCTTGATCGCGATAGGCGGCCAGAGCCTCACGCACGCGCGCCGGGGTTATTTCGTCGAGGTGGGCGTAGATGGTGTCGAGATCGCCCCAGGTGCGGAGCAGTTGCACGGCGCTCTTGTCGCCGATGCCGGGCACGCCGGGGATGTTGTCGGATTTATCGCCCACCAGGGCTTTGTAATCCACCAATTGGGCGGGGGCAAGACCGTACCGTTCCTGTACCGTGTCCGGTGTGTAGAGAATGGTGTCGGAGAAGCGACGACCGGAGGTGAGGACGGTGATATGGTCGTTGACGACCTGCAGCAAATCCCGGTCTCCGGTGACGATCAAGGTAGGGATACCATGAGCAGCGGCCTGGCGGGCCAGGGTGGCCAGCACATCGTCGGCTTCATAACCTTCGGCGCTGAATACCGGGATGTTGAAAGCCGCTACCAGCTCCTGGATGCGGTTGATCTGCTGTTCCAGCTCATCGGGCATGCGCTCGCGCGTGGCCTTGTAGTCAGGGAAGCGCTCCTGTCGAAAGCTGCGACCGACATCGAAGGCAACGGCCATGTGCGTCGGCTGCTGATCGCGCAGCACGTTCAAGAGCATGGAAGCGAAGCCGTAGACGGCATTGGTCAGCTCCCCCCGACTGGTAGCCAGCTCCGGCGGCAAGGCCAGAAAGGCACGATACGCCAAGGAATGGCCGTCAATCAGAATCAGTTTCATCGGACTCCCTTATGGGACACACAGCCCGGCAGGTGGGGAGCAAGTACGGTCGCCGTCACGAGCGCTGAACCGTGATTTTACCGGCAGCAATCAGGGTCTGGACCTGAGGATGGTTCAGGATTTCTTGACGAAAACGCTGACGACGCCCTTTGTCCAGACGAAATTCACCCGAAGACAGACAGAGGATGATGTTCTCATCGCCGCTATTCTCTAACCACACCATGTCATGGACGTTCCAGGTATGTTCACGAGTCACTCGAGAACGATGCCACAGGGGAATGCGCATAGCTCAGACCCACTCAGGCACGACGAAAGGTGACGACGCGGCCGCGCAAGCGCGTGCTGGGCACGCGATTGAGGACCCGGTCGATGTATTCCTCCTGGATTTCAACGTACGTGAACCGATCGCGGATGTCAATGTTGCCGACGGCGCGACCGGGGATGTTGGCCTCATTGGCGATGGCGCCGACAATGTCCTTGGGCCGTACGCCGATGTCATACCCGGCATCCATAATCAGACGTACATAACCGGGTTCGACTTCGCGTTCTTCCTCGCGGGGGCGCTCGCGAACGACCTCACGCGGACGCACGGCGGGGGGAGCAGGCGTCGGTGCGGGCGGTGGGCGCCGCTCGGCGCGGCGGGTGAAAATCGCTTCGACCTGGCTAAGCTGCATCAGACTCACGGCAGCCGCTGCCAATTCGGACCAATCGTACCCCTCCTCGGCCAGCTCGTTGAGGAGCAGCATATAAATCTCCAGGTTACTGCGGGCGATGATATCGCGCAAAGCTTGCTTGAGGCTTTCCGAGCGCTGGACAACCCGATCGGCACGTGTAGGCGGTAGTACGGCCTTGACCCGCACTCCCAGAAAGCTCTCGATCTGGGCCAAGAGCGGGCGTTCGCGTGGAGTGACCAGGGTGAAAACGGAGCCGTTTTCGAGGACAACCCTGGTGCGCGCAGCATAGCTTTCGGCATCGGTCGGCACATCGTAGCTGATGACAAAGCCGGTTTCCAGATTGAGTCCGACGGCAGCGGCATCGGTGAGGACGATGAAATGGAGATGACCGTCATGCCAGTTGCGCAGCAGGCGCTCGCGCGTTTCGGCGTCGGTTCTGCTATGCAGATGTCCGGCATGATAACCCTGGCTGCGCAGCAATTGCGCTATGCGCTCGGCATCAGGCCTCAGGTTGACATAAACCAGACCACGATCGACCAGTTCTCCATCCAGCAGTCGCAAAAGCGCCAGGGGTTTTTCGGCCGGGGCAACGCTCTGGTAGCGGTGCTTCACCAACGGCATGGTCACAAAGGTAAACTCCGGCTTCAGCACCAGAGGTTCGAAGAGGTGTTGGTCGGCAAAATTCTCGATGTCTTCATCGAGCTGGGTGGTCAAGACAATTGTCTGCCGGCTGCCGGGCACCTCCTCTAAAACGGCTTCCAGGGCTTCCATTTGGGTCTCGACTACCAAATGGTCGAAGTCATCGATCACGACAACCTGGATCTGCTCGAGACCGAAGGAGGCTCTGTCCACATGCTGTTTGATCCGCTCGGGTGTACCGACGACAATGCTCACCGTCCGATCGAGGCGTTCAGCTTCGCGCGCAATCGGTTGTTCCTCAAACACGGGGACGATGTGGATGTTTTGGTTGTCGTTTAGGGCCTGTAAGAAGCCAGATACACGCATGGCATCGTTCCCTGTGGGAACGAAAACGAGAACCTGGATGCCTTCGGTCTCGGTATTCAGAGTCTGCAGGATAGGGAGTGCGTAGGCAGCCGTTTTGCCACTACCAGGTGCGGCCTCGATGATGGCATCGCGACCTGCCAGCAAGTGGGGAATAACATCCCGCTGAATTTTGCTGGGTCTTTCGTACCCAAGTGCTTCTAATCCCGCCACACTATCGGGATTGAGTCCAAGTTCGGCGAAAGTCTGACTCATGTGAAATATCCTACCTCAACAGAAAAATATAAGCATTGGCACCGGTCACTTGCCTGATTTTAGCTCCCGGGGGTGTTGTTGAACCCACACCACTGTAAAGTTTAGCATACTTGAAGCGAAGTAAAAAATCCTGGAGAAGCTGATATAGCCGCTCCAGGCCTTTTGGGGCTATCTTCTAAATGCCCTCCTTATTGAACCTCCGGCTCGATGCCCAATGCGCGTAATTGGGCGGCCAGACGCTCGGCGCGTCTTCGTTCCTCCTCGGCCTGGCGTTGGGCCTCCTCGGCGCGGCGGCGTTCGGCCTGGGCGAGTTCGGCGGCGGTGGGGATGAGGCGGCCTTCGGGGTCGCACCAGCGCAGCCAGCGGGAGCGGACGCCTTCGAAGGAGCCTTCCCAGAGGCGGAGGCCGAGGCCTACCTGGGGGAGCATGGTGTCCTCCCGTTGGCGGTAGCCTGCGGTGGTCCATTCGAGGACGACGAGTTCCTGTTCCTGGAGGAGGCGCTGGGGGTCGTGGACGACGTAGTAGGGGATGTGCATTTGCTCGTAGCGCTGCTGTTTGTCGCTGCGTTCGCCGCCGCGGCGGTTGGAGACGATTTCGATGACGACGTCGGGGACCTTGCCGAACTCCCAGACGAAGTAGCTGCGGTGCTCCTTGGGCCAGAGGTCGTCCCAGAGGTGGACGTCGAGGCTGAGGAAGACATCGGGGACGAGGGGTGGTTGGTTGATGGCGTTGAAGAGGCCGACGTTGGCGAAGACGGCGAAGGGGCGACCGGGTTGCCAGGAGCTGTAGAGGGGTTCGGTGAGGAGGCGCTGTTGTTTTTCCGAGAAGATGTTGTCCACCGGCGTGTCATCCTCGGTGATGAGGTGGGTGATATCGGGTCGCGGGGGAGGTTCCCAGAGGGGTTCGGGGAGGGGCGAGACGGTAGCCTCTTCGGGTTGGGGTGGTCGTTCCAGAACCGTTACATCCATCCGTTGTTCTCCTAATAAACCGACGAATACCTGAAAATTCGGTATCATGGGTCATTATAGCCCCCTGCATGGTGGGCTGCAAACCCAACGACAAAAGCCAGGATCCAGGGGTTTGCCTGCCCATCTGCCGGGGCTTTGTTGTCACCGCTTAGCGATTTGCTCGCCAGCTCGGACTGCGGTGATAATGAGCCTATGCCGTTCGTGTTACCGCTCCTCGATATTGACCTCATCCTTTTTGATTTGGATAATACCCTCTACCATCGCCACGATGGGTTGTGGGCCGAAATCGACAAACGCATTTTGACCTACGTATGTCAGACGCTGGCTCTAGAACCCGACGAAGCCAGAGTCCTTCAGAAGCGCTATTGGCGTCAGTACGGCACCACCCTTATGGGGTTGATGTGCGAACACGGTATCCCGCCTCAACCCTATTTGGACTACGTGCACGATTTCGATGTCAGCCGTTACCTACAGCCCAACCCCGAACTGGCAGCTATCCTGGCAACTTTGCCCCAGCGTAAGGCTGTCTTTACGAATGCCACTTCAAAACATGCCCGCAACGTGCTTTCGGCATTGGGCTTGCTTTCTTTTTTCGAAATGTTGATCGGTGTAGAAGAGGTTGGCTATATCCCCAAACCGCAGAGGGCAGCTTACGAACGGTGTTTAGCTTTGCTGAATGTCTCCGCCGATCGGTGCTTGTTCATCGAGGACAGCGCGGTAAACCTCCCTCCGGCCCGGGCCCTGGGTATGAAAACCGTGCTTATCGGTAGCGCAACAGAAGGCGAAGCGGATTTCTACCTGGACCGGATCGAAGCGATCGGCCAACTTTTCGGCCGCGGCGTTGGGGTAAACGCCCCGGGCGATGGGCACTCCGGTTGATCCGTTCGCTTTGAGCCGTTTGCATTTTGCGATTCCCGGCCATGCGCCTGTCTATCTTGTTGACCAACACCGGCTTCAATGTCGCCGGGATGATCCTGACGTCGCTCCTGGCACTGGTGCTTACGCCCTGGCTAATCCGAGGGCTGGGTGCGGAGCTGTTTGGGGTATGGGCCTTATTCGGTGTAGTCATTGCCATGGCGCAAATGCTGGATCTCGGTCTGGGCCGGGCCTTGATACGCACCATCGCTCATCATAGGGCCTTAGGGCAATGGTCGGCTATAGCCGAAGCGCTCAACAGTGTGCTCTGGCCCTTGCTGATATCGGCCGTCTTCCTTAGCGCCATCGTCGTGGTTTTGGCTCCTTGGTGGGTACACTTGTTGGGTGTCCCCCCCTCATACGTTGTCGCCGTAGTGCCGGCCTTTCGCCTGCTTGGCTTGAGCTTTGCACCGTTGGTCTTGACGCTCGTCTTGGCCGCCGTCGTGGACGGCTGTCAACGCATGGTGTACACGAATCTTGCGCTCATCGCCAACCGCAGCACATTTGCCGTTATAGGTGTGTTGGCCTTGACGTTGGATTGGGGCTTGACAGGAGTGGCGTTCGCAACGTTGGTCGGTGTGGTGGTACAAATGGCGTTGCTCCTAGCAGCAGTGCGGCGGGTGGCACCGGCGTTGCGTTTTTCGCCTCGCTTGCTTCGGGTGCGGCTGTTATACCGGGAGTGGCGCTTTGGACGTTTTGTGTTTCTGACGAGTTTGATCGCGCTGGGTTTTACGGCCGGAAACAAGCTCATCCTGGCGCGATGGGTAGGATTAACGGCTTTGGGTTACTACGAGTTGGCCGTGACCATCGCTACCCAGTTGTTCACCCTGGCTTTGGCCATGGCCCAGGCACTCTATCCGGCGTATGTCTCTGCTCTGGCCGAAGGCGGCATGGCCATGGTACGACAGCTCTACGGTCATGCCCTGCGTCTGGCCATGCTTGTGTTGGCGCCGCTTACTGCCGTTATCGTGGCCTTGGCGCGGCCGTTTGTGTTGGCCTGGTTGGGGCAGCCGGTAACGGCAGTCATCACCGGCCTGCACTGGCTGAGCATCGGTTGGGCATTCGTCGGTTTGGCAGCGGTGGCTTCGGTCGGTTTGCAGGCCCTGGACCGGCCGTTTTGGGCTACTGTGTTTTCCCTCTATAACTTGCTTATCAATCTGCTGTTGGCCATCATGTGGGTGCCGGTGTGGGGCTATCATGGCCTTATCGCGGCTAACATGGTGGCTATCACCAGCAGTGCTGCCCTGACCCAGCTTGTCTTCGGGCATGCGGTCGGTGTATCCCCTGCCTTCTGGCTAAGGGCCTTGTCCCCTGCGATGCTGGTATGGTTATCGACTCTGGTCGGATTATGGACCTGGTTTGGCAGTCGTTGGCAACATCCTCATGTCCCCGGTCTGTTTCTATTGGGAGGCGCGTTCCTCCTCATTTACACAGGAGGCTTATGGCTTTTGCGCTTGTTACGACCTGAGGAAGCGGCCTGGTTGCAACGTCGCATCCGGCGACATTCCGGCTATCAGGGGGTGGCGCTATGACGCTCTGCGATGTCAGCCTGGTCATTGTTACCTGGAATGTAAGCACGGCGCTCACCCGATGTCTGGCGGCGTTGCCGGCAGCCTGGGATAGCGGTGACGAACTTCCGTTCCGGCACTGGGAACTGATTATCGTGGATAATGCCTCGACCGATGGCACGGCCGCTGCCGTGTCGCAACAGGCGATGGCCTTGCTGGCGACGAGAACCGGTCGGCCCCCTCGCCAGGTGCGCTTGCTGGTCAATGCTCACAATCGTCTGTACACGGCGGCGGCTAACCAGGGCCTGGATGCGGCTCAGGGGCGTTATCGCCTCGTGCTCAATCCGGATACCATCCCTACCCCCGGCAGCCTGGCGCGGTTGGTAGCGCTGGCCGAGGCCCATCCCCGCATCGGATTGGTCGGTCCGCGCATCCTAACGACCGAAGGCTGCGATGATCTGCGGACAGGACGTCATTATCCCACCCCGTGGTCGGAATTCAGCGACTGGTTGGGATTGACGCGACGCTTTCCCGGTTCACGACTATGGGCTGCTAACCTGCGTCCTGATGTCCCCCGCACCCGCACAGGCCCGGTTCCGGTTCTTTCGGGGGCGTGCTTGCTTTTCTCGGCTTCGCTCCCTGCGCATTTGCAGCGTTTTGACCCTGATTATCCCATGTACGGCGAGGATCTCGACCTTTGTCGGCGTGTCCAGGCGGCCGGTTATGAGACCTGGCTGGCAGCCGAAGCCGTTATCCAACATATCGGCGGCCTGAGCAGTCGGCAGGCACGGGTCGACGCGGCCTTGCTGGCTGCGGATGGGGTCAATCGCTACTTTCGACGCTGGCATGGCCTCCAGGCAGCACAACGCCATCGTCTGGGGATGGCCGTTGTAGCCGCTGTTAAGTGGTCGGTCTTCAGCCTGTTGAGTTGGTTCGGCCTGGAGAAACAACCCGACCTGCAGCGTCGTCTTCATGCCGGATTATGGCGTTGGGCCTGGAGTGGCCGTCTGGACAGAACGGGGACAACGGCTGCCGAAGTTCACACCGTGGTTTTGTCATGCTCATGACTGTGCCGACCTTGCGCGTGCTCCATTGCCGTCAGGGTGACCGTGTCTGGGGACCGGAACGCCAGATCCTGCAGTTGGCCAAACATCTGCCCGAACTGGGGATTGAGGTGGAAATCGTGCTGTTACGTCGTTGGGGCCTGGACACCGAACCCCATCCGTTGGTCAGGCAAGCGCGTGCCTTTGGTTGTGTTGCACATGAGATTTCGGCGCGTCCCCAGGATACGCTGCAAGTCCTTCGTTTTCTACGCCATCGTCTGACTTACTGCGACCTGTTGCATACGCATGAGTTCAAAAGCGATTTGCTGGGTTGGCCGGTAGCCCGTCATTTAGGACGACCTTGGATTGCTACCGACCATCACTTGGCCGTGGACAAAAGCCATTTGTTGCGGTTATTCGCCGCTCTCGATCGGCGTGCCTTACGACGGGCCGATGCGGTTATTGTGCCTTCTTATAGTCAGGCGCTGCGCCTGCAAGAGGTGGTACCACCGGAGCGGGTGCATATTATCTACCATGGTATCGATGCTACCGCCTTTGCTCAAAGTGCCGGTAATGCGCGGCCGTTGGTGCGCAAACGCTATGGGGTCGCCGATAACGAACCGGTTATTGCGGTTTTCGGACGGCTCGAGCCGGTCAAAGGCCATGCCGACCTGTTAGAAGCGGCACGGCTCATGCTGCAGATGCGCTCCGATCTTCATTTCTGGATTGTGGGTGAGGGTAGCCTGGATAAGGCCCTGCAGCGTCGAGCCCACGCGCTGGGCATTGCCGGAGCGGTACGATTTCTGGGTTATCAGCAGGATGTAGCCCCGCTCATGGCCGCCAGCGATCTGATTGTGTTACCATCCCGGCATGAATCCTTCGGTATCGTCCTCATCGAGGCCATGTCATTGGGAAAGCCAATTCTCGCCAGTGCTGTCGGCGGTGTTTCCGAGGTCATCCCGGACGGCATTGGGGGCATTTTGGTACCACCCGGTCAGCCGGCCGAGTTGAGCCGCCGTGCTCTTCGGTTGCTGGCCGATCCGGCCTGGGCCGCTGCTTTGGGTAGGGCGGGACAGCACCGTGTGCAAACCCTCTTTACTATCAAGCCTATGGTCGAGCGTGTGGCCGCTTTGTATCGTCAGACGGTGGCGCAAAACCGGGCCATGAGCACGGTCATAGCGCGCAGGTCATCCCATTTCTCTCCTTTATCCCGTTCTTAGGATGGTGTCGGCCGCCATGCCCCCGGATACGTTCTCTCCACACCTGCGGGTGAGTGTAATCATCCCCGCCTACAATGCTGCGCGTGACTTGCCACGCTGTCTGGCCGCCCTGGAACAGCAAACCATCCCCCGTGATGAATACGAAATCATCGTGGTCGATGACGGGAGCACCGACAATACCGCTGCCGTGGCCGAGGCAGCCGGGGTACGCGTGGTGCGCCTGAACCATAGCGGGCCGGCGGCCGCCCGCAATGCCGGTGTGAGCGTGGCGCGTGCGCCCATTGTCGTCTTTACCGACGCCGACTGTGAGCCCTTAGGCGATTTTCTCGAACATTTATTGGAGGGCTTCGCCGCTCCCATTGTCAGTGGGGTACGCGGGGTTTACCGCACGCAACAGCGTGAACTGATAGCCCGTTTTGTCCAGCTCGAATACGAAGAGCGCTATCACCGGATTGCCCATATCGAGGCCACCCAAGGCACGATCAACGCCATGGATACTTCCTATTGCGCCTATCGTCGCCAGGTCTTCTTGGAGGCGGGTGGATTCGATACGCGTTTTCGCGGAGCCGCGGGCGAGGATCATGAGTTTTCCTACCGTTTGGCAGCGGCCGGCCATGTCTTCCGCTTGAACCGGCAAGCGGCGGTTTATCATCGCCATGTGACCACCTGGCGCGGATACGCCCGGCGCAAGTTCCGTATCGGGTATTGGAAAGCGTTTTTGACCCGGCAACATCCCGGCTATGCCGTGGCCGATGCCCACACCACGCAAAGTCTCAAACTGCAGATCGGCCTTGTGGCCCTAATGGGAGCCACCCTGCTCGTGGGGCCTTTCTGGCCGCCGGTCGGCTGGATAGCCCTGGCGCTGGCGACGCTCTTTGTATTCAGTACCATCCCTTTTCTGGTTCTCGTCGCCCGTCGCGACCCTGTCGTGTTGGTCGTCGTCTGGCCGTTATTGCTGGTGCGCGCCCTGGCCTCAGGAGCCGGTTTTGCCTGGGGACTTTGGCAGACCCGCCGCCTTCCGGCCGTAGCCCAGGTTCCCCTGACCTGATTTGGCCGTCTTATGTGGCTGTATTAGGATTAGAGCTGGCAATCATCGGCGACCGGGGCAGCCTTTACCGAGTACGTCCCCTTTCTATGCGGATGGGCTGCTTTCGGCCAACGCGAACGCCTCCGAGTCTGTTGAAGATGTAGCGACCGTATAAGACGGGCCTTTGTCGGCCTGCCTTCGGGTGAGTTTTTGAGATCGCCTCGATCTGTCTTGGGTATCGTGGTTATGCCCTCGCAAGCGGCAGAGACCTCGTTGTAGCGATTCGCTCCGGGTTTCTGCCTCTCATAACGTCCCTTGCTGTGAGTGTTGAGAGGCTCACAGGGGCGGAGCTTGGGCAAAAAAGGTAACATTATCCGTTACATTTTTGGCAACAATTATGCAAAAAACTCTAATTCGTCCTGTCTCGTCGCCTGGCATTGATAATACAACCGTTGCGATCGGAAAAATCGTCATTGAACCGCCACGTGGTCTACCGCACATCAATTGGCGAGAATTGCTGGCCTATCGGGACTTGTTCTATTTCATGGTGCGTCGGGATATTCAGGTCCTCTATCGGCAAACGGTGTTGGGATTGGCCTGGGCGTTTTTGCGACCCTTTATCAGTATGATTCTCTTTACATTCATTTTCGGTCGTGTGGCCAGGTTAAACAGCGATGGCGTTCCCTATCCCCTTTTCAGCTACACAGCCCTTGTGCCTTGGACTTACTTTGCTACGGTCGTCCAGACGGCGACAACCAGCTTGATCACCAACAGCAACATGCTGACCAAGGTCTACTTTCCTCGCCTGGTCTTCCCGTTGACACCGGTATTCTCGAAATTGCCCGATTTTCTGCTTGCCCTCGGCTTGTTGCCTGTTTTCATGGTTGTTTATCGGGTATGGCCGACCCCTTATGTACTCGTCCTACCCGCTCTGGTCGTCATCATGGCAGCATCGGCGGCCGGATTGGGAATGTGGCTGGCTGCGCTGGCCGTGCAGTATCGCGATGTCAATCATGCTTCCCAATTTCTTATCCAGATCCTGATGTTTGCGGCACCGGTCGTGTGGCCGGTCTCACTCATGACGGCCCACTTCGGCGAAACGGCGCGGTTGCTTTACGGCCTCTATCCCATGGTGGCCGTGATCGAGGGCTTTCGCGCGGCTCTCCTGGGTACGGTGCCCATGCCCTGGGATTTGATCGGAATCGGCGCCGTCTCGGCAAGTTTACTCCTCGTTTCCGGCGCCTACTATTTTCGTCACATGGAACGGCGCTTCGCCGATGTGGCCTGAAACCGATCCGAACAGCTCATGAGCCGTATAGCCATCGAAGTCGAAAACCTGAGCAAGCGTTATCGCATCGGGTTGACCCAAGAAGAGGAACAGGACACCCTGGGTGGTGCTCTGCTTTCCTGGCTCAAGGCGCCGATCACGAACTTTCGGCGCCTACAACGGCTGAGTCGATTCGATGACGGCGAGGAAGCCGATGTCATTTGGGCGCTGCGGGATGTCAGTTTTCAGGTCGCCGAAGGCGAGGCCGTGGGGATTATCGGTCGTAACGGCGCCGGCAAGAGTACCTTGCTCAAAATTCTGACCCGTATTACCCCACCTACGACCGGTCGCGCCGTCCTAGACGGCCGGGTCGCGAGCCTGCTCGAAGTCGGCACCGGTTTTCATCCCGAACTGACCGGACGCGAGAATGTCTATCTGAACGGCACCGTTCTCGGCATGACCGCGCGTGAGATCGAGCGCAAATTCGACGAAATCGTCGAATTCTCCGGCGTGGCCAAATTTATCGATACGCCGGTCAAACGTTATTCGAGCGGGATGCGGGTGCGTCTGGCCTTTGCTGTGGCTGCCCATCTCGACCCCGAGATCCTGCTTATCGACGAGGTGTTGGCCGTGGGCGATGCCCGGTTTCAGCGCAAATGCCTGGGCAAGATGAACGAGATCGCCAATGAGGGCCGCACGGTCCTCTTCGTCAGCCATAATCTACCTTCCATCGAGGCCTTGTGTGCACGGGCCTTCGTTTTGGACGAAGGACGACTTGTTTTCAGCGGTGATGCTCGCGAAGCGGTCAGCTTTTATCTCAACCGCCAAGTCTTCGGTCTGACCAGCGGTGTGGATTTGCGCCATCACCCTCATCGTCTTGCGGGCGATCGTGAGCCTATTTTCACCTCCTTGCGGCTTTTGAATGCCGATGGTTTGGAGACAAGCTCCTTCGCCATCGGCGAACCTATCACCTTTGAGCTACGGTTGGATTTGGGCGAAGCGGAGCTGGATACACCCCTGATTACCATTGCCATCGAAAAGCGCGGGATTCCCATTTGCGCTCTGACAACTCGCTTCATGGTGGCACAGCGTTTTACGCTGACCGGTCAGGCTATGGCCCGTTGTACCTGGCGTCCGGGCTGGTTGACACCGGGCGAATACACCGTCAGCCGTGTAACCCTCAAAGCCGGAGCTTCGGCCGAACGCCTCGACCATATCGAAGAGGTCCTGGCTTTTGAAATTGTAGAACGGGATGTCTACGGCACCGGCAAAATTGCCCGCAAGGATACCCTGCTCGTTCCCAACGGCACATGGCAATTCTTCTGAGCCGCTTCTCGGTGCTCGTCGCCCTTCTCTTCGTGGTGATCGGTCTGACGTCCGCCATGAAAACGACCCGGGCTGCCTCGTCGGCGCCTCTCCTGAGCGGCCCTTTTCTCATTCTGGATACGGGCCTGATCGACACCGCCCGCTCGCGCAACCTGCGTTGGGCTGCTCACGCGCCGGATGTGGTCGAACGCGTGCTCGGTCCCGACCGACCCTGGGAGGCTATGGGCTATCACTACTGGAGCCAGGTGATGGAGACAGAGGAGGGCTATCGGCTCTACTATCGGCGCCTGCCGGTAGACGAGACCGACACGGCCGGCCAATATTGCCTGGCCGTATCGACGGATGGCATCCATTGGGAGAAGCCGGCGCTGGGCCTTAGCTTTTACCAGGGGCTGGATACGAACTGCACCGAACATGGTTTTCAGTTCGTTTTCGTCGATCCGAATGCCGATCCGGCGCAACGTTACAAAAAATTCGGCTTCCTGGACGATGAATCCTTCGGCCTGGTCAGCGTCAGCCCGGATGGCCTGCGCTTCTACCCCTATCCTCGGCGCCTACTGCCCTTTTTTGCCGATTCGCAGAATGTTGTCCTTTGGGATGACGAGCGCGCACGGTATCGGTTCTATCTGCGCGGCCGCAATGAGGATGGTCGCACGGTCGTCTATGCCGAGACAAGCACTCTCGAACAGCCGCTTCCCTATGAGTCTGTTGTTCGCCAACCGCACACCGGTTCTCGCAGCTATCCCCATATCCGGCAGGAATTACCCGCTGTCCTGGCAGCCGACGAGGCCGATTGGGCGGGTTGGCAGGATCCTCGTCCGGGGATGGTTGACATCTACCATAGTGCAGCGTTCAAATACCCCTGGGCGCAGGGGGTCTATCTGGCTTTTCCCAACATTTACTATCACTACTCGTCACGGACCACCCCACAGGCGCTCAACACCAACGACGGCGAGTTCGAGGTGCAACTGGCCGTTAGCCGGGATGGTCAGACCTGGACTCGCTATCGGACGCCCTATGTCGCCCGTGGTGTCCTTGATGGCACCCGCATGTACATAATAAGCATGGGACAAGGGTTACTGCGGCGGGGGAATCGCCTCTATCAGTATGTCATCGCTCTCCCTCGCACCCATGGCTTCGGAGCCGAATTCGACGGCGAATGGCGCTGGATTTTTCGGGATCAGGAGACCCGCATGCGTTGGATGACCGGCGAACGCGGCGGCATCTATCGGACCGAGATCGGTCTCCATCGCTTTGTCTCGTTACAGGCCGGAACGGACGAGAGCATTGTGACAACGCTGCCCTTCCGCTATCTCGGTAACCGGCTCTTGCTTAATCTGCGCACGGCCGGCAACGGCTTCGTGTGTGTGGGGCTATTAGATGAAAGAGGACGCAGTTTGCCCGGCCGTAGCCTGGCCGATTGCGATCCGCTACAGGGGGACGGTTACGAGCTGACGGCAACCTGGCATGGTGAGGCCGACATCGGCGCCTGGAGCGGGATGCCCGTGCGCTTGCAATTTCGCCTGCAACAGGCGGACCTCTTTGCCTTCGAATTCGGCGGTGATGCCTACAGTACACAACCGTTGGTCGTGCAATGGCGCGAGGCGTTCACCCAGGATTACGGCCGGCTGACCGCAGTGCGCGGTCGCGATGCCTGGCAGGTGCAGAACGGCTATCTCGTCGGTCCTTTTGACCGTAACGGCATGGTCAATGAACGGACACGACGGCTCGATCGCCGCGTCACAGAGCGGGATGCTTTTGCCCTTCAATTCGACTTCCGTCTGGAGGCCGGCCAACGCGAGCTTGATGCGGCTGCCCTCATCGGCTTGATGGGCGATGGCGGTCTGGCCCGCAATCCCTTGCTGGCCTTTTGGCTCGACAACGGTGGACGGCAATGGGGCATCCTGGCCGGTGGTGATGCGGCGACCACGCGCGTGGGCAAGGAATCACGGACCACGCCGGACCTGGACCTCTGGCCTCATCAGGGTGATTGGTTGCAGGCCCGCCTGGTATGGGATCCGGAGAAGCGCATGGCTTCGGCTACCCTTTGGAATTTGACCGAAGGCTGGCGCATCGGCAGTACGGCTGCTTTTTTAGGTGACCTTCGCTTTACGCTGGATCGCGCCGGTGTGCGCATGGATATGAGCGCTCACGATCCCGACCTGGTCTTGGCGATCGATAACCTTGTGTTTGCCTTGGGTATGGACGTTACTCCGACTCCGACCTCGGCGGTCACAGCCACGGCCACACCTGCAGCCACGTCCACGCCGACTCTCACGGCTACCCCCACACGACGGGCCACATTGATGCCCACGCCGTCGCCTTTCACCCTTCCCGGGCTGTACTTGCCCCTGTTGCAGCGCTAGAGCCATGAATCGCACCATCGTGTTCGGTGCCGTTGCCGGTCTGGGGGTGGGTATGTTTATCCTGGCCGGCGTGTTGGGGCTTGCTGTGCGCTGCTTACCCTGGCGCCTAAGCCTGCCCACATCGCCTTGGCCCTGGTATTGTGCCGATCCGGCCTATTCGGTCTTGCTTTATCTGGCCTTTCCGGTCAATCTGTTGACCAATGACCTGATGCGTGCCATCATGCTGGCCCCCTTAGCTCTGGTCATGTATACGCTTTTTGGGATTGCCGTTGCTATTTTGCAGAAAAGACGTATCTCTGCCAAATCGGAGTAAAGTATGCATTATCTGGTTTCTACACATTCACGGCTTTTATCACTTAATTTGGATGATAATTGGCAAATTATCGATATGAAAATTATCAATGATGGCCATCATTATGGTATAGCTCTTTTACCTGGAAATACACCAAGGTTTGTGACTAAACACAAAACTTCCGATCTAACAATTTACCGTCTAGAAAATAACAATTTTGTTATTGAGGGAAAATTTTTTCACACCGACAACGATCAAATTCATCAGATAGCTTACGGTAATAATGGTATTTATATTGCCAACACATTTTATAATTCTATAACCTATCAATCTCTTGATGGTAAAATAAGACAAGAGTATCATTTTTACGATCACAGATCTGACATAAATCACGTCAATTCGGTTTTTCCATGTGATAACTTGATATTGGTGATGTTGCATAATCGTGCTAATTTTAGTGAAGTTTTTATTGTTAGACATGATATCGACAATGGGTTTAAACCCGAAGGAATTATTCGTCTAGCGCATACAGGGTGTCATAATATTTTTGTCGACGAAAAACATATCTATTATTGCGCTTCAGGGAGTGGTCATTTTGTTGTGGTAGATCGAAAAAAGCGACGCATTGCCAAAGAGCTGCACTTTGTCGGTCATACCAAGGGTTTGTCGGTGACCGATGATTTTATTGTTTTCGGTGTTTCCGATCACGCGCAACGGGAGGCGCGCCTGACCTCGCGTGGGCGTCTGGTGGTGCTGGAGCGACGGCGTTTCGCCATCGTGACCATGGTGGATCTCAACGGCCAGGGCCATGTCGGCAATGTCAACGAAATCCGCTGTCTCTCGGCACCGGAGCTGGCCCATGCCGGCGCGTTCGAGGTGGTGGCGGGGTTGCGGTCTTTTGCCGTCGGTCGTGGTGGGGGGCTGTGGCCGCGGCTGGCACGCCTGTGGCTTGAACTGGACAATCGTCGTCGGCAACGTCGGGTACTGAGGACCGGTGTGGCCGAAGGAGGCTGAAATGGGACGTCCCCTTTACGTTGTTATCCATCTTTACAAAACGGCCGGTAAAGCCCTTTTGCATAATTTTCAGCAAAATTTGCGAAAGGGCGAATTGCTACCAATGTATGCCCCTCAGATAGGTTTAAATAAGGCTCAAGGTAGTGCTAATCCCGGCTGGAACGAAGAAGTTGTTGTGAATTATTTGAAATCACGTCTTAACGACAAAATAAAATGCATTTTTGGTCATATGGCCTTTTATGGCATTCATGAGCTATCTTTTGTGAATCATCGTGATGTGCGCTATATAACATTTTTGCGAGATCCAGTTAATCGTGTCATATCATTATATTATTATCTTAAGTATAATTCAACTAATATTTGGCACGATGAAATTGTTACCAATAATTGGTCAATAGAGGAATGGTTGGACAACAGTCGTGGATTGTGGATCCATAATGGTCAATTGCGTCATCTTTTGCTCTGGCAACGTAAAGAGGTCACTTATCAACGTCAACTTACAGAAGAGCATTTACGTATAGGAAAACAAATTATTGATAGAATGTGGTTTGTTGGAATAAAAGAAACATTTGATTCAGATTTGCATTTTCTCTGTCGTTTGCTTAATTTTAGAAATTGTTCACCAGATGAACGAATTAATGTTTCTAGTGGTGATAAACAGATAAATGATGTTGCTATTCAGCGTATAAAACAAGATAACGCTCTTGATTGCGTCTTGTATGCCTATGCCCGACAGGTTCACGCAGCTCGCTATGAACAATATGTAGATAATCATCATAATACGCAACACTTCTCATATTTACAAAATTTTCTCAAGTCTTTTACAAAAACACAAAATTTTTAATATCACAAATACACTAATAAACTATAACAATCAAAAATCTGTTCATTTATGATTATATATACTAAGATTGTTAAAAAATTGAAAAAATTATCTATAAATTGGTCGAGAAGATTAGAAAAGAAATTAATCGATTATTTTTGTCATCTTGGCTTCTTAAATATAAAACGTTGTGTTGTGCATGGTCCCTCCGATAGATTGCATTTGGGAAAAAATGTAAACTGCAATAATAATGTCTTTTTCAATACGCGTTCCGGACATATCTATATAGGCGATGACACGGTTTTGAGTTTTTATTGCATGTTCCTAACCGGACGCCACGAATTTGAAAACGGCGAGCTTAAGCAGCCGCGTTCCCGCCAGGTACCCTCCTCGGGTTATGATATTCGCGTCGGCAAGGGCTGCTGGATCGCTTCCGGGGCCATCATCCTCGGCGGTGTCACCATCGGCAATCATTGCCTGGTGGCTGCCGGCGCTGTTGTGACCCACGACATACCCGACTACGCCATTGTCGCCGGTGTCCCCGCCCGCATTATCGGCGATGTGCGTCAACTGGACCACGGCGGACGTGAACAGGCGGCCGTAGCGGGTCCTTCCGTCTTTATTCCGCCTGCCCATGCCGATGAGGATAGGGGCTTTTCTCATCAGGAGGAGTGACCATGTCACCATCATTAGTCATTGATGGCAAGATAATCGCCGATTCTTCGGATTGCTATGTTATTGCCGAAATCGGTCATAACCATCAGGGCGAGCTGGAAAAGTGTAAAGAACTTTTTCGTGTGGCTAAGCAATGTGGTGCTGATGCAGTAAAACTGCAAAAGCGCGATAATCGCACACTTTACACAAAGGCTTACTATAATAAGCCATACGAGCATCGCAACAGTTTTGGTCGAACATACGGCGAGCATCGCGAGTATCTGGAGTTCGGTTTGGAGGAGTATCGCGAGTTGCAGCTTTATGCGCGCGAATTGGGAATTACCTTCTTCTCCACGGCTTTCGATATCCCCAGCGCCGACTTCCTGGCCGAGCTCGATATGCCCGCCTTCAAGATTGCTTCGGGGGACCTGAAAAACATCCCCTTGCTCAAGCACGTGGCTTCGTTCCAAAAGCCGATGTTTGTCAGCTTGGGCGGCGGTACCATGGAAGATATCCAGCGCGCCTACGACACCATTATGCCCATCAATCCGCAACTGTGTCTGCTGCACTGCACGGCCAGCTATCCGACCCCGGCCGAGGAGATGAATCTCCGGGTGATCACCACCCTGCGCGAACGCTTCCCCGATGTCGTCATTGGCCTCTCCGACCACTACGACGGCATCGCCATGGCCGTAGTGGCCTATGTGCTCGGCGCCCGGGTCATCGAAAAGCATTTCACCCTGCATCACACCTGGAAGGGTTCCGATCACGCCATGTCCTTGGAGCCTATCGGCATGGGCAAGATGGTGCGCGACCTGCGCCGGACCCGCATCGCCCTGGGCGACGGCATCAAACGGGTCTATGACAGTGAACGCGACCCGATGTTCAAAATGGGTAAGGCGCTCTATGCCGCTCGCGCCTTGCCTGCCGGTCATGTCCTCGGCCCGGACGATGTGGTGATCAGATCGCCGGCTGCCGGCCTGCCGCCGTATGAACTGGAACGGGTGCTTGGTCGGCGTTTGTTGGTTCCTTTGCAAGAGGAAGATAGCATCACCTGGGATGTGCTGGACGGGAGCCTGACTTGAGCATTTTCGCCCTGCTCAATCCGGACCTGAAAGCGCGCATTCGCCGGACGCAGATCCTCGGTTTTGATTTTGACGGAGTTTTTACCGATAATGCCGTCTATGTGTTCGAGGACGGCCGCGAAGCTGTGCGCTGCTATCGGGGAGATGGTCTGGGGTTACGTCGTTTGGAAGCTCTGGGGGTCTTGCCCGTGATCGTTTCCAGCGAGACGAATCCGGTCGTTTTGGCGCGCAGTCGGAAATTGCAGGTGCGTTGTATCCACGGCTGCGCCGATAAGTTAGCCGCCATGGAGACCTTGGCAGCCGAGCAGGGTCTATCCTTGGACCGGGTCGGGTTTGTCGGCAACGATATCAACGACGCGGCTGTGTTGGGTCGGGTCGGGTTGGCCGTTGTCGTCCAGGATGCCCATCCCGATGTTCTCGCTTTGGCCCACTATCGCACCCAACGGCCTGGCGGCTACGGGGCCGTACGCGAGGTGTGTGATTTGTTCGTGCACGTTTGCAGCGAAGAGGGTTAACGTCCTATGCCCACGCCGGCAGAACTTTTCCGGGTCGAAGGCAAGATCGCCGTGGTGACCGGCGGCCTGGGCCAGTTGGGGCGCCAGTTCGTGCTGACATTGGCCGATAGCGGCGCCCGGGTAGCCGTCCTGGATAGCCGTGTGGACGACGCCGTCGTGGCCGCCCGTTTCGGGGAGCGCCGTCATGACCCCGCCCTGCGTTTCTATCGGGTGGACGTGACCGACCGGGCTTCCCTGGAAGCCGGACTGCAGCAAATGCAGGAGCTCTGGGGAACGCCCCACATTCTGATCAACAACGCTGCCCTGGATTCTCCCCCCAATGCACCCGCCGCCGAAAACGGTCCTTTCGAGACCTATCCCGAAAGCTCGTTGGATACGGTGTTGGCCGTCAATCTAAAAGGGGTTATTTTGTGTTGCCAGGTGATCGGCGGGGCCATGGCCGCAGCCGGCCGCGGCTCGATCATCAACATCAGTTCGATCTACGGTCTCGTCTCGCCCGATCAGCGTATCTATGCCTATCGGGCGGCCCAAGGCGCCCCTTTTTTCAAACCGGTAGCCTACGCCGTCTCCAAATCCGGCCTGCTCAATTTGACCCGCTATCTAGCCACCTATTGGGCGCCCAAAGGGGTGCGGGTGAACACCCTGACGTTCGGCGGTGTGTTCAACCATCAGGATGAGGCCTTCCTGCGCGAGTACTGCGCGCGCGTTCCTCTGGGCCGGATGGCGCGCGAGGACGAGTACAACGGCGCCATTCTCTTCCTGGCTTCGGACGCCTCATCCTACATGACCGGAGCCAATCTCGTCATCGACGGCGGCTGGACGGCCTGGTAGCCATGGACTATCGCGTGGTAGCCCTGATCCCGGCCCGGGCCGGCTCAAAGCGGGTGCCGGGCAAGAACATTCGGCCGTTGGCGGGACATCCGCTCATGGCCTATACCATCGCCGCTGCCCGCCATAGCGGCATTTTTACCGATGTCATCGTTTCCACCGATGCCGAGGCCTATGCCGAGATTGCCCGCCATTACGGCGCCGAAGTGCCCTTCCTGCGCCCGGTCGCCATGGCCGGGGAACGCTCGCCCGACATCGAGTGGGTGGAATACACGCTGCAACGGCTGGCAGCCGAGGGCCGCCATTACGATGCGTTCAGCATCCTCAGGCCTACCAGCCCCTTCCGACAACCGGAGACCATCCGCCGGGCCTGGCAGCAATTTTTGGCCGGCCAACCGGCCGATTCGCTGCGGGCCGTGGAGAAGTGCAAGCAGCATCCTGGCAAAATGTGGGTCATCCGCAACGGACGCCTGCTGCCGTTGCTGCCCCTGGGGCCTGCCGAACAGCCCTGGCACAGCACGCCCTATCAGGCCTTGCCCGAAATCTACGTCCAAAATGCCAGTCTCGAGATCGCCTGGTCGCACGTCGTTTTTACAACTCGGACGATTGCCGGGACGACCGTCATACCCTTCTTGACCGAGGACTATGAGGGTCTGGACATCAACGATGAAAAGGACTGGTGGTACGCCGAGCATTTGCTCACCCAGGGGCAGGCTCGACTGCCCGACATAGGGTGAACGTTGTCATCCCAGCACGATTTTAGGAGTTTTGTGAGCCATGCTTCTCCGGTTTTCCCCACGTTCGACCCTCGTTTTTGCCCTCCTCTTGGCGCTGCTGCTGAGCTTGACGACCGCTCCGCTGGTCGTGGTGGCTTCCACGCCGTCGGCCGGGTCGGCGGTTCTGGCGCCGACTTTGACCTGTCCTCTACGGGTGATGCCGATCGGCGATTCGGTGACCAAAGGCTCCGGCAGCGCGGCCGGCCCCGGCTATCGCTTTTTTGTCTGGAATCGCGCCCAGGCCGAAGGCGTGCAATTCACCTATGTGGGCACATACGGCAACGCGCCCTATAAGCATGAGGGCATCGGCGGTTTCAAAATTCAGGACATCGACATGTACCTGACAACGGCCATGACGGCCAACGCACCCGATATCCTCATTCTGATGGCAGGCACGGCCAATGTGAATCAAGAGTATGCCTTTACAACGGCCAACACGATGGCCAATCGCCTGAATGCCCTTATCGATCGCATACTGAGCACATGGCCCCAAACCTTCCTTGTGGTGGCCTCCATCCCACCGGTGGATACGACCCTGCGCGGGGAACCGAGCGGCGTGGCCATGGCCAAGGACAATCTGGCCAAATCGTACAGTGCCCTTGTCAAAACCATCGCTACCGGCAAAGGCACTCGTGTCCGCTATGCCGAGGTTTATCAGGCCTTGAACAAAGCGACTGATTTGGCAGCAGGAGATGGGTTGCATCCCAACGACTCCGGCTATCTCAAGATAGCCAATGCCATTTATCCCCAGCTCAAGGGATTCATCAACGATTTATGTCAGGTGTGGCGTTTTCGCGGTTATACCTATCTCGGCACAACGGCGCCCGATCTGCGGGGTTTGGGTAACGTGACGCTCCGCCTGTACGGCTACAATGCCGGTCAAGCCGCGCCCGGCAATTTGTTGCAATCCCGTGTCAGTGATGCTGCCGGCTTTTTCAACTTTTTCATTACCCAAAATCTGGCGCGGGACTATTTCCTCCTCGTTGCCGAGGCGCCGACAGGCCTGGTGTTGGCCACTGTCTGGTCCGAAGACGGCGAAGTCTTACCCACCGGTGAGATTCGCTGGCAAAAACCGGCGCCGTTTGAGGTCCACGAGAATGTCTTTTACTTCGCCACGCCAACTCCAACCCCCACACCGACGTTCACACCGTTGCCTACCGACACTCCTACGCCGACACCCACGCCCTTCCCCACAGAGACCCCGACTCCGACTTTCACACCGACGCCTACGGCCACGGCGATGATGAGCGAACCTACGCCCACGGCCACGTCTGTCCTTGGCTCATGGATATGGTTGCCGATCGTGCCTCACTGAGCGCCTCTCTCAACAGCTCCTACAGAGAAGCGCAAGATGAGAATCGTATGGATACGTCTCCATTCCCCGGTCTTCGGAGCTGTTGCCCTAGTGCTGCTCATTCTGGGCGGGATAGGGCTTGCCTCGTTTCCGTCTCGCCATCGGGTGGCGGCCGCACCGATGGCCTGTCCTGCTCGCATCATCCCGGTAGGCGATTCGGTCACCGGGGGATCCGGCAGTGCCGTCGGTCCCGGTTATCGCTTCTTTATGCTCAATCGCGCCACGGCCGAAGGCGTTGAGATCGATTATCGCGGTCGTCGTGGCACACCGCCTTATGAGCATGAAGCCTACAGCGGCTACACGATTGCCGCCATCCGCAATCTGGTCCTCTCCGACCCCAACTTCCCCGGCAGCCAGGCCGATATTTTGATCCTGATCGCCGGTACGGCCAATATCCATTCCCAATATCCCGCCGTCAGCGCCAACGCCCTGGCCAACGAACTCAACAGCCTGATCGATGACATCCTCGTCCGATGGCCGGCTGCGCTGCTCGTCGTCGGCTCAGTGCCCCCCATAGACACCACCTTGCGGGGAGAAGACCAGGCCACGGCCGACGGCAAAAATAATGTGGCGCGCGCGTACAGCCAGTTGGTACAAAGCATTGCCACCAGTAAGGGCAGTCGGGTGCGCTACGCCGAGATTTACTTCAACCTCAACCGGGCTACCGACCTGGCTGCCGGTGATGGCGTCCATCCCAATGATAGTGGCTACCAGAAGATGGCCAATGCCATCTGGCCGCAGGTCAAATCGTGGGCTCAGGCCCTCTGCGCCGCCACGCCGACGCCTACTCGTACCCCGACGCCAACACCCACACCCACACCCACCCCGACGCCCACACCCACTCCGACGCCTACGCCCACGCCTACCCCGACGCCAACACCCACGCCCACCCCTACCCCGGTCTGGCGCTTTCGGGGTTACACCTATCGTGGAGCCGCGGGTGCGACGGCCACAACGCTGGGCAACGTGACGCTGAGCCTGTACGGCCGCAACCAGGGACAACCGGAGCCGGGCGTGCTGATCGAACGCAAAACCAGCGATGCCGGTGGTTTCTACAACTTCTTCGTCGTGCGACCGCGTGTCTACGACTACTTCTATCTCGAAATCGAACCGCCGCCCGGTCTCGTCGTGAGCGAGACGCGCAGTATGGACGGTCAGGTGGTGGAGCCGGGGAAAGTCGTGTGGTTTCAGGCCGCACCCATCGTGCATCTGACCGATTTCTTCCTCGATACGCCCACACCGACACCCACGGCCACATCGATCCCCACCGAAACATCCACGCCGACGGAGACACCGACACCCACCGCCACATCGACTCCTATCGACACCCCGACCCCGACCCCGACCCCCACGGCGACGCCATCTCCGACGCCAACGGCGACCCCGACGCCTACGCCTCTGCCCACGCCGACGCCAACGCGAACGCCGACGCCATCTCCGACGACAACACCCACGGCCACACCCTTCGTCGCCACCGACGTTGTCTGGCTACCCTGGATTATCCGCTAGCTTCTTGCCTGCCATGCCCGTGCCTTCGCTTGCTCTCATCCCCCGTTCTGAATTCATCCGGGTGCACGAAACCGTGACCGCTACAAACACGCGGCTGGCGTTGCTGGCCGATATGTGCCGCGCCAATGCGCTGACCGCGGTCAAAAAAGCCGGTTCCGGTCATCTCGGCTCCAGCTTCAGCGCCATGGACATCGTCGTCTGGCTCTATTATCAGGAGATGAACACCATCGCCCTGGGCCATGATGACCCCAATCGCGACATCTACTTTTCCTCCAAAGGGCATGATGTACCGGGGCTTTATGCTGTGCTCTTCGCCCTTGGCGTGCTGCCGGAAGCGAAGTTGCTCAAACTGCGCCGCCTAGGGGGCCTGGACGGCCATCCCGATGTGGGTGTGCGCGGTATCGAGGCCAATTCCGGGTCGCTGGGTATGGGCATTTCCAAAGGGCGCGGGATGGCCTGGGCCAAACGCTATGGCGGCTATGGCGGGCGGGTGTTCGTCATGGTCGGCGATGGCGAGTTGCAAGAAGGCCAGAACTACGAGGCGATGCAGGCGGCCGTCCATCAGCGCATCGGTAATCTCATCGTCATCGTTGATCACAACAAGGTCCAATCGGATAAACAGGTCTGCGAGATTGTCGATTTAGGTGATATCGAGCGTAAATTTACCGATTTTGGCTGGTTTGTGCGACGCTGTAACGGCCATGATTTCGATCAAATCGCTGCGGTTTTGCAGGAATTTCGTCAGATTGACGATCGACCCAAAGTGCTCATTGCCGACACGATCAAAGGTCGGGGGGTCTCTTTTATGGAGCATCCGCGGGCGTTGCAGGATGGGGGCGGCTATTACCGCTGGCATGCCGGTGCGCCCGATGATGCGGCGTTTGTGGCGGCCCACACCGAGCTGATCAACCGCATCGACGAACGCCTGCGCAGTCTGGGCCTGGCTCCCGTCCAGCTTAAGCCCATTCCGCCCGAACCAACACCGGCTACCACCCCGCGCAATGCCCTGGGCGAGCCGATAAGCAAGGGGGCCGAGGCCGGCCAGTCGCTGAAGGCTACGGCCGAGTATGTGGTGGAGGCCTATGGCAAGGCTCTCGTGCGTCTGGCGGCGGCGCGGCCCGACCTTGTGGTGCTCGACGCCGACCTGGCTGCCGATTGTCGCGTGCGGGAGTTCGAATTGACCTATCCCGACCGCTTCATCCAAAACGGCATCGCCGAACAGGACATGGTCAGCATGGCCGGAGGGCTGGCGCGCATGGGCCTGCTGCCCGTGGTCAATTCCTTCGCCGCCTTTCTGGCGGCACGGGCCAACGAACAAATCTATAACAACGCCGGTGAGGGGACGAAGATTATCTATGCCCTGCATTATGCCGGCCTGATTCCGGCGGGTCCGGGCAAATCGCACCAAAGCCTGCGCGACATCTCGCTGTTGGGGGCTTTGCCCAATATGATCCTCCTGCAGCCCTGCAATCCGGCCGAGACGGAGATGGTCCTGGCCTATTGCGTGCACGAGGCGCGGGAAAATTGCGCCATCCGTCTGGCCATCGGACCTTCCCCGCGGCGTATCGTTTTGCCGTCCGACTATCGGCTTCGGCCGGGTCGGGGCGTGGCCCTGACCGCCGGTAACGATGCGCTCCTCTTCGCCTACGGCCCGGTGATGCTGCATGAGGCTCTGACGGCAGCCGAGTTGTTGGCCGCCCAAGGCTTTGGTCTTAGGGTGGTCAATATGCCCTGGCTGAACCGCTTCGACATGACCTGGCTGGCGGAGACGGTGGCCGGCTACGAGCGCGTGTTCGTGCTCGAGGATCATGCCCCGGTGGGTGGATTGGCCGACCGGATGATCGTCGCCCTTCATAACGCCGGGTTGTTGGAGGGCCGGCGGGTGGTTACCCTGGCGGTGGAGGGCTATCCGGCCTGCGGTACACCGGCCGAAGCCCTGGCTTTCCACGGTTTGGACGGTGCCTCGCTGGCCCGACGCCTGCGCGGGGACGCCTCGGCATACGGGGCAGGTTGATGCCAACGGGCATTCCCGTGACCATGGTGCGCGAAGCCTTGAGCACGTTACTCGTGTTCGGGGTGTACGGCCTGATCGGCCTGGGCCCGGCCACGCTGGTGGTCGGCGAGCGCCCCGGCCGGTTGCCCCAGGTGCTGGCCCTGGCGCCGGTTTTGGGCTACGCTTTGCTGGCCTTGCTGGCCTTTCCCCTGGTGCGTTTTGTCGGACCGGCCTCACGGTGGGCTTGGCCGCTGGCTCTGCTGCTCGGCGTTGCCAGTCTGGTGGTGTTCTTGCGCCACGACCGCCGTCGCGCCGGCCGCGAAGGGCAGCAGGAATGGCGCCGCTACCTCGGCCGTGGGGTTTTTGTGATGGCGCTGTGGGGGCTGCTCATGGCACCGCTTGTGCTCAAGGGACTTCCCTATGCCGTCTTTCGCGCCAATCCCAGCGATGCCTACACCTATCTGGGTTGGGCCGAGATCCTCCATACGGTGGATTGGCCCACCCTGACGGCAGGGGCCGAGCTCAGCGCGGCCAATGAGGAGGGGTTGCGGCGATTGGCCCAGGCTTCACCCGTGGCCTTGCTCAATGCCCGCCATCTTCGCAAACCCATGCCGCTCCCCGGCCCGGGCACATTGGCCTGGGCGGCAGCGCTGACCGGTGTCCCGGTTTATCGCTTGTACTATGCCCAGAATGCTCTGGCTTTTCTCCTGGCGGCCCTGGCGACGCTGGCCCTGGCCGCTTTGTTGCCGGGCATCGGACGGCTCAAATACGCCGTGGCCGCGGTCGTGGCCATCGGCGTCTGGCCGCGGTTCATTTTGGAGACCGATGCGGCTTTCCAGATTCAGGCGCTGCCGCTCTTCCTGGCCTTGGCCTATGCCTGGATACGGGTGGAACAGGCGCCGCAGCCGCTGTGGTCGTGGCCACGGGTGTTTCTGGGGATGTTGGTGGGGTTACTGCTGTGGTTTTATGTGCCGATGGTTTTGCCGCTGGCCGTGGCTGCCGTTTTCTATTACGGCCTGGCTTTGTGGCGGCGATGGCTATCCTGGCGGCTCGTGGCGTATCACGGCATGACCGGGCTCATCGCCCTGGCTGCCTTGAGCCTGACCGGACAGGTGGATTTTGCCCTGCGCAACGTGTGGCGATTGTTGTTGGCCGTCGATGTAGAGGCCGCTCGGGATTCGAAGGTCTTTCAGGCGGTGGCCGGCGAGGGCTATGCCCTCTTCTGGGGCTGGCCGCGGACCACGCTGGCGGCAGCCATGCCGGCCATCGTGCGGCCGGTGGTGGCCCTGAGCCTGGATGCCCATGCCTTTTTCTTGACCCTTGCTTTCCTGGCGGCGGTCGTCATCGGCTGCAGACGTTGGCGGCGACCCGAGGCGCCGATGGTGATGGCGCTGGCCCTGGCCGGCCCCGTGCTCATGGGCGTCCTGGGATGGCGTGGCGACGATAAACCGGCAGGCCAGGCTTTTCTCTACGGCATCGGATTTCTCACCCCGGCTGTGGCCCTCCTCGTCCCCGTCTACGGACGTGTCGAGCGGTTCCGTGTGGGGCGTTGGATTCGGCTTCTGGTTCTCTTCTGGTGTGTGGGGCAAATCGGTCTGGGCGCCGTGTTGCCTTTTACCCCCTTGCCCGAAGCCCTGGTTGCAAGCCGCATGAGTCGCGTGCGCGAGCGGTTTGACCTGGACCCGATCCTGAAAGTCCTCGCCTCCAATCCTCCCGCCCGTTTGCTCGTCTTTGCGCCCGATAGCCTGGGTTGGCCGGTGGCGTTGCATACGCAGTTCGCCTTTGCTCCCTATCGTGCCTATTTCGCCCATGGCCTGGTCATGGACAACACAACCGACTATGCCAATTTCTGGGCCGAGGAGATCCCCACCTGGGTGGACTATGCCGTTCTCCCCCACACGCTGGAGGGGGTGGATTATGGGCGCCTCGGCGCCGAAATAGCCCGATCCCCGGCCTTTGCCCTTTATCGGATAAGTCCGGAAGGGTTGGCCTATCTGTTGGCATGGGCGCACACATGGCGTGCCCAAGAAGAGGCTCAGCCGCCCTTCCCCGCTCTGAGGTCGTGAAGGAGCCAACCCCCATGAGTGCTCGCGGTTTGGGACTGGTCGTACTGGTGGCCTTTTTCCAGGTGATCGGCAACCTGCTCTTACGGGCTGGCGTTCTGGGTGCCGGGGGCTTATCGCTGAGCCTTTCGACCCTTTTGCCCGACTTGCGCCGCCTGTTGCTCAATCCGATTTTCGATTTGGGTGTTTTCTGTTACGGCGCTGCCTCTTTGATCTGGTTCGGTGTCGTCTCCAGCGAGGACCTCAGTTCCAGCTATCCCGTGCTTGTGGCCGTCTCTTTCATTTTGATCACGGTAGGGGCCGTGGTCTTGTTTCAGGAGACGATTTCTTGGCAGAAGGCTGTTGGCGTGTTTATCTTGTTGATCGGCATTCTCATGGTGGCAACGGCGCGATGATCGGTATCGGCGTAGTCGGCTACGGGTATTGGGGACCGAATCTGGTCCGTAACTTTATGGAGCTGGAGGAGTCGCAGGTCATTGCCGTCTGCGATCGCGATCCCAGGCGGCTGCGCCAGGCGGCGGTCCGCTATCCCACGCTGACGACAACCACCCGCTACGAGGACCTGTTGACCGACGGCCGGATCGATGCCATCGCCATTGCCACGCCGGTTTCCTCCCATTTCGAGCTGGCTATGCAGGCCTTACAGGCCGGTAAGCATGTGCTCGTGGAAAAGCCTTTTGTGGCCACGGTGGTGCAAGGCGAAGCCCTGATCGAGGCAGCCGCTGCCCGCCGACGGGTGCTTATGGTGGACCATACCTTCATCTACACCGCCGCCGTGCGCAAAATCCGGGAACTCGTCACCGCCGGTCACCTGGGACGGCTCTACTACTACGATTCGGTACGGGTCAACCTGGGGCTGTTCCAGCACGATGTCAATGTGCTTTGGGACCTGGCCGTCCATGACCTGGCCATCATGGACTACGTCTTGGGCCGCCTTCCTGAGGCGGTGACGGCTACCGGTATGGCCCATGTACCCGGTCAGCCCGAAGATGTGGCCTACGTGACCTGCTTTTTCGCCGATACCCTCATTGCCCATTTCCATGTCAACTGGCTGGCGCCGGTCAAAATCCGCCGTACCCTCATCGGCGGCGACCGCCAGATGATCGTCTACGATGACCTGGAACCAAGTGAGAAGGTCAAAGTGTACGATAAGGGCATCACCCTTAACGACAACCATCAGCCCGACGGGCTTTACCAGGTCCTCGTCGGCTATCGCACCGGCGATATGTGGGCGCCCCAGCTTGATACGGTCGAAGCCTTACGTCGGGAGGCCATGCATTTCCTCGATTGCATCACCTCCGGACAGCCCCCCTTGACGGACGGCGAGGCCGGCTTGCGGATCGTGCGCCTGTTGGAGGCGGCCGACCGCTCGCTGCGGCAACGGGGCCGGCCGGTCGAAATCACCACCTGAGCCGGGAATCTCCCATGACGACTTCCGTTTGGATCGACGATTTTCGGCCCTCTGCGGCCCAGCTCGAGGCGCTGCTGGCGGTTTATCGTTACGGCCGCTATCTGGAGAACTATCGCCTGCCCCCTGAGCGGAGTCGCGCCCATGAGCGCCGGTTGTTGGAGCAGGCCCTGAGTCGCCCCGACGCAATGACGGTGGCCGTCACCGAAGGGATGACGGTGGACGGTCTGCTCGTGGGCCACTATAGCGCCTGGGATAGCGAGCATTTCGGCTACGGGGTGGCCGTTATCGACGGCATCTACCTGGCGGAGAAGGGCTATGCGCACGACCGGCTTGTGGCCGACCGGCTTGTAGCCGGGTTTATGGAGTGGTGTCGCAGGCGACGGATCCGTTTTGCCTCGATGCGCCTGTCGAGCCTCCAACTTGCGGCCATTCATGCCCTGGAACAGGCCGGATTCCGGTACATCGAGAGTTACATCTACAACGTCTTCGACCTCGATCGGCTGGGCAAGCCCGACGCCTCCCTGCCGACGCTGCGTCCGGCCCGTGCGGAGGACGAAGCCATCATGATGGGCTATGCGCCGGGCGCCTTTGCCACCCAACGCTTTCATGCCGATCCCCGGATTGAGCCCGAGAAAGCGGAAGGGCTCTATCGCAAATGGATTGTCTCGGCGTTTGCCGATCCGCAGCGGGAAACCCTGGTTATGGAAGAGGACGGCCGTCCTGTGGCTTTCATGGTCTATCGTGGGGAGGACCATCGGTCCACGTTAGGGCTGCGTCTGATCGCTTTGAACATGGCGCTGCTCGATCCCGAAAGCCGCGGTAAAGGTCTGGGTAACCGCTTCTATTCGGCGCTGCTGCATCATTATGCGCGTGAAGGCTTTGAACTTGTGGAATCAGGACTTTCTATGCGCAATCAAGTTTCGCTCAACTGGCATAATAAAGCCGGTTTTCGGGTCGTCAGCACGCAAATTACCCTGCATGCCTGGTTAGACTGAACAAGACATCCATGGCTCAAAAACGCTATCTTGTCACCGGTGGCGCCGGTTTCATCGGTTCGGAACTGGTGGCCCAGTTGGTTGCCACCGGCGCCGAGGTCATCGTCATCGACAATCTGGTCAACGGCAAGGTCGAGAACCTGGCCGGTTTACCTGCCGAACGCGTGCGTCTGGTCGTGGCCGATGTGCGCGAGATCGGGCCCATGGCCGACCGGCTGGAAGGCATCGACGGCATCTTCCATCTGGCCTGTCTGGGGGTGCGCCATTCCATCCATTCGCCCCAGGAGAACCACGAGGTCAATGCCACGGCGACGTTGCGGTTGTTGCAGGCGGCCCGGCGGGCCGGCGTGCCGCGTTTTGTCTATGTCTCGACCTCCGAGGTCTACGGCACGGCCCGTCAGGTTCCGATGACCGAGGAGCATCCCACCTTTCCGAATACGGTCTACGGCGCCTCAAAGCTGGCCGGCGAATGCTATGCCCGCGCTTTCTATCAGACCTATGGCTATCCCACCGTGGTCGTGCGGCCTTTCAATGCCTATGGCCCGCGCAGTCATCACGAGGGCGATAGCGGCGAGGTGATCCCGCGCTTCATGTTGCGGGCCATGGCCGGTCGGCCCATGGTCATCTTCGGCGACGGGGAACAGACGCGCGATTTCACCTTTGTCAGCGATACGGCGCGCGGCATCCGCCTGGCGGGTCTGAGCGCCGCCGCTGTGGGCGAGACCATCAACATCGGCAGCGGCTTCGAGATCAGCATCAACCGTCTGGCCGCCGAGGTGGCCGCCGTCCTGGGCCTGCCGGAGGCAAATGTGGTCTATGACGAGCCGCGACCGGGCGATGTTTTGCGCCTGTATGCCGATATCGGGAAAGCGCGGGCGCTGTTGGGCTACGAACCGCAGATCACCCTCCGCCAGGGCCTGGCGCAACTGGCGGCCTGGTATCGGGCGCAGGGCCGGTCGCCGGAAGAACTGCTGGCGGCCGAAGTCGTGCGCAATTGGCAACCGGTGGGAGCCATCTCATGAGTCCTGCCCCACTTATCCCTGTAGCGCGACCCTGGCTGGGCGAAGAAGAAGCCATCGCCGCCCGGCGTCCCATCCTCTCCGGTTGGGTGACCCAGGGTCCGGAAGTCGCCGCTTTTGAGACCGAATTCGCCGCCTACGTCGGTGCTCCCTTTGCCTGTGCCGTCTCCAACTGCACCACGGCCCTTCATCTGGCCCTGCGGGCCGTGGGCGTGGGACCGGGCGACGAGGTCATCACGGTCAGCCATTCTTTCATTGCCACGGCCAACGCCGTGCGCTATTGCGGCGCCGTGCCGGTCTTTGTGGATATCGACCCGGCCACCTTCAACATGGACCCGGCCCGGGTGGAAGAAGTCATCGGCCCGCGCACCCGCGCCATCCTCTGTGTCCATCAGATCGGCATGCCCTGCGACCTGGCGGCGCTGTTGGCCATCGCCCGGCGCCATCACCTGGCCCTGGTCGAGGATGCCGCCTGCGCCGTAGGCAGCGCCATCCTGTGGGAGGGCCGTTGGGAACGGATCGGCAAACCGCACGGCGATGTGGCCTGTTTTTCCTTCCATCCCCGCAAGCTCCTGACCACCGGCGACGGCGGCATGATCACCACGGCCAACCCCGACTGGGATGCCAAATTCCGCCTGTGGCGCCAACACAGCATGGGCGTACCCGACCTGGTCCGGCACAGCGCCGATCGGGTTATCTTCGAGGAATACGGCGAGCTGGGCTACAATTACCGGATGACCGACATCCAGGCTGCCGTCGGGCGCGAGCAGCTCAAACGGTTGCCCGCCCTTCTGGCGCGGCGGCGAGAACAGGTGGAACGCTATCGGTTGCTCCTGGCCGACATCCCCGGCCTGGTCCTGCCGGAGGAACCGGCCTGGGCCCGCAGCAACTGGCAGAGCTTTTGTGTGCGCCTGCCGGACGGATGCGACCAGCGTCAGGTCATGCAGGCGTTGCTCGCCGCCGGGATCGCCACGCGTCGCGGGGTGATGTGCGCCCATCGCGAACGGGCCTATGAACGGGAACCCTGGTCATGCGGCCTGGGGCCCGGACCCTGTGGTTGTCCACCCCGCACCTGTCGGCGCCTGTCTCACAGCGAACGAGCCCAGGACCGCACCATCCTGCTGCCTCTGTATCATGAGTTGAGCGAAGCCGACCAGGAACGCATCGCCATTGCCCTGCGCACGGTCCTGGCCGGGCAAGGTTCGCCCTGATTCTCTTCCCTCTTTTCCCGCCGTCTCGGCCCTGTGTCTGTCACCCTCTCGGTTATCACCCCCGCTTATAACGAGGCCCCCAATCTGCCGGTCCTGTACGAACGCCTGCAGCGGGTTTTGGAGGCGTTGGCCGTGGACTGGGAATGGGTTATCGTGGACGACCATTCCCATGACGACACGTTTGCCGTGGTGAATGCCCTGGCTCAGCACAACCCGCGTGTGCGCGGCTTGCGCCTGGCCCGCAACTCGGGGTCCCATAAGGCCATCACCTGCGGTCTCCATCACGCCGTGGGCGAGGCGGCCGTGGTCCTCGCTGCCGATCTCCAAGACCCACCGGAGACGTTGCCCGTGCTGCTGAACGCCTGGCGCCAGGGTGCTCAGGTGGTATGGGCGGTGCGGGCCCACCGCGCCGAAAGCGCCGGACGGGTAGGCTTTGCCCGGCTTTATTACCTCCTGATGCGCCGTCTCGTAGGCATCAAGGAGATGCCGGCCACCGGCGCCGATTTTTTCTTGCTCGATCGTCGGGTTGTCGAGGCCCTGCGTCGGTTCCGCGAGAGCAACGTCAGCCTGATGGCCCTGATTACCTGGATGGGCTTCCGCCAGGTGGCCGTGCCCTATGACAAGCAAGCCCGGCTTTACGGCCGATCCGGGTGGAGTCTGGGCAAAAAACTCAAGCTGGTGGTGGATTCGATCACCTCTTTTTCCTATCTGCCCATTCGCCTGATGTCGGCCGCCGGTTTCCTCACGGCCATCCTCGGTTTTCTGTACGCCGGGGTGGTGACGGTCAATGCGCTGGCCGGCCGACCGCCGCAGGGATGGGCATCGCTTATGGTCGCCGTCCTGGTCTTGGGCGGTCTGCAGATGCTGATGATGGGCGTCTTGGGCGAGTATTTGTGGCGGGCGCTCGATGAGGCCCGACGGCGGCCGCCCTACCTGATCGAAGCTATGACGCCAACTGCCGATGCCGCTCCGGATGGGCAGGAGACCCCGGCGTCTTTAGCCATGACGAGCGAGAGGGCTTCATGACCTGGCCACCGTTCTTCAAAGACCTGCGTCGCCGCTTTGGCCGTCGCCGGAGACAGGAGTCGGCCCCTGTCCTGGCCACCGACTGGCAGGCGTTGCTTGCCCCCCATCGCCGGCTCTGGGAGGAGGCCGTCCTGCGCGCGCGGGGAGGGCCGCGGGTGCTCATAGCCACCAGCATCGGCGGCCATCCCGGCGTGAGCACGGTCGAGACCCTGCTGGGCGTTGCCCTGACCCTGCGCGGGGCCGAGGTCCATTTTCTGTTGTGCGATGCCTTCCTACCCGCGTGCATGGAGGCGACCTGGAAAAAGCCGGATCGCCATGCCGATTTTGTGCGCCGGGGGCCGCAGGCCCATCTGTGCCGACGTTGCTGGGCCGAGGGTCAGGCCATGTTTACGCCCCTGGGTCTGCCCCTGCATCGCTACAGCGAATGGGTCACGGCTGCCGATCGTCGCGAGGCCGAGGCGCTGGCGCATGACCTGGCCTACGATGCCATCCCTGCCTTCCGCCCGGAAGGACTGGCCGTCGGCGAACACGCCCTGGCCGGCGCCTTGCGTTACTACGCCCGCGGGGACTTGCGCGACGAACCCGATGCCGAGGCCGTGTTGCGGCGCTATCTGCGGGCCGCCATCCTGACGACTCGCGCCACCCAGCGTTTGTTTGACCGCTTCGCCTTCGTGGCCGCCTGTTTCAATCACGGCATCTACGTCCCCCAGGGGTTGATCGGTGAGGTGGCCCGTCGGCGTCGGGTGCGCGTCATCAACTGGAACACGGCCTATCGTCAGAAGTGTTTCATCTTCAGCCACGACGATACCTATCATCACACGCTGATGGCCGAACCCGTGACCGCCTGGGAGGACCTGCCCTGGACGCCGACCATGGAACAGGCGATCATGGACTATCTGGTCAGCCGTTGGTACGGCACGCGCGATTGGGTGTGGTTCCACGAACATCCCCAACACGACCTGGATGCCATCGTGGCCGAGCTGGGTCTGGATATGACCAAACCCCTTATCGGGCTGCTGACCAATGTCATGTGGGACGCCCAACTGCACTATCCGGCCAACGCCTTTCCCAACATGCTCGATTGGGTGCTGCGCACCATCGCCTACTTTGCGCAGCGTCCGGAGTTGCAATTGGTCATCCGCATTCATCCGGCCGAGATACGCGGCACCATCCCCTCGCGACAGAAAATCGCCGATGAGATCGCCCGTGCCTATCCCCGGCTGCCTGCCAACATCTTCGTCATCCCTCCGGAAAGCCAGATCAGCACCTATGCCGTTATGCTGCGGTGCGATAGCGTGCTCATCTACGGGACCAAAACGGGCGTGGAGTTGACCAGCTTCGGCATCCCCGTCATCGTCGCCGGCGAGGCCTGGATCCGCAACAAGGGAGTGACGTTGGATGCGCGCACCGCCGACGAGTACTTCGCTTTGCTGGACCGTCTTCCCCTGGGGCGGCGACTGGATGAGGCTACGGTGCAACGGGCCCGCAAGTACGCCTATCACTTTTTCTTCCGACGGATGATCCCGATCGCGGTGATGGAACCCCTCAAGGGCTGGCCGCCCTACCGCGTGCATTTCGAAACCCTCGCCCCGCTGCAGCCCGGCGGCGATCCCGGCCTCGATATCATCTGCCGGGGTATCCTCGAGGGCACACCGTTTATCTACCCGGCCGAATCCCTGATGAGGCCGGAATCCGCGGCTTCGCTCGTTCCGGCGGTCGCATGAGTTCTTGGAGCCAAAGACTCGGCGCAGTTTACCGACGTCTTGTGCCGCCCGGACGGGACTTGCAGCTCCTGGCCGAGCCTCTTTTCCGCCTGCAAGGACGGCGACGGCCTCTGGCGCGTCTGCTCGATGCCCGACGGGTTCTTGTCATTCGTCCCGACCGCATCGGCGATGTGGTCCTCAGCTCGGCTTTTCTGCGCGAGCTGCGCCGTTCGCTGCCGGCCGATGCCCATGTCACCCTGCTGACCCGTCCGGAAGTGCGCGAGCTGGTGGCCTTGTGTCCGTATGTGGACGACATCCTCACCTATCGCTGGGAACGATCCTGGAATCGGTCGCACCGGTTGCGCTATCATCGCGCCTGGACTTTGGCCCGAACCCAACTCTGGCGGCGCGGCATCGAGCTGGCCATCCTGCCGCGTTGGGATGTGGATCAGGATAACGCCCTGGTCATCGCCTATCTCAGCGGCGCCGCCTATCGCGTCGGCTACAGGCAGCAGGTCAGTCTGGCGCGAGCGGCCGGGGGGGATTTTTCCGGTCTTCTCACCCATGCGTATTTCCAGCCTCACATTCGCCATGAGGTCGAGCATAACCTGGCGATGGTGCGTTGGCTGGGCGGTCGGGTCGAGGAGGAGCGGTTGGAACTCTGGCTGGATGCCGACGATCGCCTCTGGGCGCAGGTTTTTCTGGCCCAACAGGGCTATCGCCGGGAACGACCGCTGGTAGCGCTGGCGCCGGGGACCAGGGAAGCCAAGCGGAACTGGCCGCTCGACCGGTACACGGCGCTGGCCGTCTGGCTTCAGGCCGAGCTCGGCGCTGCCGTCCTTCTCATCGGCGGTCCTCAAGAGCAGTCGTTAGCCGAAGCCATCCAGGCGGCCCTGGGCGATGGGGGCATCGTTGCCGCCGGTCGCGCCGGTTTGCGGCAGACAGGCGCTTTGCTCGAACACTGCGCCCTTTACATCGGCGGCGATACCGGCCCCATGCATATGGCCGCTGCCGCCGGGGCCACCGTGGTGGCGATCTCATGCCATCCGCGCCACGGTTCGCCGGCCAGCCCCAATGCCCCTGTACGTTTTGGCCCCTGGGGGCAGGGCCATATCGTCCTGCAACCGGAGGCTGCTCTGCCGCCCTGTCACGAGCAATGCACCGCCCGCGAGCCGCACTGTATCACGGCCGTGAGTTACGAGAAGGTGCGTGACGCCGTCCTCAGGGTCTGGCAGGCGGCCCTGGTGGAAGTCTGAGAGGAGTCGGGATGGACGCCTGGGCGGATCGGATCGTCTCGCAGACACGCCTGTTGGAGCTGCGCGCAGCCTATCGCGCGGCAGGTAAGCGGGTGGTCAGCACGAACGGCGTTTTCGACCTGCTTCATCCCGGGCATATCGCCTTTCTGACAGAAGCGCGGGCGTTGGGCGATGTCCTGGTCGTCGGCCTCAACAGCGATGCCGGGGTGCGGCGGCTTAAGGGCGCCGGTCGGCCGCTGCTGTCGCAGAGCGAGCGGGCCCTGATGCTGGCGGCCTTGCGGCCGGTGGACCACGTTACCATCTTCGAGGAGGATACGCCTGCGGCCTGGTTGGCCGCCTTGCAGCCCGATATCCACTGCAAAGCGGCCGATTACAGCGCCGATGCCCTGCCCGAAGCCGAAGCCGTCCGCCGCGGGGGCGGCGAAATCCGCATCTTGCCCTTGCGGGAGGGGATTTCCACCTCCCACCTGGTCGAACGGATTCTACTCGCCACCCGGCAGGAGGAACCGACGACCGGGGCAACGACGAGACGCAGCGCAGACCATGTCATGGCCGAATTGTTGCGGGGGAGCAATGTCCTGCGCCAGACGGCCTACCGCCTGAGCCGGGAGATCGCGGCAGCAGCCGAATGTCTGGTGGCCACCCTGCGCAACGGCGGCAAAGTGTTGCTCTGCGGCAACGGCGGCAGCGCAGCCGACGCCCAACACATCGCCGCCGAGCTGGTGGTGCGCTTTCGTCGCCATCGCCTGGCTCTGCCCGCTCTGGCGTTGACGACCGATACCTCCATCCTCACCGCCGCCGGTAATGACTACGGCTTCGAGCACATTTTTGCCCGCCAGGTCGAGGCCTGGGGCCGGCCCGGCGATGTGCTCGTCGCCATTTCGACGAGTGGTCGTTCGGCCAATGTCCTCCGGGCCGTGACAACGGCGCACAGCCTGGGCCTGGTGGTGATCGGCCTGACCGGCGGGCAAGCGGCTCCTCTCCATACCCAGGCCGATCTCGTTCTGGCCGTGCCGGCGGTCGAGACTGCCCTTATTCAGCAGGCCCATATCGCCATCCTGCATCTCCTTTGCGACCTGGTTGAACACCACTTTCTGACGGCAGAGGTCCCATGAGCGGTGCCGTGTTTCTCGATCGGGACGGTACGCTGAACGAGGATACGGGCTATCCCGCCCGACCGGAGGACTTGCGCCTGTTGCCCGGCGTCACGACGGCTCTGGCGGCCCTCCAGGCTGCCGGTTGGCCGCTGATCGTGGTCAGTAACCAGTCCGGGGTTGGGCGCGGCCTGTTCGGCATGGCCGAGCTGACGGCCATGGACCGCCACCTGCGCGCGCTGTTGGCGGCTGCCGGTGTCGAGCTCACGGCCGCCTATTACTGTCCGCACGCCCCCGAAGCCGGCTGTTCCTGCCGCAAACCGGCTCCCGGTCTTTTGTACCGGGCGGCCGCCGAATGGGGGATTGACCTGACCCGCTCCTACATGGTGGGCGATGCCCTTAGCGATGTCAAGGCCGGCCGTGCCGCCGGCTGCCGGACCATCCTTTTGGGTGGTACCAGCGATGAGGGTATCGCCGATGTCGTCGTTCCCGACCTGGCGAGTGCTGCTGCCTGGATCCTGGCCCATGGTTCCGACTGACGACCGCCTGAACCTGCTGACCGGCCGTCGCGTGCTCATCGTCGGCGATCTCATGCTGGATGAGTACATCTGGGGCGATGTGCGCCGCATCTCGCCGGAGGCGCCGGTCCCGATTGTCCACCGCCGTGGCCAGAGCTATCGGCCCGGTGGGGCCGGCAATGTGGCCGCCAACGTGGCGGCCCTGGGTGGTGTGCCCCTGCTGATCGGCATTGTCGGTCAGGACCCCATGGCCGCTGCCTTACGGGAGGCCCTGACCGCCGTCGGCGTCGACGGAGCCGATGGGCTCATCACCGTAGCCGACCGGCCCACCACGGTCAAAAGCCGGATCATGGGCCACCACCAGCAGATGTTGCGGATCGACACCGAGGTGACCGAGCCCGTTCCGGCGGCCGTCACCGAGCAGGTGATCGCTCGCTACCGCCAATACCTGGAGACGGCCGAGGCCTGCCTGCTTTCCGATTACGCCAAGGGCCTGTTGACGCCGGCCCTATGCCGGGAGTTGATCGGGCTGGCCCGGCGTCGTGGCCTTCCCGTCGTGGTTGACCCCAAAGGCCGCGACTATCGCAAGTATGCCGGCGCCACCCTCGTGACGCCCAACATGGCCGAGGCCTTGCTGGCGGCGGGTCTGCAGGACGAGGAGGCCTTCACTCTGAACGACGTGGTGCGCATCTTGCGCCTTCATATCGGGCCCGGCCATCTGCTGATCACCCGGGGCGCCGAGGGGATGACCCTCTACCCGGCCGATGCCGAGGAGGGTATCCACATCCCCGCCGAAGCGCGAGCGGTGTACGATGTGACCGGCGCCGGGGACACGGTGGCGGCCACAATCGCCCTGGCCCTGGCGGCCGGTTGGGACCTGGAAGCGGCGGCGCGGCTGGCTTCGGCGGCGGCAGCCATCGTCGTCGGCAAAGTCGGCACGGCCACGGTCTCCTGGTCAGAACTCCAAGCGCATCTGACATGGATTCGACAACTCCGACCCTGATTTTCCTCCACATTCCCAAATCGGGTGGCACCACGCTCCACGGTATCATCGAACGCCAATATCCGGCCGACCGGATTTACACCGTGGACGGCCGTGATGTGCGGGCTTCCCTGGCTGCGTTCAAGGCCTTGCCCGAAGAAGCCCGACGGCGCTTGCAGGTGCTCAAAGGCCATATGGCGTTTGGCCTCCATGCCTGGTTACCCCAGCCTTCCACCTACATCACCCTTTTGCGTCATCCGGTGGAGCGCGCCATTTCGCACTACTACCACATCCGGCGCACGCCCCATCACACCCACTACGAGACGGTGGTGGGGCAGGATATGAGCCTGCACGAGTTTATCCTGGCCGGGGTCTCCCGTCTGGTGGATAACGGCCAGGTGCGGGCGTTGGCTGCGGCCGAAGAAGTACCCTATGGCCATTGCACGACCGCGCTGCTGGAGCGCGCCATCGCCCACATCGAGGACTATTTCACTCTGGTCGGCCTGACCGAACGTTTCGATGAAACGCTGGTCTTGCTACGGCGGGCTTTCGGTTGGCGGGTGACGGCGTATCGCGCCCGCAACGTCGGCAGGAACCGGCCGCCGACCACAGAGGTGCCGGCCGCTACCCTTGAGCTGATCACCGAGCTGAACGAACTGGATCTGCGGCTGTATGCGTACGCCGTCGAGCGCTTTGCCGAGGCCATGACGGCCTACGGCCCCGATTTCGCCACAGCCGTGGCGCGTTTCCGTCGAGGGAATACCCTGCGTGGCTATTACGGCCGCCTGGTTGACCATCTGCGTTCTCTGCCTTTTCGCTCTCGCCGCGAGGCACGCCTATGACCTCTCTCTACAATCGACTGCCGTCGCCGCCTGCCGGTAAAACCGGTTGGCCCTGGACCGATGACGGCTACGAAGCGGCCCAACGCAGCCGGCTCGATACCTGGCCCCGCTTCAGCATCATCACGCCCACGTTCAATCGCGAGGCTTTGCTCGAGAAAACGATCCGCGCCGTTTTGCTGCAGCATTATCCCAATCTGGAGTACATCGTTATCGACGGCGGTTCGCGCGATGGCACCGTCGCCCTGCTCGAGCGCTATAGCGAGCACATCGCTTATTGGGTGAGCGAACCCGATCGGAATCAGCCGGATGCCCTCAATAAGGGCCTGCGGCGATGCACCGGGGATATCATCGCCTTCATCAACAGCGACGATTTTTATCTGCCGGGGACTTTGCGGCGGGTGGCCCAACTGCTGGTGATGCATCCTGAGGCCGCCTGGCTTAGCGGCATCGTCCGCTACGAGGACGGCGAGGGCCGTTACCTTTTCTCCCGCCAGATCCCACCGTTGCCCGCGCATCGGGCCGACTGGATCGACCGCTGGCCCACCTATCAGCCCGCCTGTTTCTGGCGCCGCGAGTGCTTCCGGCGGGTCGGCGAGTTCCGGGTGGATCTCCCTTATACCTTCGACACCGAATTCACCATCCGCCTGCCTTTTCATGGTCTGTTTCCGCTGAGGGTAGAGGAACCGTTCAGCGTGCGGGTGCTCCATGGCGAGACTAAACAACAATCCCACCCCGAGATCTACCCGCGCGAAGCGCAGATGTACTATCCCGACTTTGCCCGCTATCTGACCCCGGCCGAAATGCCCCCCTTCTTCTGGCGGCAATTGCGGTGGCGCTACGGCAAGGCGCGGGCCCGCAGTCTGTGGGAGGCCTACGGCGAGGTCGCCAGGGCGGCTTTGCGGCATCCCCTCTGGTTTTGGCAGGGTTGGCGCTGGTGGGTGCAGGAGGAGGCCCGACGGCGGTCCGTCACGGCTTGAGCAACGTATGGGATATCGGATTCTTATTGCGACCGGCATGTCGCCGGCCTTCCGGCAGCATGTCCGCCGGCATCATCCCGACTGGCAACGCTATGACTACACCCGTCTCCGCGACGCGTATCTGTTCGAAAGCTTTGGCTGGAGCGATGCCTATGCCCTGGAATTCAATCGTCTGGGCTGCCAGGCCGAAACGGTGCTGGTCGGTGTGCCCGACGTTCAGTTTCGCTGGGCCCGCGAGCATGGCTTGCCGACCGTGGCATGGGAAGCGCAGATGTTGGAGCAAGCCCGGCGGATGGTCGAACGCACGGGCATCGGTCTCAGCGCGCTGCAGCAGCGACAGAAGCAGTTGTTGAACGCCGTTTTTCTGGCGCAGGTGCGGGATTTCCGCCCCGACATCCTGCTCGTGCAATTGCAGACACCGCTGGCTGCCGCTACCCTGCGGGCCGCCCGGGCCTACTGTCGGCTGATCGTGGCCCAATTGGCCAGTCGCTTTCCGGCTTATCTTGACCTCTTCGGTGTCTATGACCTGATTCTAAGCGCCTTTCCCCACTACGTGCGGTTTTTCAACGAATGCGGCCTGCGCAGTGCCTATATGCCGTTGGCTTTTGAGCCGGTGTTTCTGGAGCGGTGTCGGCAACGGTATGGCGACGTGACAGACCGCAGCTACGGTGCCGTCTTCATTGGCTCAGTCTCCGATATGCATGCCGAACGCCTGCGTTGGTTGGCGACATTGGCCGAAAGCGGTTTGGTGGACATCTGGCTGTCTTTCGACCGGGGCATGGCTGCTGCCGCCTTGCCATCGGTTCTGCGCGAGCGGGCCCGTCCTCCCGTCTATGGCCTGGCGATGTACGATGTCTATCGGCGCGCCCGCATCGGTCTCAATGCCCATCCCGAGATCGCCGGCCCTTATGCCGCCATCTTGCGCATGTACGAAGTCACCGGCTGCGGGGCGCTGTTGTTGACCGATGAGCGCAGTAATATGGCCGATCTCTTCACCCCAGGGGTTGAGGTGGTCACCTATCGGGATACCGAAGCGTGCCTGGAGCAGTTGGCCTACTATCTGGCCCATCCCGATGAGGCCGCCGCCATTGCCCGTTGTGGGCAAGAGCGGACCTATCGCCAGCATCTCTTTGCACATCGCGCTGCCCAGATCCTCGATCTGGTGCGGCCGTTGTTGGCCGCCTGATGACCGCTCGTCCCTCCCGTCCCATCATCGTTCTCGGCTTTGGTCGTTCTGGGACCACATGGATCGCAGACATCATCTCCAAGGTCCTGGGTGGCCTGGTCCTATTCGAGCCGTTGCATCCCCAGGTGTGTCCCTTTGCCGCCGAGGTATGCTATGCCGGCCATCTGGAGACCGAGGTTTCGCATCGGCTGGCGGCCTATCTTGAGGAAGTTCTGGTAGGCCGCCATCGCCAGCGATGGTTGTTGCGCAATCATCTCTTTACCCCCCTGGAAGAAGTCAGTCAGGCTTACGTGGACATGATCTGGGACGAATGCCCGATCTTGGGTTTCAAGGAGATCCGGGCCGCTTTCCTGATCGACTGGCTGATCGAGCGCTTCGAGGCTCGGATCGTTTTTCTTCTCCGTCATCCTTGTGCCGTTCTGGCTTCCATTCGGCGGCGGCCGCGTTTTTGGGACGAATTCGGGTGGGAGCAGCACGACCGCTTTTTCCAGGAGCGGGTCATCTCCGGCCGACCGGACGTTTACGCCCGCCTTGCGCCCCGGTTGGCCCTTCTTGAGACCCCGCGTACCGACCTGGAAAAACAGGCCGTGATGTGGGCCATCACGGCCGATTTGGCCCTGGGGCAGCTCGAGCGGCATGGTTTGCCTTTCTTCCGTTACGAAGATTTCTACGACCACCCGTTTACCGCCACCCGTGCCTTGATGGCCTATCTGGGCGAACCTCAGCCCCGTATCCATCCCGCCCATCTCTTCGTTCCCTCGATGACCACCCTACGCACCGTTCACGGCCTGGTGCGCAGCGAAAGCGACTATCAAATCCACGGAAAACGGCTATTCTGGCGGGATGTACTGAGTCCAGAGGAAGAGCAAAGAATCATGACTATAGTTAATGTTTTTGATTGTGGTCGCTGTTATCAGGAGGAATTATGGATTCCAGATTTTTATTACACATAACTGATTCCATTTATTCTCCCAGAATTATAGTAATTATTGAGAGAATGTTATTAAATTACCTTAATTTACGAAAAGCACCTAAAATTTTTGTTATAGGCTTTAATAAGACAGGTACGCGATCTATTCATACAATCTTTAAAGAAATGGGATTGCCTTCTTATCATGGGGGTAAGTGGCGAAATTGCAATAATATGCGATTATTGCGATTATATGATTGCTTTAGTGATGGAATTCCTCGTAGTATTGCCAGACTTGATGAGCTGTTCCCGGGAGCCAGGTTCATTTTACAGGTTCGTGAATTGGATTCGTGGATTCTCAGTCGTCTAGCCCATATTGATCGCTTAAAAAGAAAAGGTAGACATAAAGGGATTAATACTTGGGATGCGACCGAGTATGCTGTATTAAGTTGGATGAGGCGAAGAAATGATTATCACATTCAAGTATTAACATATTTTCAAAGAAGAGATGATATTTTAGTTATTAATTATACGCGAGACAAAGATGCCTCGCATAAAATATGTCAATTTGTTGGATATTCCAAAGGTATAAAATGTCAATCCTGCAGGGCATAAACAAGAACATGTGGAAATGTTATATCGATGTGCAAAGATGTTGAATATTCCCGAAAATGAATTAAAGTATGACATATTTTGTCCAAGTCTGGCAAATATGGGTGTTTACGGCGATCTGCCCTACGATACCAGTCTATTGAACTATGACCGCTATGCTTGAACTGGTTGTGGCGACCCACGCACAGCTTCTGTGGGTTGGCCTCGATAGGACATTGGGTCTCGTAAACCGACAGGTTCTGGCCTGCGGACATCACTATGGGATTGCCCTCCCCGACGGCGAGGGGAGACGGTTCTGGGCCAAGTCGGACGATCAAGCGCTGACCTGTTATGAGCGCACCGATGGCGGGGATTGGCAGGTCGCAGGAAGCCTTCCTTTTCGCCGTCGGGTGGGCTATGTTCATCAGATCGCTTATGCGAACCATCGCCAATACGACCTATAACAGTGTGGTGTATCAGGATGACACGGGGCAGATCGAACACGAGTACACCTTTTACGACCGTCGCAATGGCCGTAACCACGTCAACTCGGTCTATCCCGGCCCCGGTTTTGTCTTCGTGCTTTTGCACAACAAGGATCGGGAACCGAGTCAGGTGATGCTCTGTGCCCACTCTCCGGTGACCGGCTTTCGCCCCTGGCTCACCCTGGGCCTGGGCCATTTCGGTTGCCACAATGTCTTTGTAGACCGGGAGTATGTGTACTATAATGCCTCCCGCTCCGGCCGTTTCGTCGTTGTCACCCGTGAGAACCCGGCCATTGTGCGCGAGTTAGCCTTTCCCGGCCACGTCAAAGGGCTCGCCGTCACCGCCGATTATCTCATCGTGGGCTATTTCGATCATGCCCCGCGTCAGCAACGGGCAACTTCGGCCGGTTATCTCGTGATCATCGACCGGAGGCACCTGCAGCCGCTGGCGACGGTGGATCTCAACACCGATGGCCCTGTTGGCAACATCAACGAAATCCGTTGTCTTTCCCAACCCGATCACGCCCATGCGGCCGTCGATCCCGATTTGGCTGCTTTGCAGCCGTTTTGTCTTTTGCGCGAGACGGTCTGGCAACGCTACCGACGCCTGTTGCGAACGGCCTGGCGGCGGCGCCTCTCTGCCGTCACCGGCCGTGCTTCGTGATTGTCTCGTTGACGTTCCCCTGTCCTAAGCCCCTATGAAACGCCGCACCCTCAAGCAACGCGTTCCCATCGCCATCAAGCGCCCTTTGCGCAAGGCCCTGGCCCATCTGGAATGGGCGCTTTATCATCGGCGTTATCGTCAAAACGTCGTTTTCATCGCCGGTCTCCCCAAATCAGGTTCGACCTGGCTGCGTGATATGTTCGCCAGTCTGCCCGGCTTTTATAGCTTCCAGCCGGCCCATGTTACGCCGACCGATTACAACCTGCGTCCCGATACCTTTCGGGCCTACGACCATCTGCTGGCCGTTGTCAGGCTGCATACCTACTGGTCACCTCAGAACGAAGCCATCCTCAAGCAGGAAGGTCTGCGGTATGTGGTTATCTACCGGGATATCCGCGATGCGGCCGTGAGTTGGTATTATTTTGTGACAAATGTGCGTGAAAACCACTATTTGCGTCCCATTGTGGGATCGATGTCCTTTGAAGAGGGGCTGCACTATTACATCGATAACTTTCTGGCCTCGGAGGTGCGCTGGATCCGCGATTGGCGCGCCCATCGCGACCCGGCCATGAGCGTTGAGCTGACCTACGAGCAATTGCGGGCCGATACCACGCGTTTGTTCGGGGAGACCGCCCGTTTCATTTGCGGGGATATTCCCCAGGCCGCCATCGAACGTGCGGTCGCATTGAATGCGTTCGAGCGCAAAAGCGGCCGCAAGCCCGGCCAGGAAGACCCCAAGTCCTTCGCCCGCAAAGGGATTTCCGGCGATTGGCGGACCAAATTTACCCCCTCCCACCGGGCGCGTTTCAAAGAGATAGCCGGTGATCTGCTCATCGAACTGGGCTACGAAAAGGATAAAAACTGGTGACGACAAACAAGCTGTTTGTTTTTATCCATATTCCTAAGACGGCAGGAACTACACTACGCGCAATTATTCAGCGACAATATAAATCTGATAATATCTATCGCATTCACTCAAATTTTGATCGTAGTGCGCCATATGCCGATTTTTTGCAACTTCCAGCACAGAAAAGAGCAAAGATTCGTGTTGTCTATGGCCACATTCCCTTTGGATTACATCAAAAAGTTGATGAAGATGTAGTTTATTTTACAATATTGCGTAATCCTATAGCTCGTTGTATTTCGCATTATTATTATATTCGTCGATTACCTCGTCATTTTCATTATAAAAATGCGCAATCGATGGATTTGGGCGAGTTTGTGGCCAGCGGAGTCTTTCGCGAGATGGACAACGGCCAGGTACGACAGTTGACGGCGTCGGGTCATTTGCCTTTCGGGACCTGCACACCGGCCTTGCTCGAACAGGCGATCGCCAACCTGGAGCGCCATTTCTGTGTCGTCGGCCTGCAAGAGCGCTTCGACGAATCGGTGGTCCTCTTGCGTCGCGCTCTCGGCTGGAAGATCCCGCCTCTCTATCGGCGCCGCAATGTCGGCCGGCGACCGTCGGCCGAGGCCGGTCTCTCGGCCGAGACGTTGCGCATCGTGCAGGAGCACAATGCCCTCGACCTGCAGCTCTACGAGTACGCCCTGGCGCGGCTGGAGCGGACCATCCACGAACAAGGCCCCGGTTTCGCCCTGGAATTGCAGCTCTTTCGCGCGGCCAACCGCGCCGCCTCTGCGTTGGTGGGATGGTGGCGGCAGCGGCGGCCCAGGGCGGCGTGAGCGATAAGGAACCGTCCATGCGTGTGGTCCACATCAACCTCAGCGATGCCCAGGGCGGTGCGGCCATCGCCGCCCGGCGTCTTCATCAGGCCCTGCGCCGGGCCGGTCATGATTCGCGCATGCTGGTCTGGCGCCAATATACGGATGATCCGGCTATTGCCATCTTCGAGAAACGCCTTCTGCCCCGGAGTTTGAGCCAGGTGGTGGCCCGCACGTTGGATGACTGGGGCGCACAGGCGCTGTTCCACCCCGCTTCGCATGGGCTGGTGCGCCATCCCTGGGTGCGTCAGGCCGAGGTCATCCATCTGCATCAGGCCCACGGCGGGTATTTGGACCTGAGCGTGTTGCCCCGTCTCGGCCGTGAGCGGGCGGTGGTCTGGACCTTGCATGACCTGTGGGCCTTTACCGGGCATTGTGCGGTTGCCGGGGCGCGTTGCGACCGCTGGCAGCAGGGCTGCGGTCACTGCCCCGAGCTTCACGATGCGCCGGCCGTACGTTTCGATTGGACGGCGGCGGGCTGGCGCCGCAAAGCGCGTATCTATCGTCGTGTGCAACTGACCATCGTCACCCCTTCGGCCTGGCTGGCGGACAAAGTGCGGCAAAGCCCGCTGCTCAATCGCTTCCCCGTGCACCCCATTCCCAACGGTTTGGACATGGAGGTGTTCCGTCCCGTGCCCAAAGCCCTGGCTCGTGCCGCCCTGGGCCTGCCTGCCCACGGCAAGATCCTCATGTTCGGTGCCGCTTCTCTGGCCGATCCGCGCAAAGGCGTGGGTTATCTCCGGACGGCGTTGACGACTTTGCCGACGACGTTACGCCGTGACCTGACCCTGCTCCTTGTCGGCGGCAAAGCACCGGCCATTACCCAAGACCTGACCGATGTGCGCCTGGTGGAAATGGGCCGGGTGGAGCACGAACGCCTGATGGCCCTGTGCTATGCGGCGGCCGATGTGTTCGTCATGGCTTCGTTGGCCGAGAACCTGCCCAATTCGCTTGTCGAAAGCCTGGCCTGTGGTACCCCGGCCGTGTGTTTTGCCGTGGGCGGTTGTCCGGAAATCGTGACCCATATGGAAACGGGTTATCTGGCCCGCCCCGGCGAAGCCGCCGACCTGGGATACGGTCTGGCGCTGCTGCTGGGAGACGATGCCTTGCGCCAACGCCTGGCCGCTCAGGCGTCCGCACGGGCACAGGCCCTGTTTGCGGCTGCTGCGGTGGCCGCACGTTATCTCGATGTGTACGTCCAGGCTTGTCAGGCTCATGACGTTTCCTCCGCCGGTATCCCCCTTGCTTCTGCTGTGTCCGATGCTCGGTTATCGTCTTCGCCGGAAGACTAAACCCCTTCGCTTTATGTTGGGTGAATCGGTGAAGGCCATCCACGGCCTTTATGCCTTTCTGGGCTTGTGGATGTTCTACGGCCTGTGGTCGTTCTTTGTGACTCCGTTCTTCGGCTATGCCTTTCTCGGCGTTCACGCTCGGCCGCTTACCGTGGGTTTCCTGGTGTTGGCGGCTGCCGTGGGCGCGCAGGCGCTGGCGGAGGCGCGCTATCGGCGGGCGATGCGTGTGGATCTGCCGACCCTGGTGTTGGGTTTTGTCTTTTTGCTGGTGGTGTTGGCCCTGGTTATAGGATGGCTCAGGGGATGGTATGCGGAAAATCCGCTTTTTCGCCAATACAGCCAGGGCATGATTATTTTTACATCTTTTACCATTCTTGTCTTTTATGCTATTAACACAACAAAAGACTCTGTGCGTATAAGCAAAGTAATGGCTTATTTCTTGGCATTACTTGCCACATTAGATCTTTTGGCTGTAATTACCAGATTTTTACCTTATATTCATCTACCCTTGCAAACACTTGAATATCAGTACGTGGCACCATTTGCAGCTTGTTATTTTCTGATAAAATATTTTAGAGAAAAAACATCATGGAAAAATGTAATTATTTTATCTTTAGTTATATTAGGTTGTATAAGTGAGTTTCAAAAGCCCGTGGTAGTTTCTTTGTTTTTTGCACTTTTATTTACTTTTGTCTTTATTGCTTTATTTTACAGTAAAAATTCAAAAATTAGGATGATTATCAAGGATGTGTTAATATTGAGTTTAATTGTAATATTTTTAATCATTTTGTTGGAAATTATTTTACCGACAAATTTTCTATCAGAATACTCAATTCTTTTGTATAGACGTTATCTAAAAATTAATCCAAATACAGGAGAACAAATAGAATCTATTTTTGACACGCGTTTAGATTATTATGTTCTGGCCTGGCAAAGCATTGCGGAAAGTCGTTGGTTAGGAGCAGGTCTAGGTGCCAGCTTTGCTCATCCATACATTATGGATCGTTATGCCTTTCCTCATAGCATTATTATCGATTTTATGCTGAGTTATGGCATTTTTGGTATAATGTTTTTATTTTCATTCATGATTTTCGTTGGATATTATGTAATAAAATATATCAATTGGCGTGAGTATCCGGTAGAAAAAGCTGCTTTTGGTAGTTATTTGCTCTTTGCCTTCTTGGTAAGTTTGGTCGGTTTCTTTTGGGGACATTTACCCATGGTGTATACGACCGCCTTGGCCCTGGGGACCTTGCTCAAGGTAGCGGCTCTGGATGCCCGGGCCCATCCGCGCGCCTCGCAGCCGACTTTGCGTCTGCGGGCGTATCGTCCTCGGCGTGGGTAAGGAGGCCCTCACCGTTGGAACCCAAGCGCCGGCCCTTGGTGCTGACTCTCGGGGCCGTTCTCGCCGTTACCGCCCTTATGCTGGTCGCCGCGTTCCACCTGTGGCCGCTCAACCGCTATGCCCTCGCTACGGCCGGGCGTCTTGTGAACCTGGGCGCTGCGCCCGGTTGGTGGCTGTCGCCGACGGCGTCTTGTCAGCCCCTGCAACCTCCGACGGTAACCGCCGGCGCCGTGCAGGCCCGGTTGCAGCGGCTTTTCGGCATTCAGGCGGCTTTTTGTGGTCAGACCGAGGCGGCGCAGACGGCCTGGCAGGCGGCCGCAGCGGCCCTGCCCGACGACACGAGCCTGATGCTGTTTACAGGACAGACCATCGCCGACGAAGCGGTGGTGGGACCGGCGTTGGCGGCCGAGCGCGCCCGGAGCGCTTATGCGCGTGGGGATGAGGAGAAAGCGGCGCGTTGGTTACAGCAGGCGACGGCCTATCTGGCCGAACCGGCAAACGCCGATTACCGCTCCCTCTATTTTGCCGCCTGCTATGTCTATCGCGGGCTGCGTCAGCTCGATGCCTCTCTCGACGCCTGTACCAAGTACGTGGCCGTGTCGCCCACCAGCAAGGAGGCCTGGAACCATCTGGCCGCTACCTACCTGGCCCGCCGCGAATGGGCCGAGGCCGAAGCGGCCTCGCACCGGGCGCTGGCGCTCGATCCCACCTGGTTGCCGGCGGTCGTCAATCTGGTGACGGCCCTCACCGCCCAGGGCAAAGAGGAGGCCGCCCTGGCGCTTTACGCTCAGGCCCAGGCCCAGGCCGGCACCGATGCCTGGTCGTCCTATCGTCTGGCGCAGATGGCGGTGCGGTTGCGACGTTGCGCCGAGGCCCAAACGTATCTCCAGGCGGCAGCCAGCGATCCACCGGAGGCCCTGACCTCGGCGCTGGCAGCCTTGCAGCGGCGTTTCGAGGCGACCTGCCCTTAGCGCCCATCGGCTTACGGCCGTCATTGCAGCGTCTGCTGCGGAGTGGTCGCCGAAGTGCGTTTGGCGGCTGCAAGCCAGGGTGAAAACCTCTTACGTTGATAGGCCCATGACACCCAAAGTCTCCATTGTCACACCCTCGTTCAATCAGGCGGCTTACCTGGAAGAGACGATTCGCTCCGTTCTCGAGCAGGATTATCCCAACCTGGAATACATCATCATCGACGGAAACTCCACCGACGGCAGTCAGGCGATCATCCGCAAGTACGCGTCGCGTTTGGCCTATTGGGTTAGCGAGCCGGATTCAGGCCAATCCGAAGCGATCAACAAGGGTTTCGCCCGCGCCACCGGCGAGATCCTGACCTGGATCTGCTCGGACGACACCCTGTTGCCCGGCGCCGTTTCCACCATCGTCCGGTTGTTCGCCCAGCACCCCGATGCTGGGCTTATCTACGGCGATGCCTGGAATACCGACCCGGCCGGCCGTCGTCTGGGCTTGCGGCGGGGGGTACCCTTCAGCGTGCAGGCGATGACGGTGGATAATCTGGTGCCGCAGCCCGCCGGTTTCTTCACCCGTGCCGCCTGGGAGCGTTTCGGCCCGCTCAACGAGCAGCTCCATTATGCCATGGACCGCCAGCTCTGGCTGCGCATGAACGGCCGCATCCCCATCTACTACGAGCCGGTGGTGCTGGCGACCATGCGCCGGCATCCGGCGGCCAAGGGCGAAAAGGACCGCATTCCCCTCAAGCTGGCCGAAAAGGCCATCCTGGACGCCTATTTTGCCGAACCCGATCTGCCGGCCGCGGCGCTGGCCATGAAGGCCACGGCCTACGGTCGGCTGTATTACTACCTGGGATTGTTTTATCTCCAAAACGGGCAGTTTGCCGAGGCGGCTGCTGCTCTGCGGACTTCGCTGCGCTGGCAACCGGGGCATCGGCGGGCGCCGGTCGTGTTGGCGCTATGGGCCTCGGCCCGGTTACGGCGCCGGAGTCTGGCTTTTGTCTATCCGGCGGTCATGCAGCGCCTGGGTGGTCTGAAGAAACGGTTTGCAGGGTATGGCTAGCCCCGCTGCGGCAGTCTTTTCCTGCCCTCCTGTGCGGTTCATCGACCCCTCGCTGGCGATGTTCCATTACGAGATGGAACTGCTGGCGGCGTTGCAGGCCTACGTCTCCGATCTGGTGCTGCTCGGCACTCCTGTCCTGCGCGATCCGGACTATCCTCTGCCGGCGACGTTGCCGCCTGTTCAGGGCATTGCCCTGCGTCGGTTGGCCGATAAGCACGGTCGGATTGCCGGTAAGTCGGTGCAGGGCTATGAGTACATCCTCAACCGACTCTATAGCCTTGTCGCCGTGGCCCGCTGTCGTCCGCGACCTCTGGTGCACGTCCAGTTTTTCTCGCTTTTCGGCCGTAGCGTGTGGGATCGGCCCTGGTTCGGGTGGTTGCGCCGTTTCAGCGCCCGACTGGTCTATACCGTGCATAATGTGTTGCCTCACGATCGCGAGCACGATCCAGCCATGGTGGCCCATTACCGCCGGCTCTATCAGCAGGTGGACCATCTCATCGTGCATTCCGAGTATCAGCGGAGGCTCTTGCGCGAACGGTTGGGAGTGGCCGATGAGCGCATGACGGTGATCCCCCATGGGCCGCTGTTCTATCGCCTGACCTTGCCGCCGCGTCCAGAAGCGGCCCGGCGCCTGGGATGCCACGGGCCGGGGCCGTATGTGCTCCATTTCGGTCATATGCGGCCCTACAAAGGCACCGAGCTGCTCCTGGAGGCCATGGCCGGGGTGGTGCAGCACTATCCCCAGGCCGTTTTGTTGCTGGCCGGACCGGCTACGACCGAACGGAGCCGGGCGTTGCAGGCGTGTATCGACCGATATAACCTGGACGGTCATGTCCACGCCCACTTCGGCTATGTGCCCACGGCGACGCTGGCCGCTTACTTTGCCCTGGCCGACGTGGTGGTCATGCCCTATCTGCAGATCGACCAGAGCGGGGTCCTGCTTTCGGCGCTGGGGCTGGGGTTGCCGGTGATTGCCAGCGACAGCGGCGGGGTCAGCGAGATGATACGGGCCCAGGACTTGGGCTATCTGACGCCGGTGGGAGATGGCCAAGCCCTGACCGAGACCCTGTTGGCCGTGCTGGCCTTTCCGGACGAGGCTCGCGCCAAAGCCCGACGGGCACGGACGTATGTCTGCACCGAGCTGGCCTGGTCGCGCATTGCCGCCGCCACGGTTGCCCTGTATCGGCGGCTGCTCTCGTGACACTGCCCGTTCGGCCTATGCTGCGCATTCACTGCCTTTTACCGGTGCCGTCGCAACCGCGTTTTCATAAGCGCATTGCCGCTCTGCGCGCGGCCGGGGCGACCGTGGTGGTCTATGCGTTCGAGCGGGACTACTTTCAGGGCAAGGCCCGCGACCTGGGTTATCATCGCCTGGGTCGGTTACAGCACGGGAACTACCGCCAACGGTTACCGGCCCTGCTGCGGGCCGTGCCTTTCCTTTGGCGCCGGACTCGACCCGGGGATATCCTCTACGCTTTTGGTCTGGATATGGCTTTGCTGAGCCTGATGGTGCATGGGCTGCACGGCGCGCGTACCCATCTTGTGTACGAGTGCGGCGATATCACGCCGATTATGGTGGGGCGTGGACGAAGCAGTCGTTTGCTGCGCTGGCTCGAACGCCGGGTATTGGCTGCCGCCATTCGCGTGGTGGTCACGGCGCCGGCTTTCGGCAGCCACTACTTTACCGCCGTTCAGGGCGTGCCGTCGTCGCGGTTGTTTGTCATCGAAAACAAACTCGATATCATGCTCCCGCGCCCGACGATCTCCCCGCCCTGGGATGGGACACGACCGTTACGACTCGGCTATTTCGGCTTGTTGCGCGATCGACTCGCCTGGCAGATCATGCGGCGTTGGGCGCAGCAGGCGCCCCAAACCTTGCAGGTCCTGGTGCGAGGTTATCCCTTCGGCATCCCTGACCTGCGCGAGGCCGTGGACGTTCAACCCAACATTCATTTCGGCGGTGAGTATGTGTATCCGGATGACCTGCCGGCTTTGTACGGCAATGTGGACCTGGTCTGGGTGGCTTATCCACGGTCTGTCGGCGATGCCGACGACGGACGCTGGCGGTGGCCGCGCACGAATCGCTTTTACGAAGCCTGTTATTTCGGCGTGCCCATGATCGGTCAAATCGGGTCGGCCGACGGTGAGTTGATCGAACGGTATGCCGTCGGGCTTACGGTGGATACGGCGGCGCCGGAAGCGGCCCTGGCGCAGCTCCAGGCCATCGGCCCGGCCGATCTGGCCCGTTGGCGTGCCAATCTGGCGGCTCTGCCTTCGGAACTGTATCTCTATACCGATGAACACGAGCGACTTTTGGCAGCTTTACGATGAAGCAGCTCATCCAGGAACTGGATAGCGGTCAACTACGCGTGGTTGACGTGCCGGCCCCGGCCCTGCGCCCCGGTTTCGTGCGCGTCCGCACCGTTGTCTCGCTGGTCTCGGCCGGGACCGAACGGATGATCGCCGATTTTGCCGCCAAGAACCTGCTGCAAAAGGCGCGGGCACGACCTGACCTGGTCAAGCAGGTTTGGGAAAAGGCGCAGCGCGAGGGGGTGTTGACCGCCTTCAACGCAGCGGCCCGCCGTCTGGAACAACCCATGGCCCTGGGTTATGCCTCGGCCGGGGTGGTCATCGATGTGGGGGAGGGGGTCGAGGGCTTGTCGCCGGGCGCTCGCGTCGCCTGTGGTGGGGGCGGCTTTGCCGTCCACGCCGAGATCGTGGCAGTCCCCCACCGGTTGGTTGTGCCTTTACCGGCGACGGTGAGCTTTGAAACCGGGGCTTTTGCCACGTTGGGCGCCATTGCGTTGCAGGGCATACGCCTGGCCGGCGTGGAGTTGGGGGCTACCGTCGGCGTGATCGGCCTGGGTTTGTTGGGCCAACTGACCGCGCAGCTCCTGACGGCCGCCGGTTGCCGGGTGGTGGGCATGGATATCCGCGCCGAACGGGTTGCCCTGGCGCAACGGTTGGGACCGGTGGAAGCCACCACCGATCCGGCGACCTTTGTGAGCCTGTGTCGACGTTGGGGCGGCGGCCACGGCGCCGATGCCGTCCTTATCACCGCCGATACGAGCAGCGATGAACCGGTGACTCTGGCCGCCGAGGCTGCCCGCCTTAAGGCCACGGTCGTGGCCGTGGGCGCCGTAGGGCTCCGGCTCCCGCGCAAGCTCTATTACGAGAAGGAACTTGCCTTTCACGTCTCGCGTTCCTACGGCCCCGGCCGTTACGATCCCGTCTACGAAGAGCAGGGCCACGACTATCCGTATGCCTATGTGCGCTGGACCGAACAGCGGAACATGGCGGCTTTTGTCGACCTGGCCGCACGTGGACAGGTGCAGGTGGATGCGCTGATCAGTCATCGCTTTCCTCTCACCGAAGCGGCGCGCGCTTACGATCTGGTGACCGGTCGCGTGGCCGAACCCTATCTGGCCATTGTGTTGACCTATGCCGATGAACCCGATCCGTCACCTCAGGTGGTTTTGCCGTCGCGGCCGGCCAAAGTGGTCCCGCAGGCGGCGGTGCGGCTGGGGGTCTTGGGGGCGGGTACCTATGCCGTAAGCACCTTGCTGCCGGTGTTGAAGGATTTGCCCGGCCTTGTGCCGGTGGGCATCGCCAGCGGTGGTGGTCTCAGCGCTTACGGCGCCGGACGGCGTTTTGGTTTTGGCTTTGCCGCCACCGGCGAAGAGGCCGTTTTGCAGGATGAGCGCATCAACACCGTCGCCATCCTCACCCGTCACGACGCCCATGCCCGCCAGGTGCTGGCAGCTTTGCAGGCGGGCAAGCACGTCTTCGTGGAAAAGCCGCTCTGTCTGACCGAAGAGGAACTGGCCACCATTGCCGCTTGTTATGCCCGTCTGACACCGGCGCCCATGCTGATGGTGGGCTTCAATCGGCGCTTTGCGCCCTTTGTCGTTGCGCTCAAACGGCATTTGACGGCCGTGGCCGAACCCCTCTACATCTCATGCCGGGTGAACGCCGGTTATCTCCCGCCCGACCACTGGCTGCACGACCCGGCCGTGGGTGGCGGTCGGCTGGTGGGGGAGGGCTGTCATTTTCTCGATTTGCTGCTCTTTTTGCTGCCTGCCGAACCGGTACGGGTGACGGCGCGGGCCTTGCCCGACCACGGACGCTATCGCCAGGACAATTGGGTGGTCACTCTGGAGTGTGCCGATGGCTCGGTGGGCGTCTTGAGCTATCTGGCCAACGGGCATCGCCGCCTGGGCAAGGAACGCATCGAGGTCTTCGGCGGCGGTCTCAGCGCCGTGCTGGATGATTATCGGTCGTTGGTCATCCATGCGCCCGATCGTAGCTTCCATCGCACAGCCCGTCTGGCTCAAGACAAGGGGCATCGGGCCGAGTGGGAGGCCATTGTGGCCCATCTGACGGCCGGGGGACCGGTTCCCATCGCCCCGGAGGCCATTTTCCGTTCCATGGCGGTTACCTTTGCCGCCCGGCGCAGTCTGATCACCGGTGAGCCGGTTTCACTGTCTGCTGTAAGCGCTTCCGCCTATGCCTGAAATCCTCCATGTGGTCGGCGCCCGACCCAACTTTATGAAGGCAGCGCCCGTGATGCGGGCGCTGGCCGTCTATGAACAGGTGCAGCAAACGCTGGTCCATACAGGTCAGCATTACGACGCCACCATGTCGGATGTCTTTTTCGCCCAGTTGGGTCTGCCGGAACCGACGGTCAACCTGGGGGTGGGATCGGGCAGCCATGCCGTGCAGACGGCCCAGATTATGCTGCGGTTGGAGGAGGTGCTGCAGCAGCGGCGACCCGATTGGGTGGTGGTGTACGGCGATGTCAATTCGACCGTAGCGGCGGCCCTTGTCTGCGCCAAGTTGCTCATCCCCGTGGCCCATGTCGAAGCGGGACTGCGTTCTTTTGACCGCACCATGCCCGAAGAGATCAATCGGGTGCTGACCGATCAGATCGCCGATCTGCTTTTCACCCCTTCGGCCGATGGCGACGCCAATTTGCGGCGCGAAGGGATAGCGCCGGAGAAAATCCACTGCGTGGGCAATGTCATGATCGATACCCTGGTGCGGTTGTTGCCGATGACGGCTGCGTGCTGGCAGAACGGCTCGTTGCAGCCCTGGCGTGAGCGCTCCTATGTGCTGGTCACCTTGCATCGGCCCGCCAATGTGGACGATCCGACGATGCTGGCGGGGCTGATGACGGCTTTGGCCGCCATCGGTCGCCGTGTGCCTGTGTTGTTCCCGCTCCATCCGCGCACCCGGCGGCGGCTGGAGGCGTTCGGCCTGAACGTGGCCGGGTCGGGCGTCCATCTGTGGGAGCCGCTCTCGTATCTCGACTTTCTGGCCTTGCAAAGCCGGGCGGCGTTGGTTATCACCGATTCAGGCGGTATTCAGGAGGAAACGACCTATCTCGGCGTGCCTTGCCTGACCGTACGCGACAACACCGAACGGCCTATCACGGTGACGATGGGGACGAACATCCTCGTCGGCCGCGATCCGGCGCGATTGCAGGCCGAGGCGCATCGTATCCTCGACGGCGATGTCAAGAGGGGGACCGTACCACCGTTGTGGGATGGTCGCGCTGCGGAACGGGTGGCCGCCATTCTCAGCCGCCTATGAGAGAGCGTCTGCGACTGCCGCTTAGCCTGTGGCGGCATTTTGGCCTGCGCTGGCTGCTGTTTCGCCTGGGCTATGCCGCCCGCCGCCGTGCCGGCTGGTATCGGTGGCGTTATCCGGTGACAACCTGGGATGACCATCCGCCGCAGGCCTGGCTGGCCGACCCCGCCCTGGCCGTGCCGGCGGCCTACGGTCGCTATCGTCGCACTCAGGCCCCGCCCTTTTTCTTTGCGCCGGACGATCGGCCGCGCTTGGCGCCGTTTTTTCCTGCCTGGGATGCCGGGGCCGTTCTTGCGCCGTTGGCCGAGGCAGCCGCCCTGGGCGAGGGGCGCTGGCGTCTGTTCGGTGGTCTGTGGCTGGAGCTGGGTTGGCCTCCGGACTGGCATCGTCATCCGTGGACGGGCCAGACCTTTCCGGCGACCACGCATTGGAGTGCCATCGACGAGTTCGCCCAGGGGGATATCAAACTGGTGTGGGAGCCGGCCCGCTTCGGCGTGACCTTTGTCCTGGTGCGGGCTTACTGGCGCACCGGCGACCCTCTGTGGGCGGAGCTGTTCTGGCAGCTGGTTGCCGGCTGGCGTCAGGCCAATCCGCCGCAGGCGGGGGTGCACTGGCATTCGGGCCAGGAGGTGGCCTTGCGCCTCCTGGCCTGGTGTTTTGGGCTCTACGGTTTCCTCGATGCCCCGGCCACTACCGATGAGCGTTTGCTCATGTTGGCCCAGATGGTGGCCGTTTCCGGCCGGCGTTTGGAGGCCACCCTGGACTACGGTCTCAGCCAACAAAACAATCACGGGCTTAGCGAGGGTGTCGGTTTGTGGACCATCGGTCTGTTGTTTCCCGAATTGCGGGCGGCAGAACGTTGGCGACGTCGCGGACAGGCGGTGCTGGAACGCCACACGCGGCGTCTGTTCTACGAGGACGGCGCTTTTGCCCAGCATTCGTTCAATTACGAACGTCTGGCCCTCCACGCCCTCATTTGGGCGGTGCGTTTGGGGGATGTGGTCGGCCGGCCTCTCAGCGCCGACCTGCGGCACACGCTGGCGCAGGCGGCGCTGTTTTTGCGCCGTTTTCAGGACGAGCGCACGGGTTATCTCCCCAACTACGGCCAGAACGACGGGGCGCTGCTGTTACCGTTGAGCAATGTCGACCATCGCGATTTCCGCCCCGTTATCCAGGTGGCCCACTACCTGGGCACCGGCACGTTGTGTTATGAGGAGGGCCCATGGGACGAGGACCTCTTGTGGTTGGTGGGGCCGGAAGCGCTTCAGGCCCGGCGGGAGTCCCATCCCCCTATGGACGCCAGCACGGTTTCGGGCTATCACGTGTTGCGCGACCGGTCTGGCTTCGTGTTCTTGCGTTGTGGTGCCTATCGCCATCGTCCCGGCCAGGCCGATATGCTGCATCTCGATCTGTGGTGGCAGGGTCAGAACATCGCCCTTGATCCCGGCACCTTTAGCTATCACGCGCCGCCTCCCTGGGCGAATCCGCTCGCCCACACGGCGTTCCACAATACGATCACCGTGGACGGCGCCGATCAGATGCGTCGTTATGGGCGTTTTCTGTGGTTGCCGTGGGTGCAGGGTCGGTTGACCTGGCATTGTCGTGTGTCCGCCGGTTCGTTGGCCTGGTGGCAAGGCGAACACGACGGTTTTCGCCGTTTGGGTGTGCGCTATCGTCGCGGGGTGGCGCGATTGGGCGGGGAGGTCTGGGTTGTGCTCGATGCGCTTGCAGACAAGTCCGGCCTCGCGCACGAGTATCGCCTGCATTGGCTGTTGCCGGATGTGCCCTATGAGTGGGATCCGGTTGCCTCCCGGCTTTGGCTCCACACCCCTGCCGGGGACTATGTTCTGAGCTGGGCGCCGCCCGAAGGTGCGGCACAGGCGTCGCTGGTGCGGGCCGATGCGGAGTCTCCGCGCGGGTGGTGGGCGCCCTATTATGCCTGCAGGGCCCCGGCGCTCTCGCTCGCGGTGGTGCAACGGGGCGCCCAGGCTCATTTTGTCACCGTCCTGGCGCCGGGATCGGCGACCATCGGGGTATACCGGGAGCTGATCGAGGTGGAGGGTGCCGGCTATCGGGCGATGTTGTCCCTGAGACCGACAAGCACCGGGGCGTTGGTCTCGCATATCGAGTTGATCGGGTCGCGCAGCGAGACTTTGACCGTGGTGCCTTCTGTGTGAGAGGGGTGGAGCGGGTTATGGCACGTCATTATCTTCTCATCCATCAGGCTTTTGTGGGTCCGGGCGAGGCCGGCGGCACCCGGCATTATGAGCTGGCGCGGCATTGCGCTGCGGCCGGCCATCGCTTTACCATCGTGGCCAGCCCGGTCAGTTACCTTTCCGGCCGGGAAGCGACCGGAGCCACGGGGGAAGTGGCGCCCGGCGTCTATGTCATGCGTGCCTATACGCCGGCGACATTGCATCGCAGTTTCTTGTGGCGTCTCGTAAGTTTTCTCGGTTTTATGATGGCGGCCACGCTGACGGCATGGCGCGCCGGTCGGGTGGATGTGGTGATAGGGACCACGCCGCCTTTATTCCAGGCCTTCTCGGCCTGGGCCGTGGCCCGGCTGCGCCGACGGCCTTTCCTGCTCGAGGTGCGCGATCTGTGGCCCCAATTTGCCGTGGATATGGGCCTGCTGACCCAGCCGTTGCTCATTGCCCTGGCCCGCAGGGCGGAGGCCTTTCTCTACCGTCAGGCTGATCATCTACTGGTCAATTCGCCGGCCTATCGCGACTATCTGATCGGCCGGGCCGTGCCCCCGGCCAAGATCGCCTTCATCCCAAACGGGGTGGACCCGACGATGTTCGATCCCGAAGACCGCGGTGAGGCCTGGCGCGAGCGGTGGCAATTGGCTCACCGCTTTGTGGTGACCTATGCCGGCGCTCTGGGTCCGGCCAACGACATCCCCACGTTGCTGCGGGCAGCGGCGCGGCTGCGCGAGCGGGCCGATATCCACTTCCTGCTCGTCGGGGACGGTAAGGAGCGTCCGCACCTGGAGGCCCAGGCTGCAGCCCAGGGGTTGACGAACGTGACGTTTACCGGCACCGTGCCCAAAGACCAGATGCCCATGGTCCTGGCCGCCAGCGATGCCTGTGTGGCCATTCTCCGGGATATCCCGTCGTTTCGCACGACCTATCCCAACAAGGTGTTCGACTACATGGCTGCCGGCCGACCGACCATCCTGGCGATTGACGGCGTCATTCGTCGGGTGATCGAAACGGCAGGAGCCGGGGTGTTCGTGCCGCCGGGCGACGACGCCGCCCTGGCCGCTGCCGTGCTCCGGCTGGCCGCCGACCGGGAGGCCTGTCGGGTCATGGGCGAGGCCGGCCGTCGCTATGTCGTGGCTCATTTTCATCGCCAGGAACAGGCCGATGCCTTCTGTCGGTTGTTAGGACAATTGGCTGCCAGGGAACGATGAGCGATTTCTACCGTCGTCGGGGTAAACGCCTGTTCGATCTGGCGCTCACGGTGCCGGCCTTGATCCTGCTTGGTCCTCTGCTGCTGGTGTTGGCCTTGCTTGTGCGCTGGCAATTGGGCACACCGGTCTTGTTTCGCCAGCAGCGGCCCGGTCTACACGGCCGACCTTTTTGGCTTTATAAGTTTCGGACCATGACCGAAGCTCGGGATGTCGAAGGCCGGCTATTGCCGGATGAGCAACGTCTGACGCCTTTCGGCCGGTTTTTGCGCAGTACCAGTCTGGATGAATTGCCGGAATTGTTCAATGTGCTGCGCGGGGAGATGAGCCTGGTGGGGCCGCGACCGCTGCTTATGGCTTATCTGGAGCGTTACACGCCCACCCAACGGCGTCGGCACGAGGTCCGACCCGGCCTCACCGGATGGGCGCAGATCAACGGTCGTAATGCCCTCGATTGGCCGCAGCGTCTGGCCCTGGATGTGTGGTACGTGGACCATCTTTCCTTTGGTCTGGATCTGCGCATCATGCTCATCACCCTGGTGAAAATTTGGCGTCGCGAGGGCATTAGCGAACCGGGACAGGCGACGATGCGCGAATTCCAGGGCGAAGGGTCATGAGCCAAACCGTCTTGTTGATCGGCGCTGGCGGTCATGCTCAGGTGGTGGCCGAGGCGCTCTGGCGGATGGCCGAGGCGGGTTCGCCATGGCAGCCCCTGGGCTTTGTGGATGACAACCCGCTCTTGCAGGGCTGCTCTTTCCTGGGTTTACCGGTCTTGGGACCGATAGCCACCTGGCGCGAGGTCGGCGCCGACGCGCTTGTCGTGGCCATCGGCGATAATGCCCTCCGCCGTCGGTTTTACCTGAGCTTGCAGGCGGCGGGCGCTCAGTTTGCCACCGTCGTTCATCCGCGTGCCATTGTGGCCCCCGATGTGGTCATCGGGCCCGGCAGCATGGTGCTGGCCGGGGTGGTGATCAATACGGGTTCGGTGATCGGCGCCGATGTCATCCTCAATACGGCCTGTTCTCTCGACCACCACAATCGTATCGGCGACCATGTCCATGTGGCACCGGGGGTGCACACAGGCGGCGAAGTGACCGTCGAAGAGGGCGCTTTGGTGGGCATCGGGGCGACCGTGTTGCCCCGATGCCGCCTGGGGGCCTGGAGCGTGGTAGGCGCCGGCGCCGTGGTCGTTCATGATATTCCCGTACAGGCCAAGGTCGTCGGTGTGCCGGCGCGGCCGTTATCGTCAGCTTCTGCTTCTTTACCCTAGGCGGTTTTGATGTCTACCGATCCGATTGCCATTCCCATGTCCGCCCCCGATCTGACGGAGAGCGAACGGGCTGCCGTGGCCGCCGTGCTGGCCACGCCGTTCCTCAGCATCGGTCCGCAGATCGAGGCTTTTGAACGCGCGTTCGCCGCCTATGTGGGCACGCGCCATGCCGTTGGCGTCAATAGCGGCACCAGCGGTTTGCACCTGGCCGTCATTGCCGCCGGCGTCGGCGAAGGGGACCTGGTGATCACGACGCCCTTTTCGTTTATCGCCTCCGCCAATTGTATCCTCTACGAGCGAGGCATTCCCGTGTTTGTGGATGTGGATCCGCTGACGGGCAATCTCGATCCGGAACAGGTTGTGGCCGCCGTTGACGACCTGATGACCGGTTCACTCCAGGCCAACCGCTGGCTGCCGCCGGCGTTGCGAGAAGGGAAGACCAGCCGGGGTGTGCTGAAAGCGCTGCTGCCGGTTCATGCCTATGGTCAACCCGCCGCCATGGACCCGCTGATGGCGGTGGCCCGGCGCTACGGCTTGACCGTCATCGAAGATGCCTGTGAGGCCATCGGTGCCGCCTATCGCCATCGTCGCGCCGGGACCTTGGGGCACATCGCCGTCTTCGCCTTTTATCCCAACAAGCAGATGACCACCGGTGAGGGGGGCATGATCGTCACCGAGCGGTCGGATTGGGCGGCGTTGTTCCGGTCTTTGCGCAATCAGGGGCGCGATGTGTTCGATGCCTGGCTCAATCATACCCGGTTGGGTTATAACTACCGGCTCGACGAGATGAGCGCCGCCTTGGGGCTGGCACAGTTGCAACGCCTGGAGGAGCTGCTGAGCAAACGGGCGCGCGTGGCGGCGTGGTATACCGAACGCCTGGCCGGCGCCGAGTTTTTCCAGACCCCCACGATCGTGGCCGATACCACACGGATGTCGTGGTTTGTCTATGTGGTGCGGGTGCGGCCGCCCCTGCGTCGGGATGAGGTCATGCGCCGCTTGGCGGCCGTCGGCATCCCCAGCCGTCCCTATTTCACGCCGATCCATCTGCAGCCGTTCTATCGCCGGCGGTTCGGCTTTGCCCCCGGCGATTTTCCCGTCACCGAGCATCTGGGGGAGGTCTCGCTGGCCTTGCCTTTTTCGGGTGTGATGAGCGAAGATCAGGTGGATCGCGTGTGCACGGTCCTGCTCCAGATGACCCCCTGAAACCGGCCGAGCTGCGTTGGGGCCGTTTTGCCGTGTGGCCCTATCTGGGGTAGGATAGGCCGTTCTTAATCTTTCCGAAGGAGTTGGTTATGCTGCTGCGCGAAGTCTTGCTCATCATAGGGCGTCGGGCATGGTTACTGGCCTTAGGTCTCGTCATCGGTAGCCTGATCGCCTATTGGCAGGTTACATCCGCACCGTTCCTGTACGAAGCCGATGCCGGTGTGGTTCTGGTGCGGCGTTCGACCGAGGTCAAATTAGAACCCCGGTTTCAAACCTCGATTATCGATGAGTTGAACACCACGGATCGCACCAACAGTGGCCTTCAGACATTGGCCGCCCTGGTCACCAACGAGGCCATTGCCCGCGCTGTGTTTCGCGAGATGCAGGATTCGTTGCCCGCGCGTGTCGAAACTCCTCAGGATTTGCTGCGTTTTATCTCCAGCGAAGTGCGGAGCGGCGTTATTCGCGTCAAAGCGCGGGCGCTCGACCCACAGTTTGCGACCGACCTCGCCAACACCTGGGCCGATCACTATGCCCGCTATGTCAATCGTCTTTATGCCGGTCAGGTCTTGAACACCGATTTGAGCGCTCAGGTGGAAGAAGCCCGTCGCCGTTATGAGGAAGCGCAGGCGGCTTTGGTGGCTTTCCTCAAGGCGGATCAAACGGCTACGCTGGAGAGCCGTTTGCAGGAAAGGCGGGCTACTCTGGACCGGCTTTTGCAGCTACGGGCCGAGGAACGAGCCGGTAATCTGCAGCGGTTGTATGAGCGGCGTCAACAGGCGCAGAATGTGTTGGGCGATGCCCTGGTGTTGCGCGACCTCCTGAGCGCCTCCGGTTCCTCGGCTGCCGATGCGGCCAATACGTTGGCCCTGCTGAGCTTGCAAGTCACTGCCATTGAGAGCGGGGTCAGCCCCGTCCTGAGCCTGGCGGGAGGCGAGACCGGCTCACAACCTCCGGAAAGGTCTAGCGGTGCCAGCTTACAGTTCAATTTTACGCCTCGCACCCTCACCGATGTCGCCGTTTCGGCCGAAGCGTTGCGGGCCGATCTGGATCATCTTATTGGGGTTCTGCAAAATCGCATCGCCGCTTATGAGGCCGAGATCGCCGAACTGACCCGGTCCTCCGTCGATGCGAATGCCTCTGATTTGGATCCGGAGTTGCAGGCGCTTTTCGCCGAAGTGGCCTTTCTGCAAGCTCAGATCGCCGAACAGAAAAGCCGTCGCGAACAGCTCGAAAACGAACGCGATCGTCTTTGGGAAAGCTATAACCTGATGGCCAATGCCTCGCAAGAGGTGCTATTGACCACCTCCACCAGCGACGGCACGGTTCTCCGCTTTGCCATTCCGGCCACGGTGCCGCGGCGTCCTGTGCAGTCGTCTCCCATCCAGGCCACCATGCTCGGTGGTTTGGTGGGCCTCATCGTGGCCATGGTCTTGGTCTTTGGCCTGGAGCTGATCGATAACCGCGTGCGCACGCGCGAGGATGTGGAAACGGTTCTGGAATTGCCCGTGTTAGGCGTTGTGCCCAAGGGCAAAACCGGTGACGGCAAACAACCGATTGCCCTGGCCCATCCGCAGGCTCCGGTGGCCGAAGGGGTGCGTTTTGTGCGGGCGGCCCTCGAAGCGGTGCCGACACCGCCCCGCTCGTTGTTGATCACGAGTATGGGGGAGGGCCAGGGCAAGACGACCGTGGCAGCCAATCTGGCTGCGGTCAGCGCCGCCGCAGGGCTTTCGGTGATCCTGGTGGATGCCAATTTCCGCAACCCGCAGTTGCATACGCTCTTTGGGCTTTCCGACCAGCGCGGGTTGCTGCCCATGCTCATGGCCAACCACGCCAACCCGGAAGTCTATCTGCAGCCGACGGCCATACCCGGTCTGCGGGTTCTGGTCGCCGGCGGGGGTGACGGCATGGCCCCGGACTGGCTGGCCCGGCCGATCATGAAAACCATTGTGGAGACGGCGATGGGTCTGGCCGATCTGGTCATTCTGGATACCTCGGCGGCGCGGATGTTCACCGAGCCGCTGACCCTGGCCGGGTTGGTGGAGGGTGTTGTCTTGGTCATCCGACCCGGCAAGGCGACGGTACCCGAAATCCAGCATTTTCGGCAAAGCCTGGCTGCTGTGAATGCCCATTTGCTCGGTGTCGTTCTCAACGGTGTGCCCGCAGGTTGGCGGCTGCGTGCCACCCGTACGCGTGCGGGGAGTGGTTCTCTGCCTCGTTCCTCCCCATCCGAACGCCTGGTCCCCGACCTTAAGTGAGAGCGTCTGCGGCCGTGATCCGGCGCCCTCCGCCGCCTGCTATAGCCCGTCGCCTTGCTGCCTATGAATTGGAGCTTGTCCTGGCCTGTTTGCCTCTGTTTCTCGTGTGGCCGGCCTGGTCAGGATGGGGCCTGGTTGTGGTGGGGGGGCTGTGGCTCCTGCGGTGGTGGGCTTACGGTCGGCTTACCCGACCGGCGCCGACCAATCTGGTTGTGTTTCTGTTCATAGCCCTTGTGCCGCTTTCCCTGGCCGTGACGCCGACCCCGGCCGTCACGCGCGTGCAGGCAGGTTATCTGCTGGCCGGAGTGGTCCTCTATTTCGCCGTGCTCAACCGGGTACGCGATTTCCGGCAGTGCCGGATTTTGCTCGGGTCGTCGATCGTGCTCGTCTTGGCCCTGGCCGTCTTCAGTCCGCTGCTGATCGAGAACCACGAGAGAATCCGTTGGTTACCGGCCGGGATAACGGCCCTGGCCCGGCGCCTGCCGGAGCGGATCAATCCCAATGTGTTGGCAGGCAATCTGGCGCCGTGGTGGCCGCTGACGTTGGCCCTGGCCTGGTATCCGCCGGTCGGTCATCCCCGGCTATGGCGAGTACTGGCCGGTGTAACCTGGCTTGTATTGGGCCTGTTGCTCGTGGGGTCGGCTGCGCGGGGGGTGTGGCTGGCCTTGCTCGTGACCGGTTTGTTTTTACTCCCCCTCGTCTGGCCGCGTCTGCGGCGTGGTTGGCCACTGGTGCCGGCTTTGGTCTGGCTGGCTGTGGCCCAACGGCTGCCCGAGCGCCTGGCTACCGTCACCCTCGAAACCGGCATCCTTGGGGGCCTGGCCGTACGCGCGGAGATCTGGCGTCGCGCCGTCTTTGCCCTCGGCGATTTCGCTCTAACCGGTATGGGGATGGGCGCCTGGGAGCAGGTGGCTCCGCTCCTCTATCCGTATCTCCAGATCGGTCTGAATACCCCGGTCCCTCATGCCCATCAGCTCTTTTTGCAGGTAGGGCTTGATCTGGGAGTGCCCGGCCTGGCGCTCTTTGTGGCGATCATGGGGCTAAGCGTGTGGATGGCCCATCAAAGCTTCGTCCACTACCGACGTCAGCCCGACCCCGAAAGCCGGTCGCGGGCGGCTCTGGCCCTGGCGCTGTTGGCCGGGCTGCTGATCTCGCTGGGGCATGGCCTGGTGGATGCCGTAACCTGGGGGACCAAGCCCGCCGTTCTAACCTGGTTGTTGCTGGCGCTGATCACGCTGCTCTATCTGAGCACGGAAACGCCGGCGTCGTCAGAAGTTATCGACGGTCAGAGGCCGTGAGACGGTTTATCTGGGGAGCGGCGATGCTTTCCTTGCTGGTCGCCTGTGCTGCCCCCTCGGCCGGGGTCTGGCCGTCGCCCCGGCTGGTTGCCTATGGGGTTGAGCGGGGGGATCTGAGCCGTCATACCATCGGCGTCTATCTCTACCCCGAAGACGATGTCCACGGTCCGGCGGCCCCGCACCTGGGCGCCTTGGGCGCCCGTTGGGCGCGTTCCTGGCTGAGCTGGGATTGGGTCGAACCCGTGCGGACCGAGCCGCCTACGTACCGTTGGGATACCGTGGACGCCATTCTGGGCGCCATACGGAAGGCCGGAATGGAGCCGATCTTCCTTCTGGGCGGGAATGCCGCCTGGGCAGCGGAAAGCTTTTGCGGACCGCTGTATCCGGAGGCGCGTGCGGCGTTCGTAGCCTTTCTGCAGGCGGCCGTGAGCCGTTACAAGGAGAGCCCGTATCAGGTGCGCTTGTGGGAGATTTATAACGAACCGGACAGTGTGTTCGGGCCGCAGGGCTATTGCTTCGGGACGCGTGGAGAGCGCTATCCCGAGACGTTGCGCTTGGCCTACGAGGCCATCAAGGCCGTGGATCCCCAGGCTATGGTGCTTTTCGGCGGGCTTTCCTACGATTTCTTCCTGAACGAGGGCGGTCGTTTTGATCCCGACTTCCTGGACGATGCCCTTAGCGCCGGTGCCGGACCGTATTTCGATGTGTTGGCCTTTCATTATTACCCGGCTTTTGTCGAGCGTTGGGAGGCTTTCGGCCCGGGTGTGGCGGGCAAGGCAGCCCATCTACGCCGCGAGTTGGCCCGCTATGGTCTGTCGAAACCGCTGGCGCTGACCGAGATCGGGCGTCCCACGCGCGGGCCGGCCGATGACCCTTGGGCGTACGACGAAGAGACAACGGCCCGTTTTGTGTTGTCGGCGCTGGCCCTGGCGCGGGCGGCCGATCTGGCCCCTATCATCTGGTTTACCGCCGTGGACAAACCGGCCGAACCCTACGATTACGGCTTATTCGATGCCTCCCTTCAGCCCGAAGCGGGTCTGGCGGCCTATGGTGTGGCGCTGGCGGCGTTGCAGGGGGCCGAGTATCTCGGCCCGCTTCCCGTTGTCGGTGCCGGTCAGGCCTTGCGTTTTCGCCACCCCGACGGGCGCGATGTGGTGGTGGCCTGGGCCGGTCATCCCGATCGCGGTGAAGCAGGGTGGGCTTTGTTGATGCTGCCTGCAACCGGTGCATGGGCCGTGGACAGGCACGGGACGGCCCGTCGTTTCGTTGAGGGAGGACCGGCCGATCGGGACGGCCGTCGCAACGGTCGGTTGACCCTGCTTCTCGGCATGGAGCCGTTGGTGCTATGGCCTTTCTGAGGCAGGGAGGTCGCCCCTGGCTGTGGCGGCTGCTGTTCGGCTCTGTCGTGGCGATCGTGGCCTTCGTCATGCTGACGCGCCAGATACGATGGGAAGTGGCGTTGGCCCATCTGCGGGATGTCAGACCCGGCTGGGTTGTAGCGGCGGCGGCTTGTGTGTTGTCGACCAACATCGCCAAGGCGCTGCGCTGGCGATGGCTGTTTCCGACAGACCGCGAGCCACCGACGCGCTACGATGCCTTTGGCGCGCTTATGGTGGGCCAGATGCTCAATTTCCTGTTGCCCTTGCGCGCCGGTGATGTCTCCCGGGCGCTGCTGATGGGGCGCTATCGTCAGGCCAGTACGGCTGCCGCCGTCGGCACCATCGGAGCCGAAAAGGTCATCGACCTGTCCATTATGGGTCTAATGGTCGCCCTGGTGTTGCCCTGGATCATTCTACCGGCCTGGATGAATGCGGCCGACCGTGGGGTCACCGTCGGGGCTTTGGTCGGCATGGTTACCTGGCTGGGTATCTTGCTGACCCTACCCCATTTCCAACGGGTTTTGGCCGTCTTGGGGGAACGGTTTCAGACCCTGTCCTGGCTTAGTCGATTGTTGTTACGCTTTCTGGAGGGGCTGACGGCGCTGCGCCATACCCGCCGCGTGCCTTTTGTGCTCGGTTGGTCGGCGTTGGCCTGGGGATGCGCCGTTCTGACCAATTACCTGTTGCTGCAAGCGTTGGGCTTGCCGGCCACCTGGTTGAGCAGTCTCCTTGTCGTTCTGATCATCCAGGGCGGGATCAGTGTGCCTCTGGCGCCCGGTCAGATCGGTGTCTTCGAGGCTCTGGCCGTGCTGGCCCTCTCGTTGACCGGGATCCCGGCCGAAGCTGCTCTGGCCTTCGGCATCTGGCTGCACATCCTCGTGATGGGGGTTCCGGTGCTCAGCAGCCTGTGGTGGCTGGGGCGACGAGCTTGAGTTGTTGCCATACCGAAATGGCCAAGGGCAGCGTCCTATTCCCGAAAACCGTTTTCGATCGTCATGGTCGGTGTTGTCCTCATGTCTCCTTTGCAGCGTATTGTAGCCGTTTTCTTGCCCTTGATCCTCCTGGTTTTGGCGTTCGTACGCAGTCATGCCGTCTCAACGGCTGCCACCGTACCCACCGATCCGTTCGGTATCTATCTTCACGACCATCGCACGCTGCGCGGTGCGCCCCAGATGGCAGCGGCCGGCGCACGTTGGCTTTCCATCAATCTTATCTGGCGGGATATTGAGTCCCGACGTGGGGTGTATCACTGGGCGCAAACCGATGCCGCTCTGGCCCAGGCCACGGAGCTTGGCTATCAGGTCCTGGTGACGGTGACGGGCAATCCCTCCTGGGCGGCCGATACCATCTGTGGACCGGTGCACGATCTGGGCGCTCTGACCGAATTCATGCGTCGCGCCGTGGCCCGGTACAGCGTGCCGCCGTACAACGTGCTGCATTGGGCTCTGTACAACGAGCCCGACAACTCGGACATCACCCTGGACCTGGGTGGCTGCTGGGGCAATCCCTATCCCCGTACCCGTACCGGTTTTGGCGGTGCGGCTTATGGGCGCATGCTGAAACAGGTCTACCCGGCCGTGAAGGCCGTCAATCCCCGTGTGCAGCTTGCCCTGGGCGCACTGGCCTACGATTATTTTACCCACGAAGGTGGCTATTTTGATCCACTCTTTTTTGAAGACATTATTCGTCGCGATCGTGCCAATGCCTGGGAATATTTCGATTTGATCAATTTTCACTATTACTACGCTTTTGCTCAGCGTTGGGACGATGCTTTCGACGGTCGTTATAACGATGGTATTATCGGCAAGGCGATGTATTTGCGCCAAGAATACGCCAATTTTACGGCTCAGCCGCCGAAACCCGTCATCCTGACCGAAATCGGCAGCCCTACCTCCGGTCCGCCCGACGGCCAAAACTACAGCGAAGAACGCCAGGCCCGCGATGTCGTCAAGGAGATGACGCGGGCGATGGCGGCGGGATTACCCATCATCATCTGGTTTTCCGGGGTGGATGAACCCGCCTGGGATTACAAGTACGGTTTGTTGGACAGCAACTTACAACCGAAGCCGGGTTATAGCGCCTACCGTGTGTTCACCCGCGAGATGGCCGATGCCCGTTTCGAGGGGCCCCGGCTGAACTTTGCCCCCAGCGTGGAAGGCTACGACTTCCTAGTGCGCGGGCGACGCAAGACGGTTGTCTGGCAGACGGAGGGCAACGGCGGGGTGCTGACGGTGGGGATCGGCAAAGTCGGCGGCGTGTTGCGGGTGGTGGATAAGTTCGGTAACGAATCGTTTGTCACCGACGGCGGACCCGGCGATCCCGACGGCGTGGCCAATCGTTTTGTCGGTGTCTTTATCGATCAGAGTCCTCGCTATCTCGAGGACATGACGATGGCCACTCACACGCCAACCGTCACGCCGACGGCCACCCAAACCCCGACGGCAACGCCGACCCCAACTTTGACCCCCACACGGACCATGACGCCGACCCCGACCTCTACGCCCACGCCGACGGCCACGGCCACCCGCACTCCCACACCGACTCCCACCCCGACCGGCAGTCTGACGGCAACGCCAACGGCAACGCCGACGGCGACCGGCCGATACCATTTCCTTCCCCTCTATCAATTCCGTCATCATGCGGCCGGTCGAAGCGGGAATTGATCGAAAGCGTTGGGGCATGATGTCCGGTGTCGGTCTTTGCCATCATGGAGATGGCACCCGTTGTCCGGGCGAGGGGCATCGCCGACTTCCGCATGGCAACGGCTACGCTTGCGGTGCTCGCCCGCCCTGACAGGGGATCGGCGAGAAGGCCTTCTGGCCTGGGAACACCTGCTTTGGGGAGGTTGGCAAGGCAGGTGTTTTTTGCGTTGAGGACCGGTCTTCGTTGACGGGAGGATGCTGCGGAGCGCCTCATCCGCTGCCTGAGCCGTTGCGATCGTCGTCCCGCGCCTTGAGAAAGCCCAACGCGGATCGGTCGTGGGCTCCTCAGAGTGGTTGCTTAAGGCGGGAACCTTGACGCGTTTGAACGTTCGAAGGTTCAAACGCGTTCGTTTGGTATTGTCCCAACGCGGGGTTTGTTCCCGGCCCGATCGCTTGTCCCCTCGGCAACGGGAAAAAAGGGCTCCGGACCGGTTCGGTGCGGAAGGGGTTCAAAACCGATGTGATGGCGTTATGAGGTTTTGGCGGTTCCGATCGAGTTGTGGCAAGATGGGGTCGGTTTCCGCCCTCTTGTTTGCCGACAACCGCATGGCTCAGCGTATCCTTATCACCGGCGGCGCCGGTTTTATCGGCAGCCATCTGGCCGAGGCCTTTCTGGCGGCCGGCTATGAGGTGACCATCCTCGATAATCTCTCCACCGGCCGTTTCGAGAACATCGCCCATCTGGTTGGGCGGCCCGGCTTTCGCTTTGCCCTGGCCAGCATTCAAAATGCCGTTGTTCTGGACCGTCTGGCCAGTGAGGCCGATGGGATCGTCCATCTGGCCGCCGCCGTAGGCGTGCAGCTTATTGTCGAACGTCCTGTCCATACCATTGAGACGAACATCATGGGTACCGAGGCCGTATTGCAGGCGGCGGCCCGCTATCGCGCCCGGGTCGTTCTGGCTTCGACCTCGGAGGTTTACGGCAAGGGGGTACGCGTGCCTTTTCGCGAGGATGACGATGTGGTGCTGGGGCCTACGGATAAGAGCCGCTGGGCCTATGCCGCCTCGAAAATGGTGGATGAGTTCCTGGCCCTGGCCTACTATCGGGAAAAGGGTTTGCCGGTCGTCATCGCTCGTCTGTTCAACACGGTGGGTCCGCGTCAGACCGGTCGTTACGGTATGGTCGTGCCCCGCTTTGTCTCCCAGGCTTTGCGCGGTGTCCCGCTGACGGTGTACGGCGATGGCACGCAAAGCCGCTGTTTTTGCGATGTTTCCGATACGGTACGGGCCCTGGTGGGCCTGACCACGCATCCCGATGCCGTCGGTCGGGTTTTCAATGTGGGTTCTCAGGAGGAAATCAGCATCCGGGATTTGGCCGAACGCGTGTTGGCCGTAACCGGCAGCCGTTCGCCTATCCATTTTATCCCTTACGATCAGGCCTACGCGCCGGGCTTCGAGGATATGGCCCGTCGCGTGCCCGATACCGGGCGCATCGAGGCCCTCCTGGGCTGGCGTCCCCAAATCGCCCTGGATACGACCCTGACCCGCGTAGCCGACTGGATGCGTTGTCAGGATGCCATACCGGCTTACTGAACTCGCCCCATGAGCCATCTGGATCCGACGCCTTGCTGGTATACCGTTCATACCAAGCCGCTCCGCGAAGTGCTGGTAGCCGATCTGTTGCAGGAGCGATTATCCCTGGCCGTCTTTCTGCCCGAAGCCTTGCAGTGGTATCGCGGGCAGATGGTGATGCGGCCGTTTTTCCCCCGTTACCTGTTCGTCGAGGCCGATTTGCAGAAGGTCGAGGTTTCGAGCATTAACAGCCTGCCGGGTGTCATCCGTCTGGTTTCCTTTGGCGGAATGCCCCAGCCCTTGCAACCGCACATCATCGAGGCGATTCGCAAACGGCTGGCAGCCATCAATGCCGCCGGTGGTTTGCCGCGCTATGGTTGGAATCCCGGTGACCGCGTGCGCGTGACCGATGGGCCTTTGGCGGGGCTGGAGGCGGTTTTTCAGGGGCCGATGAAGCCTGCCCAGCGGGTCAAAATTCTGTTGCAATTTCTCGGCCGTTTGCAGACGGTGGAAGTGCCGCCCGAACATCTCGAACCCATTCGCACGACCCCGAACCCGTCTCACTCGCGTCGCACGACCCGTGGACGCGGTCGCCGTATTCGTCCGAACGATCCTTCGCCCTAAGCTTGTTGCCTTTACCGATGATGACTGCCGATTACAAACAGCTCCTTTTAGACAAACTAACCGCCCACTGCGCCACGGTGGCCGTTATCGGCCTGGGTTATGTAGGGCTACCGCTGGCCGTCACCTTTGCCGAAAAGGGTTTCAAAGTGATCGGGGTGGATGTGGATGCCGCCAGGGTGGCGGCCGTCAATGCCGGCGAATCGTACATCCTCGACGTGCCCTCCTCGCGAGTGCAGCCCCTGGTCCGCAATACGCCGGCGCGGCTGCGGGCGGATACCGATTATGCGGTCTTGGCGGACTGCGATGTGGCCATCATCTGCGTGCCGACGCCGCTCAACAAGACGCGCGATCCCGATGTGCGATACCTCATCGCCGCCGGCGAGGCGATTGCCCGTCATATGCCGGCCGGCATGCTCGTGGTGTTGGAGTCCACGACCTATCCCGGCACCACGCAAGACCTGCTGCTGCCGATGCTGCAACAGGCGACCGTGGCGGCTACCCTGCCCCGCTGGGAAGTCGGCCGCGACTTCTTTCTGGCCTTTTCGCCGGAACGGATCGATCCCGGCCGCACCGATTGGACGGTGGAGACGACACCGAAGGTGGTGGGCGGCATGACCCCGGCCTGCCAGGAGGTGGCCACGACGTTTTACGCCCAGGTGATCCGTCGTATTGTGCCCGTGTCTTCTCCGGCCGCTGCGGAGATGACCAAGCTATTGGAAAACACCTTTCGCGCCGTGAACATCGCTCTGGTCAACGAAATCGCCATCATGTGCGATAAGCTGGGCCTCGATGTGTGGGAGGTGATCGAGGCGGCAGCGACCAAGCCCTATGGATTCATGAAGTTCACGCCCGGGCCCGGCGTCGGTGGCCATTGTATTCCCCTCGATCCCCACTATCTTTCCTGGAAGCTGAAGACGCTGAATTACAACGCCCGCTTCATCCAACTGGCCGGTGAGATCAATTCGGAAATGCCGCGGTATTGGGTCGAGAAGGTGCGCGATGCCCTCAACGATATCGGCAAGGCCCTAAAAGGGAGTCGCGTGCTCGTCCTGGGCGTAGCCTACAAGAAGGACGTGAACGATGTGCGTGAGTCGCCGGCCCTGGATATCATCGAGCTGCTGCGCGAAAAGGGCGCAGACGTCCGGTATCATGACCCCTATGTGCCGGCTTTTGCGCTCAACGGCATTGCCTTTCAGAGCGAAGCCGACCTGGACCGGGCCCTGGCCGAGGCCGATTGCGTTATCATTACCACCGATCATTCGGTTTACGATTGGGCTCACATCGCCCGCCGCGCTGCCTTGATTGTGGATACCCGCCATGTCATCCCTACCTAAGATGGTCACACCCCTCCGTTTCTTCTCACGTCGGCCCTCGGCGGTCCCCTCCCGTCGGCTGCCTCCGCATACGGTGGTCATTGTCTCGGGGCTACCTCGCTCCGGCACCTCGATGATGATGCGGATGCTCGAAGCCGGTGGCCTGCCCATCCTCAGCGACGGCCTGCGCACGGCCGATCCGGACAACCCCGAAGGCTACTATGAGTTCGAGCGGGTCAAGCAGCTCGACAAGGGGGATGCGGCCTGGCTGGCCGAGGCCGAAGGTAAGGCGGTGAAGGTCATTTCGGCGCTGTTGGAGTATTTGCCCGCGTCGTATCGCTATCGCGTGCTCTTCATGAACCGGCGGATGGGCGAAATTCTGGCTTCTCAGCGCAAGATGCTCGAGCGCCGGGGCGAGAGCACGACCGTCGATGATGAGCAGCTTGCCGCCATTCTGGAAAAGCATGTACGCAAAGTCAAGGCCTGGCTGAGCACGCAGCCGCATTTTTGTCTGCTCGATGTGGACTACAACGCCATGATGGTCGATCCCCGACCGTATGTGAGTCGGATCAACCGCTTTCTCGACGGTCTTCTCGACGAAGCGCGCATGGTCGCCGTGATCAATCCCGCTTTGTACCGCAACCGGGAGCGGTCCTGAAGTCCAAGCGAATCCGAGGCACGGCTTCACCCGTAATGGTCAGGCCATGTCGTGCGCGAGGGTCTACGGCGTGCCTCTATCCGGACGAACACACGGATCTTCTTGTGCATGGTCAACCCCTTATTTGTCGGCCAAGGAGTGGATCGCTTACTATTGCGTTCTGGCAACGCTTTCATGCGCTTCGGCTGCTCCGAACGAACGCTTAGCCATCAGCCATGATCGTTTCGTAACTGCCTACGTACCGACTGAAGTCGTCCGTCATAGGCCTTCGACCTCCGGTCGGCCCAGGCCGATGCCCGGCCCAGCAGACTCGGGGAGGCCGATCGGCAATCGGTGCACGGTGGCGGGCAGTCGGGTAGGTAATTACACCGTTTCTCATAAAAGACCGGACATGCTCAGGAGGTAACAATGGCCTTTGTTGAGGATTTTCAGGATTTGTTGCGGCTTCTCAACCGTCATCCGGAGTGGAAGGCCGAACTTCGTCGTCAGGTCCTCGGCGAGGAGCTGTCAGCTTTGTCTCAACTTGTCCGCCATCTCACCATAGCCCAGGCTCGAACCGAGGAGTGGCTGGAATGGGTCGAGAGCCGTATCGAGAAATGGTTCGAAGTCCAGAAGCATACCGAGGAACGGGTAGCGGCGTTGGAGGCAGCGCAAGCGCGAACCGAAGAACGCATCGATCGCCTGGAGATGAGGGTTGCGGAGCTGAAGGCAGCCCTGGAGCGGGCCGAGGACCGCATCGATCGTCTGGAGATGACGGTGGTGGAGTTGAAGGCGGCCCTGGGCCGGGCTGAGGAGCGTGTCGAACGTTTGGAGATGGCGGTCGCCGAGTTGAAGGCAGCACAAGGGCGAACTGAAGAGCGCATTCAGCGTCTGGAGATGGCAGTGGCACAGTGGAAAGCATCGCAAAGGCAGCGAGGAGCGCATTGAGCCTCGGCAGTGCCTGCTCGGGCCAGGGGGGCGGCTGCGCCATTTGCGAGAGCGCTTGACGGCAAGCATGTCCTTGCCTTCGTCTGGTTGGACAGACACAAAGGGAACGCCTCCGATTTGTCTTGCACCTTATCAACCTTTTATTGCCCCCCAGAGTCAATCTGACCATCGTCATGTCTGGGATAGGTGGCAGCAAAGAGGTTATCCGGGCTCATCGAGCGGCGGGCTGTGTTGACAGGGCGGGTTTCCGGTAGCGGCTTCGATGACCGGTGAACCGGTAACGGCAACGGTCTGAATGGGACTCGCTTAGCGTCCCGTTAGGCTCGCCCGCAACGGTCATCGTAACAAGGCTGAGATCGGGTGCCGTTTTTGGTGGCGGTTGCAGAGCACCGAGACGAACGGTACGCCTATCGGGCCTTGGGGACGTTTTCGTTAGCGTGATTCTGGCTTGGACTCTCGTTTATGGAGGTTTTTGTGATGAACCGAAAAGTCCTCGCATGGCTATACCTAAGTGTTGCGCTTGTGACCATATGGGTTGCTGTTTTGAGCACGCTCGGCACCGATACTTCTTTATCGGCTTCGGTTGTTCCTGTGGCCACGCCCGCCGATCCCTTTGGCATTTATTTCTACCCGGCTCTGCAGCCGGTGGGTGCAGCGCAGATGGTGGCGGCCGGCGCCCGCTGGGCGCACATCCATATCCACTGGCGCGAGGTCGAGTACGAACGCGGTCGCTACGACTGGTCGCGGCTTGATACGCAGTTGGGGAATCTGGCGGCTTACGGTTTCCAGATCATCGTGACGGTCAACGAAAACCCGGACTGGGCTGCTGCCACCCGCTGCGGGCCGATTGATGCCGAAGATGTGCCCGCTTTTGCCGCGTTTTTGGCGGCGGCTGTGTCTCGTTATAGCGTGCCGCCCTATAACGTTCGCCATTGGGCGCTCTACAACGAGGCCGACAACAGCGATGCGGTCAACTATCCCTGGCTGGGGGGCTGTTGGGGAATGCGACACCAAAACCACGCCGTCGGAGCCGGCGGTGCCGCCTATGCCGCCATGCTGCGGCAGGTCTATCCGGCCATGAAGGCGGCCAATCCGCAGGTGCAGGTGTGGATCGGAGGCCTGGCCCATGATTGGTTTACGGACGATTCCCGAGATCCCGGCATCTTCGATCGCGATTTTCTCGATCAAATCCTGGCCGCCGGCGGTGGCCCCTATTTCGATGCCATCAATTTCCACTACTTTCATGCCTGGGAAGGCAAATGGTCAACCAGTGATCGCTACAACCGGGGTGTCGTGCGCAAGGCGGCCTCGTTGCGGGAGCGGGCTGCTCGTTATGGCGTCAGCAAACCTCTGGTCGTGACCGAGCTGGGCCATCCGACAGGGGCCGACGATCCCGGCCAAAACGCCTCCTTGAGCGACGAGATCACCGCGCGTGTGCTCTGGCAGTTGCATGCTCAGGCGATGTCGGCCAATCTGACCCCCCTCATCTGGTTGGAGGCCGTCGATGAGACCTGGCTCGCTTACGATTATGGCCTTTTGCGCAGCGATCTGACACCCAAACAGAGTTATACGGCCTATCAGGCGATGACCCGCGAATTGGCGGGTGCCCAGTTCCGACGGGTGCGAAGGGATTTCCCTACCAGTTTGTTCGGTTACGAATTCCTCGTCGGCGGTACGGTCAAGACCCTCGTGTGGGCAACCACCAATACGCCCGTCACTTTCCCGGTTGGCACGAGCGGAGGGACGCTGCGGGTGGTAGACAAGTTGGGGAGCGAGCAGTGGATCACCGACGGCAGCGACGGTGATGAAGATAGTGCGCGCAATGGGGCCGCGCGCCTGTCAATCGGTGTCGATCCGCGCTTGGTGATGGTGGCGGGAGCCTCCCCAACAGTAACGCCTTCGCCCACAGCCACGCCCAGCCCAACGTCCATGCCTTCGCCTACGGCCACGCCCACTGCGACGCCCACACGGGGTCTCTCGCCTACCCCTGTCCTGCGAACCAAGGCCTTTCAAAACGGTGTGGCACCCACCAGCAAGTACGCCGGCGCCCGCGATGCCTATGTCGCCGAGCAACAACCGACGGCGAATTTCGGCACCGTCACCCCGCTTTGGGTCTCAGGCAGCGATCCCGTCGGCAGCAACAAGGACAAATGGGCCCTCTTGCGATGGAATTTGGCGCCGACCACGGGGATTGTGCGCGGGGCCTCTCTGACTCTGACGGTTAGCGATCCATCCGGGACGCAAACCTATGCGCTCTACGAGGTGTTGGAGTCGTGGGACGAGACCAGGGTGACCTGGAATAGCAAACCGGCACGCGGAACTACGGTGCTCGGTACGGTGGCGGCTTCCGTTACCGGTGCTCTCACGGTGGACCTGAACGGCGACGGTGTGGCCGTCGTGCAGAAATGGCTCAACAATCCCAAGAAGAACTACGGATTCTATCTCCTCCACACGACCAACACCGATACCCTTGGCCTGGAAAGCCGCGAAAAGACGTCGGCCCTTCTGCGACCCAAGCTGAGCATCGTCTACCAGGTGCCCAGCTTCACCCGCGAACCCTGGGTACAGCAGGTGACGGCAACCGGTGCTACCATCCTGTGGGAAACGGACACGTACGCACGCGGGAACCTGAAATATCGCCTCCAAGGGACCAGTAGCTGGACCACCAAGACGGTCACAACGGTTCTGACGGATGGGCGCTGGCAGGCCAGGGCCGTGCTGACCGGTCTGCAACCGGCAAAAACATATGAGTTCCGGGTACGACCGAGCGTAGACAGCCCGTGGACCGCCGTGCGCACGTTCCGAACCCTTGCCGGTACCCAGGAGGAAGCAACGACGGGGCTCTCGTGGACCGCAGAGGGACTCCCGTTGGCAACGGCCTGGGCGCTGTACATCCCGGCGCCGGAGGAGGTAACGGCCGGCAATGGCGTGGAGGTGCCGGTTGTGCTGAGACGGACGGCGGAAGGCGCCGAGGGCATCTTGAGCGGCCTGCATTTCGTGCTCGTCTACGATCCGGTTGCGCTGGCGTTTGACCCGACCGACGCCGATGACGATGGCATCCCCGACGCCATCCGGATTGCGTCGAACGACGATTGGACGGTGCAGGTACGGCCTGAAGTAGGTCGGGTGGCGATGACGTTGACGGAGGTCGTACCGGGAACGGATGAAGCGGATGCGATGCCTTTGTTGTGGCTGAATTTTGAAGCTCAAGCCACCGTCGGCGCCGGATCAAGCCCTGTAGGCTTCAGCCCATCCGACCCGGTTATCGCGGTCGATCACGAGGGAAGGCGTCTGCGGGTGCCCGCCGACGTCGAAGGGACGAAGTCGATGTTGCCCTGAGGGCCTGTTAGGGAACGATGCCGGGCATGGCCGGCCTGACAATGCCCATGCCCGGCCCCGTTCTTTACCGTTGCCGTCCTTCAAGATAACCTTATCAAATCAAGAGCTCTTCATGCTTCGGCAGGCATGGGGAGTTATGATGCGACTCCTGTTGACACGCGCACGTCCGCATGTGTAACTGCCTGCGTGCCGGCTAAAGTCGCCTGTCATTAGGTAGTGACCCGCATGCCGAGAAAAGGGCCAAGGGCTTAGCCGAAGGTTGTGCTCGTGATGTTTGTCCATTCGTGCCTTTTGGTGTTATCCTTGGCCTCGGTTGTGCAGGTTTTGCCCCCTCGCATTCGCCGGAGTGGGTTGAGTTTGTTCTGCTCTTTGTCTCTGTCGTATAGTGTTCTCGGTCGTGCGGGCCGGCAGCCGACATGAGGATGGCGCATTCGTTCCGGCTCCTCGTTCCCATCGCCATGGTGCCATGTTCCTGGGGAACGTAATGAAACACTTGCGTAATCGTCATCTCCTTCTTCTTGATTTTACCCTTTTGCCCACCGCTTCGTACCTCGCTTTTGTTTTGCGGCTGGAGGCATGGGATATCGAGCGCTATTGGTTGGGATGGGCCATTTTTGCTATCCTGGCCACATTGAGCACCGTACTGACCTTTTGGCGAACTGGGGTCTATGCCCGTTTTTGGCGTTATGCCTCGATTGATGAGGTGGTGTTGTTGGCGGGGGCGATGACGGGAGGCGCCCTGATCAGTGGCCTCATCGGTCAGCTCCTGCGGATGTGGGCGCCGTGGCCCATTTATATCCCGCGCTCGGTACCCTACATTTTCTTGCTGCTGGGGTTGGGAGCCACCGCCGGTCCGCGCCTGTTGATGCGGTTTATCGCACGAACAGGTGGGTCTTCTCGTCGTAAACAACCGATGACGCCCGTGGCCATCATGGGTGCAGGCGAGGCCGGCTCTATGATTGTGCGCGAGCTGTTGCGCAATCCCCAATTGGGGCTACGGGTGGTGGCCTTTTTCGATGACGACCCGGCCAAGCGCCGGATGCGGTTACACAACATCCCCGTGGTCGGGAATCGTTATGCCATTCCGGAAGCGGTGGCCCGCTATCGTTTTCGGCAGGTGATCATCGCCATGCCCACGGCGCCCGGTCGTGAAATCCGCGATATCGTCGGCATCTGCGAGCGTGCCGGTGTGACCACCAAAATCATACCCGGTATGTACGAGCTACTCGGCGGCAAGGTTCAGGTCACGCAGCTGCGCAATGTCGAAATCGAGGACCTACTACGTCGTGAGCCGGTTACAACTGATATCGAGGCCGTGCGCGAGCTGGTGCGCAACAAGCGCGTGTTGGTGACGGGCGGCGGAGGTTCCATCGGCAGCGAGTTATCTCGCCAGATCTGGCATTTCGGTCCGGCGCAACTCGTGCTTCTCGGCCACGGTGAAAATAGCATTTTCGACATCTACCATGAATTGCTCGAGCGGAATCGGGGCTATGGCGCCGAAGGGGATGACACCTCCAAGAACGGCGTGGATGCCGCATTGGTCCCCATCATTGCCGATATCCGCTTTGCCGAGGAGATGCAGTTTATCTTCCGGCGCTATCGTCCGGATATCGTCTTCCATGCAGCTGCCCATAAACACGTGCCGTTGATGGAAGTGAATCCCGCCGAAGCCGTTGCCAACAATATCCTGGGCACCTACAACCTGCTGCAGGCAGCCCTGGGGACCAACGTAAGCCATTTTGTCATGATTTCGACCGATAAAGCGGTCAATCCTACCAGTGTTATGGGTGCCACCAAGCGCGTGGCCGAACTGTTGGTCCAGCAGGCGGCCATGCGTAGTGGCAGGGCTTATGTGGCCGTGCGTTTCGGCAACGTGTTGGGGAGTCGGGGCAGTGTGGTCCACACGTTTAAGCGTCAGATTGCCGCCGGGGGACCGGTTACGGTAACCCATCCGGAGATGAAACGGTACTTCATGACCATCCCCGAGGCCGTGCAACTCGTGCTCCAGGCGTCGGTGTTGGGTAAGGGAGGTGAGGTGTTTGTCCTCGACATGGGGGAACCGGTCAAGATCGTCGATCTGGCCCGCGATCTGATCGAATTATCGGGTCTGGAGGTGGGCCGGGACATTGAAATCGTCTTTACCGGGCCGCGACCCGGCGAGAAGCTCTTTGAGGAGCTCTTTGTGGATGGCGAAACCTACAGCCGCACCCAACACCAAAAAATTTACGTGGCCATCGAGGCCAGCCGGATAAGCTCCATCGATTTAGACGAAGGAATCCGCGCCCTGGCCGCTGCTGCCCGGCGACATGACCGTGAGGCCATTATCCGCCTGCTGCAGAGCCTGGTACCCGAATACCGACCGACAGAGGAAAGCAGTTCGATTTCACTTCCCTCACCAGAAGTTCCGGCCCTGGTCGTTGAGTCCCAATCTCCGAGGACGGCGCCCCGCGCAAGCCCGCACCGGTTGGGGGACGCCTCAACTTCCTGAACAAAGGGTAACAACGCTTTAGCGGGGATGGGAATGGAATTAGCCGGTTTTTCTCGTCGGCGCTGGCTCATAACGATTGGGGTACTCCTGCCGGCAATCGCCTTGCCGTTGGGGCGTTTGGGTCATTCCCTCTGGAGCGACGAAGCCACCAGCCTATGGTTTGCGCAATGGCCGCTGCCGAGCTTGCTCACAGCGCTTTGCGACCCCCACCCACCGGGCTATTACCTGTTGCTCAAACTCTGGTTGCGCGGGGGCGAGAGCGAAGCCTGGCTGCGTACTCTTTCGCTGATGGTGGCTACCGGAACAGCCCTGCTTCTGCTGCGTTGGGGGCGGGATCTCAGACCCGGCGATGCCTATGTGGGGCCACTGGCCGCCTTGCTGCTTGTTACCCAGCCTATGCAGGTCTGGTATGCGGCCGAGGTGCGGATGTACATCCTGGCTCAGGCCTTGGGATTGGGATGGGTCATGGCGGCCTGGCGCTGGTCAGAACAAAACCGCGCGTTCCGGTATCGAAGCCTGGCCTATACAGTCCTCGGTCTCCTCGCTTTTGCTGCCGATTTCAGCGCCTTGCTTCCTTGGGCAATAGCCCAGGCCGTCTGGCTGGCGCGCACACGACCGCGACCGTGGCTGTGGCTTGGTATGCAGGTCGTGGTCTTGGGCCTTTCCGGCCTGCTCTGGCTGAGGCCGGGACAGTGGCAGACACTGCGCCAGAGCTATCATGCCATCTTTCTGGCCGTGCAGGCCCGTCAGGTAGGGCTGGAACTGAGCCTGGCAGCGGCCAATGGGCTGTTGCGCGGGGGGTTGGTTCTGGCCATGTTGTCGGGATTCGGTTTGGCCTGGTGGTGGCCGCGGCTACGCGAACGGTTATCGGCGTATCCGTGGTCTCCGGCGGTGGTGGGGATGTGGCTCGCTTTGCTGGTTCTGGCCGCTGTGCCGCGGCTTTACTCCCTCAAACGTCAGCTTGTGGTCCTGTTGCCCTATGCAGCCCTCCTTACGGCTCTGGCTCTGCGGCGCCGGCGGCCGAATATGGCCCCGGTTTTGCCTGTGGCGGGGGTGCTCCTCTCCTTGCTGACCCTGTGGCAGCCCCCGCGCGAACCCTGGCGAGATGTCATCACCACGGAGATGGCTCGCCTTGACGCCAATACGGTCGTCTGGGTGGATGATCTGGTCTGGCCGGCCGTTGTGTATTACACACGCCGGTTGGGATGGTCAGAACCGCCTGCGGCCGTCCAGCCATGGATAGGTAGCCGTCTTCCCGAATTGCCCACGATGACGCCACCGCCCGGCGGAGAGCTATGGTTGTTGACCATGGAGAACCCCTATCGTCATCTCGTGAGGCTATTGCCCGCTTCTTTTGACGCCGACTACGCCCTCATCGCCGCCTATCATCGGGATGGGATCGGCGTTTCGCGTTGGCGGCGCCGCACCGCACCGCTCAACCCTCCTCCTTCCCGGCCGGCGCCTCCGCCGGAGGTTGGCTGGGGTCTGTTGTTGCCTTCGCCTCTGGATTCATGTTCTTCTTCCGGTCTGCGACCACAGTGACTTCCCGGCAACCGCCGAGCGGTCGAGCCAACACGACCGGAAACCATTGGCCGCGTTGGCTTCGCAGCGAAGGTCCGGCGGTCTTAGGGGTACTGGTGCTGGCCGTGCTCGTCGCCGGTCTGTATGCCTTGATCATTCGGCCGTGGGCGCAGCCCGATGAACCGCGCCACTTCGAGGTGGCGCTGCACGTCGCCCGTCTCAACAAACCACGCGTCGAGTACGCCGACCGCGTCCTGGCCTGGGAACAGGAGATCATCGCGGCCATGGAGGCCGAAAGCTTCTGGTGGTACGGTTATACCCTGGTGGGTTGGGATCCGGCGCGGCTGCCGACTTCGTTTGATGCGATCTTCGGTCCTCAGTACGGACTGGCCTTCTTCCAGGCGCCCCTTTACTACTATCTGGCCGGCCAATGGTTGCGGTTGCGCCCCGATTTACCGCTTTCCGAGGCCGTGATCCAGTTGCGGTTGCTGGGGTTGGGGTGTCTGGTGGCCAGCCTGCTTGCCATCTACGGCCTGACCCGCGAGCTGTTTCCCGATCGCTCGCGGTTGACTCTGGCCGTGCTGATCACGGCGGCGTTATGGCCTTCGCATCTGGCCGCTTATGCCGCAGTCAATAACGACATCCTGGTCGAGACCCTGGTCGCTTGGGCTTTGTTCCTGGCCGTGCGTATTGTCCGTCGAGGGCCGAGTCTGTTGTCGCTCCTTTGGCTGTTGCTTTTGGGCCTTGCTGCGGCGCAAACCAAGCGCAGCGGTCTGGTTGCCCTCGTTTTCCTGCCTTTGGCGCCGGCCTTGTGGGGCTGGGAACGGTGGCAGGTTACATGGCGACGCCAGGGTCCGGCCCTGGCAGGCGGGATCGTGGCGGCCCTGGTACTGGCCCTGATCCTCCTCCGCTGGGGGCGTTTGTACCTGCCGGATGACTTCGGTCAGGCTTTGGCGAGCGGAGCTTATCGTCGGGACCTGCTCACGGCGCCTTACGACCGCTTTTTCCTGGCCCTGCTCAAGACCTTTATGGGCTGGTTCGGCTGGATGCGCCTGGAGCTACCGGCATGGCTTTATGGGGTGGGAGCCGTTCTAGGCGCCACCGGTTGGCTAGGCGCTTTGGCGGCTTTGTGGCGGCCTCATCAGGTCGCCCTGACCGGCTGGCAAAAGCGCGGTCTGGCCCTTTTGTTCATTGCCCTGATCCTGCAATTGGGCCTGACCGTGGGCAAAGAGATCGTTTTCGGCACCTGGCGCGATGGTTCGTTGCCGCAGGCCCGTTATCTCTACCCTGTTCTGGCGGCCCTGATCGTGCCGCCGTTGTGGGGATGGGCCTGCTGGTGGCCCAAGCGTGGACGCTCGGCCGCCTTTGTCCTTGGCTTTCTGACCTTGCTGGTCTTCAATGCCTATGTCCTGGCCTTTTTGCTGTATCCCTTTTTCTGGCTGTAGACTGATAAATCGGTGGGGCACGACCGCTCGGTTTGCCCCTCCGCCAACGTCATAGCATTGAAGCCTTTTTATTCCCCCTCAAGTGTGCTCTCTTCGGGTACAGGCAAAGGGCCCTTGTCTTGCTCCCCCTTCTCCCCTATGAACTTACGCCTCCTGCTTGTTCTGATCACCATACCGACCATCGTCCTGGCGGGTTTTGTGGTTCGGCCGCCGGCAGCGACCTCGGCAAGCCTGGGCGAAGCGTCGCAGCCTTTGCGTGTTCTGGCTCCACCCACGCTGCGACCGTCGGTCACACCCACCCTGACACCCGATACAACGCCGACCCCAGCGCCGACGGACACGCCGGTACCGCCGACGAACACGCCCGTGCCGCCGACGAACACCCCGCCTGCTCCGACAAACACGCCCGTCCCGCCGACGAACACGCCGCTTGCCCCAACGAACACGGTTGTGGCCCCGACGGACACCCCGCCTGCCCCGACGCCTACACCGTCGCCGCCTGCCATCACGCCCACGGCGACGACGCCTCCTGCCACTCCCTCACCGGTCGAGGCGGTCACTCCCACCCCGGGCATAGGGGGCGGTACGGCGCCGCCGGAAACACCTTCAGCGGCGCCGACACCGGTAGAGGTTACGGCACCACCACCGGAAACCCCTACGGCGTCCGCGCCGTCCGCTCAGGGCACCACCGTCTCGCCGTCGGGTCCGGCAGGCCACGACACCGTTACTCCCTCCACTCCGGCCACGGCGGTGGTCTTTGAACCCATTGTCAGAGGGGAGGAACCCGCCATGCCTGTGAGTCGTCGTCTTCTGCCCTCCCTGTTCCTGGCCATCGGTGCCGTCGCCCTTCTCCTGGCCGGGGGGCTGTTGGTCTTCATCCGCCGTCAGTTCTAGGTGGTCATGTCCTCCTGGTCGGTTTTCATCCTTGGTCTGCGCTTGGTAGCCATTTCCTACCTGGTGGGGGCCATCAGCCATCTGCTCTATCGGGTCATGAGCACGGCTACCCCCTGGCAGAGCCTCCCGGCCCGGTATCCGCGGCTGTATCTCTCGCTGGGTCTGGCCCTGGCCGTGATCGCCTTCAGCTCGATTGCGACGGCCTTGACCTGGGGCGAAAAGGTGGCGTGGGCTTTGGTCGGTGTGACGGCAACTGCGCTGCTGCTGTCCCATCTGGGCCGGCGAAGAATCGCCGGGGTCCTGGGTAGGGCGGCTGGGTCGGCCTGGCGGGCCGGGCCGGCGGGTCAGACCGGCCTGGCCGTTTTGTTCATCCTTCTGGCCGTCCTGTTGGCCGCGCTGTATGCGCTGATCATTCTCCCTTGGATGCAGCCCGATGAGCCGCGGCATTTCGAGGTGACGCTGCATGTGGCGCGGTTGGGCCAACCCGTGGTCACAAGCAGCGACCGGGTACCCGCCTGGGAACAGGAGCTGATCGCCTCGATGGAGGCCCTGAGCTTTTGGTGGTATGGCTTTTCCTTGATCGGCTGGGACCCGCACAACCTGCCCCAATCGTTTCGGGAGATCTGGGGTCCGGCCTATGCCACGGCCTTTTTTCAACCGCCTCTGTACTACACCCTGACCGGTGGCCTCATCGCTCTGTGGGGCCGTGAGTGGCCCGTCGAGACAGGCGTTGTCGTCGTGCGCCTTTTCGGTTTGATTTGGCTGGCTCTGAGTCTGGCCGGTATCTACAAAACCATCGCCGAGTTGTTCCCCGATCGTCCTCATTGGGCTTTGGGCGTTTTGGGTTTTGCGGCGCTGTGGCCGTCCCATCTGGCCGCCAATGCCGCCGTCAACAACGACCTTTTGGCCGAGGCCCTGGTGATCTGGGTGATGTATTTTGCCATCAGCCTGCTGCGACGGGGCCCCGAGTTGGGCCGTATTGCCTGGTTATTGGCCCTGAGTATCTTCGCCATCACGACCAAGCGCACGGCCCTGACGGCGGCAGTGATAGCGCCTTGGGCCCTGCTTTTGGCGATGTTGGGCGCCGGGCGGTGGCGTCGACGTCCGTTGACGACGCTCGGCGGTGTGATGGTTGTCCTCCTGGTGAGTCTGGGCTTGGGAGCCGTGCTGGTGCAGGCGGGGCGTCTGGGGCTGCCCAAGACGTTCCTGGCCGATCTCGTCGGCGGGGTCTATTGGCGTAATCTGCTCGCTTTTCCCTACGTTGAGTACGGTCGGGCCATCTTCCGGACCTTCGTCGGTTGGTTTGGCTGGATGCGGGTGCCGCTTTTGGAGCCTTTCTACTGGTTGGGAGGTTTGCTGTTCATCCTCGCCTTTTTGGGTTTGGTGCGTCTGGCGGTCTCGAAACGGCAGCCGCCGCTCGAACGCTGGCAGAAGCAAGGCCTGCTTCTGTTCGGCATGGCCATCCTGGCCCAAATCGCCATCGTCATCGGCAAACAGCTTCTCTACGCCGATTTTGCTTCCGATTCCATACCTCAGGCGCGCTACTTCTATCCGATAGCGCCGGCGTTGTTCTTTTTCCTCTGGCGGGGGCTTACGGCTTGGCTGCCATCTCATCGCCGCGATCAGGGCCTTTTCGCCGGTGTGGTCCTGCTCTTGCTGTTCAACATCTACATTTTGGGCTTCGTGCTTTATCCGTTCTTCTGGCTGTAGCCGTCGCACCCGTCCCGGTTTCTCGAATTCGCCGCCATGCCCGGGGTTGTGCTTGTCCGCTCCAGCCGTTTCTTGGGTGGTATTGAACGGCAACTTCTCGACCACGCCCGGCGTTTACGCGCGGAGGGTTGGCAACCCCATCTCGTATGCCTCTTGCGGGGAGCGGGGGAGCATCCGCTGGTGAAAATCGCCCGCGAGGAAGGGCTATCGGCGGTGACGGTTCCCGATCCGGCGCCGTTATCGTTGCGGGCGTGGCGTCATCTGGCCGTCGCCGTGGCGCAAGCGGCCGGCGATCTCATCCACACCTGCGATTATCGTAGCGATATCCTCATCGGTGCCTGGTGGCGGGGGAAACGGCCTTGGCTGGCCGAATCGCACGGCCACACCGTGGACGGACCCTGGGTAGCCCTGGCCAATCGTGTTGACATGTACGTTTTGCGTCGGGCGGCCGCCGTGGTGGCCGTTTCGATGGCCTGGGAAACCAGCCTGGCCGTGGCCGGTGTGCCGGCCCGACGTCTCCACGTGATCGGCAACAGCACGGCCATTCTACCCACCGCACCGGCCCCACCGCCGATGTCATTGCCTGCCGGCCGGCATCTCCTTTTTGCCGGTCGGCATACGCCCGATAAAGGGCTCGATCTGCTCGTGCAGGCCTGGCCCTCTTTGCGTGCCCGACATCCCGACCTGCATTTGTGGGTGCTGGGCGAGTCGCCTTCACGAGGGCCGGTCGGCCTCTTGAACCAGGAGGGCATTCATGTTGTCGGATGGCAGCCCGATATTCGGCCCTGGCTGGCAGCGGTAGATGCCGTGGTCGTGCCTTCACGGCGGGAAGCCTGGGGGATGACCGCTTTTGAGGCCCTGGCCGCCGGTGTACCGGTCGTAGCGACGCGTGTAGGCGGGTTGCCGACGTTGTGCCTCGGAGCTCCGCATGCGGTTCTGGTAGCACCCGAGCAACCGGAGGCTTTGGTGGCCGGCATCCTGCGCGTTCTCCGCTCGGATTTTCCACGTGGACCCGAATTGGGTGTAGCATTTCGCCGGCACCCAAACTTCGATCCCGACCGGCGTTTTCGCCGCTTTGTCGAGCTGTATCAGGCGCTGTTGTAGCCGTCCTTCGCGAATCGATGGTGGTGTCTTGCCTCTGCGGTTTGCCCTTGTTCCCTTCCATTCTCTTCCCATAGCATGGAGAGCCGGCGATGATTTGGCGACGTCTTCTCGGATTTATTGTCGTTCTGGCGGCATTGATCGGTATTGTCCTCAGCGTGGTCGGCACCGTCCTGGGCTGGCGCGGGCTGGATCAGGTCGGCCGGCGTCTGGATAGCACCTTTGTCATCGTGCAGACCCATCTCGACACCATCACCGACACCCTCGTCCTGATGAGGGACACCGTGGATGAAGCCATTACCGGATTGCAAACCGTAGAACAGACCCTAGGACAAGCGGCGACGGCCCTCGATACCACGGCCCCGATGATCCTCGAAGCCGGCGCCATGGCCGAAAACGTGGCCGGTAGCATCGAAGGGTTCAATGCCACCATCCCCACGTTGGTGACCCTCAGCGAGAGCATTGAGGTCCTCTTGCGCGGGCTGGCACGGTTGCGCCTGGGTAGCTATAACCCGGACAAGCCGTTGCCGATGGCCATTCAGGAAATCGGGGATAACTTTGCGCCGCTGCCGGAGCAACTCCGCGATTTCGGCAAAGGTGTTGTGACGGTGGAGACCAATGTGAATGCCATCGGCCTGAACCTGGAGGGCATCGCCGGTAACTTGCGCACCATAAGGACGAGCCTGGCCGGTTTGCCCAACCTGCTCGACGGCTTCGTGGACAACATGGAGGTGATCGAGGCGCAGGTGGTCGGACTACGGACCCAGGTAGCTGCAGCCGTAGACATCCTGCAGATCGGCGTCGTTGTGGTCTTCGTCTGGTTGGGACTCAGCCAGGTCTTGCCGTTGTATGTGGGTTTCCGTCTGCTGAGGGGGCAATCGCCTCAGCTGCCATGATTCGCCCGGCTTGCGGCTGATGGGCGCTTCTCGCCGTCGTTCTCCGGCGGTCTCCGTTGCCTCTGTGCCGACGACGGGGATCGTTCTGGTCGCTCTGGCTGCGGTCCCGGTCTTTTTCGACATCCAGAGTGTCACGAGCTTTGAGCCGGATAAAGGGGCCCTGTTACGCAGCTTGGCGGCATGGGCGGTGTTGATCTGGCTGGGCGAAGACCGCAGGCAACGACGACATCGATGGTGGCTGCAGCCGGCCTGGGTGGCCCTGGCCGCCGTCCTGGCCGTGACCGTTCTGACCACCGTAACCGCCCTTGACCCCGTGACCGCTTTTTGGGGCAGCTACGAGCGGGGACAGGGGCTGTTGGCCGTCGTGACCGGATGCATTTTGCTGCTGTGCGCCTATCGGGCCGGTCGTCAGGGACAGGTCTGGTGGTTGGTGGATGCCGCCCTCATCGGCCATGCCCTGCCCGCCCTGTACGGCCTTCTGCAGGTGGCCGGCTTCGATCCCGTGACGGCCGAGACCGTCAGCTTTGTGCCCGGCACTCGTGCAGCGGCCACGGCCGGCAATCCTAATTTTCTGGCCGATAGCCTGCTGATGGCGCTGATACTGGCCCTGGCCCGGATTGAGGTCGGCCCGACATCGAGTCGGGTGCAACGGTGGGGGTTGAGCGGCTACGCCCTTATCCTGGCGGCCGCGCTGATGGCCACAGGCAGTCGCAGCGCCCTGCTGGCGACCATCGCCGCTTTGGCCGTTTTGCTGCTGGCCCGCGGCCGCCAAAACAGACGACAAGGGGTCCGTGAGGCCGGCTTAGCCGTTCTCACTTTGGGAGGGCTGCTCCTGTTCCTGGCCTGGGCCATGCCCACGCGCCTGCCCCCACGGCTGGCCGATCTGTTCAGCAGCGGCGGCACCGGTGGACAGCGGCTGCTTTTTGCGCAAGGGGTCATCGCCATGCTGGCTGCGCATCCTCGCTATGCGGTGGTGGGCCTGGGGCCGGACAATCTGCCCCTGGGGCTGGCGCCCTATGTACCGGCTGCGCTGGCTCATTTCGAAGTGGATTGGGCCTTTCGCATTCCCGATCGCACCCATGCCTATGCGCTCGATCTGCTGGCCCAGTTCGGCTGGCCCGGTGTGGTTGCCTGGACCTTGTTGTGGTCGGTAGTGGCCGCGGCCTTGTTGCCGACCTGGCCTCGTCGTCGTGTGGCCGTCGCCCTGCCCATTCTGACGGCAACGGCTCTGGCCGTGGCGGCGGCGTTCGTGGGCGGCCCGGCGGTGGCGTCCCTCGGTTTTGCCGCCGGTTGGGTGGGTGGGATTGTGCTCGTCCTCTTGCTGGCGCCGTCGGTACCGGCAGCACCGCTGAACGCCTACCTGTTGGCGGCGTTGGTCGGGCACTGGGTGATGCTGGCCTTCAACTTCCCCACGCATGTGGCCGAGGTGCTGTTCTGGCCGCTCATGGGGCTAGGCCTGGCCATGCGCGAGGGTCCGACCGCGCAGCCTATGTCTGCCGAAGGAAGCTGGCGATCGGCAGGACTGGCCGTGGCCGTCTTCGGCTTCAGCCTCAGCGCGGCCTGGGGGCGAGGGGCATGGCTGTGGTTGGCCGCCTGGCCGACCCTCTATCTGGTGACCTGGCTGCTGACACCACCGGCATCGGATTCGCTCCGGCGGCTTATGGCTCTGCTCTGGCCGACGCTGCTGCTGGCGCCTTCCTTCTGGCTCAATCGTCTGGGCGGAATGGCGGCCTGGTTCGCTTTTGCCTGGGTTTTACTCGGTTTGGCGGGCTATAGCCTCTTTGTCGTACCGAATGCCGCTCTTAGGGCGACTTCGCCTCGCCGGATCGCCGCAATGGCCCTGGCAGGTCTGGTGGCCGTGCTGTTGAGCCTGCCCGTCTTCGGCGATATTGCCCTCAAGGCGGCCATTTTGCATCCGACCGATGCCGACTATCGTCACCGCATGTTGGCGCGAGCGCTGGCGCTGAGTCCGTACGACCATATGGTGGCGATGGGTCTGGCCCCGACCGAAATACAGGCTTTGCCGGCCACGGCCGATCGCGATCATCCGCAGGCGCAGCGGATCGAAAGCCTCTATCTTCGCGCCATGAGGGCACAACCACGCGCCTACGAACCCCTGGCCGCCTATGCCGAATGGCTGCGGCAGATGGCGGCTCGTGATCCTCGGGTCATTCCTGCCGCCCGAAGCCGGCTGGATGAGGCGCTGACGCGAGTGCCGCAAGACCTGCAGAGCCGGAATCGCCGGGCCTTGTTGCTGGCGGCGACCGGCGACCGGGCTGCGGCCATGGCCGAGCTGGAGGCGGCGCTGACGCTCGACCCCCTCTACGGCCCCACTTACCTGAACCTGGCCGAGCTGTACCGCCAGGCCGGGGATACGGCCATGGCCCGGCGGATATTGGAAAGGGGTATTGCCCATGTGCCCTGGTGGGAGGCCTTGCCGGCCGCTTTGCAGGCGCTGGATTCCGGGGGGTGATGCCGAATGGCCACCGTGACGCGACGCGTGACGTGTTTTCTTGTGCGCGGTGACGCGTGGCGTTTCCAACCGGTGCAAAACGACGCCTTTCGCCCGGTCACGATGCGCAGGACGCCGCTCCCCGGAGAACGGCCAGGCCTGACCTGTTCGCCCTGCCCGACGCCGACTCCCGAACAACCCTCGCCCCAGAGTTGTCTGCTCGGACCGCCGAGATTACAATGGTCCCTGGCCCCGAAGCCTCAGAAATGTGGCCTAGTTCTCCCCTGTTTCCTTCTGCGGTGCCGGTTCGTTTCGCTTGGAGTCTCTGCCTTTTGTCACCGTTGCCGTGCCGCTGCGCAACGAAGCCGCACGGTTTCCCGCTCTGTTGGCCTGTTTGCTGGCGCAGACCTATCCGGCCGATCGTCTGGAGGTGTTTTTGATCGATGGCGGGTCCCATGATGGCACCCGTGCTTTGATCGAGGCGGCCGTAGCCGCCCATCCTCATTTGCATTACCTCGAGAATCCCCGGCAGTTGCCGGCTGCCGCCCTCAACCTCGCCCTGACCCGCGCTCGGGGCGAGGTTTTTTTGCGCCTGGATGCCCGCACGCGACCGGCGGCCGATTATATCGCTCGTTGTGTAGCGGCTTTGCAGGGGGGACCATGGGCGGGTGTGGCCGGCCCGCAGATGGCCGTGGGCGAGACGCCGGCCGCTCAGGCCCATGCCCTCGCCCTCAATCACCCTCTGGGCACGGGTTTTGCCGCCTATCGCCGCGCCACCCGCCCTATGCTCAGCGAGACGCTTTATCTGGGCGCCTATCGCACAGACTGGCTGCGCCGTGTGGGGGGATGGGACGCAGCGTTGGCCGCTACCGAGGATTACGAGCTCAACCTACGCATCCGCCATCAAGGCGGTCGTTTGCTCGTCGACCCAAGCATCCGCAGCACGTACCTGGTTCGTGCCTCGTTGCCTGCGCTGGCCGGCCAGTACTACCGCTACGGCCTCTGGCGCACGGTCATCTGGCGGCGCCATCGCGATGCCGTGATCGCCCGGCATGGGATTCCGGCGCTCTTTTTCCTCGTCCTGCTCCTGACCCTGCTCCTGACACCGCTGACGGTTTGGCCGTTGCTTGTCGTGGGCGGCGTCTATGCCGGGACCGTGCTGGTCGTAGCCTGCGCTTTGGGTTGGCGATACGGCCTGCACTATGTGCCCCGTCTCCTGCTGACCTTCCCCACGCTGCACCTGGCCTATGGTGCCGGTTTCTGGTCGGGCCGATTGTGTCCGCCGCGGGTGTCGTAAGGCCTCCCGTTTGGTTCCCTCGTGAGGGACGTTTTGGCCGCGGTGGTTTTCAGGGCCTGGACTTGTTTTTCGTATAATGGCCTCTCGTTATCCGATTCCCGGCCGTCTCAAATGGGAGCCGTTTTTGTCCTTGTTTTCCGGAGTTCTGATCATGATGGCAAGCCCTTTCCCCACCTTCGATCTCGATAGCCTGGTTGCCGAGGCGAAAGCCGTACATGAGCGGCTGGAGGCCCTCTGGGCCGATGAAGGGGTGGACCAATTGCAGATTTTTCTCGACCCCAAGACCTATGCCGTGCTGGCCGAGATCAAAGCCGTCAGCATGGATTTCATCGCCCGCGTGGCCGGTTTGCGGGCCGACGGTTGAGCAGGACCATGTTTGCCGACGAAGCGACGATCTGGGTCAAGGCGGGTGATGGCGGTAACGGCGCCGTGGCCTTTCGTCGTGAGAAGTACGTGCCGCGCGGTGGACCTGCCGGCGGCAACGGCGGCAAAGGTGGGGATGTCTACCTGGTCGCCAGTCCCCATCACAACACCCTTGCCCATTTTCGGCAGGCCATGCACTTCAAGGCCGGCCGTGGCGGACACGGAGGCGGCTTTAACAAGCAAGGTGCCCAGGGCGAGGATTGTGAAATCCCGGTACCGCCGGGCACCGTGGTCTACGATGCCGAGACGGACGCTTACCTGGGCGAGCTGTTGCAGCCCGGTGAGCGGTTACTCGTCGCCCGCGGGGGCCGTGGGGGCCGTGGGAATGCCGCCTTTCGCTCGCCGACCTATCAGACCCCCCGCTTTGCCGAAAAAGGGGAACCGGGCGAAGCACGACGGCTGCGCCTGGAACTCAAACTCATCGCCGATGTCGGCATCGTCGGCGTACCCAATGCCGGTAAGAGCACCCTGCTGGCAGCCGTGACGCGCGCCCGGCCCAAGATCGCCGATTATCCCTTCACCACCCTGGAGCCTGAACTGGGCGTGGCCGTTGTCGGTGACCGTGCCATCGTTTGGGCCGATATCCCCGGTCTGATCGAGGGGGCCCATGCCGGCGCCGGTTTGGGGCTCAACTTTCTGCGTCATATCGAACGCACGCGGCTGCTCATCCATCTGCTCAACGGTCTTAGTCCCGACCCTATGGGCGATTACGAGGTCATCAATCAAGAACTGGAGCTGTTCAAGCCCTATCTGGCCGCCAAACCCCAGATCGTCGCCTTCAACAAAATGGATCTGCCGGAGGTGCGCGAACGCTGGCCGGAGGTGCGGCGCGCTTTTGCCCGCCGGGATGTCGAGATCATACCCATCAGCGCGGCCACGGGTGAGAATACCCGCACCCTACTCGAACGTGTGGCCGCACGGCTGGCCGAGTTGCCCCCACCCGAGCCCTTGCCGCATCCCCTGCCGGTTTTGCAGCCGGTGGATGAAGACGCCTTCACCATTGAACGGACGCCGGATGGGTGGATCGTGCGTGGCCGGCGCATCGAGCGGGTGGCGGCGATGACAAACTGGAACTACTACGAGGCCATAACCCGTTTTCAGCGCATCCTGGAGGCGATGGGCATCCGGCAGGCCCTGGAAGCGGCCGGGGTGCAGGAAGGTGATACCGTTTTCATCGGCCCGGTAGAGCTCGAATGGCGCCAGGAGGACTCCTTTGAACCCTCCGAGTTTTCCTGATTCCCTGCTGAGCATCCCATGACGAAGCGCATTGGTCTGTTGGGTGGTACGTTCGATCCCGTCCATCTGGGGCATCTCATTTTGGCCGAAACGGCGCGTGACACGTTGCAGCTTGACCAGGTCTTCTTCGTGCCGGCGGCCGATCCACCCCATAAGCGCGGCCAGGTCGTGGCACGCGCCGAAGATCGTCTGGTGATGCTCGAACTGGCTCTGCAGGATAACCCTGCCTTCAGCATCTCCCGCATCGATCTGGAACGCCCCGGACCGCACTACACGGCCGACATGGTCGCCCGGATGCGGCAACAGCTCGGTGCTGACACCGAGCTTTGGTTCTTGATGGGCCTGGACTCGCTTATCGACTTTCCGAACTGGCATGAGCCCAACCGTCTGCGGCAACTGGCGCGGTTGGCCGCCGCCACCCGACCCGGTTATGCCGTGGATTGGGTGCCGCTGGAAGCGGCATTGCCCGGCATTAGCCGGGAAGTGGTGCTATTGCCCATGCCCGGCGTGAGCATTTCCTCGAATCACCTGCGCCAGCGGATCCAGGAGGGGCGTAGCGTGCGCTATCAGATCCCGGAGCCGGTGCGTCAATACATTTTCAAGCGGGGTTTGTATCGCCAAGAGCCGGGTAGTTGAGCCCTTATTGGTCCCCAAGCGGCCCCATCAGACCGAAACGGTGGCACCTGGGGCGCCCAAGGCCCCACCGTCACCAACGTCCCTTCTCCCGACGGATTAGCTCAACACATAGGCGGCGATGAGTCGGCTCGTGGCCAGAAGGGCCTCGCGATGGGTGCGCTCGTAATGGTGAGTGGCATCCACGCCTGGGCCGATCAGGGCAACACGGGCATCGCCGCCCGCATGCCAGTAGGCCCCACCGTCCGAGCCGTAGTGGGGATAGATATCCAGGCAAAAGGGAATCCCTTCAAGCCGAGCCAGCTCGCGAAGGCGCCCGGTCAGACCGGGATGATAGGGACCGCGGCTGTCTTTGGCGCAGAGCACAACGCGATACTCGTCGGCATTCTGACCTTCGCCCACAGGGGCGACATCGAGTACCACCAGCTCTTCCAGCCCGGGCGGAAATCCACTGGCGCCGCCATGTCCGACTTCCTCATACTCGCCGAAATGGAGCCAGACACTCTGACTCGGTCGCAACCCTGCCCGCTGCACGGCCCGTATCGCCGTCAGCAGACAGGCCACACAGGCTTTGTTATCGAGATAACGCGAGCGTACAAATCCGGCCGGACTGACTTCGGTCCGGGGATCGAAGGCGACGAAATCGCCGACTTCGATGCCCAGCTCGTGCACACCCCAGGCCGTGATGACGTGGACGTCGAGTCGCATTTCCATCGCCTCATCGCCCTTTTCGCCTTCTGTGGCGGCTCCGTAGACATGCTTGGACGCACGCACCGGTATCAGGCTGCCGCGAATGGCCTCCCCACGATGGGTGAAAACCTGGCAACCCTCGCCCTCAACCGAACTCCAATCGAAACCACCCACGCGCGTCAAGACCAGACGACCGTTGGGACGGATGCGCTTGACCATGGCGCCCAGGGTGTCGACATGAGCAGCCAGACCCCTGCGGACCCCCTCTTCTGCGCCAGGCCAGATGGCCCCCAATACGCCCTTGGCCGTGCGCTGGGGTTCTAAACCCAGCTCACGCAGCACGGTCTCCAGATAACGCAGGGCCGGTTCGGCGCGACCGCTCGGACTGGGAATGGCCAGCAGGGCGAGAAGTTGCTCCAGCAGGTAGTTGTAATCGAAGCCGAGTTCGGGCATGGGAGCGGCTATTTATGATGCAAAATCTGCGAGAGAAAGAGCTTGGTGCGTTCTTGCTGAGGATTCTCAAAAATCTGCTCCGGCGTACCGCTTTCGACGATAACCCCCTGGTCGAAAAAGAACATGCGATGGGCTACAGCACGGGCGAAGCCCATCTCGTGGGTCACCACAAGCATGGTCATCCCGCTCTGGGCCAGCTCGATCATCACATCGAGCACCTCTTTGATCATCTCCGGGTCCAGGGCCGAGGTAGGTTCATCGAAGAGCATGACCTTAGGCTGCATGGCCAGGGCACGGGCAATGGCCACCCGCTGCTGCTGACCACCCGAAAGCTGACCGGGATACTTGTGCGCCTGTTCGGGGATGCCCACACGGTGCAGCAATTGCAAGGCCACCGCTTCGGCCTTTTCTTTGGGCCACTTGCGCACGTGGATCGGTCCCAGGGTGATGTTTTGGAGCACGGTCAGATGGGGGAACAGATTGAACTGCTGAAAAACCATCCCGACCTCGCGGCGGATGGCGGCAATGTTGCGGGTATCATGGCTCAACTCGATGCCGTCAATGATGATCGTGCCCCGTTGATGGTCCTCCAGACGGTTGAGGGTGCGGATAAACGTGGATTTTCCGGACCCGGAGGGGCCGAAGATGACGCAGACCTCGCCCCGCTGCACTTCCATGCTGATCCCGCGCAGGGCATGGAAATGGCCGTACCATTTGTGAACATCACGGGCGATGATAATGGGTTCACTCATAGGAGCCTTTCCTGACTCAACGCTGGCCTACGCCTAATGCCTTTTCTAAGCGATGGGAGGCATAGGCCATACCGTAACTGAAGAGCCAATAGACGATGGCGATAAAGGTGTAGACTTCGATTTGACGACCGATGTAAGCAGGATTGGCCAGCACGCCACGGGCGATACCGACCAGGTCCAGCAAGCCCACCAGGGCTACTAGGGAGGTATCTTTGAACAAGCCGATGAACTGCCCCACCAGGACCGGGATGACGGCCCGCAAGGCCTGGGGCAAGATGATGAGCAGGGTTGTCTGCAGGCCGTTCAGGCCGATGGCACTGGCCGCTTCGTATTGGCCGCGCGGGATGGCTTGCAGACCTCCGCGCACGTTTTCGGCCATATAGGCGGCCGAGAACAGGATCACCGCCACCATAGCCCGGATAACCCGGTCTACGGTCAAACCTGGCGGCAAGAAATAGGGCAGCATGACCTGCCCCATGAACAACAGGGTGATAAGCGGCACTCCCCGGATGAACTCAATGTAGATAACGCTCAGGGTGCGTATGACCGGCAGACGGCTACGACGACCAAAGGCCAGTAGAACACCCAAGGGGAAGGATGCCACAATCCCCACCACCGTGATCAACAAGGCCAGCAACAACCCACCCCAGAGATTGGTGGGCACGCGCGGCATGATGCCGATAGCATCCAGGCCCCGAACGAACAGCACACAGAGGGGAAAGCTCAGGAGGAACAGGACAACGGTGGGACGACGAAGGAACGTCGGCGCCCGGCGGCCGGCCAGCGCTGCGCCTCCGCCAAGCCCCGTCATAAGCAGCAACTGCCATCCCGACCGCACACCGTCCACCAGTAACCCTATCCCGGCAACAAGAGGCACCAGCAACAGGACCCATCCCACGCTTTCGCGACGACGCACGAAGACCCCCCACATCAGCCCGGCGCTCAGAGCGATCAGATGGAGACAAAGCCATAAGCGCCAGACCTGGTCAAGCGGATACTGCCCCTTCATGAACAGGCCGAAGTTATCGGCAATGACATCCCAACGGGCCTCGGTGCGGAGCCAGCGCCAGGTAGGAGCGAGGATGACGCCGACCAGGGCCAAAGCCAGGATCGTCAGGAGCACATTGTACCAGGTGCTGAACAGGTTGCGGCGCAACCACCCCAAAACGGTATAGCGCTCTACAGGCGGGGGTAGAATCTTGCCGGAAGAAGTCAGCTCGGATGCGATCATCGCCTATCGTTCGACGAGTTGGGTATGGCGATTGTACCAGTTCATAAAGGCCGAGGTGAGCAGGCTAAAGCTGAGATAAACCAACATCGTGATAAGAACCACCTCGACGGCGCGTCCGCTCTGGTTGAGGATGGTATTGCCTACGCTGAAAAGCTCGGGATAACCCACGGCCACGGCCAGCGAGGAGTTCTTGGTCAGATTGAGATACTGGCTGGTCAAAGGCGGGATGATGACCCGCAGTGCTTGAGGGAAGATCACCAGCCGCAGCGATTGCATACCGGTTAGACCCAGGGCCGTGGCCGCCTCGCGCTGCCCTTTGGAGACGGCCTGGATTCCTGCCCGTACCGTATCGGCAATAAACGCCGCCGTGTAAATGACCAACCCGCTGAGCAGGGCCATGTATTCAGGCGAGAGCGAGATCCCACCCACAAAGGTCCGCTGTCCCGGCTCGGGCCGGCTCAACACCAAAGGCGCGGCCGGCATCCAGGGCCAGGTGAGCAAAGCCACCGCCAGAAAAACCACCAGGGCCCAAAACCACACCAGGGGCATGCGACCGGTACGTTGCCCTCGCCGGTATAGCCCATAGGCCACGACCAGGGCCAAAGCCAATCCTCCCAACAGGCCCCAGCGATAGACAGACCAGCCCGGTCCGGCCACAGGCCAGGGCATGAACACGCCTCGATTCGTCAGGTAGATACTTCCCGGCAACGCCAGCGCCTCTTGCACACGTGGCAGCTTGAAGAACACCCCGGTCGCCAGGAAGAAAAGCAACACCAACAACGGTATGTTGCGCAAAAACTCGATGTAAAGAGCGGCCAGGCGGGCCACCAACCAGTTTGAGGATAACCGTGCCACCCCGATCACGGTGCCCAAAATCGTGGCCAGGATGATACCGACAAAAGAGACCCGCAGCGTGTTGAGCAATCCCACCACGAAGGCCCGGCCATGGGTGCTGGTCCGCGTATAGGTGATGAGCGTTTCGCCGATATCAAAACCGGCCGTCTGGCGCAGGAACCGAAATCCTAACGTAAGCCCCTGGGCGGCCAGGGCATTGACCAGGTTACGATAGAGAAACAGGAAAAGGGCAAGGACCAGCACCACGACCGCTATTTGCGCCATCACCTGCAAATAGCGCTCGTCGCGCCAGAACGGTGTGGCAGCCCGCTGGGGGACCGACTCGGAAAGGCGCTCCACTTCCATCGGCTTCGGCCGACATGGGGAATGGGCAGGGAGCACTGTGGCTCCCTGCCCTGCGGTTGATGATCAGCGAATGGGCGGCGCGTAGAGCAACCCACCGTCCTTCCAGGAGGCATTGAGCCCACGCGGCAGGTTGAAAACCGTGTTGGGCCCCAGGTTCCGGTCATAGATCTCGGCGTAGTTACCCACCATTTTGATGATGTTGTAGGCCCAATCATTGGTTAGACCCAGTTTCAGGCCCATATCGCCTTCTTTACCCAATAGCTTCATTATGTTGGGATCGGTCGAATTGGCACGCAGATCGTCCACATTCGCCGAATTCACCCCCAGCTCTTCGGCGGTAAAGGTGGCGAACACCGTCCACTGGACGATATCGAACCATTGATCATCGCCATGGCGGACCATGGGACCCAGAGGCTCCTTGGAAAGGGTTTCGGGCAGGATGATATGATCGGCAGGGTTGGGGAAGGTGGATTGCATCCCGACAATGCCCGATTTGTCGGTGGTCCAGGCGTCACAACGGCCCTCAAGATAGGCTTGCGTGGTCGCTTCGGCCGAATCGAAAACAACCGGTGTATAGCTGATGCCGTTGGCCGCCATCTGATCGGCCAGATTGAGTTCGGTGGTTGTGCCCTGTTGCACACAAATGGCAGCGCCGTTGAGGTCTTTGATGGATCGAATGCCGCTGTTCTTGGGAACTTGAATGCCCTGGCCGTCGTAGAAAGTCGTGTGGACGAAATTGCCACCGTTCTCGGTGTCGCGGGTCAGGGTCCAGGTGGTGTTGCGGATAAGGACGTCGATCTCACCCGACGAGAGCAGAGTAAAGCGCTCGCGAGCGCTGGCGGGCCGGTATTCCACCTTGCCGGGGTCACCGAAAATGGCCGCAGCCAGGGCTTTGCAAAAGTCAATGTCAAAACCGGCAAACGTGCCATCCGGTTGCAAAAAGCCGAAACCCGGTACGCTCTGGTTGACACCGCAGATGAGCTTGCCCCGCTCTTTGACAAGCTGAAGCGTGCTTTTGGCCGCTGCCGGAGCGGGAGCGGGTGGCTGGGTGGGGGCAGCAGCCGGCGTTTCGGCCGGCGCCGTAGGAGGCGGGGTGGCCGCCGGCGCGCAGGCAGCCAAAAACAGCACTGCTACCATCAACCAGCCGAGCAACAAGGCAGAGGGTCGAGACATAAGCCATTCCTCCTTTGGAAATGAGTGTATGGGTAAACAGCGACGACGAACGCGCAACCACAAACACCCCCTCTGCGCAATCGTGTTGGCCTCTGTGTTGAGGAGATCGCGGCGCATTCGCGGTGGCGCAAAACGTTACCACGGGAAGTGCCCTCTGTCAATTTTGGCGGGATTTGGCAAAAAATAGAGCCGGTAACCGCACCAAGAAAGTCGTTCCCGGTCCCTCGCGGACCTTCTTCCTTACCGCCTCTGACGCACGGCTGCCTGCGCCTCCTGTACCCGCCGCAGGAAATGGACCGGCTCCGTGAAGCCACCGGCAATGACGTACTGCACCGGCGAGTCCGTCAGGTTCGTCACCCACACATCGGCTCCTTCGGGTAGAGGCAAAGCACTGCCTGCCTCGCAGACAAATTCCTCGAATTGGGCGGTCTCAACGCGGACACGACCGTTGATCAGATAAAAAATTTCTTCACGGCCCTGGCCGGGCCGTAGGCGGCGCCCCGCCTCGTTGGGCGCCATCCGGCCGTAGATGAGATACGTTGTCAGGTTTCCGGATTCCTCCGGCCCTAAGGCCACTTCGCCGCTGCGCTCGACGCGACCGGCCAACGGAATCGGTTTCATAGACGGTCTCCTTTAGAAGGGGCGAGGGGAAGATGGGCCATCACATCGAGGTCAAGAGCATCGCCCGCGGGGCCGGTGGGCGAACAGAACCGGCGGAAATAACCGGCCGCCGCGATCATGGCCGCATTGTCGGTGCACAGAGAAAGGGGAGGGATCGAAACCGGTAGCGGTGATGTCCGAGCCAGCGCCTCGCGCAGGGCGCGATTGGCGGCCACACCACCGCACACGCAAATTTCGGTGGCGCCGACCTCGGCGGCCGCATGCAGGGTCTTCCCGACCAACACATCGACAACGGCCTGCTGGAAGGAAGCGGCCAGGTCGGCCACGACCTGCGGCGGCAACGAGCCGGCGGGGATGAGTTTGCGCCCGGTGGCCGTCCCGTCCCGGTCCCACTGCCGGACGGCGCGCAGGACGGCCGTTTTCAAGCCGCTGAAGCTGAAATCATACGTGTTCGGTAGCCAGGCACGGGGGAAAGCGAAAGCGGTAGGATCGCCGCCTGCTGCGGCTCGCTCGATGGCCGGACCACCGGGATAGCCCAGGCCCAGCACACGCGCCACCTTGTCGAACGCCTCCCCGGCGGCATCGTCCAGGGTGCCGCCCAGCCTCTCGTAGCACCCGTGATCGCGCATTACCACAAGCTCGGTATGTCCGCCGCTGACGATGAGCACGAGGACGGGAAACGTTTTATCCGGCCGATTGCCTTCGGCCTCCAGCCAGTTGGAATAGACATGCCCCTCCAGATGATTGACACCGATCAGCGGCAGCCCTCGCATCCAGGCGATACCTTTGGCCACATTGACCCCCACCAGCAACGAGCCGACCAACCCCGGTCCGTAGGTTACCGCCACGGCGGCCAGCGACTCCCACCCCGTATCCGCCGCCACCAGGGCTTCGTGGATAACCGGCAGAATGGTGAGGATGTGCTGACGTGCTGCCATCTCCGGAAAGACGCCGCCGTACTTGCGATGCAGCTCGATCTGCGAGACCACAACGCTGCTGAGCACACGACGCCCATCCGCAACCACAGCGGCTGCTGTCTCGTCGCATGAGGTCTCGATACCGAGGATAAGCGTCATACGGAGGGTGGTTCGTTCGTCGCAGCGAATGAGGAGCCTGCGGGGAAAGGCTCCAGGAACTCGATCAGGACGCCATGAACCGCTTTAGGATGGACAAAAAAGCCATAGCCTTCGGCGGCACGGATGGGCTGTTCGTTGATCAGGCGGACGCTCCGCTCGGCCAGTTCCTCCAGGGTGCGCTCGATATCCTCCACTTCCAGACAGATGTGATGTACGCCTTCCCCGCGGCCGGCCAGATAGCGGGCTACACCGCTGGTTTCGTTCAACGGTCGGATGAGCTCGATCAGACTTTCGCCCGCAGGCAGAAACGCGATTTCGACCTCCTGTTCGAGCATCACCAACCGCTTGGTGAGGGTCAGGCCCAGACGATCACGATAGGTTTGTAAAGCCGCATCGAGATCGGCGACGACGATGGCAATATGATGGACACGCTTGATCATGCGAGACCTTCCTGCAAAAACAGCTTCTCCGGTCTACTGCTCCGCCAGAGGGCTATTGGGCCCGCTTATTATACACCATGCCTCAGGCTCAGGGGAGTTGCTCGTCGAGAGGGTAGTCCTCGGGTACAACGAACAGCTCGAGATTGGGATCGAGGGTGGTGCCTGCTTGCAGGATTTGCTCCAGCGGCAACCGCACGAACTTGCCATGGGCGACTACGGCGACGGTGCCGTCGGCCAGGAGCAATTCGCCCTCGGCTTCGAAGAGGCGACGCCGGTTGTGGGTGATGCGTCCGACCACCGTGAGCATCTCACCCAGGGGGACCGGCGCTTTGTAACGAAGGGTCAGCTCGGCCGTCACGCCCCAGGCCGTGCGATCGGACCAGATAGCACGGCCCAAGGTCTCGTCGAGCATGGCGGCGACGATGCCGCCGTGAACCCGTCCGGGATAACCCTGATGATGAGGCGCCGGCAAGAACCGCCCCACACAGGTGAACGCGTCCACCTGATAGAAGTGGGCATGCAGCCCTGCCGGATTCTCCAGACCGCAGACAAAACACATCCGCGAATTGGGCTGCTTTGCGGCCTTTGCTATAGGTCGGTGATACGGCGCTGCCATCGGCCTGATGATCGCTCCTTCGCCTCAAAGCAACATCGGCGGTTGATACTCGCCGAATACCCGGCGCAAGACACCGCAGATTTCTCCCAAGGTGACATAATCCTGCACGGCCCCGATAAAGAGTGGCATGAGCGGCGCCTGCGGGTCGCGCGCCGCCTGTTCGATCTGCTCCAACCAGGTCATCACGCGCGCGTGGTCGCGACGGGCACGGACGGCCTGCACGCGGGCTATCTGTTCGGCCTGAACGGCTTCATCGACGCGCAGAATCTCGTGTTCGTGAGTTTCCGGGACCCGGAAACAATTGACCCCGACGACAATTTGTTCGCCGGACTCGATAGCCTGTTGCGTGCGATAGGCCGCATCCTGGATTTCGCGCTGGATAAAGCCCTCCTCGATGGCCCGCACGGCGCCTCCCATGGCCTCGACCCGCTCGATATACTCGCAGGCGCGGCGCTCGATTTCGTCGGTCAGGTACTCGAGGAAATACGAACCGGCCAGGGGATCCACCGTATCGGCCACGCCCGATTCGTAGGCGATGATCTGCTGAGTGCGCAGCGCAATCTGGACGGCCTTCTCGGTGGGCAAGGCCAGGGCCTCGTCCATGCTGTTGGTGTGTAGGCTCTGGGTACCACCGAGGACGGCCGCCAGCGCCTGCAGGGTCACGCGCACGATGTTGTTTTCGGGCTGCTGGGCCGTCAGCGTGGAACCGCCGGTTTGGGTATGAAAACGCAGACTGCAGGAACGGGGATCCTTAGCGCCGAAGCGCTCGCGCATGATGCGGGCCCATAGCCGTCGCGCCGCCCGGAACTTGGCCACCTCTTCGAGAAGGTTGTTGTGAGCATTGAAGAAAAAGGAAAGCTGGCGGGCAAATTCGTCGATGTCGAGTCCGGCCTCCAAAGCGGCCCGCACATAAGCCATCCCATTGGCCAGGGTAAAAGCCACTTCCTGGACGGCCGTACTACCGGCCTCGCGGATGTGATAACCGCTGATGCTGATGGTGTTCCATTTGGGCACATGACGGCTACAGTAGCGGAACAGATCGGTAATCAGGCGCATCGAAGGCTGGGGTGGGAAGATGTAAGTCCCGCGGGCGATGTATTCTTTGAGGATATCGTTCTGGACCGTCCCTCGCAGCGCCGTTTCGGGCACGCCTTGCTTGCGGGCAACCGCAATGACCATGGCCAGCAAGATGGCCGCCGGGGCATTGATCGTCATCGAGACCGAGACTTTATCCAGGGGAATACCGTCCAGCAGGGTTTCCATGTCGGCCAGCGAGGAAATGGCCACACCGACCTTACCCACTTCGCCGTAGGCCATCGGATCGTCGGCATCGTAGCCGATCTGGGTAGGCAGATCAAAGGCCACCGAAAGCCCGGTCTGCCCCTGTTCGAGCAGGTACTTATAACGCCGATTGCTTTCGGCAGCGGTGCCGAAACCGGCATATTGGCGCATGGTCCAAAAGCGCCCTCGGTACATGGTCGGTTGCACACCCCGGGTGAAGGGATAATCACCGGGAAACCCGAGTTTCTCCAGATAGTCACCGGCCAGTTCATCCTTGGGCAGATAAAGCCGATCGACCGGAATCCCGGAAGCGGTAAAAAACTGCGGTTTGCGTTCCGGTGTGTGCGCCAGTGTCGGCACCACTAACGTTTCATACCAGATGTTGGTAGCTTGGGAAAGAGATGATATCGCCATAATCTGAGTAGGTAACCGTTCAACTAGTGCAAAATCAGTAAGACGGCGCCTTGTTCGACCCGTTCCCCGGCTTTGATCTTGATATCGCTGATCGTTCCCGCCCGTGGCGCCCGCAGTTCATTCTCCATCTTCATGGCCTCCAGGATGACGAGAGGCTGACCGGGTGTGACCGCGTCACCATTGCGCACAAGGACACGCACCACCATGCCGGGGATGGGCGCCTTCAAGGGCAATTCGCCGGCCGGCGTACTGGGCCCGGTCCGGCTGCCGGCCAGGCGCAATTCGCGCTCATCGGCAACGCGTACATCAAAAGTCCGGCCCCCCAGGGTCACGCGATATCCTTGCCGTGTCTCTTCGACGACGAGTTCGTGCGAACGATTGTCGATCAACAAGGAGTAGAGCCCCAACGGTCCTACCTGGAGCAGACTGACCTGCCATGGCCGTCCCTCGAGGTAGACGGTGCCGTCATGGTCGATTTCGATCTCATAGGCATGGTCGCCGACTTGCGCTACGTACTTCATGGCGTGGTTTGGCCTCAAAAAGGTTGACGATGAGAAACAGGTGTAACAACAAGAAGGGCAGACTCATGTTCTCCTGTCAGAACAAGGTGCGCACACCGGCCAACAGCGCAGCCCGTCGCCAGGCACTGACGCTGCCCGTCTCGGCGCCATGGCTGATGGCCAAAGCACGCAGGCCGCGTTCGTGCGCCAGCATGGCACCGACAATAGCAGCCAACCGTTCGTCCTCCTCGGCCTCCGGGGTGGACAAGGGCGTATAGCTGTTAAGGAATTGGGTATCGAATTGGCCCCACTGGAAGCGCGGGGAATCCATGAGGCCAATGTGAAAGGGAATGGACGTTTTGATCCCGGCGATGCGATATTCGCTCAAGGCGCGACGCATGCGCAGGATGGCTTCGGCACGCGTTTCGCCCCAAGCGATGACTTTAGCGATCATCGGGTCGTAGAACAGGGAAACTTCCATGCCCTCATATAGCCCGGATTCGACACGAATGCCCGGTCCGGTCGGCTCACGCAGGGCCACGATCGTGCCCGTGCAGGGCATGAAGTGATTTTCGGGGTCTTCGGCCGTGATGCGACATTCAATGGCCCAACCCTTGATCTGGATATCCTCCTGGCGATAGCGCAGGCGACGGCCGTCGGCGATGGCGATCATCTCTTTGACGATGTCGATGCCGGTGACCATTTCGGTCACCGGATGTTCGACCTGGAGGCGGGTGTTCATCTCCAGGAAGTAAAAACGGCCTTCCTTGTCCAAAAGGAATTCAATCGTGCCGGCCGAAACATAACGGACGGCCTGAGCTGCAGCCACGGCTACGGCGCCCATTCGGGCGCGTAGATCGGCATCCACGGCCACCGAAGGAGCTTCCTCGACCAGTTTCTGATGACGACGCTGGATCGAGCACTCGCGTTCGCCTAGGTAGATGGTATTGCCATGGGTATCGGCCAGGATCTGGATTTCGACATGGCGGGCACCCTCGATGGCCTTTTCCAGATAGACACTCTCGTTGCCAAAGGCGGCCAGCGCCTCACGACGGGCCGCGGCCAAGGCGGGGAGCAAGTCCGCCGGCTCGCGCACCAACCGCATTCCCTTACCTCCCCCTCCGGCGCTGGCCTTGACCAGAACCGGGTATCCTAGCTGCGCTGCCGCGGCCAGGAGCTCCTCGTCGCGCAGGTCGCGCGGAGTCCCCGGTATCAGCGGTACCCCGGCCCGGGCCACGGTTTGCCGTGCTGCTACCTTGTCGCCCATGGTTTCGATGGATTCGGGCGTCGGGCCGATAAAAACGAGACCTGCCTCGCGGCAGGCCGCGGCGAATTCGGCGTTTTCGGCCAGAAAGCCGTAGCCGGGATGGACGGCATCGGCACCGGCTCGCCGCGCCACATCGATCAGTTTGTCGATGCGAAGATAGCTGTCACGTGCCGGTGCCGGGCCGACGGGATAGGCCTCGTCGGCATAGCGCACATGCAGGGCGGTCCGATCGATGTCGGAGAAGACCGCCACGGTTTTGATACCGCGTTCCTGGCAGGCTCGGATGATACGTACGGCAATTTCGCCACGATTGGCAATTAAGACTTTTTTAAACATTTCTGTGAACTAATACTTTATTCGCTAAAAAATTGTAAATTTAGATAAATTTGATCAGGAGCAAATAATTTGTTGATCAGCTCGCTCTCTGAACGAAAAGTACCAAAGCCAGGACCGCTGCGCAAAATAAGACGGTCGATGCCGACAACAACGGCGTTGAGCACCTGAGCCATCGGTGGTGTTTCCTCATCGTCCCAGCCCAGATGCAGATAGGCCAAACCTTGCAGACAGGTACCGGGGTCCGGCGTATGTCGGCCTAAATCGCCTTCGCCGGGCCGGGCTGCCGGGTCCTGCAGCCACAGACTGATGGGCAGGCCGCAATCGAGCAGCACCTGGTATACAAGCTCCGCATCGTTCAACTCGACATGGCGATCGAGCACGGTACCGCTAAAGGCATAGCGGTCGAGGCCGAGGTGGGTCAAGGCCGGGGGCTGCGATTCGGGTGGGCGAATATACCAGCCGGTCGGATCGTCATAAGCAGCGGCCAGAAGGACTTCGCTTTGGATAACGATATCGAGTAAGGTACCCAGGCCGATGATACTCGGATAACGGCTGTAGGCCCTCTGGGTGAGACGCAAAGTCAGCTTCATGACCGCAGAGCGATTGGATCAGGGCAGGGCTTAGAGCGGGATGTTTCCGTGTTTCTTCCAGGGGTTTGTGTCCCGTTTGTTGCGTAACATCTCCAGGGCGTTGATCAACCGCGGCCGGGTTTCGTGGGGCTCGATGACATCGTCAACGTAGCCGCGCGAAGCCGCCACGTAGGGGTTGGCAAATTTTTCGCGATATTCGGCTACCAGGCGAGCACGCTCGGCCACCGGGTCCGCTGCTTCGGCTAATTGGCGCCGATAGATGATGTTGACGGCCCCTTCCGGACCCATGACGGCAATTTCGGCCGTGGGCCAGGCCAGGACGAGATCTCCACGAATGTGTTTGGAGTTCATCACGCAGTAGGCACCGCCGTAGGCCTTGCGGGTGATGACCGTGATTTTAGGCACGGTGGCTTCACAATAGGCGTAGAGGAGTTTGGCCCCATTGCGAATGATGCCGCCGTGCTCCTGGGCGACCCCTGGCATAAACCCGGGCACATCCTCGAAGGTGATGATGGGGATGTTGAAACAGTCGCAAAAACGGACGAAGCGTGCCCCTTTGATCGAAGCATCGATATCAAGTACCCCGGCCAGGACCGATGGCTGTTGGGCAACGATGCCCACGCTATAGCCGCCCAGACGGGCAAAACCGACGATCAGGTTTTGGGCAAAGTGTTGATGCACTTCGAAGAAACGACCTTCGTCCACCACACGTCGGATAACCTCGTGCATGTTATAGGGTATATGCGGGTGATCGGGGATAATCGTGTCCAATTCGGGGTCCTGGCGCAAGGGATCGTCGGTGGTAGGCACATAGGGTGGGTCTTCCAGGTTGTTCTGGGGAAGGTATCCGAGGAGTTGCTGGGCCAGGAAAAAGGCATCTTCCTCTTTCTCGGCCACGAAATGGGCCACACCGCTTTTGCTGGCATGCACATAGGCGCCGCCCAATTCCTCAAAGGTTACATCCTCGTGAGTCACCGTTTTCACCACTTCGGGGCCGGTAACGAACATATGCGTCGTGTCTTTAACCATGATGATGAAATCGGTGATGGCCGGCGAATAAACGGCGCCACCTGCACAAGGTCCCATGATCAGGCTAATCTGTGGGATCACACCCGAAGCAAGCGTATTGCGCAGGAAGATCTCGGCGTAACCTCCTAACGAAACGACTCCTTCTTGAATGCGTGCCCCACCTGAATCGTTGAGCCCGATGACCGGCGCGCCGTTGCGCATGGCCATATCCATGATCTTACAGATTTTTTCGGCGTGGGCTTCGGAAAGAGAGCCACCGAACACGGTGAAATCCTGAGAAAACACATAAACCAGTCGACCGTTGATGGTGCCATATCCCGTCACCACGCCGTCCCCTAGCGGACGGTTTTTGTCCAGACCGAAGTCATAGCTGCGATGGGTGACGAAGGGATCAAGCTCACGAAACGAACCCTTGTCGAGCAAAAGGGCCAATCGTTCGCGTGCTGTGTATTTGCCTTGCTGATGTTGGCGGTGAATGCGCTCCTCGCCCCCACCCAATTGAGCTTGAGCCCGCATTTGGCGCAGGCGTTCAAAACGTTCGCGATTGCTCATACACGATACTCGCAGAAGATAAACGCAGGATGAAGAAAACCGACGGCGAGTAGGGCAGGAGTGTGACGCACGGCGCGGGAGGCATTATACGCATACCTGTTGTCATGACATAATGCCTCATGCTGTCGGAGTGAGAAGAGCGAGAGGAGGAATCATCGAGTCCAATTCACAGTTCGATAAGACCCAAGAGGCTTAGAACTGTCACCAGGATCGGCTGGTGAACCAGATAGATAAGCAGCGAATTTTGGCCGAGCAGACGCAGTAGACGCACAGGCCCCCAATCTAACCAGTTGACGGTTGCGAGGGGACGCGCCCCATCACGATATAGCGTCTTGCCCAAAAAGATGCCAAGCAAAGGCAAGCCCAGCCAGGGGATGATAGGAAAGTGGTCAAAAGCCGGTCGCGGGGTCGCGTCCAGGCCCAGCCAATCGAGCCAGGCGATATCAAGACCCCAGATCGGGATAAAGCGTCCCAACACCAGCAGACCCAGTCCCAGAGCCAGGTTGAGCCAATACCACCGCAAAAACGGCCAGGCTACCAGAATGGCAAAACCGATAAGATGCAGAATGCCAAAACGCACGTAAAAGGCCGGCTCGACCAGATAAGTGACAAGCCCGACAACGATACCCCACGAGAAAACCTGAACACCTCGTTGCAGAAAAGCCATATGGGTGGGGCGTTCGTGTTGCGCCAGGTTTTGATAGCGCAAGACCAGAGATATGCCGACGATACCGGTGAAAAGCGAGGCTGTGATCAACTGAAAATAATGCCAGAAACCGCGATAGACATCGATGGCAAAAGAACCCAGGCCTTGCAAATCCCATAACAGGTGATAGAGCACCATCATCAGAATGGCTACACCGCGCAAAGCATCCACTTCGCGCGCGCGACCGGGGCGCAACCGGCGTTGCCAACGGATGCTGGCCCGCATGCCGGCAAGGTAGGAATCAAGCACGGAAGGGATCATAGACTTGGCATGGCCCAGAGTGCAGATGCCCGCTCAAAGGAGGGATTGTCCTGTTTCCATCGGGTGTGATACAATGCTAATTCAAGAGTCGCTTTGTCCGCTCAAACCGCGAGGGATCGATGCTCACTCCTGTCGAATTCGAGCAACTCAAGAAAGACATCCTGCGCGACTTGCGTACGGTACTCGAAGCCGATCCCGACTTTGCCGTCTTCATCGAGGGCATCGTAGCCGAAAAATTTCCGCGCCGCGATGAGTTTGCGCGTCTTCTGGATGAGGTGGCTCTCCTCCGCGGCGAGCAACGCGAGGGGTTTCGCGGGGTTTATGAGCGGTTGGATCGGCATGAAGCGGCAATTGTCGAGTTGCGTGTCGGCCAGGAGGAGTTGCGCGTCGGTCAGGCGGAGCTGCGCCGGGATGTGAACGAGTTGCGTGTCGGCCAGGAGGAGTTGCGCGT
>JBBINH010000003.1:0-155164 GCA_037443945.1 Caldilineales bacterium
GGTGGGCGTGGCGGTCGGCGTCGGGGTGGGGGTGAAGGTGGGGGTGGCGGTGGGCGTCGGTGTGGGCGTAGGCGTCAGGCGTATCGTCGGGAAGTTGATCCCCACCTGTTCGTGGCCGGCTACGACCTGCACAAAACGGCTCTGGACTCGCATCTGCCAACCGGCGGGCGGCGTCACGGCGGCGACGTACGTGGCGGGGCTGAGGCCGTCGAAACGATAGAAGCCGGCATTGTCGGTCACAACTTCGGCCAGGAGCCTGCTGTGGTCGAAGGGGTAAAGGCGGACCAAAGCGCCGGGCAGAGGTGGTTCTCCCGGATCGAGGGTGTTGTCGTCGTCCAGGTCCTCGAAGACGTAGCCGGAAAAGCTCCCTGTGCCGGCAGGAAGAGTGGCTGTGGGGGTGCGCGTCGGGGTTGCGGTGGGCGTCGGGGTGCGCGTGGGTGTAGAGGTGGATGTCGGCGTGGGCGTGGCGCTGCCGGCGGTCGCTGTGGGGGTGGGTGTGGGTGTGATCTGCGGCACGTTGTTCAGCTTGCGCACGTCCACGTGGTGGAGCCACTCGTCGCCGTCGTTGGTATCGGCGTCGCTACGGCTGTCGATGTAGAAATCGGCACCACCCGGCAGGCGATTGCCGAAGTAACCGTCGGTGATCCAAAATGTGACCGTCTTCCAGCGATTCGTGTTCGTCTTCTGCACGAAGAAGGTGCCGGGCGGTTGTAACCCACTCGTCGGGAGCCCCGGGTCCATGGCCAGGCCGACGCGAACGGTCCAATCTCGGATGGCATAGACGCGGGCCACGGCCGGACCGGAGGTCGAGTCGTACTTCAGGCGGAAGCGGTCGCTGCCCCGATCGAGATAGGTAACGGTGATGGCCACCTCATGGGCCTCACTGCCGGCAGGCGGAGCCAGATAGCGGTCATCGGCGTTGAAGAAAAAGCCGTAATTGCCGCTGGCCTGATCGCTGCGCCGCGCCACCCAACCGGGATCCACCTGGTTTTGCACCGGATATGTGTTGGAGCTCAGCTGGTAGAGCCCGGCCGCATAGAGGGCAGCGCTGTAGGGGTTCGGATTGTAGTGATAGGGCTTGTCCAGGACGTTCGATTCCGGCGCGTCCCAGCCGGTGATGCCGCCGTTCGTCTGGAACCGTTGGTCGTCGGTCTCGGGGATGGTAATGCCGCCGGGCGCCGTGTGGATTTGGTACAGGTAGTACTCGTAGTTGCCGTTGGTGGGCCAATCGTGATATTGGTTGTGGGGCAGGACGGCGTAGTAGAGATAGGTGGGATTTTTATGCTCGCGCATGCGCGACCAAATGCTCGGCGGCGGGTTGTCGCCGGCCTGTAGGCCCTTGCCCAGGTATGGCCGCGCCCATTCGGCAATCGTGCGGTTTTCGGGTGAATCGTTGCTTTGCCAAAACTGCGAGAGACGGATGTAATCGGCATGGACATCCAGGGCGCGTGCCATGGCCCAATAGAACTCGTTGGGCGTCCCCATCATGTAGCCGTAACTTTCCAGGCTGATGGGAACCTGCTCGTGATACAGCCGTGCCTGATCGTACATGCCGGTGCAGCGACGGGAGGGATTGGCGCTGCCGCAGGCTTCGATAAAGGCAAAATCCGAGGTGATGTTGTTGATGGAAACGCCGACACCTTTGCTCGCCGCATACGCCGCAATATCCCGGCGTTCGTCCGGACCCAGATAGAAAGGCGCGTTTTGCGTGACGAGGTCGATCTGAGGTCGGGAACCCCCACCGCTGAAGGCAGCGTGATAGATGTCAATGGCCCATTTGACGAAATTCACCCAGGCCGTCTTCGTCAGACCGTTATGCTGCAGCGTCTCATCGTCGATATCATCCGCCGGTTTGTTCTCGCCGTCCTTGCCCGTGCCGATGGCTACCCAGCCGATGCGAGCGCGTTGGGGATGGTTGCGCAAATGGTTGGCCAGGGCATTGACGAAAAGGGCATACTGATTTTGGTAGTAGGGGTCGGTGTACTCCAACAGATACCAGGGTTTGGTCACGGGTGTGCCGTTGCAGGTGCGTTCGAAGACGACCTCCGAAACGATGATCGGGTCATCGGCGTTGCCGGCGATGCCGTCCGGGCCGTTGCGGACAAAAGCCGGCGTGTATTCGACGCCCTGCATAGTACACCCGCTGGGCCGACCGACATAGGTAGTGATGGCAATGCCGATGGCCTGGTAGCCGTTAGCAACGGCATCGTTGAGGTACTGGTCAATCCGATCAAAGTGATAGACCTCCGGCGCCGAGTTCAGCTCGGACCAGCTCCAGAAACGGAACGAGCCGGTGGCATGATAGGTTGCGGCCGGAAGAAAGGAAAACCGCCCGTTTTCCAGATAGAACCCCACCGGGGCGGTCGGGGATGTCCGTGCCGGTGCGGCTGCGGCCGGGCCTCTCCTATCCTGAGCACGTGTCGCCGTGACGCTCAGAATCGGTAGACTCAGCAAAAGAAACACGAGCAAAGCAAGGCGTTTCGACATGGAACTACTCCGCAAAACATAAAGGTCTGAGACCAACAAGAACCGTTCGGGGTTATGAGAACTCGATCTGCCCATCCGAAGCCATTTCGCTGGATAGCGGAGACTGCTCAATGGAGAGCGGGAGCAGATGGGAACAGTCTCCCCTCGGTGTGACGGAACATGGCCGCAGACCGGTTACCGTCGGCCACCTTCTGCTCGCCTACTGCTCCCGCCACAATAACCACTCTATCGGGTCAAGATGAAATCGGCATGAACAGAGGGCACCGTGGTTGATGAAGGTTTTGTCATCCACCCCGCAGGAGCAGAAAGGGCCGGTTGCTCAGGCAGAAGCAGTGGTGTCCCGCCGGTCGCGAGTTCCGATCACACGCGCCGGCACTCCGGCCGCAATGGCGAAAGGCGGGATATCGGTCGTGACCACGGCGCCCGCGGCCACGATGGCACCGCGGCCGACGGTCACGCCGTCGAGGATAATGGCGCCTACGCCCAGCCACACGTCGTCTTCGATGACGATATCGCCCTTGCTGCTCAGGGGTTGGTGAGCCATAGGAACATCCGTAAGCGCAAACCCATGCTGGTAGGGATACAAGCCGCAGCGCGGGGCGATCTGAACGTAGTCGCCGATGGCGATGCTGCCTTTGGCAGCGGTCAATTGACAGCCGGCCTGGATGTGGGTATGCCGTCCGATGCGGATATGGCCGCCCTGAGCCAGTTCGAGGATGGTGTAGCGTTGGATCGAGGAGTCGTCGCCGATGCTCAGGGTGCCGCCGTCGGCATGGGCATAGAGGGTAACGTGATCATCTATGAAGACGCGGGCGCCCAGGCTTAGGTTACGACAGGCGATCTCGGCATAGGGTGAGACGAAGGTGCGTCCGCTCAGCCGTACCAGCCGGCGCCGATTTTTGTAGGGTCCGACCAGATGGCAGGCCAGGCGCAGAAAGGGGTGTCCGGGTAAGGGCAAAGCGGCCAGGGCCAGCAGCAGTTTGAGCAGATAGGTCATGGCGAACGTGGCGGAAGGGCAGGATGGAGGGAAACGGCGTCGCGCAGCATGGCCGCTGCCGTGGCCAGAGGACTTCTTTCATCGATTTTGAGGTCGATTTCTTCGTAAAGATCGGTAATCCAGACGAGGCCCATTTGCCAGTCGTCTACGGTGGCCAAAAAATGATCGGGACGCAGCCGTTCCGGAGCCACGGTTAGATGATAGCGGCCGTCCGCCTGTCGTGTGGCACGCGCCACCAGACGGTAAACGGCTTCGGTGGCGGCGATAACCCCTGTCTCCAGGCCCGTGATCCCCGTCACTGCGACATCCTCCAGACGGGCCGGGTAACCCAACACGGCATTGGCCAGGATGACGAGCTTGGCCGCCGCATCCCACCCTTCCAGGTCCAGCCACGGATTGGCTTCGGCAATGCCCCGACGCTGCGCCTCGGCCAGGGCCTGGGCAAAGTCCAGGCCCCGGCGCATCTGGCTGAGGATGTAATTCGTCGTCGAGTTGAGAACGCCCTCAATCCGCTCGATCGTGGCGGCCACCAGGTCACGGCGGCCGATGTTGAGCACAGGCAGGCCACCACAGACCGTAGCGCTAAAGGCGAGCTGACCGCCGCCGGTTTGCGCCAGGGTGTGAAGACCGGCATAATCGCGTACGAGTGGACCTTTATCGGCCAGGACCACGGCTTTGCCTCGACGCAGCGCCGCCCGCACACAGCTCAGACCCGGCTCGCCGTCATCCACACTCAGGGGCATGGCCTCGAACAGCAGATCGTAATCGGCCTCCTGGGCCAGGTCCAGGGCGGTAGGCAGGACTTGAGCCTGGGGAAACGTGACGACACTATGGCCGGCCTCTTTGTGGTTCAGCAGAGCGCTCAGATCGAATCCATCCCGCCGATAGATGGCGCCGCCGCTATCGGCGACCCCGACCACGCACGGGATAAAACGCCATTGGCGGGCGAGGGCATCGGCTTTGGCCAAGAGGATACGGGCCAGTTGGCGATGAACAGCGCCGAAACCGAGGAGCACGAGACGGATCATGGTAGTATCGGTGGGACCAAAAGGCGCAGGAAAACGGCCGGGACTTGGGGCCGTTCCTGCCTGCGGTTGCCCTTTCTCCGGCAGCGGCGGCTTCAGGAACCGCCTCCGAGGACGACAAAGCGTTGCTCAAGTTCGGCCAGGGAATGGCGGAAGGCGCTGTATTCGAGTTCCTGAATGGGCAACATGGCGGCGCCGACAAAGCCCTGTTGGCGAATCCATTCCGCCTTTTGCTGGGCCTTGAGCCGGATATGGTCCCAGGCCGGATTGCCGAACATGTCCATCCGCTCGGCCAGCTTGCCCTCCTTGTTGACCGAATAGGCCACACAGGCCACCACCGGCAGGCAGTAAGGCCCACTGACGGCCGTATTGATGGGTACCGGCATGAGGGGCATGGTGTGGCTGCCGCGCGCATCGCCGGCTACATAAGGCGCCACCACATAGGGCATGACCACCTCTTCCGGCGCCGGAAAAATGCCCTGGGTGCGGATGATGGCCACGGGATCGTCCTTCCCCTTGTACTCGCCGGCAATGGTGTGCAGACGGTCGGTCGAAACCGCCACGACCTGCTGGTGCGGGTACTTGCGGGAGTGGATGGTTTGAATGCCGAAGCGGTTTTCATCCCGCAATAGAATGGCCAGGTCGATATGCTCTTCCGGTGCAACCAGCTCGATGATGCGGTCGGCACCGGCATGCTCCATATCGATGACCCGAAAGGTAAAGCCCGGCTTCATCCCCGGCATCATCAAGCCGGCATTGAAGAGCGGGCTGGTAAACACGGCCCAAAGCGGGAAATTGAACGCACCCGGCCCGCATTTGTCGGCCGTGAAGATCAGAAAAGGCTCGGCCGGGCGTTCCTTGGCCGTCTCGTCGAAGGTGATCTCGGCAGCGCCGGGTCCGGCGCCGCGCACATTGCCCGACGGGGCATCCTTCAACAAGTCCTGACCGGCGCCGTACAACCCCTGGCGACGGGCGACATCGGCCGCCGCCGTGAAAATCTCCCAGGCCAGATTGTGGATGACCGGTGCGCCGTTGCCATGACGATGGATCATCAACAGGCAAATGTCATCGCCGGTGAAGGTCAGATCGAAATCGGTGATGACACGCGCTTCTCGCGCCGTCTCCAGACGTTGCCAGGCCGTTTCCAGCATGGCCTGCGAGGGGCGGGTGTGTCCTCCAATGCTACCGACATCGGCTTTGATGGCGGTTATTGTGAGCATGTCAACCTCCACACAAACACAAGTCAGAGAAAGGAAATGTTTATGCCATTGTATACCATTGAGGTAAGAAAGGTGTACGGAACGGACGTTTTATAACCCCACCCATGCTGCCAACGCCGCCGGATCGCGGGGCCATTCCTCGACCTGGCAGCCTGCGGCCGTCAACAGCTCGCGCGTGGTCGTCGGATGCTCGCCCACCAGACTGACGCGGGCCGCTTTGGCGGCATCGGTCGGATCAAAGCCAAAGCTCAGCCCATGGTGCGCCAGATAACCGGCCAGCAGATCGAGATAGAGCCGGGTATCGGAGCGGTCGGCCGGGCCGAAGAGTACATAATGGCTTAGCACAGCCTGAGGCGACGGTTGCGGCGTTGCGGCCACGGCTTGTTGAAAGGTGATGGCAAAGGAGTGATGGAAAAGGGTGTTGCCGGGCCCTTCGTCGGGATGACCGGTGTGTAGGTTTTCCACCCGGTCCGAGGGCATGCCCAGGACCTCGACGCTGACCACCTGCCACTTCCACAGAGGCTCGTTGGCGCCGGGCTCCGGCAAGGGTTTCTCGATCACCACCTCGCGACTGCCACCCTCCCACCGAACCAGCAACCGGGTGCCGAAAAGCCGGTTGCCCTGGGGATCGAGGGCATCGAGAAAAAGGTGGTGTTTGCCGGCGTTTTCGGCCGGGGTGAGATGATGGACCCGGATGACGCGCCAATAGGATGTGCCCGGCGGTACCTGGCAGGGGACGATGCGCACGCCGTAGGCTTCGGCATCGTTGATGGGATCGGACATGGGACCTCCTCAGCGAGAAGCGACAAAGGTCTCGGCAAGGGCCGGCAGGTTCTGCCGTAAATCGACGATCGCACAGCCGGCTGCCTGCAACGACGCCACCGTGGCATCGGCAATGCCATCGCCCACCACCACGACCGTGGCCGCCTGCGCCGCTTCGGCGGCGTTGAAGCCGATAACCCCCGGCGGTTGGGTGGGCAACCAGGGAGCCATCAGGCGGATCAGGCTCGGATGGAGCGCCGGTTCGCGCAGACCGATCAGATAGTAACGGGCCAGGGGTCGGGTTGAAACCGGCGCCGTATAGGTCAGGTCGACGGTCAGGGCGTTTTGACCGTCCAGGACGAGATCGGCAGCCAAAATCGTCTCGCCGATGGCCAGGGCATACGTCCCGGCCGCCAGCCCCTCAAAACGATAAGCACCTGTCGCATCCGTGTGTGTGGTGGCAATGGTTGTGGCCTCACGGCGCAGTTGGACAAGCACGGCGGTCTGGGGACGCCCGGCCGCATCGCGCACCAGGCCGCTCAGACGGCTGGCGGCGGGGGACGGCGGTGAGGGTGGGGCTTCGCCCAGGCGGATGGGCGCCACTTCCAGCGTGCCCAAACCGTCGCTCACAAGGCCGGAGACCAGGGTATCGTCCACTTCCAGCCGGTACGTGCCCGCCGGCAGATTGGTAAACCGGTAGGTGCCTTCGGGCGTCAGTTCGGCATACCGACTAAAACCGTAGGTTTCCGCGATCAGGGTGATCCGACGGCGGTCGGCGGGGGGATTTTCAACCCGACCGACGATGGCGCCCAGCAGCGGAAAATCGAGGTTCACCTGATTGCTGCCGTCGAGGACGATGTCCTGTCGGATCAGGCCGATGCCGGCCAGGGCCAGGTCGTAGACACCGGCGGGGAGTTCGGCGAAACGGAAACTGCGGCCGGCATCCAGGCTGCTTTCCCATTTGCGTTGTCCCTGTCGCAGGGTGAGCACCTGACCGACACGGCCTCCGGGGACGTGACCGGCTACCACACTGTCCCGCCGGGGCGGCGCATCTGCAGCCCGCAACTGGAAATTGATCTCGTAGCTGATAGGGTCGCCTTCGCGACCGGGAATACCGGTTGTCACCAGGCCTTCGGCGACATCGCTGGGATAATCGCCCTGGACGACCCGGATGGCAAACTCACCCGGCGAATGGAGGAACTCGAAATAGCCGTCCGGGTCGGGGCGGAAGGGGTTCTGGCCGGTGCGGGTGCGGGGGAAGACGGTGCCGGGCGCCGGGTTTTTCCATTGCATCTCGAGCTCGATGCCCTTGAGGCCGCGCCCCTGAGCATCGCGCACCCGGCCGAAGAACATGCGGTTATTGCCCGTCTCCTCTTTGGAAAGCAGTCGTTTCTCCGTCAGGTAGTAGCGCAACCCCACCGGCGCCGCCACGGTGACATCGACCGTGGCCTGGGGACGGTCCGACGAGACCACGGCCTCGGCGCCGCTTTCGCCGGCCGTAATGGTGTAGGTGCCGGCCACGCCGGGTTTGAAGCTGTAGCGGCCCTGCGTGTCGGTGCGCGTTTCGGCATGGGTCAGCCCTTGCCGTCGCAGTTCGACCTTGAGACCGCTACGGCTCTGCCCGGTCGTGTCGCGTACAGTTCCGCTGATGCTGTAGGTGCCGGCCGGTTCGAGATTGGGCACATCGATCACGTCGGTATCCCCTTCGCCCAGCGTGATGGAACGCGCCACCACGCCCACCCATTGCACGGCCAGGTCATAGACCCCCGGCGCCGCCGTCAGGCGATAGCGTCCTTCGGCATCGCTTTGGGCCGAGGCGATGACCCGATCGCCCTGCACCAGGCGCAGGGTATGCCCCGCCAAAGGCCGACCGGCCGCATCGGTCAACCGCCCCTCAACGGCCGCGGTGTGACGGCGTAGCTCGTGCCGGATCTGGGCCGGGGTATCCTTGAGGATTTGCACGATGGGGAGCTGGCCGTTGAGGCCGAATTGTTTGTCCCAGATGTGGGTGTACCAGGACATGCGTTCCCAGGCCGGGTTGAAGTCGTTGAACGGCCGGGCGCCGATGAGCCAGGTACAACTGGTAAAGTACCATTCCGGCGCTTCGTCCTGCAGAAAGCGGTAAATGGCCATCTGCCATTCGGCATGGGTGGTCGGACTGACGCGTGGGTAGCGCGTGTCGGGTTTCCAATCCACGCAGGGGCCGGCTTCGGTGCTGATAACGGGCACGTAGAAGCCCAGGGCCTCGTAGATCATGTGACCGAAGACCTCGTAACCGCGAAAGCAGTTCGGGTCGTCGAAGACGGTGGCGCCGGGGTTTTTCTTGGCGGCCCGCTCCCGGTTGACCATCTCCAGGGTCCAGCCATCCCAGGCCCAGTTCTGGAACTGGAAGTACTCATCGCGGCTGACACCATAGCGGGCCGCCTCTTCGGGGCTGAGATGGCTGTATTGCCAGCGCCGATGGTACTCGTATTCCTCCGGCGTCAGCGGCTGGCCGTGTTGATTGACCGGGTCATCGGGATAGTCGAGAGGATGATTGAGGGTGTAGTTGTGGATCGCGACCCAGGCCCCGCGCTCGAAGATGTCGCGACGTCCCCGTTGCACAACGCGCACGATGCCGTTGTCTTTGCTGCCCGGCCCCATGGCCGGAAAGGCAGGCAGGCCTCCCAGGCTGAGGATATAGTCGGCGTCCCAGATGAAGTTGTCTACGACGATGTCGAGCCAATTCGGCGGTTTGACGCCGCCTTTCCATTCGGCATTGAGATCGGGTTCGTTATTGGTCTCGAAATAGCGCACACCGATGTCAATGAGCCGGCGCACGGCATCAACGCCCCGGCCGTCGAGATGACCGGGATTCGGGTGCTCGCGGTAGATGCGGACAATGGGCATGATGCCGTTGTCCAGAAGCGCCCGGCACAGTTCGAGGGAGGAACCGCCGCTATCATCGAGCAGTTTCACCCATTTGATCTGCATGGCCTTGAGTTCATCCAGCCAGAACTGGAGGTCGCGCCCGGTAGGATGATAGACCGTGGCCGACCAATGGATGCCGCGACCGTTATCGTCAGGGGGACGGGGAAATTCAGAAAGCGGTTTAGGCGCCATGGCGAGACTCCCTGGAGAGAAAGCCGAAGGGATCCGATCGGCAGATCGACAAAGCCCACTTTAGCATGTTCCACCCCTGTTGGCAATTAGCACGAGCGAGGAGTGCTCTGCCGTTGAAACGTTCAAACGTTGAAACGTTCAAACGTTCACACGTTGCAACGTTCAAACGTTCAAAAACACCGGTTCGGTGCGGAGCGGGGGTTAGTCGATGCCGGCAAAAACGAGGTCCACCACCCGTTCGAGTTGTTCCCGCAGAGAGGTCCGGAAGTCGTTGCTGCACCAGATAACGACTTGCTGGAAGTAGAGGGTATAGAGCATATCGGCGACGAAGTGGATGTCCACATCGGGGCGTACTTCGCCTAGACGCTGCCCCTGATTCAAGAGCAAGACGAGGGTGGCCCGAAAATCGAGCCGGGCCCGCCGACGATCGACCAGATCGGGCAGGCGCAGGCCTCGATACACCATCTCGCGCACCAACTCGCGATCGGCATCCAATCCGGCAGCCAGCGCCGCAAAGACGGCCTTGATCTTGCCGCGCGTGGACTCACGATCCCGTACGGTTTGCGCGCTAAGCTGTAACTTGCCCAGGGTTTGTTCGCCCAACGCCAGGAGCACATCTTCCTTGGTCGCAAAGTAATTGAAGAACGTACCCTTGGCCACCCCGGCGGCCGCCGTGATCTCGGCCACCGTTGTATTCGCAAAACCCTTTTCGCGGAAAAGGCGCAGCGAGGCATGCAAAAGCCGTTGTCGTTTGGAACGCTTATTGGCCTCCCGACGCGAGAGGGCACTATCGGGCTGAATTTCGTCTGTAGCCAGGGACGGCATGGGCGTGTGCCGTGAAGGACGATTGAAAACGGCGATCATAGGCGATTGAGGGCAGGGGGAAGGGACGACCATCCTGGGTCGTTGCGACTTTGCAGATAAGGACGTACAAAAGGCCAAGAGGTTATGGATCCTCTCTTGTTGTTACGAGCTTAGCGAACAAGTTTCACGAGGTGCGAGATGTTTGACACACCGCGGCATGAATCTCTATAATGGAGCGTCGCTATTCGCTTCACGATAGACAAGGCAGCCGGTCGGAACCTCTTGACATGAAAATCATCAAGCGCTATCCGAATCGCAAACTGTACGACCTGGAACGCAAGCGCTACGTCACCCTTGACGACATTGCGCTGATGATTCAGGAGGGGGAAGACGTCCAGGTGCTTGACCATGATACGGGTGAGGATCTGACGACTGTGACGTTGTCGCAGGTCATTTTCGAGCGGGAGAAAAAGCGGTCCGGCTTTCTGCCGCAGACGGTGTTGACCCTGTTGGTGCGGACCGGCGGCAACACGCTCGATTATCTGCGTCGGTCATTCCAAACCTCGCTGGGTGTTTTGCGCATGCTCGAAGAGGAGATCGACCGCCATCTGGAAACGTTGGTCAAGAAAGGAGAGATGGCCCAAGAAGAAGCCGAGCGTTTGCGCCGGGAGATTTTTGCCGGGCCTGAAGCCATCCGAGATGTCCTCTCCGATGTGCGGCTCGAGGCGGCATTAGCGCGACTGGGAGTGCCGACGAACAAGGACATTGACACCCTACGAAAGCAAGTGGAAGAGTTGACCGCGCGCGTCGAGCAACTTCTGCAACAAACCCAGCCAGGGGCGGCGACCTCATCCGCCCCCTCTCACCTCGATGGGGAGCTTACGGGGGGAGACGAAGACACGACGACGTAAGTCCATGGTTGCCGAGCGGTCCTCTTCCATAGTCGGATCCCCGTCGCGTCCTTCCAGGACGGCCTTGGTCCTGGCCGGTGGGGGATTGACCGGTGCTGTCTATGAGATCGGCGCACTACGGGCCATTGACGAACTTTTGGTCGATCGGGATGTCCGTAGCTTTGATATCATCGTCGGCACAAGTGCCGGCGCCTTGGTGGGGGCGATGCTAGCTAAGGGTATTACACCTGGCGAAATGTTGCAAATTTTAGATGGTACACATCCTTTGCATCGTCGCAGCCGCATCCGCCCCGAGCATCTCTTCTCGCTCAACGCCGGGGAGCTGCTCAGACGCAGCCGCCGCCTGCCGGGTACGGTCAGGAACGCCGTTTGGCACTATTTGCGCCATCGCAGCGATATGAACTTGTTTGATCTGATTTGGTCGCTAGTTGAAGTTTTACCGGCAGGGCTGTATGATAACAAGGCGCTTATGCAATTTGTGCAAGAAAATCTGAAACTGCGGGGCTTGAGCGATAGCTTTGCCGATACCCTGGCCGAGCTCTACATCATCGCGACCGATCTCGATACAGGCGAACGGGTCATCTTCGGCCGTCCTCCCTGGGACCAGGTGCCCCTCAGCCTGGCCATTGCTGCCTCCAGCGCCGTGCCTTTGCTCTACCGACCAGTGCGCATCGGCAACCACGAGTTTGTCGACGGCGGTCTGCGTGGGACGGCGAGTTTGGACCTGGCCATCGAGGCCGGGGCGAAGCTGATCGTGTGTATCAATCCCCTTGTTCCCATCGATAACAGCCGCAAAGAAGGCATTCCCCTTTTGGGACCGGATGGTCGCTTTCTCAGTGATAAGGGGCTTCAGGCCGTAGGTGCGCAGGCCTTGCGTATTGCCCTCCAGAGTGGATTGGCCTATCATGTCAAACAGTTGCGGCGTCGACACCCCGATGTCGATATTCTGCTGATCGAGCCGCGTAGCGATGATTACAAGATGTTTTTCTACAACATCATGCGCTATTCGGCCCGTCTCATCATTGCCCAACACGGCTTTGAATCGGTCACCCTGGGGCTGGCCGATCAGTATCGCGAATTGAAGGCCATGCTTCACCGCCACGGCTTCGAGATCACCCGCCGCTATGTGATTCAGGAACTGGCCAACATTCGCCAGAAGGGCTATGACATCGAGGCCATACGCAGTCTGCTTGAGGGTGAACCCGTCCCTCCTACCCGGGCCAAGCGGCCCTTGTCAACCCGCGCGACGCTGCAAGAAGCCCTGGCCGCGCTCGATGCCGCCCTGGTCCGCTTAGAAGACATCACCGAACGGCTATAACAGGCCTTTGCTGCGCAAAACCGCCGGATAAAGCGCTTCGGCCTGGCGGAACAGCGGTGCCAATTGCATGGCCTTGAAGACGGAACCTTTCGTCTTGATCTCGCCGCCGAAAAAGGCATCGCGCAGGCGTCGTTGGCCCAGCCACACCGCATGCAACACATCGGCCGCCAGATGAAGCTCGAGATCGGGCTGAAGGCCATCGGGCCGATAGCTGAAACGCACCGGTCGGGTGCGCCCGTTGAGGGCGATAAACGCCTCCGGTTCATACAGGTAAATGGAGATGAGCAAGCCCGAACGGGCAAACTCCTCGGTAGCGCCCGGTGTGGCGGCCACACGGTTGAACAGATCGGTCAGCACCTCGTAGAGGGTGTGGCTATCACGATAAAACGGCATACTGCAGACGCAGAGAACGGGGTGAGCCGCTAGCCCAGCGGCGAGCGGCGTTGGGCCAGACGTTTATCAATGCCTGCCTGGATGCGATTCCGCACCAGGTCGGTGATATCGGAAACAAAGGCGGGGTTCTCGATCAGCGAAGCATCGTCCAGATGGGCGACAATGGGTTCGCCGATGTCAATGGTCCATCGGCTCGGCAACGGCAGCAACGCCAACGGTCCCAACCAGGGCAGGGTCAGCGGCACGGGAAAGGCCGGCGCGCCCAGCCATTGGGCCAGGGGCTTGACATCCACCACCAAGGGATAGGTCTCTTCGACACCGACCACGGCCACCGGCACGATCATGGCGCCGGTCTCGATGGCCGTCTTGACGAAGCCGCCGCGACCGAAGCGGCCCAGGCGATAGCGCTCCCGATAGAACGGGCTGATGCCCGTAGGACTTTCGGCAAAGGCCAGCACCAGCTCATCGGCCTCCAGGAGGCGGCGGCCGTTATCGGGATGGGCTGCGACATGACCGCTCTTGGTCAACAGGATCGAGACAAACGCCAAGTTGAGGAACCAGTCGTCCATCAGCGTGCGCACCAGGCGATGGGCCGGATGGTGTTCACGCACCCCATAGGCAATGATGGCCCCGTCCAGCGGCAAGACACCGGAATGGTTGGCCAGAAGCAGGGCGCGACCTTCGTTGGGGATGTGCTCTAGCCCTGTTATCTCCACACGCCAGTAACGGTTGAACAAAAAACCCGTCAGCAGAGCCACATAGTCGGCCACTTCTTGATCGTAGCCCCAGGCATCCACCTGATACTCCCCACGCAACCGTCGTTGTGCGAACTCAAGCTGCATCTGCAAGGCCACTCGGAGCACATAGGCCAGACCCTGCCAGGTCTGCGGATCGAACCATTCCGGGCTGATGCGCGCCTGCAGCCAGGCCCGCACCTCGTCCGGCGCGCCGGCCAGCAACCGTTCCCATCCTTGCTGCAAACCGGCCAGCCAGCCGGCGCCCGTTGCGGTGGCGGCGGGCGCCGGAGCTTCGACCGGAGTCGCCGTCTCGGCGCCGGTGGCCCCTGTGGGCATGCCGCTACCTGCACTTTGGGCTTTTTCCTCGCCGATCGCAGCAACTGCGTCGGTCGTTTCGAGGTGGCGATGTCGATAGCAATAGCGCGAGCCCTCCTGAGCCGGCAGGCGGCAGCGCCGACCGGTCTTGGTCAGGGCTTCACAAAGGGGACGATGACCGTTTGCGCTCATGGCGAATCCTCCTTGCTCAGGCGAGCTGGTCCGAGTTTGTCCTCGCGCTCGCCGGTTGGCGCAGACTGCCGATCGCCGCTTCGGACCGGCGGGCGAATTCGCGAACGGTCTCGAAGCCGTGATGGGCAATCTCCAGGCCGGCGCGCATTCCATCCCGCATGAATCGATAGACCGGGTGGGTCTTATAGCGCTGTTCGTGCAGAGCCTGACCGAAACGACGCACGGTCGTCTCGGCATCTATCGTCGGCGTGAACTCGAACACTTCCCGCATGCGCTCGGTGTCGCCCACACAGCTATAGCGCAGATAGTCCCACGGCAGCGGTGTCAGGTGCGAGGCGCGATAGGGCAGGCGTCCGTTACCCAGCCGATAGGCCAGAGGGTGAAAGAGCGGCAGCGGCGGTACCTGGGCCAGGGCCAACACCTTGAGCAAAGGCAGAGGCGGATCGGCAGCAATGTTGAAGGCACCGTTGTGGTCTTCGAGGATGCTATGGCCGAGGGCGCGCAGGACATCCTCGTAATGGATCACCTGGATCATGGGGTCAAAGCCCAACAGCACGGGCGCCACCGGCAACGACAACAACCGGGCCAGAGGATAGATGGGTTTTTCGCCCAGGATGTGGGCGAAGCGCAGCACGGTGACGGTCATAGCCGGGTATTGGCGCCGAAAGCCGCTGATAAAGGTTTCGATCTCCCGCAGCTCGCGGATATAGGCATAGCCCGGTCGTCCGCGAAAATCGCTCGTTTCTTTCAGAAAGGCCGGATTGTCGGGGCGGGCGCCGTAGACGAGGGTGCTGGAAGGGAAGATGATCTTGCGCACACCCGCCAGCGCCGCCGCGCCCAGCATCCGCATCGTGCCCATGACATTGCTGTCAAAGACTTCGTCGATATGATGCCGGCGCCAGCGAAAGGCGCAGTGGACGATGGTATCCACTTTTTCGGCTTTGAACAGCTCACCGATCAGCGGATTGCGTAGGTCGGCCTCGACAAATTCCACCCCGGGAAACGGCTGCGTGAGCGGTTTCATATCGATGCCGAGCACCCGCAAGCCGAACTGGCCGGCCAGACGGCCGAGATCGCGGCCCAACGGGCTGAGCAATCCGGTTATGGCAATGGTTTTCATAGACTGTGCCTCCTGAGACACCGGGTGTCTCGATTATAGGTCCGGCAGGGAAGGGCGGTCAAATGGTCTGGTCGAGGGCCGCCCGCAGACGCGAGAGTTGAGCCGTCATAGCGGCCCGCCCACGGGCTATCAGCGCTTCCCGACGCATACCGATCATGCCGAAATCGGTCAGGTCTGGCTCCACCAGCACATCGGCCAGGTTGGTGTCGGCGCCGGCCCGCACCAGGGTGTGGCCGAGCACGACGGCGCTGTAAGCACCCAGACCAGCAGGCAGATGCCCGGCCGGCCCGAACAGATTGACGGCCAGGACCACTTCCGCCCCCAGTCGACGGGCCACGTCAACAGGCAGGTTGTTCGTCATACCACCGTCGACATACCAGCGGTCTTCGATCAGACAGGGCTGAATGATGATAGGTACGCTGCAACTGGCGCGTACCCGTGGGGCCAGATGGCCCTCGGTGAAGACATGGGGCCGACCGCTAAGGGCATCGGTGGCCACGCAGGCATAAGGCAAAGGCAGCGCCTCGATCCGGCGATCGCCCAGCCAGCGGATCAGCACCCGCTCCAGCGGCTTTAGGGAGAGGAAGCCACGCCGCGGCCAGGTCGGGCGCACCAGATGACGCCAGCGTATGCGCAGGCCAATTGCGGTGATCTCGGCGATGCTCTTGCCTGCCGCCACGCCGGCACCGATGAACGCGCCCACACTGGTGCCGACAACAAGCTGAGGTCGAATCCCGGCTTCCTCCAAAACCTGGAGGACGCCGATGTGGGCCAAACCACGACTGGCACCGCCGCCCAGGACGAGACCCAGGCGACGCTGCTCGGAGCGCACAAGAGGCATTGTGGCAAACAGGATAGGAGACGGCTGCGCTCAAGGGTGATGACCCATCCGGCTGCCGCTACCGGGCGCCGATGCAACATCGGCCTCCCTGCGCCCATGGCGTCGGGCATTGGCCTGCGTCGGCGCAGACCGACCGGAGGCCAAAGGTCTATGGCGGGCGACTGCGGTCGGCATGGAAGCCGTGACGCTCAAGGCCACAATTCGGCCACGAACTCGCCCAGGTCCAGCGCCCGCAGCTTGTCCGGACAGGGTTTGCCCGTGGCCGGGTCCCAGTTCCGGATTTGATAGTACCAGGCGAGCATCGTCTCCAGGTCGGGACTGTAGCCGGCATGAGGGCCTGTGGCAACGGCCTGGCGCACCGCCTTGGGCAGGGTCTCGTTGGCGCGGGTGAGACCGAAGCGATGGTTGAGCACCCGTTTGAGGGTGTAAATGCGTTCGCCCGTGCGGATCAGATCCTCGGGCTGCCACGCCTGGCCGGTGATCGTGTTCCACAGCTCGAGAAACGATGGGATGGGGATTTCCTCAAAATGGCAGAGGATGGCGCTGTTGGTGAAAGCACGAAAATCGAGTACGCGCGCCGTCATCGCCACCTTGGCCGGTGACTCCTCGCGCGGATCGCCATAGGTGATGCCGATCTCCGGGGCTTCGCGGCCCTGTTCCCAATGGTACACATCGCCGGCCATGTGGCAGGCCCCGCGCGTGGCCACGGCATAGACCAAACCTTGCCCGGCATGGGCGCGCACATCGTGGAAAGGCAGTTCCAACCGATTGACATGGACGGCCAGTTCGGGCACATCCAGGGCTGCGCCCACCCGTGCGGCGCCTTCGGCCAGGAGATTGCCGAAGCCCCGACGGTAGGCGATCTGCTCGATCAAGGCCAGGGCCGGCCCGGCATCACCCCAACGCAACTCCAGGCCCTCGGTTGTGCTCGTGTTGATGATGCCGGCTTCGAAGAGGGCATAGGCAAAGGCAATGGTCGAACCGCAGGAAATGGTATCGAGGCCGTAGCGATTGCAAAGATGCCCGGCCAGAATGACATCCTCGAGAGAATGAGAGCCGAGTTGAGGTCCAAAGGCGACGGCGGTTTCGTATTCCGGGCCGTCAATCACGCCTGCGACCCGATCGGACAGGACGACCTCACGGCCGCAGGCAATGGGGCAGCGAAAACAAGGCACATGCCGTTTGAGGAAGCGGTCGCTGAGCTGCCCGGCATTGATGACATCCTCGATACCGTTGAGTTCGGTCGTCCTGTAATAGAAGGCCGAGACATCCCCGGCCAAAGCGCCCACGTCCATGCCCATCAGGGTGCCGCCCAGCCGCATCATCTGGGTCGTCAGATCCGCAATGACGAAGGCCGTCACCTCGCGGTTGGCCCGTTTGTTGGCCAGCGGGTCGTACAGGGGCACTTCGGCATGACCGCCGACGCCGATGGCTTTCAGGCGCTTGCTGCCCATCACGGCCCCCATGCCGGTGCGACCGGCCGCACGGCCGTGGTCGTTCATGATGGCGGCAAAACGCACCCGGTTCTCCCCGGCCGGTCCGATGCAGGCCACGCGCACGCGCTTGGCTCCCATAGCCGCGCGGATGGCCTCCTGCGTCTCATAGGTATCGAGACCCCACAGGCTTTCGGCATCATGGAGTTGCGGTATAGCGCCCTCGCGGATCTCCAGCCAGACCGGCCGCGGAGCCTGGCCGGTGATGATGATACCGTCATAACCGGCGCGCCGTAGTTCCGGTCCCCAATAGCCGCCCGCATTGGCTTCGCCGGTCAGACCGGTGGCAGGCGAACGGGCCACCACGGCGAAACGACCCGCTGCCGGGGTGGTGGTGCCCACCAGGGGGCCTGTCATGAAGATGAGGGGATTGTCCGGTCCCAGCGGATCGGTATCCGGTCCGGCCAGATCGGCCAGATAGCGGGCGCCCAGACCGCTGCCGCCGACGAAAAGCCGAGCGTAGGTCTCGTTGAGGGGTTCTTCCCAGATCCTGCCCTCGCTTAGATCGACGCGCAACAGCTTGCCCATGTAACCAGGCAACAGGGTGGGCGTGGTAGGCGTGAACGGCCGGAGAAGGGTCATGACTAAAAATCCACGCGCTTGCCTTCGTAGGCATATTGAAACAGCCGCATCAGCTCCGGTCGTTCCGGGATACGCGCGTTGACCGTGATGGTGCCGTCGCCCTCGGCGAACACACACATCTGCTCCAGCGCTGCCTCGTAACGCTCGCGGGCAATGCCCATGGCCGCCACGGTCAGGGGTTGTTCAACCTGCCGTTCCAGCTCGCGAATGGCAGCGATCACGGCCGCCGTAGCCGTGGCGTCATCGGCATTGGCCTCGGGCAGGCGCAGGGCATAAGCCAGATCGGGGTAGCGGGTCACGGCCGCCGGCAGCGCCGCCGTGAACTCCATCACATAGGGCAGAAAAAGGGCGACGGTGCGACCGTGGGGGATTTTGAAGGTGGCGCCAAAGGCATGACCCATGGCATGGGCCAGACCGGCCAGCGAGTTGCCGAAACCCAGACCGGCGATGGTGGCCGCATTGGCCATGTGCTCGCGCGCTTCCATATCGTGGGGGTCGGCGTAGGCACGCGGCAGGTACTGAAAAACCAGTTGCAGCGCCTTCAGACAAAGACCATCGCTGAAGTCATTACGAAAGGTACAGGTGTACCCTTCGACGGCATGGACGAGGACATCCAGCCCGGTATCGGCCGTAATGCGCCGCGGGAGCTCGCGGGTGAGGCTGGGATCGACCACGGCCAGAGTGGGCACCGTTTCCCGCGAGATGACGGAGACCTTGCGGCCATCGCTCAGGTCGGTAAGAACGATGGCGCCGGTGGCTTCGGCGCCCGTTCCGGCCGTGGTGGGGATGGCCAACAGCCGGGCGCGACGTCCTAAACCCAGAAAGAGGAACGGCGCTATGGCATCGGGCTCGACATCGGGGCGCTCGTAGAGGACCCACATGGCCTTGGCCGCGTCCATGGCCGAACCGCCGCCCAGGCCCACGATCCAATCCGGGGCAAAAGCCGCAAGCTGTTCGGCCCCGCGACGCACGGTTTGCAGCGACGGCTCCGGTTCCACCTCGGCGAAATAGCCCACCTCCATCCCGGCCTTGCGCAGATGCTCGGCGATGCGTTCGCTAAAGCCCAGACCGTGCAGCACCGGATCGGTGACGATGAAGGCCCGGCTCCCCGGCAACTCATCCAGATAGCTGAGGGCATCCTCGCCGTAGATGATTTCGGGACTTTTGAAAAACCACATGCCTATTCCTCGTCGGGATAACGCGTGGGCACGTTCGCGGCGCTGTTGACCAGGTCCAGCGTGGCCTTGACCGAGCGCATGATTTTGGCCAGATTACCCTTGAGCTTGAGCTGCCGACTGACCAGGGCGCGAATGGGGTCGAGTTGTTTCTTGAAGATCTTGCGATAGGTATCGATGCTCCCTTCGATAATGAATTCAGGCTGTTTGTCGTCCGGACCGGTCACCAGATACGCCTCACGACATTGCCCATGCCACAGGTCAAGATACATTTTGACCGGCTCCTTAAGACTCCCTTTCGGTTCGACGATGAAATAAAAATCGCCTTCCCAGTTGGCAGCCGAGACCTTGTAGGCTTCGTTGGCATTTAGGGCTTCCTTGAACGCCGCAACCCATTCGGCCGAGGGGAACAGATAGGCCATAGAGAACCTCCTGAAGAGAATAGGCGGGGATAGCACACCACCGTCGGCAACCGGGACGATGCCGGAGCGGTTATGACGCGTTGCGTCGTGAGATTATAGCACACGGGCCGCAAAAGCCCAAGAAGACGCCTCCCGACGGAACCGTTCTGGAACGGACTCGTTTCGGCGGCCTGCTCAAACCTTCGTTTGACAGAGGGCCAAGGCAGTCTTAGTGTTTTTAGGACTCCTTGAAGGAAGCGCTTCTCGCCTTCCGGTAGCCGTTCCCCCACACTGTCAGGAGGTTTGTTATGTCCCCCTTCCCTTGTCGGCTGCTCTGTTTGGTGGTGATGGTATCGCTATGGGCTGTTCTGGCGGCGTCGCTGCCGACGCCGTCGGTTGCTTTGGCGGACTTCTCGGCCTCGGCGGCGGTGGCTGCCGACCCACCCCCTGCGGATGAGGAGACGGAGGAAGCCTTGACCGGGTTTGACCCGGCCGCCGCCGATGCGGTCTGGTTTCCTCTCACCTTGCCCTGGGACGACGCAACGGCCACCTTGATCGACGCCTCCGATCTCCTGGGCGACAGGCCCGGCGACGATCTCAGCACCGTGATCGACCGCCGCGGCTTTGTGGTGACCGACGCCGAGGGCCATTTCCGCTTCAGCCGCACCGGTCGCCGTGCCCGCTTTTGGGGCACCAACCTGACCTTCAGTGCCGTGCTGCCGCCCTCCCCGACCCATCCGCCCGCCGCCGGCGAGTTTCCCGATGCCCGCGCCGCCGAGAAACTGGCCGCCCGCCTGGCCAAATTGGGGTTCAATGCCGTGCGCATGCACATGTTCGACTGGTTCGGCCGCCCGAACGGCATCTGGCTGAATCCCGAGGCCAACACGCAAATCATGGATCCGGTGTCGTTGGAGCGGCTGGATTATCTCATCTATCAGCTCAAGCGTCATGGCATCTACGTCGTCCTGGGCTTGCACAACGGTCGTCATTTTGCCCTCGGTGATGGGGTGACCGATGCGCCCGAGTTCAAAGAAGCCTTTCTGGCCGGTGGGGCGGCCTTCAACAAAGGAGCCACCCATTTTGATCCCATCATGATCGCCCTGCAGCGGGATTATGCCGCCCGGCTCTTGAACCACGTCAATCCGTACACCGGGCTGGCCTATAAGGATGACCCCGTCATCCTCTTCACCGAGACCACCAACGAAGACACGCTGTTCACGTCGTGGGTTCTCGATCAGCTCCATCATCGGCCGGGCGATGAGAGCAGCTTCCCTGCCTTTTCCAGCCTGGAGTTGGATGGCTGGACGCGTGCTGCCGGCAGTGGGCCTCGGATCAACCGCTTGCGGAATCCCGGCTTTGAGGGGGGTCTGGAGGACTGGTACACCTTCACCACCGACGGCGCTCGCGCCGCGTTCGGCACCGACAGCAACGCGTACCAGGGTAGCCGGGCCTTGAGGGTGAACATCTCCCAGGTGAGCGGGACCGGCTGGCATATCCAATTCGGTCAGAACAACCTGGCCGTGCAGGCGGGCAAGACCTATCGCCTCCGCTTTGCCGCCCGCGCCAGCACCACGACCTCGGTCCAGGCCATGATCCGACGCAACGGCGAGCCCTGGAATGCCTTGGGCTGGCAGACCACCATCCAACTCACCCCGACTTGGCGGCGCTACGAGTTCACCTTTACGGCTACGGAGACCCTCTTCGGCGGTGCCCAATTGACCTTTGAAGTCGGTCAGGCCGTGCGCACCCTATGGTTTGATGATTTCCTGTTCCAGGAAACCGATGCTTTCCCCGGCTGGTTGGGCTGGCTGGAAAACCGCTACGGCAGCACGGCGGCCTTGCGCGCGGCGTGGGCTCCCGGTGGCACCGTTCCCGAAACGGAAAAAGTGCTCAACGGCAGCTTTGAAACCGGCCTGGCGCCCTGGGTCCCCTATGTGGAAGCCCCGGCGGCAGCCACGTTCCGGATCGATACAGGCACGGCGGCGCACGGCACGCGTTCGCTGCGGGCCCAGGTAACGGCCGTAGACGGTACCGATTGGCACGTGCAGGTCTCGCAAGGCGCGCTGAACGTGACGGCCGGCCAGCTCTATCGGCTCCGTTTTGCGGCCAAGGCCAGCAGCCCCGGCCCCTTCAACGTGGTGGTCATGCAGAACCACGATCCCTGGCAATTGCTGGGCCTGGCGGAACAGGTGTATCCGGGCACCGATTGGCAAACCTTTGAATTGGTCTTTACGGCCACGGCCGGCGACGCCAATGCCCGCGTCGGTTTCGATTTCGGCCAGAAGGTGCGCACGGTTTGGATCGATCATGTCAGCCTCAAACCGATGAGCACGCTCGGTTTGCGTGACGATGAGAGCCTGGAAGGGAATAACGTGGCCCGGCTCCGCCCGCGCGAGGTGAGCCAATATACGCCTCAGCGCCTGCGCGACACGCTGGCGTTCTACGAAGAGACGCAACGGGTCTATCTGACCGGCATGCGCCACTATCTGCGCACGAACCTGGGCGCACGTTCCCTCAATACCGGCAGCACCAGCATCGTCAACAGTCTGGCCGACATCTACCCCTTTGCCCAGCTCGATTTCGTGGATAGCCACCTGTACTGGGACCATCCCACCTGGCCGGATGTACCGGCGTGGTCGCCGGTGGGTTGGGTCATCCGCAATCAGGCCTGGGTCAATGCCCCGATGGTAGGGCTGTTCGATCTGGCGGCCATGGCCGTTCGGGGTAAGCCTTTCACCGTCACCGAATTCAACCAGCCCTTTCCCAATCGCTACGCCGTCGAGGCTCCCTTGCTGATGGCAACCTTTGCCAATTTGCAGGACTGGGATGCCGTTTTTCAGTTCGCCTATGCCGACGGCACGTTCTACAACAGCGCCTACGCCAGTTCGTTCTTCGATCTGGTCGGCAACCCCGTTGCCACCGGGTTGATGCCTGTGGCGGCCCGTTTGTTTTTGGGCGCGCAGACGACGGCCGCGCCTACCACGAGTCTCCTGCGTTATACGGCCAACGAACGCTACGAGAGTATGCGTTTTGACGGCATCGGCACCTTTTTGCAGGAGGCCAAGGGGGTCCACCCGGCGGCGGCTTTCGGCAGTCGGCTGCGCATCGGTGACTTCCAGGCGACCGCGCCCGTTACGCCGGCGCTTCCTACCCCGCCCGGCCCGGTCTATCGGAGCGCCGGCAACCAGTTGCGTTGGGATGTGAGCCAGCCGAACCGGGGTCTTTATAGCTTCGACGCACCCCAGGCCCAAGGCGTGGTCGGCTTTCTCGCCGACCGCAGCATCACCTTGAGCACCCTGAGCCTGAGCACCCCCAAGAACACGGCCGCCTTTGCCGCCGTGGTGGCCCAGAGTCGCGACGGCCGTCCGCTGGTCACGGCCCAGACCGTGTTGCTGGGTGTTTTCACCCGCGTGGAGAACACGGGGCAAGTCTGGAATGCCGACCACACCTCCCTGGACGACCGCTGGGGTAGGCCTCCTACCCTGATCGAACCCTTGCGGACCACCGTCACCCTCAAACTCAGCAATCCGGCGGCCGTGCAGGTTTGGGCTTTGGACGAAACCGGTGCGCCCCGGCAACGTCTGACCACCCGTGTCCTCAGCGGGAGGCGTCTGCGCTTCACCGTGGACACGGCCCAGCACAAGACGATGTGGTACGCCCTGCAACGGACCTCGGTGGCACCGCTTGAGGGAGAGGAACCCCTCTTTCTGCCCCGCTTGCAACAGAATCCAGCCTCTCCCTAACTCTGGTCGGGAACCTTTTTTGCCTCCTTGTCGTCTGTGAAGGCGAATCTCTTCATAAGGAGGCAAGCGATGTTCAAGCGACGTATTCACGGCTTCGCCCTTGCCTCCCTGGTAAGTGCAGCAATCGTGTTGATGCTGGCCGTGACGCCAGGCATGGCGCAGTCCACTGACACAGGGTGGCAAGGCGAGTATTTCGACAATCCATGGCTGATCGGGTCCCCGGTTCTGACCCGTACCGACGCCTTCATCGATTTCAATTGGGGTACCGGATCACCCCACGACCGGATTCCGGCAGACCGTTTTTCGGTGCGTTGGAACCGTATCGCTCGTTTTGAGGCCGGCCGCTATCGCTTCATCGTCGAGGTGGATGATGGCGTGCGCCTGTTCCTGGACGATCAGCTCATCCTCGACCGCTGGCATGACCAGGCGCCGACCACCTATACCGTCGAGCGGGAGTTGAGCGCCGGTGACCATGCCATTCGCCTGGAGTACTACGAGAACACCGGCTGGGCCGTGGCCCGGTTGCGCTGGGAGCGGACCGAGGCCGTCGTACCCCCGACGACCACCTGGCGTGGTGAGTATTATGCCAATCCCTGGCTGGCCGGCACGCCCACCCTGGTGCGCGAGGATGCCAACATCCAATTCGAATGGGGGCAGCGTTCGCCCGATCCGCGGCTCCCTGCCGACCGCTTCTCGGTGCGGTGGACCCGGGCCATCCGGTTCGAGCAAGGCCGCTACCGCTTTACGACGGTGACCGATGACGGTGTGCGGCTTTACATCGACGGCAGGCTGGTGATCGACCAATGGCGGGATATGGCTCCCACCACCCACACGGCCGTTCTCGATCTTGCGGCAGGCGTGCATGCGATCCGCCTGGAGTACTACGAGAACGCCGGTAATGCCACGGCCAAACTCGCGTGGGAGAAGGTGCGGGTGCCGCCACCGGTGGGTAACATCATCACCTGTGTGCGCCCGCGCAACTCCTGGATCAAAATCTATCGCTGGGACGGCGAGCGCTGGGTAGATATCAACCCCCGCGGTTGGGGTGCCATCTCGCCCAGCGGCTATCTGAAGATCGACGGCCTGCCGGTAGACATCGCCCGTTACGGCGGTCAGGGCCATCCCTATCGGGTGGAACTGTGGGCCAACCATACCCTCATCCGCTCCATCGGCAACACCGCGCGTGGGGAACCCGAGTTCCGTGTGCGCGCGTTTGTCGACAACTACACGCCCTGGGCCTGCCCAGCGCCTTGAGCGCCAAGACAAGAGCGACGATGGGGCCATGGCGGTAGGCCTGCCGCCATGGCCCGCTCTTGTTAATGGGTTCGCCCTAACAACTGCAAGGCCAGTGCCCGTAACAGCGAGCGACCTTCTTCGGCGAGAGGCGCTTCATCCAGTGCCTTTAGCGCCGCTTCGGCATGAGCCTGAGCAGCGGCTTCGGCATAGGCGCGCGCCTGGAGCCTCTCGAGCAGGGCCAGCATGGCCGGCAGATCGGCCGCAGTGAGCTCGCGACCGGGAGCATAATAGGCGGCCAGGCTCATGGCTGCCTCATCGGGTTGCTGCAGGGCATAGAGCACGGGCAAGGTCTTTTTGCGCGTCAACAGGTCGCTGCTGGTCGACTTGCCCGTCAGGGCCTCGTCTCCCCAGATGCCCAGGATATCGTCCTGAATCTGAAAACTCAGCCCCAATTCGTGACCGAACCGGTGACAGGCGGTCGTGATGGCCGTCTCGTCGGTGGCAACAAGGGCGCCCAGATGGGCCGAACCTGCCAGCAGGGCTGCTGTCTTGCCGGCGATCATGGTCATGTACTCTTCAACGGCGACTTGGGTGCGGCTCTCAAAGCTGATGTCCAGGTATTGGCCCTCGGTCAGATGGAGGCAGGTGTAATCGAAAAGGCGCAGGGCGGCGAACAGGCGGGAAGGGGGGATGGTCTCTTCGAGTTGGAGCAGAGCCAGGCGCGCCAGGGTAAAGAGGGCATCGCCGGCATTGATGGCCTGGGCCTGACCGGCCCAGGTCCACAGCGTAGGCCGATGACGGCGGGTGGGGCTTTCGTCTTCGATGTCATCGTGGATGAGGGAGAAGTTGTGCACCAATTCGACCGCTGCCGCTGCGGGCAGCGCCTGATGCGGGTCACCCCCGGCCGCCACACAGGCCATCAGGACCAGCAAAGGCCGCACCTGTTTGCCCTGGGGGGCCTGTTCGGGTTCGCCGGCCGGGTTCTCCCAGCCCATGTGATAGCGCAGCATCCGATACAGCCCGGTGACGACCGGGCTTTCGCCGGCCAGGAGCCCACGCAGGTGGGATTCGAGCTTCGGCAGCCATAGGCGGCTGAAAGCGGCGACAGGGTTCATCACGAGGCTCCTTTAGCTCCGCTCAGAGGGCCAGCAAGCGACCCGGTTCGGCCAGGGCCTTGACGTTGCCGGCGCCGGCCGCAAACATCGCCACCCGCAGCTCGGCCACGGTGGCCGCGATCTCCTCGGCGACGGCTTCGACGCTATGGGCAGCCGCTTTGAGGAACGGTCCGGCCATGCCGCCGAGGGTGGCGCCCAGGGCCAGACACTTGGCAATATCAATGCCCCCGCGCAGACCGCCACTGGCAAAGAGCATCATATCCGGCAAGGTCTGACGCACGAGCTGGAGGGAGACGGCCGTTGGAAGGCCCCAATCGGCAAAGGCGCGGGCCAGACGGCGGAAGCGTTCGCTGTCGGCGCGATGGTACTCAACCTGGGTCCAGGAGGTCCCCCCGGCGCCGGCCACGTCGATGGCGGCCACGCCGGCATCGGCCAGCAGTCGCGCCGTCTGGGGAGAAATGCCCCAGCCCACCTCTTTGGCCACAACGGGAACGGGCAACTGTCGGCAGACAGCCTCGATTTTGGCAGCCAGCCCCGCCCAGTTCCAGTCCCCGTCGGCCTGGACGGCTTCTTGCAAGGGATTGAGATGGAGGATAAGGGCATCGGCCTCGACCATCTCCACGGCGCGACGGCAGTGGTCGATGGTATAGCCCTTGTTGAGCTGGACCGCACCCAGGTTGGCAAAGAGGAGAATGTGAGGGGCCACCTTGCGCACCCGAAACGTCGCCGCCCATTCGGGCTCTTCCAGTGCCGCCCGTTGCGAACCCAGTCCCATGGCAATGCCGGCGGCCTCGGCGGCTTCGGCCAGATGAAAGTTGATGCGCCCTGCCTCGGGCGTCCCGCCGGTCATGGAGGAAATGAGCAGAGGCGCCTTGAGGGTCTTGCCGAACACGGTAACGGTCGTGTCCACCGCGGCCAGGTCGAGTTCGGGCAAGGCCTGGTGGACGAACCGATAGCGTTCGAGGCCCGTCGTCAGGTTGGGAAAACGAACATCTTCTTCCAGATTGATACGGATATGATCGGCCTTGCGGTTGGTATGGCGTCCGGTCATCATCAAGTACTCCCAGGCCGAGTGTAGCGGCAGTTTGCAGGCCCTGTCAAGCCGGATTGCCCGCAACTTTCGCCCGCCTGCGGTGTTCCTCTACTGGAACCCTGCGGCAACAAGGGCCGTTTGGGCGTTCTGCCGGCTACACCACCATGGCCCCTCGCCGTAGCGGGTCTACCCGGCAATCGCCAGGGCCGTTTCTTTTCTTGTCAGCCTATCCTTTATCCTAAAACCAAAGGGAGTTAGAAAACGACCTATGGACATCGAATCCCGTGTTATCGACATCATTGTCGACCAGCTCGGTGTAGAGCGCGAGAAGGTGACGCGTGACGCCCGCTTCCGCGAGGACTTGGAGGCCGATAGCCTTGACCTGGTCGAGCTGATGATGGCCTTCGAGGAAGAGTTCGGTGGCACCATCGAGGACGAAGAAGCCCAGAAGATCAAAACCGTCGGTGAGGTGATCGACCTCCTGGAGCGAGCGGCGGCCTGAGCCGGTGGCTCGACTGCGGATAGCTCCGGCAACGAAGCCGTCGGGCGCATCACCGCTCGCCACAAGACACCGGGTGCGACGCCAGGAGCGCCGAACCCGGTGTCTTGTTGGCAGCCCGACTCGGAGGCTGGGATGGCGATGGAGGCCGATGACCGCTCTGCCGAACTGCAGTCGGTAAGCGGGCTGGTCCTGGTGGGGGGGAGCAGCAGTCGCATGGGGCGCAACAAGGCGCTGCTGCCTGTGGGTGGGGTGCCGTTGATCGAACGGGTTCTGGCGGCGCTACAGCCCCTGGCGACCGAGATCCTGCTCATCACCAACGAGCCTGCACCCTATGCCCATCTGGGCCTGCCCTGTATTCCCGATGAGCGGCCCGGCTACGGCCCGCTGATGGGGTTGTATTCGGGCCTGAAGGCGGCCCGGCATGAGGCGGTGCTGTTGGTGGCCTGCGATATGCCCTTCCTCAACCCGGCGGTGCTGGCGCAGTTGGTCGAACTTTTACCGGGTTACGACCTGGTCATCCCCCGCACCGCAGAGGGATTGCATCCTCTCCACGCCTGTTATCGGCGCTCCACCTGTCTGCCGGCCGTAGGGGCGGCCATTGCTGCCGGGGAACGGCGGATGATCGCCTTTCATGACCGGGTCCGTGTGCGCGAAGTCGGGGAGGACGAGCTGGCCGCTTATGACCCGGCCGGGCTGACCCTGCTCAACGTGAACACGCCTGCCGAGTTGGCGGCGGCCGAGCACATCTGGCGGCGGTGGTACTACCATGCCGAAGAAGATTGAGGCTGCGACCGAGCTCTCCTTCTTTGAACGGGTCTATCTCCTTGTGGCGCGCATCCCGCCCGGCAAGGTGGCCTCCTATAGCCAGATCGCCGAGATGCTCGATGCGCCCGGGGCCGCCCGTACCGTCGGTTGGGCGCTGGCGGCGTTGTCGCCGGAACAGGCCCGGGTGATCCCCTGGCAACGGGTCATCAACAAAGCCGGTCGCTGTTCCATCCGCCATCTGCACTACACGCCTGCCCATCAGCAGGCCCTGCTCGAGGCCGAAGGTGTCGAATTCGATGAACACGGCTATACCGATTGGCGACGTTTCGGCTGGGAGGGCCTCAATCCCGATGAAGTGCGGGCTTTGCTGGCTTCGGCACGGTCCGAGCGGCCACCGGCGACTGCTCCCTCGCCACCGCTGCCGAGACACCGATGGCCGCCGAAAAGACGGCGTCGGCCTTGAGGCCTCGGTTCTCCGGCCGGAGCGCCGTGGAGGCGTTTTGATGGAATGGAATCGATTTGCTTCGGGGATGAGAATGGTGTTGAATAGGGCCTGTTGTATCGCTTTTCGTAAACGACTGCTCTTTCTGAAGCTTTGGGAGCCAACATGACCGCTTCGGTATCATCCCCTACCGCCCACCGTTCGGGGCGGCGTCGCTTCGTCCTCGCTCTGATTGTGGTCTTGTTTGTCCTCGTCCTTGTTGTGGCGATTACCCTGTGGCTTCAGGTGCGTCTGGCCTGGCCCCAAACACGCGGGGAGCTGCGTCTGCCGGGTTTGCGGGACACCGTCACCGTGGTTCGCGATGCGCGCGGGGTACCCCACATCTACGCCACCAATGTGCATGACCTGTTTATGGCCCAGGGCTTTGTCCATGCCCAGGATCGTTTCTGGCAGATGGAGTTCTGGCGCCGGATCGGCAGCGGTCGCCTCTCGGAGTTATTCGGCGAAGCCACCCTGCCTCAGGATCGGTTTCTGCGCACGATGGGTGTGCGCCGGAGCGCCGAACGGAGTTGGGAGCTGCTCGATGAAGCCGATCGGGAGGTCCTCCTGGCCTATGCCGAGGGTGTCAATGTCTACATGGCGCAGCATCGCCAAAAACTGCCGCTGGAATTTCGCATCCTGGCGCTGACCGGGGTGGAGTTTACGCCCGAACCCTGGACCCCCGTTCACACCCTCACCTGGGCGACAATGATGGCCTACAACCTGGGCGGTAACTACGAGAGCGAGCTGGAACGCGCCCAATTGCTGGCCCGCTATGGCGAGGCGTGGATGCGCGAGCTGACCCTGTATCCCTATGCCGCCGATCATCCCGTCATCCTGCCCGCCGGCGTGACCTGGGAGAAGGTGGATACCGAGGTCATGGCCGGCCTGCCCGAGCATTGGCTGTTCGGCCGCGGGCAGGGCATCGGCAGCAACAATTGGGTCATCGCCGGGACCCGCACCGAGACGGGGAAACCGCTCCTGGCCAACGACCCCCATCTGGGCATTCAGATGCCCTCCATCTGGTACGAAAACGGCCTCCATTGTCGACCCCGGACGACGGAGTGTCCGTATCATGTCGTCGGTTTCTCGTTTGCCTCGGCGCCGGGGGTGATCATCGGCCATAACGATCGCATTGCCTGGGGCGTGACGAATGCCTATCCCGATGTGCAGGACCTCTACATCGAGAAGATCAACCCGGCCAATCCCAATCAATACGAGGTCAACGGTCGCTGGGTGGATATGGAGATCGTCCAGGAGGAAATCCGGGTCGCCGGCCGCCATGAGCCGGTGTATCTGACCGTGCGCCGTACCCGCCACGGCCCCATTCTCAACGACGTGGCCTACGGCACTCAGGCGGATTGGGCCTATGGTTGGCAACCGCTGGCTTTGCGCTGGACGGCGCTGGAGGGGAATCGGGTCATGGCCGCCGTGCGGGCCCTCAATCTGGCCCAAAACTGGGATGAATTCCGCAATGCCCTGACGAAGTGGGATGCGCCTGCGCAGAATTTTGTCTATGCCGATGTGGACGGCAACATCGGCTATCAGATGCCCGGTCGTATTCCCATACGCCGCCCTGGCCACGACGGTCTGGTGCCCGTTCCCGGTCATACCGACGCGTATGAATGGCAGGGCTTTGTGCCTTTTGCCGAATTGCCGGTCTCTTTCAATCCGGGCCAGGGTTATATCGTCACGGCCAACAATCTGGTGGCCGACTACAGCCGCTACCCCTGGTTGACGCGACACGAAGGCTCACCCGGCTTTCGCGCCCGGCGCATCGTGGAGCGGATCGAGGCCAAGGATAAACTGAGCCTGGAGGACATGAAGGCCATCCACGGCGATAATGCCAATCTGTTTGCCCGCGATGTGATCCCGTATCTGGCCACCGTGCCGCTGGCGCGCGCCGAGGTGGCAGCCATGCGCGACCGGCTCCTGCGTTGGGATGGGCAACAAAGCATGGACAGCGCCGAGGCGGCCTTCTTTGAGGCGTTTTGGTACATGTTGCCCAACCACCTCTTCGGCGACGAACTGAGGGATATGGCCCCTCGCGACCGCGAGCTGGTGCGCCGGCTGGTGGCCGACCCGACCGCCCACTGGTGGGATAACGTCCACACCTCGACCCGGGAGAGGCGCGAGGAGGTGCTGGCGCAGGCGCTGAACGACGCCTATGACCTGCTGGTCGAACGGCTAGGCGAGGACGCCAACCGTTGGCGTTGGGGCGCGCTGCATACGGCCACCTTCCGCAATCAGACCCTGGGCGAATCGGGCGTTGCCCTCATCGAGCGCATCTTCAACCGCGGACCGGTCGAGACGGCCGGCGGCGGCGAGATCGTCAACGCCACCGCCTGGTCCACGGCCGAGGATCGTCTGTTCGAGGTTGTTTCGTTGCCTTCGTTGCGGATCATCGTCGATCTGGCCGATTTCAACCGTTCATTGGCCACGAATACCACCGGGCAATCGGGCCATCCTTTCCACAAACACTACGATGACCAGATCGAACCATGGCGGATGATCCGCTATGCACCGCTGTTATGGGACGACGATGCGGTCGAGGCTGCCGCCGAGGCCACCTTGATCTTACGACCATAACATCGTTTGGGTCCTATGGAAACGGTCTATCCTGCCCATCACATCGTCATTCGCGAAGGCGATATCACCCGCCAACAAGTCGATGCCATCGTCAATGCCGCCAATAGCCGTCTTTTAGGCGGCGGGGGTGTGGATGGCGCCATCCATCGGGCAGCCGGGCCGGGATTGCTGGCCGAATGCCGTACTCTGGGCGGCTGCCCCACAGGCGAGGCCCGCATAACTGGGGGCTACAACCTGCCTGCGCGCTATGTGATCCACGCCGTGGGGCCTGTCTGGCGAGGAGGCCAATACGGCGAGGATGCGTTGCTGGCGAGCTGTTATCGCCATGCGCTGCGTCTGGCCGTAGCCCACGGTGTGCGCACCATCGCTTTTCCTGCCATCAGCACGGGTGCCTACGGTTTCCCTTTGCCGCACGCCACCCGCATTGCCCTGACCACCGTGCGGGATATCCTGGCCGTGGAACCGGGCATCGAGCAGGTGATTTTCGTCTGCTTTGGCGAGCAAGCCTATCGGGTGTATTGCGACATCGCCGCCGAGGTGTTGGCGGCGCCGGCATAAGCGGGGTGGCCACGCCGGCGCTCGGTGTGACCACCCCGCCGGGCCCTCTCAGCATTCGCTATAGCCGCAGTTCTGGCACTTCTTGCAGCCCTCGATGAAAAGCATGGTCGCCTGACCGCAGTCGGGGCACAGGTCACCGATAGAAAGCGGCAGGGCCATCTGCTCCGCCGGGGGAGCGGGTGTCTTCACCAGGGTTTCGGCCTCGCTTTCGCTGAGATACTGGCTCAGGACCTGGGCCACGGCATCGGGTAGGGAGCGCACCCGCTGGGGGCCGAGACCCAACGGACGGCCGCCGCCGATGCCGCCGAGCTGGTAGACGATCTGCTGCAGCCGCTCACGCGGGGGTAGTGGGCTGGGCATGCGCAGGATGTAGCTCATCAGGCGTCCCAGAGCCTCGGCGACGGCGGCCACATCGGAGCCGGCTTTGCCCACGTTGAGGAAGACCTCGAAGGGTTCGCCGGCGTCGTCGCTGTTGACGGTGATGTAGGCCGTGCCCAACGGCGTGGGCTGGCGATAGGTGAAACCCTGGAGCCGGGTCGGACGGCGCTTGCGCGGGGGCACCAGGGGCGCCTGGGGCTCGGTCGTCGCCGTCGGTGTCGGCGGCGTTGGCGCCGAGGTCGTCTTGCCTTTGGCCATGGCCGTGGCCTTCGTCTCGAGGACCACTTCTTCGCGGCTACCGGTCACATAGACGGTGATCCCTTTGCAACCGAGTTCCCAGGCCAGGCGATAGGCCATCTTGACATCCTCGACCGTGGCCGTGGGCGGGAAATTGATGGTTTTGCTGATGCTGTTATCGACAAAGCGTTGCAACGCCGCCTGGATGCGCACATGTTCGGTAGGGGTGATATCCTGGCTGACGACGAAGGTGTGCAGGATATGGTCAGGTAATTCGCCGATATGCTGGCAGGTGCCGGTATGGAGGATTTCATCGATGATGCGTTGCCGGGTTTCGCCGACGATGCCGGCCTCGTCCAGGGCTCGCAGGAAGAGGGGGCTGAGATAGGTCAGCGGCACCTCACCGTCGCTCTCTTTGACATAACGAGTATAGGCCAGGGCGAAGACCGGTTCGCAGCCGTAGCCCTCGCAACCGGTGACGGTGCCGATGGTTCCCGTGGGTGCGATGGTGGTCTGGGCGGCATTGCGGATGCCATGGGCCTTGATTCCGGCAACGATGGCGTCCCAATTCAGGGGTGGGCGGCCGAAGTCCCGCTTGTAGGGCGTCAGAGGGGTCGGCGGGGTCCATTTGAGGTTGGTGGGATCGTAGATGGAGCCGCGGATGGCCGGGAAAGGCCCGCGCTCACGGGCCAGTTCGATGGAGGTCCGCATGGCGTGATAGCGCACGAATTCCATGATCTGCGAGGCCAGTTCCTCGCCCTCCTCCGAACCATAGCGCACCCCCAGCATGTACATGACATCGGCCAGCCCCATAATGCCCAGGCCGATGCGCCGTACCAGATGGGCGGCCTCTTTCAGTTGAGGTACGGCCGGGACATAGGCGTTCATCTCCACCACGTTGTCGAGGAAGCGGGTCGATGCCGCTACCGTTTCGGCGAGCAAGTCCCAGTCGATGGCATTCGTTTCGGTTACATGCCGGGCCAGATTGACCGAACCCAGGCAGCAGTTTTCGTAAGGTCCCAGCCATTGTTCGCCACATGGATTGGTGGCCTCGAGCTGGTACAGATGCGGGAGCGGGTTGCTGCGGTTGGCGGTGTCGATGAAGAGGGCACCCGGCTCGCCGTTGTGATGGGCGTGTTTGACGATCTTGTCAAACAGATCGCGTGCCCGCACGGTTCGCCACACTTTGCCGTTGCGGGGATTGATCAGGTCAAAAGGCTCGTCGTTGTCCACCGCCCGCATGAAGGCATCGGTAATGGCGACCGAGATATTGAAATTGGCGATCTGACCCTCTTCGGCCTTGCAGCTGATGAACTCCTCGATATCGGGATGATGCACCGGCAACACGGCCATGTTGGCCCCGCGCCGCGTGCCGCCCTGGGCAATGACGCCGAAGGCCTTGTCGAAGGCCTCCAAAAAGCCCACCGGGCCGGTTGCCACGCCTGCCGAAGTCAGTACCTTGTCCCCGCGGGGACGGAGACGGCCGAAGCTGAAGCCGTTGCCACCGCCTGTTTGCTGGATAAGGGCGGCATTGCGCAGGGTTTGGAAGATGCCATCGGGGTGCTTGCCCATGTCGTCCTCGATGGGAAGGACGAAGCAGGCGGCGAGCTGGCCCAGTGGCGTGCCGGCCCCGGTGAAGGTGGGCGAATTGGGGAAGAAACGCAGGCTGGTCAGCAGGTCATAGAACAAACGCGTGGTGCCCTCGGCATCGCCGCCGAACCGGGCTTCGGCGGCGGCGATATGGCGTGCCACCCGATAGAACATCTGGGCCGGTGTCTCGATCGGCTTACCATCCAGGCCTTTGCGCAGATAACGTCGCCGTAGGACCTCGCGGCTATTCTCCGAAAGGGCGATCCGATCATCGCGCACATAGTCGGGATAGCTGGCTACGGCAGTCAGAGGAGAGGCGATCATAGCGTGGTGCTCCTTCAGAAAGTGTGGCTAAAGGCTTATCCCTTTCCCATCAGCCGGTTGATTTCCCGTTGCACGGCTTCGAGATCGGGAAGCTCGAGATAGACGGTGGCAAAACGGATATAGGCCACCGGATCGATGGTCTTGAGACGCTCCAAAACCATGTTGCCGATCCATTTGCTGGGGACCTCGGTCTTGCCCAGGGAATGAATCTGTTCTTCGATCTGGTCGACGATGCCTTCCAGGTCGGCCATGGCGATCGGGCGTTTGGCACAGGCCACGCGAATGCCGTTGAGGACTTTGTTGCGGTCAAACGGTTCGCGACGGCCATCGGCTTTGATGACCTGAACGGCCGTACTGATTTGTTCATAGGTGGTAAAGCGCTGGTGACAATGCACGCACACTCGTCGGCGGCGGATGCCTTCGCCGGAGTCACGGGTGTCCATGACCCGAGATTTGTCATGACCGCAAAAGGGACATTTCATAACGTCACCACTAAGAAGTCTTAAAACCTGTCCGGTTGGGGGGTGACCGCCGCCAGAGGCGTCGCTAAACTGAAGAAGATGCATGCCGGGGGCGATGCAAACCGGCGTGGGGAAGTGTTACTGAGGGCAGATGATGGGCCGGGGCCGCTCAGGCTCCGGCCCATCATCCTTTATTTAGTAGCTTTTATTTGTTAAACTACTATATATGGCCTAAGCGGGTCAGCAGTATAACACATCTTCGGTTATCGTCCAATTGGGACTAGGGCGCCTTGAGGCTTTCCCCGTCCGGCGACTTGACCGAAGTCAGGATTGGGGCCTGGAAAAAGGCCTTTTTTATCGTCCCATCCTTCCCGTAAGTGCCTGTTTTGGTGGGCTTGTCCCTCGCGCTGCTCTGTCAAGAAATTTTAAGGTCCAAGTGGTATCGGGCTGCCGGGATGCCTATCGTCCAAGCGGTTGCTTTGATGGGCAGGCAGACACGCAAGCACCCTCTCGTGCTTGCCCGGTTCCGGCCGCGTTCGAGGGTCAGGTTTAGGCGGCTCCGTATTCGCTTATGCAAAGCAAACGGATTTACGCAGATTGTCGCGCCGGATAATCTGCGCAAATCCGTTCCATTCGTACCGATCTGCGTTGGGTGCGAGAACCGAACTAGCCGAGATTGCCCCGCGCCCGACGCAGAAAGGCGGGGATATCGCGGTTTTCCTGGTCGTAGGGCCGACTGGGGAACTCGATGGTTTTGGCCGTTGTGGTCGGCTGTTGCTTGGCGTGGGTTGCGTCGAAACCGGTGGCGATGACGGTGATCCGCAGCGTGTCCTGCAGATTGGGGTCGATGACGGCGCCAAAGATGATGTTGGCATCGGGATGGGCCGTGCGCCGGATGATCTCGGCCGCTTCGTTCACCTCGAACAGGCTCATATCCGGTCCGCCCGTCACGTTGAAGAGAATGCCGCGGGCGCCGTCAATGCTGATATCGAGCAATTGCGAGTGGATGGCTGCTTCGGCGGCATCCTGGGCCCGGTTCTCGCCATGCCCTTCGCCGATGGCCATCAGTGCCGCGCCGCCTTCGCTCATGATCGTGCGCACATCGGCGAAATCCAGGTTGATCAGGCCGGGGATGGTGATCAACTCGCTGATGCCCTGGATACCCTGACGCAACACATCGTCGGCTACGGCAAAAGCCTGTTGGATACTGGCGCGCTTGTCCACAATCTGCAGGAGCCGGTCGTTCGGGATCAGAATGAGGGTATCGACATGCTGGGAGAGCGCATTGGCCCCCTCTTCGGCCACCTGGCGACGCTTATTCCCCTCGAAGCTGAACGGTTTGGTCACCACGCCGATGGTCAGGGCGCCGGTCTCGCGGGCCAGACGGGCGATGACGGGCGCCGCCCCCGTGCCGGTGCCGCCCCCCAGCCCGGCCGTGATGAAGACCATATCCGCCCCTTTCATAATCTCCTTCAGTTCCTCGGCCGATTCCTCGGCGGCGCGTTGGCCGATTTCGGGATTGCCTCCGGAACCTAAACCTTTGGTCAACTTGTCGCCGATGCGGACCCGTACCGGCGCATCGGCCAACATAAGCGCCTGCGCGTCGGTATTGACCACCACGAATTCAACACCCTGGATGCCGGCAGCGATCATGCGGTTGACGGCATTGCTACCGCCGCCGCCTATCCCGATGACCTTGATCTGAGCCAGGTTTTCGACGTAGGGTTTGGAGGGTTTGTTCATCTTCATGGCACTCCTGCAAGAGGTTGGCTAATGAGAAAAGTCTCAGAGCAATTGTGGGAGCATATAACAAAACAAGAAAATAGCCAAATGGACAGTTGATAGCACAACGGATGATTTGGTGAGACAACTATTCGGGCAGGCTGACGGCTTGAACAGGGATAACTTGCCGTCGATCTTGGCAACACTTCGCTTCTTCATATTGGTGATAAACCGTCATGCAAACGATTTTGGCGTTTCAGCCGGGTAGGAGGTTGCGCAACCAGCTGCGCAAACGCGGGAGAAAAGGTGAAGATGAGCGGATGGTCTCACGGGGGCCATGGCGTTGGGCCCACAACAACAACCCGATCCCGGTCGCATAGGCCGGTGTGAGCCAGCGACGCTGCACATGCTCCAGGCTATTGGGTATCCCGATCCGCACCGGTAGACGCAAGGTCTGTCGACTGATCTCCCGCAATCCGGGCAACTGGGCGGTCCCGCCCGTTAACACAACGCCCGCCGGCAACAGGCCATCGTAACCGGAACGTTTGATCTCGCGCAGGATCAGCTCCAGGATCTCCTCGCTGCGCGCCCGCACGATCTCGGCGATGTAGCGCCGACTGATATTCTGCGAGGGCGTATCGCCGAAGGCCGCCGCGCTGACCACCTCGTCGGCCGCTATCCATTCCGGTAGAGCGTGACCGTAGCGAATTTTGAGCATCTCGGCGGCCTCGAAGGGGGTGCGCAGCCCTATGGCCAGGTCGCGCGTCAGACTTTCGCCGCCGATCTCGAGCACGGCCGTGTACCAGACGGACCCGTTGATGAAAAGGGCGATGTCGGTTGTGCCGCCGCCGATATCGGCCAGCACCACGCCCAGCTCTCGCTCCTCATCGGTCAACACGGCCTCGCCGCTGGCCAGCGGCTCCAGCACCAGCTCCTCGATGGCGATGCCGTTGCTCTGCACGCATTTGATCAGGTTCTGGATGGCCGTTGTGGAGCCGGTGATGATATGGGCATTCACCTCCAGCCGATAGGCGTGCATGCCGATCGGTTCCTGGACGCCCTCCTGCTCGTCGACGGTGAAATAGCGGGCAATCGTGTGGATGATCTCGCGGTCGGAGGGGATCGGGATGGCGCGGGCGGCATCCAGGGCGCGCTCGATATCGTAGTGGTTGATGCTGCGTCCACGCGGGATGGCCACGGCTCCGACACCGTTATGGGCTTCGATGTGGGCGCCGACAATACCCACATAGGCACGCCGCACGGCCACGCCGGCATCCTGCTCGGCCCGCTCCACCGCTTCGGCGATGGCCTGGGTCGCCGCCGGCACATTGACCACCACGCCTCGGCGCAGACCCTGACTGCGTGCCTGTCCTGCACCTAACAACCGCAGCGTCCCTTCCGGCGTGGATTCGGCAATAAAAACGCAGATTTTGGTCGTTCCGACATCAATAGCGCTGATAATCGCAGACATGGGTGGGAACGTGGGCAGGCTAGAGAATGCGAACGGGGACGGGTAAGGCGGTTGGTCGTCTGGAAACCGGGAAGGGATTAGCGCCAGATGACCTGGGGAAAGCGCAGGTCCACTTCGTTGACCTGCGCCTTGGCGGCCAGCAGGCGGCTACGGACCGCCTCCCAGGTGGCGAGTTTGGTTTCCATGGCCGTGGTATCGCCGAAATAAACCTGCCACCCCTCCGGACTGGTGAACATCAGGCCGTGGGTCGGTCGATAGCGAAAGTGGGTTACGGCGGGCATCTGCCGGTGGATGGCGAGAATGGCCTGTAGCAGCTCGGCCGTCAGACGCCGTTGGCCGTCGGCAACGGTCATGGGGACGGCCGCCATCTCATCCACCAGGGTGAGATCCACGTCGTGGTCGGCTCCGATCGGCATGAGAACGCCTTCGGCATCGACCCAATAGCGCCCGGCGTCATCCTCGTAGAGCAGGGTAGGTTGGCGCTCCGTCACGACGATGCGCACCCGGTTGGGCAGGGCCGTGTGGACGCGGGCCTGCCGGACATACGGTAAGCGCTGCAAACGTTGCGCCACCTGGCCCGCATCCACGAAGAAGATGCTATAGCCATCGATGCCGGCCTGCCGATAAAGCTCGGCGACGGTCGTATAGCGGGTGCCTTCCACCTCGGCGTCGTAAACATAGAACGCCAGATCGACAAAGGCATAAACCAGTCCGGCGGTGGCCACGAGGACGAGGGCTAAGGCGGCGAGATGGCTTTCGTGCCAGGAGCGTCCGGTCCGCAGACGGTGCAGCCACGGCCTTAGCCCTGCCCACCCTCGGCCAAGGCTCGAACGTCCGGCCGGCCGGGCGTTTTTCGCGGCCCGGCGTCGCTTCGGCAGCAGCAACGGCAACGACGGCCCGCCGAAACGCCGTCGCTGCGGGCGGCGTCGTCGCCGAGTCGGTTCCGATGGGGGCCGTAGCGGTCTGCTGCGATAGTAGCCGGGCATACAGAACTCAGCGGACGATACGATTGCGAAGACGATCGGCATGACGGGCCAGGGCCAGCTCGATCAGACGATCCAACAACCGGGGATAGCTCAGCCCGCTCGCCTCCCACAGCTTGGGGTACATGCTGATGGCCGTGAAACCCGGCAGGGTGTTCACCTCGTTGACGAACACCTCACCGGTCCGGCCGTTGAGCAGAAAATCCACCCGGCTGAGGCCGCTGGCATCAATGGCCCGATAGGCGGCCAGGGCCAGGCGGCGCACATACTCGCTCTGTGCGGGGCTCAACGGCGCCGGGATGAGGAGCTGACTGGTGCCGTCCAGGTATTTGGCCGCGTAATCGTAAAACTCGTTGCCGGCGATGATCTCGCCGGGGATGGAGGCGATGGCGTCTTCGTTGCCCAACACGGCCACTTCGATCTCGCGGGCGTGGGGCACGGCCTGTTCGACCACGATTTTGCGATCGTAGGCGGCCGCCGTGGTCAGACCGGCGGCCAGCTCCGTGCGGTTGTGGGCCTTGCTCACCCCTACGCTTGAGCCCAGATTGGCCGGTTTGACGAAGAGGGGATAACCCCCCAGACGTTCCTCCAGCCGGGTCATCACCGCCATCGGCGTGGCCTCCCACTCCCGACGCCAGACCAGCTCCCAAGGCGTCTGCGGCAGCCCATGCGCGGCAAAGACCTGTTTGGCGACGGCCTTGTCCATACCCAGAGCCGAGGCGAGAACACCGCAACCCACATAGGGAATGCCCGCCAGATCCAGCAGCCCTTGCAGGGTGCCGTCTTCGCCGTAGGGGCCGTGCAACACCGGAAAAAGAACATCGAATCCGGCCAGCCGTTCCGGGCCGGGCCATAGCGGTGCGTCCGGGCCTGCCTGCTCCCCGGCCAACAGCCGGGCCAGAGGGTCGCCGTCGAACAGCCAGCGCCCCTGACGGTCGATGCCGATAGGATGGACGCTATAGCGCTCGCGGTCGAGGGCGGCCAGCACCGATTGCGCACTCATCAGGCTGACTTCATGCTCGCCTGAGCGACCACCGAAGATAACACCGAGATGGAGACGAGACATGGTGGACGGGAGCTAAGCGATAACGTAAATCGGAAAAAATTGCCAATAGAACAGCGTTTTTGTCGATCACGGTGATTTGTGCCGATGAGTCTATCGCGAGATCGGCGTCAATTCATCGGATCCATAGGCCAACATCCCGGCACCGTCTTCGGCTCCCGGCACCGCTTCCAATCGCGGCCCGGCGCTCCAATCGCCGACGAGTTGGATTTCCGGCTCCAGGAGAATGCCGAAATGGTCCCAGACGGTGCGACGCACGTGGTTCATCAACCGGACGACATCGGCGGCGGTGGCATCGCCATGGTTGATGATGAAATTGGCATGGCGGGTGCTGACGCCGGCCCCGCCGATGCGATGGCCCTTCAGACCGGCGGCCTCGATCAGATAGCCGGCTGTCGGGGCGGTACCGGTCGGCGGGTTTTTGAAGATCGAGCCGGCGCTTTGGGCCACAGGCTGGGTGCGCCGCCGATAGGCCGTGTACGCCGCCGCCGCGGCCTCTTCGGCGGCGATGTCGCCGTGGCCGAGATGAAAGCTCGCCGTCAGGACGACCGGTCGGGTGGCCGGGGGCATTGCTTTCAAGCGGCTGGAACGATAACCCAGGTCCAGATCGGCGGCCGGCACCGCCACCACGGCGCCGTCCTGCCAGAGCGTCACCTGGTACAGGTTGTCGGCGATGGCGCCGCCATGCGCGCCGGCGTTGCCCACAACCGCACCCCCTACCGTGCCCGGCACATGGACGGCCCAGGTCAATCCGGCCAGACCCCGGCGGATGGCGCTGCGGGCCAGTCCGGCCAGCAAGACCCCGCTCTCGGCCGTCACGGTTGGAGGGTCGGCGGTGACGGCCCAGCGGATCCCACGACAGCGGTTGATGAGAACCACACCCGGAACACCGGCATCGCTGACCAGGACGTTGGAACCGCCGCCCAGAATGAGGAAGGGCACCTGCCATTCCCGCAGCAGCGTCAGAGCCGTTGTCAGGTCGTCGAGCGAGGTCACGGTCAGGAGGACCTCGGCCGGGCCGCCGATGCGAAAGCTCGTCAGCGGCGCCAGCGCCACCCGGCAGCGGAGGCCGTCACGGCTCAGGGGCGCCAGTTGCGCAAGGAGCGAGGGAGGAACGGTCGTCATGGCGGGGTTCAGGAGGAGAGTCCGGCCGTCGTGCGCGTCTGCAGCCGCTGCAGCAGAGCCGGCGCCAGTCGGGTGGCATCGCCGGCGCTGAGGATGACCACCACCGCCGGCGGCTGCACCTCGTGCGCCAGCAAGGCCAATGTGGTCTCCAGGTCGCCGCTGACCCGGGCATGACGATGGCGACTGACGGCCACCACCTGCGCCGGGTTGACGCGGGGGTCGGGCGCTTCGCGGGCCGGGTAAATCTCGGTGATGAGCACATGGTCGGCCGCCGCAAAGACGCCTTCGAACTGATCGAGGAGGATGCGGGTCCGGCTATAGGTGTGGGGCTGATAGACCGCCCAGATCGTGCGATCGGGATAGGCCGCCCGGGCTGCGGCCAGAGTCGTCCGCACCTCGGTGGGATGATGGGCGTAATCGTCGATGACGAGGATGCCGCCGGCCTCGCCCTTCACCTGGAAACGGCGTACGGCGCCGCTGTAACTCGCCAGGAGGGGAGCGGCCGTGGCCACGGAGATGCCGATCGTCTGGGCGGCCAGCAGAGCGGCGATGCTGTTGAGGACGTTGTGCAGGCCGGGGACCCGTAGATGGACCGGCCACATGGCGCCGCCAGGACCATGGAGTTCGTAGGTGGTCTGGTCGGGGCCGATGTCGATGAACCGGGCCTGCCAGGTGGCCCGGCTGCGACTGCCATAACCCAGGCGCTGCGCCGATGGCAACACCTCCGTCGGGATGGAGGCCACCAGCGCCTCGGCTTCGGCATCGTCCTGGCAATAAATGAGCCGGCCGCCCGGTTGCAGACGGTTGAGAAAGCGGCAAAACGCAGCCGCATAGGCTGCCGGCGTATGGAAATAGTCGGGATGGTCCCAGTCCACGTTCGTCAGGACGATGACCGTGGGCGCCAGTCCCAGAAAGGCTTCGTCGTATTCATCGGCTTCGATGACGAAATGCGGCCCGCGACCCAGCGCACCGGCGCCCAAACCGGGGATCTCGCTGCCGATGATATAGCCCGGCTCCAGACCGACCTTGGTCAGAATATGGGCGATCATGGCCGTGGTCGTCGTCTTGCCGTGGGTGCCCGCCACGGCGATGACGCGACGGCCTGCGGTCAGCGGCCCCAGCAGCTCGCGACGCCGGATGACCGGGATGCCCGCCGTCTGCGCCGTCATGAGTTCAGGATTCGTCGGGGGTACGGCGGCCGAAACAAGGACGACATCGGGCTGCTGTGGCGCTTCGTCGGTGTACAGGTGGGCGGCGCTATGGCCCACCCGGACACGGGCGCCGGCCGCAGCCAGGGCTTCGGTGCGGGGCGAAGCCGCTTGATCGCTGCCGCTGACCTGAAACCCCATCTCCAGCAGCACGTGCGCAATGGGCCCCAGGCCGGTGCCGCCGATGCCGATGAGATGGAACCGATGACGAGAACGGGCTTCAGGAGCCAATTGGAACAACTCGGACCAGTCCATAATCGTTCCTACCGACGCACACGGGCCAGCAGCATAAGCATGAGCAGGGCGCCCCACAGAATATCGGGGACGACGGCAAGGGGTAGAATCTTGACCAGTTGCATGGCCAGGGGGCTGAGGGGCATGGTAAAGAAGAGCGGACGTCCGTCCGACCCTCGGAAATCGGCAATGGGGTAGTTGAAGGCGTGCTGGAAATACCAGAGGGATCCGGCCACGAGATAACCGTTGAGCAGACCGACCAGGAGATTGAGCACAAGGCCATCGGTGCCTTTGCGTTCTTTGCCCTGAAAGGTAAAGGTCTGGCCGGCGTAGCCGGAGAAGACGATGAGCAGAAAGACCAGACTGTAAAAGGTCGCCTTGAAATGCTCCAGCCCGCGCGCCGTCGGGCTGATTGCCAAGAGGTCCAGGGCGGGCCTGAGCAGACCATCGAAATAGCGACCGAAGAAGAATTGGATGAGAAAGAGGGCGGCGAAGATGACCGTCGTCACCCCCAGCTCACGGGGATAGCCGCGCACCAGGGCCACGAAGACGAAGAAGAGCACAACGGCGAACCAGAGGACTTCGATAGGACCCATCGTGGCACTCGCAATGGCGTTTAGCTGCGCAGGCTGCGCAACAAGATGAGGACGACGATCACGATGACCACAGGCACCATCCACAGACCTACGGCCGTTCCCAGCCAGCGCAACGGCGTCACCACGACATCGAGCGCAGCGCCGAGAAGGGTACCCAGGACATCCAGCGTCCCGGCGGTTTCTGCCGTGGGTGGCAGCAAGGGCTTGCCGCTGAGGTAGGGCCGGAAGATGTAAGCGATGACCAACCCGTTGACCGCCCCCATGAGCAGGCCGGCGATTTTGCTGGCCTTGCGCTTGATGCGTCCGGCCACGGCGAAGGCCGCGATCAGCAGGACCAGCATGAGCACAAACAGCAGACCCTCACCCTCGCCGGCCCGGATCAGCGGTCCGCGGGCGCCGGTAGCCTCAAAGGCGCTGAGGAGTGCTTCGGCCGAAGGCCCACCCTCGGCGAAGAGAGCACTCAGGCCACCGCCGCGAATGAACTGGATGAGAAAATAGCCGACGTTGAGGGTACGGATCACCCAGCCACCCAGCAGCTCGGGACGGCTGATGGCATAGCCCACAACGAGCATGATCAGCTTGAGGACTTCGCCCCAAAAGCCGCGGCGGTAACCGATATAGGCAAAGACGCCGAGGACAAGGAGCAGCACCAACGCGCGCTGCAGGTCATTGATCGCGGGTGGCATGGTCGGAAGCAGAATGGGCCAGGTCCAGCAGAGCCTGGGCCAGGCGGTCGGCGGCCTCGGGTTGAGCCAGGGCGGCGGCAGCCCGGCTCATGCCTTCCAGTCGCTCGGGGTGGGTGAGTAGGGTTTGTAACGTGGGCCACAGCCGGGTGCGCAGCTCGGCGTTGGCGACGATGACGGCAGCGCCCCGATCGGCCAGATAGCGGGCATTGGCCTCTTGATGTTGGCCGGCCAGCGGCAACGGCACAAGCACGGCCGGCAGGCCCAGGGCCGGAAACTCGCCCAGGGTCGAGGCTCCGGCCCGGGCGACGACCAGGTCGGCGGCCATGAGCGCCGCCGGCATGTCCTCGTGCAGATAGGCGAAAAGCCGGTAGCGCCGACGCCGTTCCTCATCCAGGCCGGCGCTGCGGGCCTGAGCCGCCGACCAATCGCGCTCACCACTGAGGTGGATGACCTGCGCCCGATCGAGCAGAGGGGGCAAGATGGTCGCGAGCGCTTCGTTGATGGCACGCGCCCCCTGCGATCCGCCGAACACCAAGACGGTGGGCTGCAGCGGATCCAGCGCAAAATACCGGCGGGCGGCGGCCTTGTCGAGGGTCCGTTCGCACAGTGCCCGTCGCACCGGATAACCGCTGACCAGGGTGCGACGGTTGCGGAAATAGGCCGTCGCCTCGGGAAAACTGACGGCGATCCGGTCGGCATAACGGCTCAGCAGACGCACGGCCAGGCCAGGCGTCATATCCGGCAGGTAGAGGAGGATGGGGATACGGCGGCGGTGCGCAGCCCAGACCACAGGCGCACACACATAGCCGCCGGTGACGAAGACCACATCGGGCCGCCAGCGCTGCAGCAGATCGGCAACCTGCGCGGCCCCGCGACGCATTCGTCCTAGATTGCGGGCCAGCCGCAGCGGATGCGCCACACGCAACGGTCCGGTGGCAATGGCCGTGAAAGGCAGGCCTGCTCGGCGCACCAATCCGGCCTCAACACCTCGCTCGGCGCCCACATAGAGCACTTCGACCGACTCAGGACGACCGTGAGCGGCGGCGAAATCCGAAAGAGGAGCGGGCGAAGCGGTTGACGCGGACACCGGCAACAGCGCCCTCAGCGCTTCGACGACCGTCAAGATGGGGTACACGTGTCCACCGGTTCCACCACCGGAAACCAGCAGTCGCATCGAAGATCAGACCTCCTCCGCCGCGGGAGATGTTGAGCAGGATCCCGATGGCGGCCAGATTGGCCACCATGCTCGACCCGCCGTAGCTGAAAAAGGGCAAAACCAGACCGGCGATGGGAATGGTCGCCGTGATCATGGCGATATTGATGAGGGCCTGCAAGGTCAGCCAGGTCGTAATGCCGAAGGCCAGCAGGGTGCCAAAGGCATCGGGGGCGAGCAACGCTATCCGCACCCCCCGATAGGCGAACAACAGAAACAGAGACAATACCAAAAGCGTACCCACCAGACCCAGTTCTTCCCCAACGACGGCAAAGATGCTATCGGAATGCACCGTGGGCAGGCCCGGTGGCAGTTTGTACTCGCTTTCGGTCAGGCCCCGACCCTGAATGCCGCCGGCCATCAGCGCCGCCACGACCTGCTGCACATGGAAATCCTGAGCCTGAAACGGATTGGCAATGGCCTCCAGAAAGACCCGAAACCGCATACGCGCATAATCGAACAGCAGCACGGCCGCCCCGAAAGTCAGAGCACCGAGCAAACCGATCAGGCCCATCTGGATCAGATCGGCGCCGGCCACGAAGAACATCGCCATCGCCGTCACCGTGATGATCAGCGACGTGTCCAGATCGGGCTGGAGTAAAAGCAGGCCGATCACCAGGCCCAGGAGCACGGCAAAGGGCACGACGCCGTAGTTCATCTGGCGCAGACGTTCCCCCTTGCTGCTCAGCCAGGTGGCTGCGTAGATGATGAAGGTCAGCTTGGCGGCCTCCGAAGGCTGAATCGAGCCCCCGCTCAGGAGCTGGCGACGGGCGCCAAAACGGTCGCTCCCGGCCACCAGCACCAGAAAGAGCACCACCACGGTCAGCCCCAAAATGGGCAGGGCCAACTCGCTCCAGATCCGATAATCCGTGTTCACGAGGATAAGCAGCGCAACGCTGCCCAGCCCCACCCACACCAGTTGACGCTGGAAAAAGTAGAGCGGATTATCTTTGGCCCAATAGGCAAAGGCATAAGAGGCGCTGAACAACATGACCAGGCCGAAACCGACCAGCCCGACGACCAGCACGAGCATGACATAATCAAAAGAGGGCGGTCTCGCCATCGGTCCAGAGGAAGGGAAACGCTTCATGATCGCTCGGGTGCAGAAGAAAGGGGGACGAGGCTGTTGACAAGGTCGCGAAAATGCTGTCCGCGGGCGGCATAATCGGTATACGCATCAAAACTGGTTCCGCCCGGGGCCAGCAACACCACATCGCCGGGCCGGGCCAGACGCCGGGCTGCCCTGACCGCCGCCGGCAGATCGGGGGCGGTGACAAGGCTTTCCAGACGGCTGGAGCTCGGCCTGGCTGCCAGGACGCGCGCAATCAGCGCCGCCGCTTCCCCGAAGGCGACCACATGGCGCACGCGCGCATGGACCTCGGCGGCCCACTCCTCCCAGGGCAGATGCTTGTCGCGGCCCCCGGCCAGCAGGATGAGACCGGCCGGCCCAACCTCCGACCCCTCAAAACTGCGCAACGCCGCCATGGCCCGCTCGGGCGACGTGGCGATGCTATCGTTGATCCAGAGGACATCGTCAAGTCGGCGGACCACCTCCAGCCGATGCGGCACGCCGGTGAAGGTAGTAGCCACTGCCGCCACATCGGCCGGCTCGGCACCGGCGGCCAGAGCCAGGCAGGCGGCAGCCATCACATTGGCCACGTTATGCTCCCCGCGCAGCTTCAACTCGCGGCGGTGGCACAGGGTCCAGACCTCGCCCTGATAGCGCAGGCGGATGGCGTCATCTTCGCACCAGGCGCCGTCGCCCCACGGCTGCGAACGCAGGCCGAAGGTCAGCACCGTGGCCGCCAGATCGAAGGCGACCGGTTCCTGACCGGTCCCACCGGCGATGGTCACCCAGCCTTCTTGCGCCCAGGTCCCCGTCAACGGATCGTCGCGGTTGAGCACGGCCACATCGCCGGCCCGTTGATGGGCCAGGATCTGCGCTTTGGCCGCGGCGTAGTGGGCCATGGAGGGATGGCGATCGAGATGATTGGGCGTGATGTTCAGGATGGCGGCCACGGTGGGGCTTAGTCCGGCCTGATGCCAGGGTAGCCCCGTCTGCGGGCGGGCAGACGGCATGGGTCCCCAGTACAGAAGCTGAAAACTGGACAGCTCCAGGACGACGCGGTCCTCCGGTTGTATAGCCTCTACCCGGCCCAGCAACGGTTCGCCGATGTTCCCGCCCAACCAGGTGCGAAAACCCCGCCGCGCGCCTGTGGCTTCCAGCATACGCGCGGTGAGGGTGGTGGTCGTTGTCTTGCCGCTGGAGCCGGTAATCCCGACCAGCGGCGCCGGGCAGAGCTGCGCCAGCAGCCGCGTTTCGGTCGTCAACGGGATACCGGCGGCGCGCGCGGCCGTCAGCAGCGGGATATCCTGGGGCACACCCGGACTGACGACGACCCCATCCACGCCGGTCAGCAGCTCAGGCGTCTGCGGTCCCAGCCGCAAGCTGATGCCGGGATGCTCGGCCAGCCGGGCGACGGCCTCACCCAGAGCGCCGAGCGGCCGCACATCGCTGGCCACCACATGGGCCCCGCGTTGCGCCAACCAGAGGGCCGCGACCGTCCCCTCGCGGGCCAGTCCCACGACCAGGATCGTTTGTCCGCTGAGCACAGGCAAGTTGCTTGACATAAAAATCACAACAGGGCCAGAGCGATGCCGAGCATGCCCGAAAGCAAACCGATCAGGAAAAAGCGCTGGGTGACCTGGGTTTCCGACCAGCCCAGCAGTTCGAAGTGGTGATGCAAAGGCGCCATCTTGAAGGGGCGCCAGTCACGGCCGAGAAAGCGTCGGCTCAGCTTGGCCGAGCTAACCTGGAGGATGACCGAAAGGGTTTCGGCTAGAAAGGGGAAGCCGATGATGGGCAACAACAACCATTGTCCGGTCATCAGCGCCACCACGCCCAGGGTAGCGCCCAGGGCCATGGAGCCGACATCGCCCATGAAGAGCTGGGCCGGATGGGCATTGAACCAGAGGAAGGCAAAGGTGGCGCCGACGATGGTGAAACACACGGCCGCCAGCCAAACCTGGCCCTGAAGATAGGCAATGATGCCGTAGGCGACATAACACACCGCCGCCAGAGAACCGGCCAGGCCGTCCAGGCCGTCGGCAAAATTGACGGAGTTGGCCGTGCCCGTGATGATGAAGACGGCGATCGGGATCCAGAGGCCGTTGATGTCGATCCGTTGCGGCACGGTCGGCAGGGCAATGCTGTGGAGATCGAGACGGTAGTACATGACCAGGGCCAGAAACAGGGCCAGGGTGACCTGCGCCGGGAATTTCGAGCGGGCCAACAGCCCTTGGGCATCCCCGCGACGGCGGCGAATGCCGGCAATATCGTCCAGCAGGCCCAGGAGGCCGAAACTGACCATACTGAAGACGGGCACCAGCACCGATTCGCCGATCAGGTTGAAACCGAGCAGATTGGCCAGATTGAGGCCGACGGTGATGAAGACAACCGGCAAAATGATGAGCAGGCCGCCCATGGTGGGGGTTCCGGCCTTGACCATGTGCGACCGGGGACCTTCCATACGAATGGGCTTGCCCAATTGCTGGCGGTGGAGGAAGCGGATAAGGGGCGTCCCCCAAATAACGGCCAGCAAAAAGGCCAGGGTACCGAGGGTCATGGCGTAGGACATGGGGATACGAAAGGAGAAGTCAGGGTCTTTGAGCGGCTCAACCCTCCGCAAGACCGAGGCGTTGGACCAGATGTTCCAGACCCAGGGCCCGCGAACCTTTGATGAGGACGAAATCGCCGGGCGCGATGATCCGTTCCAGGACGGCGAAGGCGGCCTCGGCATCGGCTACGACGTGAATGCGCGCCGTGGGCAGACCGAGGCGGGCCGCTTCCTCGGCGATCCAGCGGGCCAGGGTTCCGACGGTCACCAGTTCATCCACCACCGCCGCCGCCCGACCGCCCACGAGCCGATGCCCGGTTTCGGCATAAGGGCCCAGTTCCAACATATCGCCCAGGACGGCAATACGGCGGCCCTGGAGGTCGGCCAGCAGGTTGAGCGCGGCGATGGTCGAAGGTGGGCTGGCATTGTAGGTATCGTCGATCAGGGTGCTCCCGCGTAGCCCGGGCACGATGTCGATGCGCACCTGGGCGTTCACATCGCACAACCCGGCGATGATCTCGTCCCAGGCCAGCCCGGCGATCAGGCCTACGGCCGCCGCCCGCAGGGCCGTGTGCACGGCATGACGGCCCAGCAACGGCAGATGCACGTGCAGCACCTCGTCTTTCCCCGCCGCCAGGCGTCGATGGAAGCGAAAGCGAATCCCCTTTAGCCCTTCGCTGTGGATATCGTCGGCCCACAGATCGGCTTCGGGGGTCAGGCCATAGCGGAAAATACGGGCCTGGGTCAGAGGCGCCATCCGTTGCACCCAGGGGTCGTCCCAGTTGAGCACGGCATGGCCATCGGCCGGCAGGGCCTGCACCAGCTCGGATTTGCCGCGGAAGATGGCTTCCATACTGCCGGCGCGTTCGAGATGAATCGGGCCGATGTTCGTGATCACGCCGATGTGGGGCCGGGCCCAACGGCAAAGCTGGGCGATTTCCCCTTCGACGTAGAAGCCCATTTCCAGCACGGCAAAATGATGGTAGGCCTCGAGGCGCAACAGGCTGAGCGGGAGTCCGATCTCGTTGTTCAGATTGCCTTCGCTCCACAGGGTGGGAAAGCGCTGCCGCAGGACGGCGGCCGTCAGCTCTTTGGTCGAGGTTTTGCCCACGCTGCCGGTAATGCCGACCACGGTCGGCGTATGGCGCGAACGCCAATAGACCGCCAGTTGTTGCAGGGCGGTCAGGCTATCGGGCACCAGGAACAATACCGGCCCGGTTACGGTGGTGGGCGGCGGCTCGGTCTGGGGCCGCACCACGGTCAGGGCCGGTCCGTCCCCAGGCGTGGGCAGGCGATGGGCGAGCACGGCCCGGGCGCCGGCTGCCACGGCCGCAGCGATGAAATCGTGACCGTCGTGTTTCGTGCCGGGCAAGGCCACAAAGACATCACCGGCCGTCACCTGCCGCGAGTCGATGACAAACCGACCCAACGACACGGCCGCCAGGGCGGGAGCGGTCCCCCGACCGCCCAGGCCTTCATAGACATCGGCAAGGGTGAGCGTCATGGCGCGAGCCAGGGCTGAACAAGCCCTCCCGCCTGCAATTGTCGGCGCATCCGGTCGGGCGGGATGGCATAGAGTTCGATCAAATCAAGCACGACCTGTCGGAACAAGGGCGCAGCGGTGTAGGCGGCCCATGTCGAGGTTTTGGGCCGATCCAGTTTGACCAGGATGACAAACAAGGGGTCATCGGCGGGGAAAAACCCTGCAAAGGAGGTGATGGTATACTGATCAACATAACCATCGGGTAACGGGATCTCGGCCGTACCCGACTTGCCGGCGATGGCGTAACCGGGAATGGGGAGGTCGGGTGTGCGTTCCACCGCCTCCACCATCATGGCGGTGAGGGTGCGGGCCGTGTCGGGCGTGATAACCCGGTTGAGCGGTTGGGGCGCAATGGGGGTGATGCGGTCTTGCTGGATGAGGGCGCTGACGATATGAGGCCGATAGAGCACGCCTTCCGAGGCAATGGCCGCCACCGCATTGACCATCTGCAAAGGCGTGACGCTGATACCTTGACCGAAGGAGTTCGTGGCCAGATCGGCCGGATACCAGGCGCTACGGCCCGGATATTTGACCAAACCCGGCACTTCATTGGCCAGTTCGACCCCGGTGAGCTGACCGAACCCGAAGCGCTGCACGGCCTTGTAGAACTCGGTGCGTCCCAGAGCGACGGCAATCTGCGCCGTCGTCACATTCAGGGATTCGGCCAGGGCATGGGTCGCCGTCACCGTGCCGTGCCCTTTGCGATCCCAGTTGTGGATTTCTCTTCCGCCGTACACGAATACACGGGTGTCCTGGAAGCGCGTTTCGGGGGTGATGAGCCCTCTATCCAGAGCAGCGGCGTAGGTGATCAGCTTGAAGACGGAACCCGGCTCATAGAGGACACTGATGGCCTGGTTCACGTAGACGTTGGGTGAGGGGACATCGGCATAGCGATTGGGGTCGAAATCGGGCCAGGAGGCCATGGCCAGAATGGCGCTGCCGCGAGCCAGGAGCACGATGACCGTGCCGCTTTCGGCCTGAGTGGTGGCAATGGTCTGACGCAGCGCCTTTTCCACCCTATACTGTACATGGCGATCGAGGGTAAGCACCAAATCCTGCTGGACATACGAGGGGAGGAACGGCGTCTGCGGCAGACCGGCGGCGTCCAGGTCGGCTCTCGTCAGGACCGGAGGCGTGGGATAAGGGGTGTCGGCCCGCAAAAACGTGTCGTAATAGCCCTCCAGGCCGTAATAGCCGCGACGGTCGGCGGCCACAAAGCCCAGGACATGGGCCGCCAGCCGGCCTTCGGGATAATAGCGGCGGGGCAGCGGTTCGGCCGTGACGGTGTATTGGCGCATGGCACGGATGGCTTCACCGGCAGCCGGTCCGACAAAGCCCAGGGGCAGATAGGCGCTATCGGCATGGGCAGCAAACTGCCGGGCCAGGGCGCCGGCGTCCAGGCCCAGCAACGGCGCCAGGTGCAGGGCGGCGGCCTGCCGATCGACCATGTCACGAGGGGAGACGGTGACTTGATAGGCGTAGGTTTCCAGGGCCAGCGGATGTCCGCGGCGATCGACAATCGTCCCACGCGGCAGATCGAGACGCACGGCATCGGCCACACGGCCACCGGTGCCGGCCGGAAGCCGTCGCGCGGCCACAACCTGATAGCGCACCAGTTGGACGGCCAACACAAGACCGAAGACCATCAGCCCTACCAGCACGATCTGGAGGCGTGTCGCCTTCGGGGCCTCCGACCGGGGCGGCCATTCCGCCTCGCGCGCAGGCCGGGTCGGCTCGGCGGCGGACAGGGGTTCGACAGCCCGCAACCGATAAAAACCCCCTGTGCTTTTCCCAACCCCGTCCCTGTTCATGGTTGTCCGGCGTGGAAGGTGATGGTCTGGGGGGTGACCGTGCCGACGTCGTCGGTTGGGGTCACGATCACGTAATGCACTTCGGCCGCAGGTCCAAACCCGGCTGCACGCGCCCGCAGTTCCATGCGCGCCAGGCTCTGTTCGGCAGCATAAATGGCCAACAGATTGCTGTTCTCCCGCTGCAAGCGACCGTATTGGTCGCGCAGGCCGACGATTTCCTGGCCGGCGACGTTGAGCTGCGCAGCCTGATAGACATAAACGCACAGGCATGCCGTCAGGAGGATCAAAAGGCCGATGCCCAACACAGCCTGTTGCCAGGCCAGATGCGGTCGGTCCGGATACGTGCGGGGTGCGAAGGGCAAGACCACGCCGGTCCGTAAGGGGCGGCGATGGCGCCAGATGGCGGTAGGGGACAGGCGGGCGGTGAACATAGCGATAACCCTCTCCGTTGCGGTCCTCACGATGAAAGGGGCAGACGCCGGGCTGCACGCAGACGGGCGCTGCGACTGCGGGGATTGCGGGCGACCTCGGCGGCTCCAGGGGTCAAGCCGCCGCGCTCGATTGCGACCAGGGTGGCGCGATGGCCACAACGACAAACAGGGGTACGCGGAGGACAGAGACAATCGCGGCTTTCGCGGCGCAGGAATTGCTTGACAAGGCGATCCTCCAGGCTGTGGAACGTGATGACGGCCAGGACACCACCGGGGCGCAACAGCGCGACGGCCTGGGGCAGGGCGGCCTCAAGGGCGGCCAGCTCGTCGTTGACATACATCCGCAGGGCCAGGAAGGTCCGCGTGGCCGGATGCAGACGGGCCCCGCGACGGCCGCCGACGGCGGCGGCCACCAGCGCCGCCAATTGCGTGGTCGTGGTGATGGGACGATGGGCCACGAGATGACGGGCAATCCGTCGCGCCTGCCGCTCCTCGCCGAAGCGGTGGAGCAGCCCGGCCAGCTCGTCTTCGCTTAGGGTGTTGACCACATCGGCCGCCGTAGGCCCCTGGGTCGGGTCGAAGCGCAGATCCAGGGGCCCTTCGGCCTGGAAGCTGAAGCCCTGGGCCGGATCGTCGAGATGGAACGAGGAGACGCCCAGGTCGAAGAGAATGCCGTCCACGTCAGCAAAACCATGCTGTCGTGCCACGGCCTCCAGCTTGCGGAAGTTGGCCTGGACAAGGGTGACCCGTTCGCCGAAAACGGCCAGGCGTTGGCGGGTGCGGACGATGGCACGTGGATCGGCATCCAACCCGAGCAGACGGCCGTCCGGCGCCGTGGCCTCCAGCAGGAGCAGGGCATGACCGCCGCCGCCAACGGTCGCATCGATAAAACGGGCACCCGGTCGGGAAGCAAGGATTGTCAAGACTTCGGCCGCAAGAACCGGGACATGATGGTCGAGGCCAAGAGAAGCAGGGGACGTCATTGGCCGCAAAGAGGCATGATGACGGTCTTGACTAGATGCCTAAGGCGTCCCAGGCAGCAGCGTCATCACCGCTGGCCATGAACTGGGCTCTCATCTCTGCCCAGCGCCCGGCATCCCAGATTTCGATGTAGGTATCGTTACCGGCGATGACGACGGTGCTCTGCAGACCGGCGTAATCTCGCAGGTAACCCGGCAACAGGATCCGCCCCTGGCCGTCCGGGGTGGCATCGGCCGCCTCGGCGAAGATGTGCCGGCGCAAGGCCCGGCTGCGCTGATCGGTGATCGGCAGGCTGCGTATGCGTTCGCGCCAGATGTCGAACTGGCGGCGGGGAAAGAGATAGAGGCAACGGTCCAGCCCCCGGGTGAGTACGGCACCCTCACGACCCAGTGCATTCCGAAAGGCAGCCGGCAGCGTGATCCGCCCTTTCGGATCGATCGGGCGATCGTAGTGTCCCAGGAACATTTGTTCTAATTCGGGCGGATCGGACATATCGGTGGCGGACATGAACCATTTCAACCACTAACAACCACTAACAACCACTATGCCCCACAGAATACCACAATTCGATCCGTGATGCAAGCCCCAAAAGCATTAAATCCGATGTGCATTTTGTATTGTGTGCAAACGATCAAAGTAGTAAACGAAACGATCGCCGCTATCCCGGCCGGGGTCCCCAGGGGGCACGTGAAGGGCGCAAGGGTTTTCCGGCGGCCGGGCTGGGCAAGACGCACCGCACGCAGGTGAAGGTTGGCCGCACCGCAACAACCGAGGGGGACAACGCATCGCCCTCAGGGAGCGGGAGACGAACGAAAACGGCCCGGGATGGTCACTCTTCAGGGCTTGTTCCCCCGGCGAAGAAGAGCCCCGCGTCCCCTGACGTCCCCCTCAAATCAGCGTGACCCGTTCTTGTGTCAGCGAACGGGCTTCCTCCAAGGCAGCGCTACGGATGGCGATCGGGAAAAGCCCGTGCAACGGGCTCAGGCGACTGCCCAGGGCGCTGGCCGCCCAGAACAGCCAGGCCAACGGCCGCACAAACCCGGTCAGCGTCACCGCCTCGCGCATTTCGCCTAAGGTGTCTTCATCCCAGCCGCCGCACAGACCGTAGAAGAAGGCGAACAACGGGAAGGAAGGGAGGATGCCGATAAAGAAGATGAGCACGCTGGTTACCTGGTCGCCTTGCCAGATCAGGCCCGTGAGCCAACGCAGGACCAGGTAATGGGCAGCGCCGGCCAGCAGCGGCGCCGCCAACGATTGCCAGAGATAGAAGCGCTGCGGGAAACAAAGGCGATGATTGACCCAATAGGCGGCGATGTCTTTGCTCAGCAGGCCCACAAAGTAGGCCACGATGAGGGCGTTGATCTGATAACGCCGCAGCAGCAGCAAGGCCAGGACGATGCGGATGGCCTGTTCGGCGCCCACCAATACGGACTTCAGATAGGGCCGGTTGGCACCCAACTGGATGTTATCGCCCACCCAGGACGGATACTGAATCGCCCCCCAGAGGATGAGCGGGACGGCATAGACGGCCGCACGGACGAATTCCGGTCCGGATGCGCCCAGGATAAAGCGATCGGCCACGGCCAGGAGCACGGCGGCGATGAAGGCACTCAGCAGACCACCCCATTTGTAGGCCATGCCCGCATAGTACTGGCTCAACAACCGGCGACCGTGGGAGATGGCCTCGGAGATCGAAGACATCAGGTTGGCATAGAGCGTGTTGAGCACGTTATAGGCGAAGATAAAGTTCTGGGCCAGGGTCCAGTTACCCCACACCTCGTTGTAGTTGACCAGCCGCGTCTGGGTGATGAGGATTTCCAGGGCCTGGCCGGTCGCCCAGGCGATAGAGCCTAACATCTCGAAAACGCCGAAGCGCAGGGCTTCTTTGACAATGTTCCGGTCGAAGTGGGCCAGAAAGAGCAGGCGGGCGTTGTAGCCCAGGCGTCGGTAGAGCCAGAGACCCAGGAGGAAGGTCAACAGCTCCGAAGCATAGGCTGCCATGCCCAGACCGAGGACACCCCCCATCGGCCAGCCGAAGCCGGGATGGGCGGCTCCCCACCGCACCATCAGCGTCACCAGCACCGGCTGGGTGATGATCGGAAAAAGGACCGGAAGAGCGACATCGAGGATCTGGGCATAATCAAAGCGCTGCCAGCCCATCAGGCCGTGGCGCATGACCTGATAGAAACCGGGGATCTGGATGAGGGTGTGGATGATGACGCTCCAGGTATACAGCGCGTAGGGCGTGTGGGGGAGAAAAGTGCCGGCAATGGCCGTCACCAGGGCTACCTGAAGCGCTCCGGAGAGCGCCTGCCACCAGACGAACACCTGCCCGTATTGGATCGCCCGACGCGGGTCATGCACGCGATATTGGGCGAAGAACTTGATAAAGGCGGCGCTGGTGCCCAGGTCAAAAAGCAACCAGAGGACGTTGAAGAACTGGACCACCCGCCCCCAAATGCCCAGGGCCTGGGCCGAAGGCAGGATATAAGCCGGCAAGACCAAGTTTTGGTAGATGATGAGGGGGATGAAAAGGACCAACCCCATCATCAGGGCCACGAAGAAGCCCGCCAGGGGGCGGTGAAAGCCGATATCTTCCCAGGCCGTCGCCACCACACGGGTGGCAAAATCCCGACGATCGGCCACCAGCACATCCAGGGCTTCAGGATGGCGGCGGCTATAACGCCGGACAAAGGCAAAAACCGTCCAGGCCAGGACGAGGACTCCGGCCAGGAGCAGGTAGAGCAGGCGACGCTCGCGGGCATGCGGCACCGGCGAGACCGGGTAATCGGCAAAGGAAAGAGGCGTTTGCCCCGCCGCACGCAGGACCAAGTGGTAGATGAGGTAGTTGAAATAGCCCCAGCTCTGAAATGGAGCGTTGGCTTCGTCCAAAAACGCATTGATGACATAGGTCCGACCGTCGGCCAGGGTCCAGAGAACCCAGGCATCGTCCTCATAGCCGCGCACGAGGGGAAAGGCCGTGGCGACGGGCGTCGTCACCGCATAGCGTTGCCGGATTTGCGGCGCGCCGGTCCAGACAATCTCGCGCAGGAGTGGGTCGTCCCTTTCGGCGACGGCTACCAGGCTGAGCGGTGTCTGCTGCAGGTCCAGCGTCAGCGGCATACCCAGCAAAGCCTGTACGGCGGCGGCCGTCAGGTCCGGCCCCAGGATGAGGACCAGACCGGCGCCCGCGCGCACGCGAGCGCCGAGGGCTTCCGGGTCCGGGATGATGCCGTTGAGGACGAGGACATCGGCCAGGGCCGGATCGGTGACCAACTCGAAATCGGCCAGGGCCAGGGCCGTCGCGACGCCGCCTTCCGGGCCGGCGTAGTACACCCGCAAGGCGTTTGTGGCCCAGGCAGGCGCCACGATGCTCAAAAGCAGTAGACTCGTCAGGAAAACGAGGCCGAGGACGCGCGACGCAGCCATGGCGGGATTATACCATCGGGCCCCTGTTCGAATGCATGCCACCCGGCGGCGGCCGCAGGTCATCGCAAGACCTCTTTTCCCCGAGGCCTTTACCCGGCAGGTACGAATTGCCCGTTTTGCGCCATCTATCCAAGAGACAGTTCTTTTTGCCAAACCCCTTAGGAGGCCCTATGAGCTTACTCGATGAATCCATTCGCACGAAAGTACGCGAAATGCTGGACGGCATGGAAGCGCCTGTCCGGCTTGTCCTCTTTACCCAAGGCGAAGGCGGTGCGCTGGAGTGCGCTTTTTGCGCCGAGACCCGTCAGCTCGGCGAAGAAATCGCCGACCTTTCCCCGCAAATCACCCTGGATGTCTACGATTTCGTCGCCGACGCCGACAAGGCCGCTCACTACGGCATTGACAAAATCCCGGCCCTGGCCGTCCTGCGCGACGGCGCCGAACCCAAAGATCACGGCATTCGTTTTTACGGCATCCCTTCCGGCTACGAATTCGGCACCCTGATCGAGACCATTCTCATGGTCAGCCGCGGGGATCCGGGGCTGCAAGCCAAGACCCTGGCCGAGATCGCCAAGCTCGAGGAACCGGTGCACATTCAGGTCTATGTCACGCCGACCTGCCCATACTGCCCACGGGCCGTCTTGTTGGCCCACAAGCTGGCCTTGGCCAGCGATCGGATCACCGCCGCTATGGTCGAGGCCACCGAGTTCCCCCATCTGGCCAACAAATACCAGGTCTACGGTGTACCGCGCACCGTCATCAACGAGGTCATCCACATCGAGGGCGCCGTGCCCGAACCCGTGCTCGTCGCGAAGTTGATGACCGTCCTGGACCCGGAGGCCATGGCCAAACTGCGCAGCCGCTGGCAACCGTCCCTCTCCTGAGCCGATGACCCCGCGCCTGTGGTCCCCGTCTTTGCATTGGTATAGCGGCCACTTCGTCGCCCTGGTGGATGGTGAGATCGTGGCCGTGGGCTCCTCGGCCGAGGCGGCCAGGGCACGGGCGCGGGCATTGTATCCGCAACGGTTTCCGACCGTGCTGCGCATCGCCGATCCGCACACGGCGGCCATCCCGGCTTTTCTGGCCCGGCCGACCCTGGCCCGCGCTCATCGCCACGTGTTGCATTTGGCGCCGACGGCAACCCTGGTGGGGGGCGCCGTGCGCGATCTGTTGCTGGATGTGCCCTGCCGTGATCTCGATTACATAATCGACGGCGATGCCCTGGACGTGGCGCGGCGGCTGGCCGACCGTCTGCAGGCGGCCTACTATCCCCTCGATCCCGATCGGGGGATCGGGCGCGTGGTGTGGCATCCGCGCAATGACGATGTCCTGGTCATCGATCTGGCGCCACCCTTCGGTTCGGATCTGGAAACCGACCTGCGCCGCCGCGATTTTACCATCAATGCCATCGCCCTCCTGCCGGATGGTCGTCTGCTGGATCCCCTGGACGGTCGCCACGACCTGGAACAGCGCCGACTGCATCCTTGCGCCGACGACAGTCTTATCGCCGACCCGATCCGGCTTTTGCGGGCGAGTCGTTTGCTGCTGGCCTTCGACCTGGAGGCGACATCCGCGCTGGCCACCCAGATCCCCGCGGCCCGGGACGGCCTGAGCCGGGTCAGCGCCGAACGGTTGCGCGACGAGATGCTGCGGCTTCTGGCTCTGCCGCAACCCCACCTTGCCCTCAGGCAGTTGCATACCTGGGGTGTGTTGGATGTCGTGCTGCCGGAGGTAACGGCGCTGTTCGGGCTGGCCCAGCCCCGACCTCATGTGTACGATGCCTACGAACACTCGCTGGCCGCTTTGGCCTGGGCGGCGCGGCTCGATCGGCTGTTGCGTGGCCAGGATGAACCTGCCGATGCCGTCGAGGTGGTGGTGCTGGCGGCGCTTTTGCCCTGGCAGACGGCCTGGACCGCCTATCTCGAGGCGGAGCCGAGTGTCGGTTCTCCGCGCTGGCTGTGGCTACGCCTGGCCGCGCTGGCCCATGACTGGGGCAAACCGGCCACGCGTTCGGTCGATGCGCAGGGACGGATCCACTTCTACCATCACGAGGAACACAGCGCCGACCTGGCCGCCGGGCGGCTACAGCACTGGCGTTGCAGCGCGGCGGCCACGACCTTCGTGCGCCGGCTTTGTCGGGGGCATATGCGCCCCCTGTATCTGGCACGCCACGGCGCCCTGCCCGCTCGGCGCAGCCTCTATCGCCTCTATCGGGATTTCGGCGAGCTTGTACCGGCGTTGGTGCTGCTGCATCTGGCCGACTATCTGGCCACGTATGGCCCTGAGCTCGACCCGGCAGAGCTACGGTCCTACCTGGCCTTTGTGAGGGCGCTGCTCGAGCCGGCCTTTGCCGAGGAGGCAATGCCCATCTTGCCCAAGCCCCTGCTCGATGGTCGCGAAATCATGGCCCTGACGGGGCTGGCCGCAGGGCCGCTGATCGGCCATTTGCTGGAAAAGCTGCGCGAAGCCCAGGCGCTCGGCACGGTCACCACCCGCGAACAGGCCATCGCCTTGGTGCGAAAGTTGGCCGGAACACCATAGCCGGTTGACGAAGGGATGAAAAGCAAAAACCCGGCATCTGCCGGGTTTTTTGCAGGTGGCCCATACGGGGTTCGAACCCGTGTCTTAGCCTTGAGAGGGCTACATCCTAGTCCACTAGACGAATGGGCCTGACAAAAAAAGTATAAACGGCCTGTAGCGCCCGTGTCAAAATCGGATGCGGTTCTACCCCATGGTTCGTGCCGTCGAGGGATAGGGGCCACACGGCCGGGCGCCAAAGTTGCCCACCGCCGTATTGGCTTGCTAGAATGGCTTTATCCATCCTCCCCTGCCGAGATATCCGCCTTGAAACGCTTGCTCACATGGGTGGGCCTGGTCATCAGCATCGTTCTGCTCTGGCTGGCCTTGCGTGGTCTTCATCTGGCCGAAGTGTGGCGGCATCTGCAAACGGCCCGCTATGGTTGGATCGTGCCCGGCGTTTTGGTCTACATGCTGGGTGTGGTGGCGCGTACCTGGCGCTGGCACTACATGCTGCGGCCGTTTCGGTCTGTGCCGTTGCGCCGGCTGTTTCCTCTCGTCTGTATCGGCTATGCCGGCAACAATATCTACCCGGCGCGCGCCGGCGAGGTCATCCGTTCGTATGTGCTCAAACGCAACGAAGCCATTCCCATGAGTGGTAGCCTGGCGACGGTCCTGGTTGAACGCATCTTCGACGGCCTGGTCATGCTCTTGTTTGTGTTTTTGGCCCTCCCCTTTGCCGCCGCGGTCTTGGGAGCCTACCGCGTGTGGGTGGTCGGATTCAGCCTGCTCTTCGGCCTGGCGCTGGTTATGTTTATGGTGGTGGCCGGTCGTCCGGCCCTGGTCCAGGCCGGTTATGCCCGGCTGGTCCGGTGGCTGCCCGGTGGGCGCTGGCAGGCGCGGGTGGGCGGTCTGGTCGAACGGTTTCTCTTCGGTCTGTCCTGCCTGACCCGGCCGCGCGATGTGCTCATGATTTTCGTCACGTCGGTGGTCATCTGGCTGGCCGAGACGGTCAAGTACTGGTTTGTGATGCATGCCTTCGACTTCGAGGTCTCCTTCTTGGTGCTCATGCTGATGAACGGTATCGTCAACCTCTTCACGACCCTGCCGGCGGCTCCTGGGTACATCGGCACCTTCGATGCGCCGGGCATTGCCATCCTGGAGGTCGTGGGTGGGGTGCGCGGGGAGGTAGCGGCCGCCTATACCCTCGTGTTGCATGCGGCGCTGTGGCTGCCCATCACCTTGTTGGGGATCGGATACTTTTACCGGGCGCAGATCCACCGTTCCGATTGGAGCCAGGCGGCCCAACAGGCCAACCTGGCCGACGAGGCATCTGTTGTCGAATCCTCTCCGTCCTCCTCCTCGTTTCTCTGGCGTCTGTAAAGGCCTATGAAGAACCTTTGCGTCATCGGTGCCGGATATGTCGGCCTGGTCACCGGTTCGTGTTTTGCCGATTTGGGCAATCGTGTCGTCATCCTCGATATCGACGCGGCCAAGATCGCCATGCTCAAACGGGGCGAGGTCCCCATCTTCGAGCCCGGTCTGGCCGAACTCATCGCCCGCAATGTGCGGGCCGGTCGCCTGAGCTTCACCACGAGTTATCCCGAAGCGCTCAAGGAGGCCGAATTTGTCTTTGTGGCCGTGGCCACCCCTTCGGGCGTGGACGGCGAGGCCGACTTGCAGTACGTGCGCATGGCGGCCGAGTCCATCGCCGAGCATATGGACCATCCCCTCATCATCATCAACAAATCCACGGTGCCGGTGGGCACAGGGGACTGGATGGCCGACATCATCGCCAAGCGCCAGCCGCGTCCGATTCCTTTTTGGGTGGTTTCCAACCCGGAGTTCTTGCGGGAAGGGACGGCCATTCACGATTTCATGAATCCGGACCGGGTGGTGTTGGGTTCGTTCCATCGGGAGGCGATGGAAAAGGTGGCCGAACTGCATGCTCCCCTCCGGGCGGTCATCCAGATGACGGACGTGCGCACGGCCGAGATGATCAAATACGCCTCGAATGCCTTTCTGGCCACCCGGATCAGCTTTATCAACGAGATCGCGACCATCTGCGAACAGTTGGGTGCCGATGTGAAAGAGGTCGCCATCGGCATGGGCTATGATAAACGCATTGGGCCCCATTTCCTCGATGCCGGGCTCGGTTACGGGGGCAGTTGTTTTCCCAAGGATGTGCGGGCGCTGGAGCATATGGCTCTGGTGCACGGCGCCCATCCTCAGCTCCTGCGGGCCGTGCTCGACATCAACCAGCACCAACGCCATCGGGTCGTCATCAAGTTACGGGATATGCTCGGCGGGCTCAACGAGCGCTGTGTGGGTCTGTTGGGCCTCTCCTTCAAGCCCAATACCGACGATATGCGCGAGGCGCCTTCGGTGGACATCGCCCGCCAGCTCTTGCGAGAGGGCGCCATCGTTCAGGCCTATGATCCGGTCGCCATGGCGAACGCGGCCCGCCTGCTGCCTAAGGTCTTGCTCAAGGAAAGCGCTTACGATGTCGCCGTCGGCGCCGATGCCCTCATCCTGGTGACGGAATGGAACGAATTCCGCCAACTCGATATGGCCCGTATCAAGACGCTCATGCGGGGGGATGTGCTCATTGACGGCCGCAACATCTGGAACCCGGCCGATATGGTGTCCCTAGGCTTTCGCTACAGGGGCATCGGCCGCCGGATACCGAATCAGAACAACACCGGTTATGCCCACTGACAGAGACGAATGAATCTCACCGAAGGTGTGGAGACGGTCGTCCTGGCTAACGGCCTGCAGGTGCTTCTGCGTGAAGTCCATCGCATGCCGATCGTTGCCTTTTGGATCTGGTATCGGGTAGGGAGCCGCAACGAACTGCCGGGCTACACCGGCATATCCCATTGGGTCGAACACATGCTTTTCAAGGGCACGCCCACCTATCCTCAGGGCGAGTTTGACCGTCTCATCGCGCGCGAAGGTGGGGTGTTCAACGGCGCCACCTGGCTGGATTGGACGGTATTCTACGAGGTCTTGCCCGCCGATCGCATCGAATTGGCCCTGCGCATCGAATCGGACCGCATGGTCAATTCGTTATTCGACCCTCAAGAAGTCGAGCACGAACGCACGGTCATCCTCGCCGAGCGCGAGGGGCATGAGAACCATCCTCGGTTCCTTTTGCGCGAGCAGGTCTTGGCCCTGAGTTTTCGACAGCATCCCTATCGCCATCCGGTCATCGGATGGAAGGAAGACCTGCAACGCCTTAGCCGCGAGGCGCTGTACCAGCACTATCGCACCTATTACGTCCCCAACAACGCCGTTATCGTCGTCGTGGGTGATTTCGAGATGGCTGCCATGCTCGATAGGATTGCCGCGCATTTCGGGCATTTGCCTCCCGGCCCGCCCCATGCCTACACGCCTCCGCCCGAACCCCCCGCCCGCGGGGAACGGCGGATCCACATGCAGGGACCGTCCGGTGCCACCTATGGGTATATCGCGTTTCGGGCGGTGTCGGCGCAGCATCCCGATTACTTTCCCCTCATGGTCATGAAGGCCATTTTGGACGGCCCGCATTCGGCGCCGCCGTTGGGCGATGGCCTCGGCCGTGCCGCCCGCCTTTACCGTCGGCTGGTCAACACAGGGCTGGCCGTCAGCGCCGGCGCCACCATGAACACCACCCTCGACCCCTACCTCTTCACCCTTTCGGTTACGGTGCGTCGCGAACGCAATCCGGCCGAGGTCGAAGCGGCTCTGCTGGCCGAGATCGAGCGCCTCCAGGAAACACCGGTGGAGGAGACCGAATTGGCCCGGGCGATCAAAGGCCTGCGGGCGCAGTTTCTCTACGATATCGAGACCGTCAGCCGCCAGGCCATGTGGTTGGGTCTGAGTGCTTTGGTGGCTTCGCCCGCCTGGTTAGGCAGCATGTTGACCAACCTGGCAGCGGTCACGGCAGCGGATGTGCAGCGCGTGGCGCGCACCTATTTTGGCCGCGACCAGCGCGTGGTCGGGTGGTACACACCCGTCGAGGTCGGCCATGCGGCGTGAGCGATGGCCGGGGCCCCACACCATCGTCAGCACGACGCTGGCCAACGGCCTGCGGGTGTGGGTCTATGAAAACCGCACCGAAACGGTGGCCCTCGCCGGGACCTTAGTCGGTGGCGCCGTGCATGAACCACCGGCGCAGGCGGGTCTGGCCTATCTGACGAGCCGGTTGTTGCGCCGAGGCACGCGCTCGCGGTCTTTCGATGCCCTCAACGAGACCCTCGACGCTCTGGGCGCTACCCTGGGCTTCCGTTGCGGCCGCCATGCCCTCGGTTTTGATGCCTACTGTCTGGCCGAGGACTTTCTGACGGTATTGACGCTGGCCGTCGAAAGCCTGTTGGAGCCGGCTTTTGAGACCGAACAATTTGCTCTGGTTCAGGCTCAGATCCTGGCCGATCTGGACCAACGGCAACACAACACAGCTTTTCGAGCCTCCTCCACCTTTCGGCGGTTGCTCTTCGACGGGCATCCCTATGGCCGACCCCTCATCGGCGAGAAGGAGACCGTAAGTCCGCTGACCCGTGATGATGTCGAGGCGTTTTACCGGCGTACCATCGGACCCCAGAAGGGCCTCATCGTCATCGTGGGCGCCGTGCAGGCGGAACAGGCCATAGCGGCGGTGGAGCGGCTGTTGGCGACCTGGAACCCGGCGGTCCTTGTCGTCGAACCGGAGTTCCCGCCGCCGACTTTGCCCCCGGTGCCGCGGGTCGAGACGGTCACCCTGGCCGGCAAAAGCCAGAGCGATATCCTGCTGGGTTGGCCCGGTCTGCCGCGGCGGCATCCGGATTACATCCCGGCCCGTGTTGCCAATGCCATCCTGGGGCAGTTCGGCCTGGGCGGACGGTTGGGCGCCAATGTGCGCGAACGCCAGGGGCTGGCGTATGCCATCAGCAGCAGTCTGGAGACCAACGAGAAGGCCGGCACCTGGTCGATAGCGGCCGGAGTCAATCCGGCGGTGATCGAGCGCACCATCGCCACCGTTCGCGACGAGTGCGAGCGGATGCGCCAAGAACCGGTGACTCCGGAGGAGCTGGCCGATGTCCAGGCCTATCTGACCGGTTCGCTCGTTTTGGCGCTGGAAACGAATGCCGCCATGACCGATTACCTGAGCACCATGGCCTGGTATGACCTCGGCATGGACTACCTGTTGCGCTATAATGAGCTCATCTTTGCCGTTGATCGCGACGATGTCCTGCGGGTAGCCCGGACTTACCTGGATCCCGACCGGTATGTCCTCGCCATAGCCGGACCACCGACCGACCGCGAGATAGGATGAGCACGGCGGACATTGCGCCGGGCGCGGTGGGATATCCGGCTTCTCTCCGGCCTATGATCGCCATCCTCGATTACAACATCGGTAACGTTCGCAGCGTGTACAAGGCACTGGAGCGCGCCGCGCACGAAGCCGGCAGTACACAGTCTATCATGCTCACGGCGGACCCGGCCATCATCCTGCGCAGCCGCGGGGTCATCTTGCCGGGAGTGGGTGCTTTTGGCGCCTGTATCACGAACCTGCGGGCAGCCAACCTCTCCTCGGTGGTGCGCGAGGTCGTCTTGGAGGGTATTCCCCTGTTGGGCATTTGCGTGGGGATGCAGATGCTGTTCGATTCCAGCGAGGAGATGGGACATTGGCATGGGTTGGGCCTGTTGCCCGGTCGGGTACGGCGTTTCGCAGGACCGCTGCGGGTGCCGCAGATCGGCTGGAATCAACTCCATCCCCTCCGTCCCGACCCCCTCCTGGCCGGTATCCCCGACGGCGCCTATGCGTACTTTGTCCATTCCTACTACTGCGAACCTGCCAACCCCGACGACATCCTGGCCACGACCGATTACGGCATCACGTATGCCTCGGTTGTCCAACGCGGCCGCATCTGGGGCATTCAATGCCATCCGGAAAAAAGCCAGCAGGTTGGTTTGCGCATTTTGCGCAATTTTATAGAAATAGTAAGTAATCATTGAATTTATAAAAATTCGTCTCTAATTTCATCAATATTATCGCTTTTGCCTATGCTTGCTTATCGTGTTCTACCTCTTGCGCGTTGGAGCATACGCCTGGCGCTTGTGACAAGTTTTGCTCTGTTGACAGGATTGGCAGCACAGGTGCGCATCCCCCTGCCCTTTACGCCGGTGCCCGTGACGCTGCAGGTGCTGGTCGTTATCCTCAGCGGCCTGTTGTTGGGTCCGCGTGAGGGCTTTGGGAGTCAGGCGGTCTATCTGCTGCTGATTCTGGGCGGCGCGCCTCTGGCCGCAGGTGCCAGGGGTGGACCGGGTGTTTTCCTGGGTCCGACGGCCGGCTATCTGGTTGCCTTTCCCGTGGCGGCGGCGCTGGTAGGATGGCTGACCGGCGACGGTCGGCGTGGGCGCAGCCTGCTGGCGGCGCTGGTGGGGATCGCCGTCATCTACCTCGGTGGTGCCTCCTGGCTGGCGCTGGTGTTGCGCCTGACACCGGCCGAGGCTTTGCGGCTGGGGGTGGTGCCTTTTATCCCGGTCGATCTGGCCAAGGCGGTGATCGCCGTGCTCGTGGCCCATAGCGGGCTGGCTCTCTTGAGCGCACTGGGTTGGTCGCGGCCGCCCAACGAACGCGGCTGAGGTTGGCGGTGATCGTCTTTCCGGCTATTGATCTGCGTCAGGGCCGCTGTGTGCGGCTACGTCAGGGCGATCCGACGGCCGAAACGGTCTTCGGCGCCGACCCGGTGGCCATGGCGCGGCATTGGGTGGCGCAAGGCGCCGAATGGCTGCATGTGGTCAATCTGGACGGTGCTTTGGGCGAGGCCCCTGTTGCGGCGCCGGACGCCGAGGACGAACCCGACCTTACCGGGCTGCCTCGTAACTGGCAATGTCTGTATGCCATCCGTCAGGCCGTGGCGGTGCCCATCCAGTTCGGCGGTGGCCTGCGCAGCCTGGCCGATATTGCCCTGGCCCTGCGGTTGGGGGCCACCCGTGTTGTCCTGGGTACGGTGGCCGTGCAGCAGCCGGAGCTGGTGACGGCGGCGTTGGCGCGCTTTGGTGCCGAGCGGATCGTCGTCGCCATCGATGCCCGCGATGGGCAGGTAGCCATCCACGGCTGGCAGGAACTCAGCCGCGTTGCGGCCACCGACCTGGCCCGGCGGCTGGCGGCGCTGGGCGTGCGTCGTGTGGTTTTCACCGATATCGCCCGTGACGGTATGCTGACGGGGGTCAATGTGGCGGCCACGGCCGCCCTGGCCCGCGCTGGCGGGCTGCGGGTGATCGCCTCCGGCGGCGTGGCCGGGCCGGAGGATATCCTGGCCCTGCGGGCCGAAGAGGCCGCCGGGATCGAAGGCGTCATTCTCGGACGGGCCCTTTACACGGGTGCGCTCACTTTGCCCGCGGCGTTGGCTCTGGCAAGGGGGTTATGAGGCTTTGGTTTCGACCGGCCACACCCGCCGATGTGCCGGTCATGTGCAGCGTCATCGATGCCGCCTATGCGCCTCAGGTCAGACGGCTTTACGGCGATAGCCCGCGGGGACGCTGGCAGTCTTTCAATCCCGAACGGTTGCATCTGTACCTGAGCCGCGAACCGGAGGGGGTGCGCGTGGGGATCTGGCAGGATCGGCTGGTCAGCGTCTGCGTTTGTCGTCGCCACGGCAGTTTGGGATGGTTCCACAGCCTGGCCGTCCATCCCGATGTGCAGGGTCGTGGTTTCGGCGCGCAGGTGGTGCAAGATGCCGAGGCCTATTTGAGCAGGCACGGCGTGCGTTCGATTGGCCTGATGACCTGGCCCGATGCCGTCGGGAACATCGGGTTCTACCATAAGCTCGGCTTTCGGGCGGTGGGACTGTCGCTTTATGTGTATCGATCGACCTGGGGGCCGATTGTATCCGGTCGTCTGCCGGCGACAGGGATGCGAACGGCTTTCTTCTCGCGTCTGTCGGAGGCCGAGCGCCGCCAGGCCTTGAGCGCGGCCGTGGCCATCGGCGATGCTCTGCTCCCCGGTCTGGACTATTCCGGTTGGTTGCAATGGGCGGTCGCCCGGCAACTCGGCGATGGGCTGTTGGCCTGGGATGAAGGCCGGCCCCTGGCGCTGGCCCTGGCCTATATCCGGCCGGAGCACGATTGGTTGGAAGGCCGCTTGCTGTTGATGGTGCCGGGGATGAGCCCGGAACAGGCGGCTTTGTTTCTGGAACATGTCCGGCGCTGGGCCATGGCCCGGCGGCTGGGGCATTTTGGCTTTCCGGCCGATATCATGCAACCGACGGCCGTGGATTTGTTCGGCCGTTTGGGTTTTCGTCTCTACGGCGATACCATGCTCAATCTCGCCCGTGGGCCCTGGCCTACGGGCGGTGTTCATGCCGTGCGCCTGGGTGGTTAGCCAGGCGCCGATCGCTTTCCTCTTCGTCGGCGTCGGCGGGCCTTTGCCGGCGCCTTCCGCGACCTTCTGCCGGGCCTTGCCCGCCACGCCTTCGGCACCGTTCCGGACACAACGCCCATGAACGTTTACGACGCCATACGCACCAAACGCTCCATTCGTCAATTCGATCCTCGGCCTATTCCCGAGGCCGATCTGATTCGCATCCTCGATGCCGGTCGGCGGGCAGGAAGCTCGAAGAACAGCCAACCCTGGCATTTTATCGTTGTGCGCGAGCGCGAGCGCCTGGTGGCGCTTAGCCGGCTCGGGGCATGGGCCGGACATCTGGCCGGCGCAGCCGTGGGTGTGGCCCTGGTCACCCCCGACTGGCGCCAGCGCTGGCCCATCGCCTTCGATCTCGGCGCCGCCGCCCAGAACATGATGCTGACGGCCCACGAGTTGGGCATCGGTTCGGTCATGGCCAATCTCTACGATGTCGAGGCCGCCAATGCCCTGCTCAAGCTTCCCCCCGACCTGATGTGCTATGCGGCGATTTCCTTCGGTTATCCCGCCGATCCGGGCGAGCTGACCCATCCGCCCCGGCGCGGGGGCCGTCGCCCTCTCGAGGATGTCGTCCACTGGGAGACATGGTGAAGTCGGCAGTTGCTCTCCCCCGTGTTTTCGTGACCCGTCGTCTGCCCGAACCGGCCCTGAGCCGGTTGCAACAGGCCCCTATCGTGCTCGATCTGTGGCCTGAGGCCGGGCCGCCTCCTTACGCCGAGCTGCAAAGACGGCTGGCGGGCTGTCAGGGCCTGCTGTGTTTGTTGACGGACCGGATTGACGAGGCGCTGTTGGCTGCGGCCGGTTCCGAGTTGCGGGTGATCAGCCAGATGGCCGTGGGGGTGGATAACATCGACCTGGCCGCCTGTACCCGGCGTGGCATTCCCGTGGGCCACACGCCCGGCGTGCTCACCGAGGCCACGGCCGATCTGGCCGTGGCGTTGCTGCTGGCGACGGCGCGGCGGCTGGTCGAGGCCGCCAACGATGTCAAGGCCGGTCGTTGGCACACCTGGGATCCCATGGGCTGGGTCGGCCCCGATGTGTACGGCAGCACCGTGGGCATTGTCGGTTTGGGCCGCATCGGTGCGGCCGTGGCGCGCCGACTGCAAGGCTTCAACGTCCGTCTGCTCTATCACAACCCCCGCCCCAGTCCTTGGGCGGCCGAGGTCGGGGCCACCTGGGTGCCCTGGGAGACCTTGCTGGCCGAGAGCGACTTTATCACCCTCCATTGTCCCTATTCGCCGGCCACCCATCATCTCATCGATGCCGCTGCTCTGGCGCAGATGAAGCCGACGGCCATTCTCATCAACACGGCTCGTGGGGGCGTGGTGGACCAGGAGGCCCTGGAGCAGGCTCTGCGCACAGGCCGGATTGCGGCTGCCGGGCTGGATGTGACCACTCCGGAACCCCTGCCGGCCGATCATCCTCTGCTGAGTTTGCCCAACGTGGTCGTGCTGCCTCATATCGGCAGCGCCAGTCTGTCGGCGCGACGGCGCATGGCCGCAATGGCCGTGGACAATCTGCTGGCGGGTCTGGCCGGTGAGCGATTGCCCCACTGCGCCAATCCGGCCGTGTACGGCTGAGGGCTCTTCCGCTCGCCCAGGGCTCTGCCCATTCAAGGGGGCAGAGACGTGGCAAGGGTAGCGTAGCGCTGGGCCTATGCGGCCCTGTCCTCAGCGATGGTGCAGGGTGAGCGGCGCCGCGCCGGGCGCCGATGTTGGCGCGCAGGCCGATAACATCAGGTTGACCAGCAAGAACACGATCCACACACGTTTCATCGCTCGCGTCTTCCTGCGGCAGTCATAGCCGCCGAACGGGTTGCCGCTCAGCCGCTGCGACCAAGGCGGCGAAGCGAGTCGAGGGAGCAGTTGGCTGGAGCGAGAGGTTGGGCGGCACGTATTGGTTCATGGTGAACGGCTCAATGCTCTGAGTATATCCATCATCTGCCATCTGCTCTCCCACGGAACAAACAGAGCACGGTCGACTGGTTACTGACCTACTAACAGAGCGAGATGCGACGGCGACAGCAGATCCTGGCCCAGGCCGAGCAGGTACTTGGCTGCTTGCTGCGCCAGCGGATGGCGTGACCCCAAGACGGGTGCATACTACGCCGCCCTGTACGGCGCAATGGGAAGCCATGCGCCGCGCCCAGGCGCATTCAGAGGAGAGGGGAAGAAGGCGGCGTCACTCATCTGTCGCAGGAGCTAGGCGTGCCAGGCATTGCCACCCAGGGTATCACCATCCAGTTCAACGGCGATCAACAGCCGCCAGATCGATATCAGAGCGCGCGTGAAACCAGGCACCGTGCGCCAGGGAGCCGAAGGCGATGACTCGTGTAGCGCCGAACTTGTCCTTCAAGATTTGCGCTGCCTGCCGAGCCACCGTCCAGGCTTCCTCCTGACGTTCATTTGCTTTTTGTTGCCGCCTGCTCTCACGAGCACGAGCCGCTTGCTTGTACGCCGCCAGCTTCTCAGGTGAGATCACCACGTTTGTTCTCCGGTTTGAGGATACCAGCGCGAGAAGGGACGGTCAAATGCCGGAAGGGCGACACGGAGGTTGCTGTTTTTGACCCCTTTTTCCACCGGCCGGGCGAGCAAACGTTCAAACGTCCAAACGTTCAGCCATCACACCGCAAGGCTTTGCGCACAACGTCGTGCTGTTCGTCCTGGCAGCCGCCCTCCATGGCCTGCCCCCGGCATAGTGGCAACTTGGGTTATTTTTATCTCGAACTCTCACTTGTCTTGAAGACGGCATTTGCACCGGAATAGTTTTGACCCTGCTAGGTATACGAATTTTCAACCCTTTCCCTGTCCTTGTAGAATGATATGTTTGTGATTTTATCAATCACTTCAACGCCTATTGCAAACATGTGTTGAATAGAATGAACACGCCAAATTGCGAGAGATATTCCAAAAATGAGTCCGATTATGAAAAGATAAAAAGAGGTACGCCTTCAGTGCCTTAAATGGAGTCACGCTCACGAAAACCGGGAAAGTAGCCAAAATAAGCAACTCAGGTATACATGATTAAGGATACGACTGGAACCAAGATTCCGAGCAAAGCCAGATAATCTGACCGAGAGACACGAAAAATGAATGGTTTGACTTCTTGTGTCATAGTGATTTCTCCTTTGTGACTGGGATTAGATTTTGTGTTGAGTTACCAAGCACCTAACGGGACGGTTAAGCCGCCGCACGAACGCAAGTGGACCGGGTTTTGCCAGCCGGGTGGCGGCGCGAAGCGCGGTCGGCTCCAACCGCAGGTTAGGCGGCATCATGGCTTCACTCGCTTACTTGAATCAATTCATCTTCTGCAAGCCTATATTTCCGTATTGCCCTCAGACTGGGGCAGCAGGAGCCATCGCTGGGTCCGTGGGTCAGGACTTCTACGATTATTGTTCCCGCCTGGATGGTGAGTGATTCCACTCGTTCCCGATCACCCAGACATCTGGTTGCAGCATTATAGGGTTGTCCATTCTGATTCACAACCGCAGCCAAACAACGGATTACGCCGGTGCCGCCGCTGCGGCTCTTCAAAGTGACCACTGCGTCTTCAAGTTCATCGGCGTTAATATCCCCGAAAGCCATTGGTTCGTCAATCCTGATATACCAATCATCAGGCGACTCCCCGGGCATTGGCGTCAAGTAATAGACGCCGTCGACCAGCCGGAAAGTTTTCGCAATTTCTGAGTGATACTCCGCATTCCGAAGCATTTCCAAGGCCAGATGTGGCGTTACACTGGTCAACGTTGGCGTCACTGCCTGCCAGGGTGCTGGGTTTGTGTTGTCGGCTTGATATTCCAGAGTCGTACCGTTACTCGCACAGGCTGAGAGAAGCAAGCTCATCATCAAGCAAAGAAAGGCGACCCTGTTCATATGAGTACGGCTAACCACACATTTTTGTCAAAGCCGCCTAACGAGGCGGCGGCTGAGCTGCCGAGCGCAGCGAGGTTGGCTTCAGCCGTAGGTTAGGCGGCATCTGGCTGTAGCCTCTGTTTCCGCCGCTCAAGCCATCGCTGGAATGAGGCAGGACTTTCCGTGGATTTTTTGCCCAGCAGTAATCCCTCAATACCGATGTCTTCATCGAGATCGGGCCAATGGATGCCATAACCTGCGCCGCTTATCTCAAAATTGGCACGCTCAGCTGGCGTTCCGTACGCCAGACGCGGATACCAGCCGATGGGCACGGAAATCGTGCGTCCATCTTCAATCCACTGACAATGTATCATCGGTCACTGTTACATTGACCACCCTAGGGAGTGTCAGTGTAACCACGGCAAAAGGCGTCCCATTCATTTCTCAACCTCTTCAGATTTTCTCTCATAATCCGTGCGATATCGCGTAGCTCTTGGCGACTGAAGCCATGATTTTCAGCCAGCGACACGTCAGGGTCAAGCCAGAACTTGGCACGCTTATCTTCCCGATCTCCATGCATATGGCGTAGCTCGCCACAGTCATAGGAGTAAAACTAGAAACGGTAGGGTCCAACTCATAAAGCAGTAGGCACAGAGGGTCCTCACTTCTTTCCCCTCGTTTTTCGCTCTGAAATACCTTACCGTAGCCACAGCGCGCTGTAGAACCGCCTAACGGCTCCGAGCTCAGCCGCTGCGACCGAGGCGAACGCAGCGAGCTAAGGGCTCACCCAATGACGAAGCGCGGTGAGCCACACGCCTTGCTTGCCGGGATTATAAACCCACTCCTAGCCCAAGTCAATGGTTTTTCAGGTCAGAAGCTGAATAGACCGTCTGGGACCGGAAGCGATATCTGAAGCGGTCAAACGTTGAAACGTTGGAACGTTCAAACGTTCAATCGTTCAAACGGCGGTCGCCATCCCGACGTGCCCGGCGAGGCTATAGCGCCACGGCCTGAAGCGTCAGCAAAGCCATCAGCAACAACCACGGCAACCGTCGTCGCCAAACGGGCGGCAACGCCGCCTCGCTCCCCAGGACCACCAAACAGCCTATCGGCAACAGGCCCGGAAACAGATAGCGCCCCTGCGGTTGCCAGCTCTGACCGAGCATGGGCAACCAAACCTGCATCAACAGCAGAGCCATGGCCGTCAGCGCCAGGGCCAACAACCGATCGGCGGGCGTAGTCAGGCCATGACGATACCGGTGCAAGGCGGCCAGACCCCGTCGGACCAGGCCCCCGATCGCCACGAACGTGAGCACCCCGGCCAGCCCATAGGCCGGCCAGGGCAGTGGCCGGCTCAGCCAGCCGAAATAGCCCCAAAAACTGAGCCAGGTAAAGGCGATAAAGACCAGATAACGAAACAGCGCCGGCGTATCCCAGGCCGACGGCGCCAGGGCACGGGCAAAAAATCCTGCCGGCAGGGGCAGACGCCGCTCCAACCAGGTCCACACGGGACTGCCCAGACGGTCGGACAGAAGGCCACTGCCGTTGAAGAGATGGTCGCGCCCGATGGCGTCCAGCAGGTGCAGCCGCACCCGCGGGAGGGTCGGTGTGGCTCCATCCTCGACGGTCTCGATCTCCACGCGCAGCGATGTGGCCGTCGCGGCGAGATGCAAAGCCAGACGACAGCTCACGTCGGGACCGAGTTCGCATAGGGCTATGTGTTCGTGCCCATCCTCGACCAGCCGCAGCCGCAGCCGACCCGACGATGTGGGCGGGACGGCCACGACCTCGAGGGTCAACGGCTGCCCGCGCAACACCAAAACCTGCTTGGGATCCAGATACTGCCACATCGTTGCCGTCGGCGCTAGGGCCGGTCCCCAGCGGCTGCGCGCCAACGCCGGCTCGCGACGCCAGCCCGCGGCCCACGATGGCACCGGCAAGAGGCTGAGCACAGCCGGCAGCACGAGGCCGAACAACGCCACCCGTCGGTACCGCCAGGCTCCCATCAAGACACAGCCCAACAAACCGACCAGGTAAAGCAGGCTTACATCGGCCACGAGCGGACCGGCCAGGATCCAGGCGGCGGTGAGGGCAAAGCGTCGGGTTCGCGCCGGTGGGTGGGCAACCAGCAGGGCAAAACCGACCGCGCCCCAGGCCATGGCCAAACTGTCGTTCGAGAAACTGCTGCCGATGAAACCCGCCATCGGTAGCAAACCCGGCCACAAACTCAGGCCTAACCCCCGTTCGGGCCGTTGCGGCCACAGGTGGTGGGCCAGGAGCAACGCCACCACCACGGCCGTCAGGCGCAAGCTCAGCGACCACCCTCGCAACCACGGCAACACGGCCGCCGGATCACCGCTCAGACCGTGGCGGCGCAGGAGCAAAGCGGGCAGCAGATAAAACAGCAGCGGCTCATCGACGGCCTGGATCCCGCTGGCCGCCAGCACCGGATCCTCGGCGAAACGGGTGGGCAGAGGGTCGGGCATGGTCCGACCCTGCCGTCGCCACCAACCGTGGGCGGCCAGGCTGGCCAGGATGGAAGCCTCCAGGTCCGGAGCAGCGAAGCCCTGACCCGGCCGCCGCCACCATTCGGACCACGGCCGGGTGGACAGCCAGGCCGCGTAGAGATAATGCCCCGGTTCGTCGGGTGCATCCCAGGGGGCCGTGCGCCCTACCCATAGCCATCCCGTGCCGCCTGCCAACGCCAGAGAAAGCACCCAAACCAACGGCCAGGAAAGCCACCCGGTCGGTCGGACGGCGCCGACGGCTGCGTCATCGTCCTCAGCCATGCGCGCGTGCGGTCTCGTCCCCACGCCAATAGACGGCGATCACGGCCAGCAACAGGCCGAGCAAGAGCCCCGCCGTCCCGGCCAGGCCCAGGTACAAAGGCCAATTGGGTCGTGCCGGCCGTTGCGGCAACGTCGCCGCATCCACCAACTTCACCCGGTCTCCTTCGATGATCCGCTTCATCTGTAACTCAATGGCCCGACCCTCCAGCGCCTTCACCGATTCCAACCAGTTGCCACGTTGGCGCAAAATCTCCTCCCATTCCTGAGTGAGCTGAGCCTCGACCCCTTGACGGGCGACGGCATCGGCCGTCAGCACTTCGAGATCGGCGCTCATCTGCGCGTGCAGGGCCTGGAGACGGGCACGCAGGGCGGCCGGATCGGTGGCGGCCAGTTGCCGCAGCTCCTCGTAGCTGACCCCGTAACGGGCCAGTTCGGGCACATCGGCCAGGGCCAGAGAGGCCCTTTCGCCTTCGTCGGCCAGAGCCCGAAGCACCCGATCGAGACGGTCAACGGCGTTTTGCAGGGCAGCCCGGTCCGAGTTCTTGATCACCAGTTCCTGTTTGACGGTGCTGTAGGCGCCGAACAACGCATCACCGCGGGCTGCCGCCAGGTCGCCGCTCAGGCCCAGGCCGATACCGGTGCGACTGCGGAACTCACGTAGCTTCTCGTCCCAGCGACGGAATTCGGCCAGAGCGGCATCTAAAGCCTCTTGATTGGCCTGGAAATTGCCCCCATAATAATCGGCCATGGCCTCGGGGATGGCGGCGGCCATGGCGTTCGCCAGCACCATGGCATCATGCGGTGTTGCCGCCGTGACGCTGAGTTCGATCAAACTTCCCGACCCCCGCCGTGTCTGGGTGGCCTTCCGCAACATCGCCGCAGTGAGCGGCCGTTCCAGCTCCCCCTGGACTTTGGCCAGGGCCCGCTCGGCCATGTCGTCCGTGTCGATCAGAGCCATGACCTCCCCACGCCAGTCAAAGCGGGTGTCGATGATGTCGCTGAGTTTGTTTTCCCATTTCCAGGCCAGTTGCTGGTTGGGTACGATCAGCGTGGCCGTGGCCCGGTAGGCGACAGGCGTGCGCACACCGACGAGGACGGCCAGGCCCAGGGCCACGAACGTTGGGACCAAAATGAGAGGCCAGTGTTGGCGCAAGAGACGCAGGTAGCGGGAGAGGATAACAGGTCGATCCATGGCATCGCTCCGTGTCCGGCTGAAAACCTCAGCGTGAGTCTGCCGCTCAAGCGTCCGTCTCGACGATGACCTGGCCTAAGGGCCAGGCGCCGTCGGGCAGAATGGAACCGTCGGGCGTTATGGCCTCGAGCCGTCCGAGGTCGCGGAGCCGGTAAAGAACGACAATAAGTCGATAGCGGCCTGGGGGCAGATCGGCAGGGCATTCGATCCAGCGCACGGTGGTCAACCGGTCGCCGTTTCGCCACAGGTGCGAGGGCAAATGGGGCGAAACCGGACCATCGGCACCGGCCCGCCAACGTCCCTCGGCATCAAGGAGCTGCACGCTGACATGAAGGGGTTCGGAAACGGCGGTCAGGGTCTGCCAATGGAGGACGATGGGCAATGCCCAACCGGGGCGTAGCGCAGAGCGGGGAAAGTCGGTATCGATCAAGGCAATGACCTCGCCAAAGCGTACCACAGGTGGGGATGGCGTCGCCAAAGTCGGCAGGGGAGTTCGTTCGATACGCAATGCCCCCAGATGAGCGTGCCTGCCCAAGGGGCGATCGGCAGCATCATAGACGGGCAAGTAGACGATGTCATCGGTACCCTCCTGCCGTCGGAAGAAAGCGATCTGGAGACGCCCCGCCGTTGGGGTTGTGCCCCCGGCCACCACGGGCAACCAATAGGTTTCGCGAAAGCGGGTGCCGGGCTGCCAGACGTTGGTGGCCGCATTGCCGTTGCCGGGATAAGCCGTGTAACTGCCGTAGCTGAGATCGCCCGCGCCCAGCAGATGAATGGCCAGAATGTAAGGCTCTTGACTGCGGGCCAGAACCTCCCAGGTCAGGGTCACGGCCAGCCCACGTCCGACGACGGCCAGCGGTTGCGGGCCGAGATCGATACGAAGCAAGCGTGCCAGCCCGCCGAAGCGGATATCGACCGCTTCGCCGGGACTCGATGCCACCTCGGCGGCGGTCAGGCTCGGTGGCGGGGCATAGGCAGGTCGCAACAACCAGGGGACCAGGGCCACGGTGAGCGCCAAAGGCCACAGGGACAAAGGGGCGAGGGTCAGAACCGACAGACGGCCACCCCATGCCGCCCAGCCCTGGGCCAGCATCCAGGCCACCACGGGCAGAGTGGATAGGACATAACGTCCCGGTAGGAAGGTGGTCTCGTGGAGCAGGGCCCGTAGCAGGGGCAGGGCCAAAACAAAGCCTCCCGCAACGAAGGCAAGCGCCGGCAAGACCAGGCCGGGTTTCGTCCGCCGCCACCACCAAACCAGGCCCGGTACGGCCACCCCGATCAGTCCCAGCCAGATCCAATCGACCCAGACCGGCGCGCCGACATTGCCCCATCCGAACGAGACCCAATACGTTCGCAACCCATAGGCAAGGGCCGCCGGCACGGCAGTCACATCGAGAGCCGGCAGTTGGCCTGTCCTGAGACTCTGCCAGAGCACATCCTGAGAAACCGGGTCGCGCGGGAGCGGACGACCGATCCACAAGACATTGCGCGCCAGCCAGAGGCCGACCAACAGAAGGAGGGGCAGCATCATCACCGCCAGCCCGCGCCAAAGCGACGAGGCCGCGCCGCGCCGGCGCCGCCAGGCCAGCAAAACGGCCACAAGCACGGCGGGCACCAAGGCCAGGGCCAGATACTTGGTCAGGAGGGTCAGGGCCAGCCATAGGCCCACAACGGCCACCCTACGCAGGATAGGACCCTCCCGCACCAGCCGCAGCAAGGCCTCCAGCAGGGCTGTGGCCACGACGATGAACAGGATGTCGTTGGTCATGACGGCGCCCAGAAAGACATACTGGGGCGTCCAGGCCTGGATGGCCGTGGCGGCCAGGGCCACATTCGGCGCCGTCGGGCTGAGCAAACGCGCCACCCGCCAGGTAAACCACAGGCCGACCGTGCCGATCAACACGGAGACAAACCGCCCCATATGCAAGGCCAGAAAAACGCCTCGCCAGGGCCAGCTTTCGGCTTCCCAGTCGTGCACCACCATATTGACGCCGCCCTCACCGGTGCCGCGGCCGGCAAAGGGGTTTACAACAGGCCGATAGGCGGGTTCGGTATCCACGAACAGCATAGGGATGGCCGCCAGAAGATAATACAGAGGCGGCTGCGTCGCCTCATCGTAGGCAAATTCCTGGGTCAGACGACGGCTGGGATCGGGTAAACGACCGGTTTCGGCGATATAAGCGGCATAGCGATAGTGGGGCCACTCGTCATGGGCCTCCCAGGCCGGGATGACCACGCTATACCAGGCGGACAGGATGAGGTGGCTCAGCAGGATCAGCGCCAACCCGAGCCCGGTCTTGGAGGCGATCTTCTCATCTGCGGGCAGGGGCGCGCCTGCAATCGCAGGGGCATCAGAAGGCATGGGGTCGAACCATCGCAACGGGATGATACAGAGGCGGGCCAGGCGCCGATCCTCGCCCACCTGTGTCGAGGGATTATAGAACCGACGGAGGGCATGGGGCAATGCCTGCCATCCATCAGGTTCAAGGCACGGTGGCGGGTACGGAACCCTCCCCCCGCCTATGCCACGCCCACCCCGTTTCGCCGTGACCCCGGTCGCCGCTGTTTCCGCTTACCCGGTCTCGGCAGCGCCGGGGCGTTATGGAACCATGAACAAGAGGCCTCGCCGGACTGGCACAGGGCGACGAACAGGCATACAATGGCTCCGGCATGGGTTTGCCCCTAGGCCGGTTTTGGCAACGCCTGTTCTTGGCGCATGAGCCATACCTGCCCCGATTCATTTTTGAGATCGCAACCATAGGGAGACATTCCGATGAAACACCGCACGCGCAAACTGTGCCGCCCGTTCCTCTTGACCCTGTTGATCGGTTGGGTCGGTCTCCTGGGAGTAGGGCTGGCCTTTGCCGCCCGTCTCGACACTCGCGCCGACATCGCTACGCCGACATCGGGGATCGACGTCGCCGTTGAGGCCACACCCGTTCCCCCGCCGCCTGGGATCCGCGTGGAGACCTTCATCCCGAACGTCGAGGTACCCATCACCCTGATCTGGGGGCCTGACGGCCGGCTTTATTACGGCGACCGACGCAACCTCGCCGTTTTCATCTACAACCCCGACGGGTCTCTCCATGCCCGGGTCCCCGTCCCCGGAGTCACCCGCCGGGACGGGCTCATGTTGGGTATGGCCCTCCATCCCCGCTATCCGCAAGAGCCCTGGATTTATATCCAATACACCCAGGACAACCCTCTAAGCAATCGCTATCTCCGCTTTCGCTACGAGAACGGCGTTGCTTCCGATCCCTATCTCCTTCTGGAGGCGCCGGCACCCGCCGACGGATGCATCGACCACAACGGGGGCAAACTCGTTTTCGGACCGGACGGCATGCTCTACATTGCGCTGGGCGAGAACTGCATCGGCGCCATGGCCCAGGATCTGACCGTACCCCAGGGCAAGGTCCTGCGCGTCGATCCGATGACCGGTGCAGGCCTAGCCGACAACCCCTTCTACGACGGCGACGGTCCCAACGATGACCGGATCTGGGCCCTGGGCCTGCGCAACCCCTTCGGCCTGACCTTTGACCCCTTTACCGGCGAGCTGTGGCTCAGCGACAACGGCCCCGGTTGCGGCGATGAGATCAACCGCATCGTGCGCGGGGGCAACTACGGCTGGCCTCTCAGCAGCCCCAGCTATTTTGAATGCATTGACCCCGGCCCGGCCTATATCCCTCCCCTGTGGAGCTGGAGCCAACCGATTGCTCCGACCGGTATCGCCTTTTACCACGGCAATACCCTGCCCGGCTGGCATGGCGACCTCTTTATGTGCGCCTGGCGGACGGGGTACCTGTATCATCTGGCGATCGACGAAACCCGCACCCGGATCACGGCGGTAACGGCTTACGACATCGCCCCGGCAGGGTGCACCCTCGATGTCGTTACCGGCCCTGACGGCAGCCTGTACACCAACACGCGGGATGGCGCCATCTATCGCCTTTCCAGTCTGCCGATCTGGTTGCCCCTCTGGCGACGGGCTATCCCCTGACCCCAGGCCCGCAGGACGGTGATGCCGGGCTTCGCAGACAGGCCGCAGAGCCTGCCTTACCCGTTCCCACGCTCGTTGGCCTGGGAGTCCTTCTGGACTAGGCGATACAGTTCGCGTCGCGACAGACCGGTGAGCCGGGCCAGCCGTCGGGCGGCTTCGGAGGCCGTCATCCCCCCGGCCATCAAGCCATGCAGGACGGCCTCGACCTCCGGCGCAGCCGGGGATGGCATCCTCGCCTCGGCCGGAGCTCCCCCCACCAGAACGACGATCTCGCCGGGGGGGGGTTCGGCAAAGGCAGCAACGGCGGCTGCCGCCGTGCCCCGCCAGAAGGTCTCGTGGATTTTGGTCAGCTCGCGCGCGACCACAACCGGCCGTTCCGGACCGAAGACGGTGAGCATGTCGCGCAGCAAGGCCGGCAGGCGTGTCGGGGCCTCGAAGAAGACGAGCGTGCCCGGCTCGGTGCACACTTCGCGCAGGAGCGCCACACGCGCGGCGGCCTTGCGCGGGGGAAAACCGAGAAAGAGAAAGCGATCCGTAGGCAGACCGGAAGCCACCAAGGCCGCCAGCAGGGCGCTGGCACCGGGAACAGGCACCACCCGATGACCTGCCTCCCACACCGCCCGCACCAACCGATAGCCGGGATCGGAGAGGCCGGGCGTGCCGGCATCGCTGATGAGGGCGACATCCTCTCCCCGGTCCAGTGCGGCCAGAATAGCGGGAATACGGGCCGCTTCGTTGTGCTCGTGCAGGCTGAGCAAGGGCTTGTGCAGACCCAGATGGCGGAGCAATAAACCGCTGTGCCGGGTATCCTCGGCCGCCACGAGCGCAACCTCGGAGAGCACGCGCTGCGCCCGCCGGGTGATGTCTTCGAGATTCCCGATGGGGGTAGCCACCAGATAGAGGGTCGCCATAGGCGAGACGGTTCAGGGGGTGGCCGCCGGCTTCGTGTCCATCAGGTGGAAGCGGACGATGTTGTCCTGGCCGATGACGGCCACGGTAAGGGGCCCACCGACTTCTTGCCAGGCGACAAGGGCGTCGTTGAAGGCATTGGCTAAAAAGACCAGGTCGGCATCGGGATAAAGACCCAAGCGCGCCCAGATCAGGCCATGGGCATAAGCATGGTACAGCGCCGGCCCGCGTTGAGCGGCCGGCAGGGTTTGCACGTAATCTTGGGTCAGGGTGAGGGTTTGGGCAAAGGCTTCGCGGGTGAGGGTGCGAATGGCCGGCAGCTCGGCCTTCCAATTCGGGACCAGGGTGACGCCGTACCGATCGGCAGCCGCGCGGTGCTTCAGCGCCAGCCATTGGGCCTGATCCCAGGCCGTGCGGGCCTGCTCTAAGGGGGACAGGCTGTTATTGCCGAGACGGTCGGTGTAGTAGGCCCTGCGCAGGAGGTCCTCGTTGATCAAGGCTTCGCCCAGGGCGGCCAGGCTGCCGGGTGCGACCTGGGCCCCGCGTTCGTTCCAGGTGGCGATAAAGGCCTCGGCTGTCGTCTGGCGAGCGGCAATGGCGCGGGTCAGGGTGTCGGGATAGGGGAGTGGGCCTGCTTCCCATAAGGTGAGCAGGGGATCGGGCAGGGGGGTGAAGGGCTGGCCCGGTTGATCGGCGGGCAGGCTGCGCGTGGTGCGTGCTGTGACGGCGTCGCCCATCTGCTCATAAAGTCGGGCAGCATCCTCGAGAAGATGCCTGCGCACCGAAGGTTCCAGGTAGCGACCGGCCTGGGCCAGCAGAAGCACTTGCGCCAGCACCTCGCGGCCGCGCGCGGGTTCCTCCAGGAGGATCCAGCCCTCGGCTACGGCCAGGAGGGCTTCGGCGCGCGCGCGATCGCCCAGGTTAGGTGCCAGGAGGGCCAGGTCGGCCGCCAGTTGATAGAGCATGGCCGCCTGCTGCCGTTCACCGGTCAGGGCATAACGCCGCGCCAACACGGTCAGCCAGCCGATGCGTTGGCCATCGGCCATATCGGCAGCCGTGATCGCCTCGGCGACGACCGTATCCAGCGCCTCGGCAGCCAGGGCCAGCCGATAGAGCTGTTCCCGATCGCGACCCGCCAGGGTCGCGACGGCCGGCCCGGCCAAAATGCGTGCCGGGTCTAGCCTATCCCAGGGATTGACGTCGGGTGGGGGCAAGGCCGCCTGCCGGCGGGCCAGAAACAAACCGTAACCCAGCGAAGCGATGCCCACGCACAACAGGCCGGCGGCCAACATTGCCAGCAAGAAAACCAGACGCCGGGTGCGTCGTCGTGCGGACACGGCCGCAGCGGAGTCAACAGGATCCATCGTCGTCGAGTATATACCCAGAGGCACCGTTCGCGAAAAGCAGCGCGAACCGGCATGGTGCCTGGCCGCAGGACAGGACCGGCTATCCCTTCCGGGCGGTTGCCTCGGTTCTATCTTTTGTTGGTGAGAACGTTTGAACGTTATGCCTGCCCCTCTTGCGCCAACACACTCCGGAACCGAGTCGGGCGGTTTTGACGCCCGACCCCGGTCGGCATATAATGACACCATGACGATCCTGCCATCGCCCGCACCGGCGATGACGTCTTTATCTTAGCCTTCTGGAGGGCCCAAGCTATGATCGAAGTCACCATAGACAGCGTTCGCATCAGCCTCATGACCCAGCATCGCGTGGTCGTCCTGCGCGAAAAAGGTTCGCAGCGCTATCTGCCGATCTGGATTGGTGCGCCGGAGGCGGATGCGATCACCCTGCGCCTGCAAGGGGTGCAGGTCGAACGGCCGCTTACCCACGATCTGCTGGTACGTATCCTCCGCACCCTGGGCGCCGAGGTACAGTACGTCGTCGTCAATGACCTGCGGGCCGATGTGTTCTATGCCCAGATCGTCCTCGAATACAACGAACGGGAGATTCGGATCGATTCTCGCCCCAGCGATGCCATTGCCCTGGCCGTGCGGGCCGAGGTGCCCCTCTACGTCAGCGAGAAGGTGATGAACGAGGCCAGCCGGTTGCCGGATGAAGACGTGAGCCCCAGCATCCTGGAAGGTGTGGAAGAAGAACCCGAGGTCGCCGGCGAGGACCTGAGCGCTTTCGCCGATTTCATCGAAGAACTCGATCTCGACGATTTGGGGACTGGGCCGACCCCGAACCCCTAAACCGACATCCGTCTCGTGGCTGCAGACGGCCGTTGTCGAACGGCTGCCGATAGGCGTAGCCGGGGTATCCATCGCCGATTGAGCCCGGTCTGGTGCTGCTTTCGTCCCGGCGTTCGGCTTTTGGGGTGGCAAGCGCTGTGGCCTTTTTAGCACTTACCCTTCAGGGTGAGGTGCGTATTGAGAATTACCCTAGAGCCGTCACGGACAAGACCCGACGCTCAGGGTTTGTCCGCCAAAGGGATGATCTGCGTTTGGCTCGATCATGAGCACTTCGCCCGATAAAACCGTTCCCAGCAACATTGCTGCCGAGGAAGCCCTGCTTGGCAGCTTGCTTATCGATCCTGACACCATCGTTCAGGTGGCCACGATGGTGTCGCCGGAGGATTTTTATCTGCAGCGCCACGGCTGGATTTACGATGCCATCCGTCATCTCCACGATCAGCGCCAACCGGTGGATTTCCTCACCGTGAGCGATGAATTGGAACGACGCGGCCAATTGGCGGATGTCGGGGGGGAGGTCTATCTCAGTTCGTTGATCAACGCCGTGCCTTCGGCGGTCCACGCCACCACATATGCCGAGATCGTGCAGCGCACCTCGACCCTGCGCCAGCTCATCACCGCCGCCGGCCAGATCGCCCGTATGGCCTACGACGAAGGCCAGGATGTCGAGACGATTGTGGATAGGGCCGAACAGCTCATCTTCAGCATCTCCGAGCGCCGTATCCAGCGCGACTTGCGTCCCTTGCGCAGCATTATGCGGGTCGTCCTCGATGAACTCGATGAGCTGCATCGCCGGCGTGGGCGATTCTACGGCATCCCCACCGGTTTTAACCTGCTGGATAAGATGCTGGGCGGGCTGCAAAAATCCGATCTCATCGTCGTCGCCGCCCGGCCGGGCGTAGGCAAAACCAGTTTGGCCCTGACCATTGCGCTCAACGCCGCCAAACGCCATGGCGCGCGTGTGGCCATCTTTAGCCTGGAGATGAGCAGCGAACAGCTTGTGCAACGTTTGTTAGCCCAGGAGACCCGCATTGACTCCCATCGCCTGCGCCTGGGACATATCCGTGACGAGGAATGGGAACGCATCGCCGATGCCGCCACCGTGCTCAGCGATTGCGCCATCTTTATCGACGACAGCGCCGCCATCTCCCCCTTCGAGCTGCGCACCAAGGCCCGTCGGCTCGATTCCGAGTACGGGTTGGACCTCCTCATTGTCGATTACATGCAGCTCATGCACGCCGGCACGCGCGTGGAGAACCGCGTGCAGGAAATCAGCCTTATTTCGCGCTCGCTCAAGCAACTGGCCCGGGAACTCGATGTCCCCGTCATCGCCATTTCCCAGCTCAGCCGTCAGGTCGAGACCAGGGCCGACAAGCGCCCCCAATTGAGCGATCTGCGGGAAAGCGGCAGCATCGAGCAAGATGCCGATGTGGTGATGTTCGTCTATCGCGAAGACCAATACAAAGAAGAGAGCGAACGCAAGAACATCGCCGAAATCATTGTCGCCAAACATCGCCACGGTCCTACAGGCAGCGTTGACCTTTATTTCAATAAAGAATTTACCCATTTTGATGATTTGGCGATAGTTAGGGAAGAGATGAGGGTTGGCTAATGAGCGATGTTTTACGCGGATTTTCGGGATTCACGGCCGGAAAAACGCGTTTTACGCCTATTCCCAATGAGTTTTTCGCCGAAGTGCTGCCGCTCATCGACGACCTGGATGAGCTCAAGGCCGTGTTGTACGCCTTTTGGCGGTTGAGCCAGGGCGAAGGCGATGTGCGTTACGTGCGCCTGGACGATGTGTTGACCGATTGGGTCTTCCTATCCGGGCTTTCGGGGCCGGAGGAAGCGCGAACCGAGACGGCGCAACGGGCGTTTGCCCGTGCTGCGCAGCGGGGGGTTTTGCTCGCCATCACGGTCAAACGTCGGGAACGCGAGGAGATCTGGTATTTTCTCAATTCACCCAAGGGGCGCGAAGGCATCGCCCGCCTGCGTCGTGGGGAATTCGGCGGTCTGGGCCACGACATTGACGATGTGGTCATCGGTTTGGAAAAGGAGCGACCGAATATTTTTCTCCTCTATGAGCAGAACATCGGCATGATCACGCCGCTGCTGGCGGAAAAGTTGCGCCAGGCCGAGCGCGATTATCCTGAGAACTGGCTGCGCGATGCGTTTAGCCTGGCCGTCGAGCGCAATAAGCGCAGTTGGGCTTACATTCAGAGCCTTCTCCGTCATTGGGCCGAACATGGAAAAGACACACCCGCGCAAACTGGCCGAGCTCTTGCCCCAGGTTCTGACGCCGTTAGGGCAGGAGACTCCGATGAGGCCACCCCTTTCATCCTCGAATAATCCGGATGATCCGGACCATCCCGCCTGTCCCGTCTGTGGAGGCAAGGGATTCTACTACAAAGCGGTCGAGGTCGGTCATCCCGATTTCGGTCGGGCCTTTGTCTGCGCCTGTGCCCGGCCGCGCCTGGAACAGGTGCGCCGTCGGCAGATCAATGCCCTCGGCACGGCCGTCATGTTGGATGAAATGACCTTCGACCGCTTCCGGCCGGACGGTGTGGGTCTGACCCCAGAGCGTCAGCGTACCCTGCGCGCCGCCTATGAGGCCGCCCTGGCCTTTGCCCGCTATCCCCATGGCTGGCTCCTCCTCTCCGGCGGTTTTGGTGTGGGCAAAACCCACCTCGCCGTAGCCATTGCGCATGAGGTGACTGCCCGCGGGGAGGAGGCCCTCTTCGTTTTCGTCCCCGACCTGCTCGACCATCTCCGCGCCAGTTACGCGCCTACCAGTCCGGAACCCTACGATGAGGTCTTCGAGCGGCTGAAGCAGGCTCCCCTGCTCATCCTGGACGATCTGGGCGCCGAAAGCCCGACGCCCTGGGCCCAGGAGAAGCTCTTTCAGCTCCTCAACCACCGGTATCTGCGCCGCCTGCCCACGATCATTACCACGAACCGGCCCATCGAGGCCATCGAACCGCGGTTGCGCTCACGGCTGCTGGATGTCGAGCTGGTGGTCCATATGCGCATCCTGGCCGCCGACTATCGCGGAGGCGGTTATATGGACCATCTCAGCGAGCTGAACGAACTCGACCTGCATGCCGACCAGACGTTCGAGACTTTTCACATCCCCGGCACCGGTCGCGAGGAGCTACGCCAGAACTTGCTGACCGTGCGCGACGCTGCGCTGGGCTATGCCGAACGCCCGGAGGGTTGGATCGCTTTTCTGGGTAAGCCGGGGGTGGGCAAGACCCATTTGGCGGCAGCCATCGCCAATCATGTGCGTCAGACTCAGCCGCAGATCCTGTTCGTCTCCACGGCGCGGCTGCTCGACCACTTGCGCGCAGCGTTTGCTCCCGGCAGCACCCTGTCGTTTGATGTCCGTTTCGAGCAGATCCGCCAGGCTCCTCTCCTCATCCTCGACGACCTGCGCGGACAGGCCATCTCCAGTTGGGCAGAGGAGAAGCTTTTTCAGCTCATCGATTATCGTTATCTGACCCGCCGACCGACGGTGTTCACCATTAGCACGGCCGACCGGGAGATGAAGGAGCTGGTCAATACCGACCCGCGCATTGCGGCTCGTCTGCAGGATGAAAGCGTGTGCCTTTTGTGTTTTCTCAAGGGCTCAGGACGAACCCGGGGGCGCCGTCGTGAGTTGAGCCTTGAGACCCGATAGGGTGATCGAAGTGGGTCCGGCGTTCTGAGCCGGGCGTGGTCCTTATCGCGTGGCGCGATGAGACCCCTCGCCACCCGTGTCAGACCAGGCCGAAAGGGTGGAAATCATCCCCCGGCCTTGCTCGCTCACCGGTGTCGAGGCCGGTTCATAGGGCGACCCGGCGTCCCATAATGTAGGTTTCCAGTTGGCCGATGACGAACTCCTGCTCGGAAATGATGGCTTTGACTACGTCGCCGATGGAGATCACGCCGATGAGCTTGCCTTTGTCCATCACCGGCAGATGGCGGATGTGATGCTCGGTCATCAGCGCCATACACTCTTCGATGGTCTGTTCCGGTCGCACCGTGATCACGCGCGGCGTCATAATCTCGTGGACCGGTGTTGTGCGCGAGGTCTTGCCGTGGAGGATGACCTTGCGGGCGTAGTCCCGTTCCGAGAGGATGCCGAGGAGCTCCTCACCTTCGAGGACGACCACGGCGCCGATGTTGTGTTCGGCCATCACCTGCAGAGCCTCGAACACGGTATGGTGGGGCGACACAGCCCAGATGGCATAGCCTTTGCTGTTGAGTAAGTCTCGGACGGTTTTCATGGCCGCACTCTCCTTATGTGAACAGAACGGTCAGAACAGTAAGACTAATGCACCGTGACTACTTGGCCCATTTTACCAGAAATCTGTTAAACCATCGGCAGGGTTGAAAGCACGCCGATGGGCCTTGCCCACCGGCACAAGGGGCGGGGGTCTGCAAGAAGGGGCCTCGAGCTGTGGCGACGGGTAGCGTCTGGAGCACACCCTTCGTCAGGGGGTCGCAACGAGCTCCTTGACTTGCCGGGCTATTGCCAATATGCTCTGAAATCGGCGCGGTTCGCCCATATCCGGGTGTCAGACTTGCGTGCCCAGTTGCTGGTCTGGTTATGTTGACGAAAGGCTATGGTAACGGACGCTCTCGATAGGCGAGCCGACACGGCTCTATGTGCGCAAGAAGCTTAGCGATATGAACGAAGCACAACAACGGCGATTGAGTGCCAACATCCATCTGCTTGGCGACATCCTAGGCGAGACCATCATCGAACAGGAAGGACAGGCCGTTTTTGAATTGGAGGAGCAAATCCGGGCGCTGGCCAAGGCCTGGCGCGGCGGCGATGCTTCGGCAGGCGAGGCGATCAAGGCCCTGATGGCTTCGCTGATCGAAGACCTGCCGCGCACCGTGGCCGTGCTCAAGGCGTTTACGACCTATTTCCAATTGGTGAACCTGGCCGAGGACGAGCAGCGCATCGAGATCCTGCGCGACCGCGCGCGCAAGGCGCAGATGACCGGTGTACCGATGCGCGAGACGCTCTACGAGGCGATCGCCCGCCTGCGCGAGGAAGGATTCTCGGCCGAGGATGTCCAGCGCATCCTGGATAATCTCTACGTCATGCCGGTCCTCACGGCGCATCCCACCGAAACCAAACGCCAGACGATCCTGAACAAGCTGCGCACGATCGGGGACACGCTCGAACAGATCACCACGCCGGGCCTTCTCCCCGGCGAAGAACGCGAGCTCAAGGAGCGATTGCGCGAGGATATCGCTCTGTTGTGGCAAAGCGACGAGACACGCGATCGACCGCCCACCGTTATGGATGAGGTGCGGACCGGCCTCTATTTTTACGAGGTCACCATCTTCAAGCTTGTCCCCAAAATCTACGAAGAACTCGAACGCAGCCTGACGGAAGTCTATCCGGGCTTCCGATTCCGCATTCCCCCCTTCCTGCGCTATGGTTCCTGGATCGGAGGCGATCGCGATGGCAATCCCAACGTAACGCTCGGCGTGACCGAAGAAGCCCTTCGCGCCATGAAAGAGACGGTGCTGAGGCAATACAACATCGCTATCGACGAACTCTACCAGCACCTGATCCCGGCGATCACGCGCGTCCCCATCAGCGACGAACTGCGCGCAAGCATCGCCGCCGACCTGAAGCTGGTGCCCGAAGAAGAGATCGAGGTGCTGGAACGCTTCCGCATGGAGCCGTATCGCCAAAAACTGATCATGATGTTCCGTCGGCTGCGCGCCACGCGCGCCGAAAATGAACGTCCTTGGGACGACCGCGAGCGCAATCCACGCGCCTATCGCAACGTGGATGAATTCATGAACGACCTGCGCATCATCGAGCGCAGCCTGCTGGCGAACAAGGGCGAACGCCTGGCGCGCGGTCGGCTGGCGACCCTGATTCGCCAGGTCGAGGTCTTCGGTTTTCACCTGGCTACGCTGGATATCCGGCAACACGCTTCGCGTCATCGCGAGGCGGTGGCCGAAATTTTCGCCACATACGCCATCTGCGCCGACTATCAGGCCTTGAGCGAAGCCGACAAGGTCAGCATCCTCACGCGGGAAATCCTCAACCCACGGCCCCTGACCGCCCAACTCCACTTTTCAGAGCCGACCAATGAGACGGTGGCGCTCTTCCGCCTCATACGCCGCGCCAAAGAGGAAATCGACGAAGAGGCCATACAGACCTACATCATCAGCATGACCGAGTCGGTCAGCCACGTGCTGGAGGTGCTGTTGCTCGTCAAGGATGCGGGTCTGGTGGGGCGCATCGACATCGTGCCGCTCTTTGAGACGATCAACGACCTGGAGGCTGCGCCTCACATCATGGCAACGCTTTTTGAAAACCCTGCCTACCGCCGTCACCTGGAGCGCCGCGGCTGGAAGCAACAGGTCATGATCGGCTACAGCGACTCGAACAAAGATGGCGGCTACCTGCGCGCCAACTGGATGCTGTTCCTGGCGCAGCGCACGCTGGCACGCGTGTGCGACCAATTCAAGGTGCAACTGACGCTCTTTCACGGTCGCGGGGGCACGCTGGGCCGCGGCGGTGGCCCGGCCAATCGTGCCATCCTGGCGCAGCCGCCCGAATCGGTCCGGGGCCGCGTGCGCCTGACCGAACAAGGAGAGGTGATCAGCGCCCGCTACGCCAACCTGGCGTTGGCGCGGCGTCACCTGGAACAACTGGTCAATGCCGTCATCCTCACGGCAGGCAAACGGCCTCATTTCCCTCAAGAAGAAGTATGGGCGCAGCGCATGAACCAACTGAGCGACATCGCCTTCCGCAAATACCGCTCGTTGGTCACCAAACCGGAATTTATCACCTATTTCCACGAAGCCACGCCCATCGACCACATCGCCGCGCTGAACATCGGCTCGCGCCCGCCGCGACGCAAGGCGACGCAGGACATCGGCGACCTGCGGGCGATCCCTTGGGTCTTTGCCTGGACGCAGTCGCGCGTCAATCTGCCGACCTGGTACGGCGTGGGTGCCGCCCTGGAGGCATGGTGTCGGGGCGGGGAGGATGCCGAACGGCTGGCCGAGCTGCGCGACATGTATCGCCGGTGGCCCTTCTTTACCACCATCCTGGACAATGTCCAAATGGGGCTCGCCAAGGCGGATATGGCGATCGCCTCGCTCTACGCCGAGCTGACCGATGAAACGACGCGCAACGCCATTTTCACCGACCTCTTGGACGAATTCCGACGCACCGAGCGCATGGTGTTGCTGGTGGTCGAGTCCGATCACCTGTTGAGCAAGGAGCCGGTGTTGCGCCGCAGCATCAGAGTGCGCAATCCCTATGTGGATCCTATGAACTACATTCAGGTCGCGCTGCTACACAGGCTGAAGACCGAACGCGACCCCGAACGGCGACGACGGCTGACGGCGGCCGTGCTCAGCTCCGTGAACGGCATTGCCGCCGGTCTGCAGAACACAGGATGAGGGCGCAACGACCGCTTTACCGGGGGAAGCCACCCATCACAGGCCGACGCCGGCGCGACTTTCAGAACATCCAGGCTTCCTCCGGTGACCCGCCGGGCCACTCGGGCGCCCCTCACTCCGGGCATTGGATGGCGATATACTCCAGCCAGGCCAGGGTCTCGCGGGGGAGGTCCACTTCGGGCAATGGCTCCGCCACCCAGGCGGCATAGGGCACGCCGTGGCGGTCGAGCACAAACAGAAGCAGACGATCGGCGGTGGCGAAGGCGAATAACCCCTCCAGGCGACGCCGCAGCGCGCCGTGGACATCGCCGGCTTCATACCAGGCCGGGGTCGGTGTGACCGGGTTCGGTACCTCACCCGGCCACACGACCAGCATGGTGGTTTCTAACGACTCCAGCTCGTGCCGATGGGCGGCAAAAGCGGCCAGCACCTCCCGACAGGCAGAACAATGCGGGTCATGGGCCACGAAGAGCAGGAGATGGCATTGCCCGCGGAAGAAGGCCGGCGATAGGGGGGTCCCATCGGCCGTGCGAAGCACAGCATCGGGGATGGGCGTTTCGGCAGGCCCAAAACGAACCCAAGTCATGGCAGACGAGGGCCGCGATGATAGTCGCGCAGGCTGGGCGGTATCGGTATATCGGCCGGCAGGCGCGGGTCAGGAACGGGCGCCAGGAACTGCGGCACTACGGGCACAACGCCGGCCCAAATGGGCAACGCATAATCGGCTTCGTTGTCGCCGGGTGGGCCGCTGCGGATTTTGGCCGAGGCCCATTCGATGCTGATGGCCACGACGGCGGTGGCCGCCTCTTCCTGGGGCGTGGGTTGGCGGGCTTCGTCCCAACGCCCGCGGGCCATATGCTCGGTCAACAGACGCAACGCCTCGCGTTTCTCGGCGCCGTCTACCGGCCGACCATGGCCGAAAACAACGGCCGAACGGTAATTCAGCGAATGGTTGAAGACCGCGCGGGCGAACACCAGACCGTCCAACAAAGTCGCCGCCACACAGACGGGATGACCGGCGGCCACGTGCTCAAGCAGCCGACTCGCCCTGGCGCCGTGGAGGAAAAGGGTATCCTCTTGGCGGGCATGGAGGATGGGGATGACAACGGGCCAGCCATCCTCGACGAAGCCCACATGGCAATAGAGGGCCTCGTCGAGAATGGCATACACCACGTCGCGCTCGTAGGAGCCCCGCTGCGGTTTGCGACGGATGCGATTGCGATCGGCAATAGGAAACGCGGACATGAAACGATCGACCCCGATGACGCTCAGCTCACGGCGGGCAGATCGGCCAGAGCCTTCTCCACCTCTTCGGCCGGATATTCGTAATCGGGCAGTTTACCGGCCAAATAGGCATCGTAAGCGGCCATATCGAAATGGCCATGACCGCAAACGTGGAAGACGATCACCTTCTTCTCGCCGCTTTCTTTGCACTTGAGGGCCTCGTCAATGGCCACGCGGATGGCATGGGAGGGCTCCGGCGCCGGCATAATGCCCTCACAGCGGGCGAAGGTCACGGCCGCCTCGAAGACGGGGTTCTGCGGCACGGCCACCGCCTCGATCACCCCCAGGTCGTAAAGATAGCAGACAATGGGCGCCATGCCGTGATAACGCAACCCACCGGCATGAATGGGCGCCGGGATGAAGCTGCTGCCCAAGGTGTACATTTTGATAAGCGGCGTCATCTTGCCGGTGTCGCCGAAATCGTAGACATACTTACCCTTGGTCAGGCTGGGTGCTGCGGTAGGCTCCACGGCGATGATCCGCGTCGGACGACCGTTGACCAGCTTTTCCCGCACAAAAGGCAGGGTAAAACCGCCGAAATTGGAGCCGCCTCCCACGCATCCGATGAGGATGTCGGGATACTCGCCTGCCAGCTCCATCTGCTTCATGACTTCCTGGCCGATGACCGTCTGATGCAGGAGCACGTGATTGAGCACCGAACCCAGCGAGTATTTTTTGTGACCTCCACTGGTGGCTGCTGCCTCCACGGCCTCGGAGATGGCAATGCCCAACGAGCCGGGAGAATCCGGATCGCTGGCCAGAACCCGCCGTCCGGCTTCGGTTTGGGTAGAGGGGCTGGGATAGACCGCAGCGCCCCAGGTCTGCATCATGCTGCGCCGATAGGGCTTCTGTTCATAGGAAACCTTGACCATGAACACTTCACAGCCAAGATCGAAAAAGTTGCAGGCCATGGCCAAGGAGCTACCCCACTGCCCGGCACCGGTCTCGGTGGTCAGAGCCTTGACCCCCTCCTCCTTGTTGTAGAACGCCTGGGCCACGGCCGTATTGGGTTTGTGCGAACCGGCCGGGGAGACTCCCTCGTACTTGTAATACAGATGGGCAGGGGTATCCAGGAAGCGTTCCAGCCGACGGGCGCGAAAGAGAGGCGTGGGCCGCCAGAGACGGTAGATATCGCGCACGGGTTCGGGAATTTCGATCCAGCGCTCCTGACTGACTTCCTGAGCAATCAGGGCCATGGGGAACAAAGGCGCCAGGTCATCGGGACCGATGGGGCGCAAGGTGCCCGGATGAATGACCGGCGGCAAAGGACCGGGCAGATCGGGTTGGATGTTATACCAGGCCTGAGGGATGTCGGCTTCGGAAAGAAGGATTTTGGTAGAATCGGGCATGGTGAACTCCTTGGGATGAGGACGGGTAAGGAGGGACACAGGGGGCAAAGGGTCGGTATGCAAGGTAGGCTCTATGATACTCGCAGCCGAGGCGAGATGCCAACACGACCGCAGTGGTTCCGGGAAGCGGCTTTCCGGCCCCCGGCACCTCCCCGCCGGCATGCGGCGACATGGCCGGACGTGAACAAACTATCATCACGACAAACGACGACATTCAAGCCCTTTTAATCCTACCCGTCTATGCTGGATCGTGTGACCGATCCGGCGGAACTTTTGGGCTTTTGTCCCGTCATCCTTACCGAATTATCCCTTTTCTACCGAAGTGAGGTCTGACCATGGTCTCATTGCTGGTTATCATCCTGGTCATCATCGTCCTGTATACCTGGACCCTCGTTGTCGAGACCCATGCCAAAACAACCGGTCGCTCGTCAGCCCCACGCCGCGATTCCGACCAGGGACGGCCTTTGCTCTAGTCCGCCCACGCAGACCGACCGCAGGCAGGAGGGACCGAGAAGCGAGATCGCTCCGGAACCCCGGCTACGTATCGGCTTCTTCGTCGGGGAGGGTCTCCCAGGTGGATTCGGACCAGCCGGTGACAAAGAGCAGGCAGGTGTGGTCATGCTCGTCGGCCAACACCAACACCAGCCGATCCTCTTCGTCCGACGACACCTCCTGGATGTAAAGGCCGTTTTCGACCAGACCGCTGAGCGTGTCGGAGATGGCCGTTAGGCCCACAACGGGATCGGACTGCTCATCGGGGAGGAGGGCGGTGCCGTAAAGCTCAAGCAGGGTGCGGTTGGCCAGATAGAGGTCGAGATCGACGAAGATGCGGTTCTCTTCGGTCACGGGTGCCCCTGCCTCCTCTTCCAGGTCTTCGTCCACGATGGACGTTTCCCAGATGGTGATGGTCTCGACCGGGGTACCTTCGAGGGTGACCAGGTCCTCCCACAGCTCGTCCGTCAGAAAGGCATTGAAGTCGGCCGGCTCTCCTTGTAAACCATTGTTGCCCATAGGAACACCTCATCGCAGGAAAAGAGAAAGAGACCTACCTGCCCTAGGCAGGGGAAACAAGGGCACGGGACGGGATGAACCCGCGTTCGATCACATCGCCGGTCATGCGAAACCGGCTGAATTGGACAGGCAAACCCTGGTCCACAAAGAGATGCGGCCCGGTTTGCACATGATAATGGAGATGAGGCCCCTGGCTAAGACCGCTGTTGCCCACACGACCGACAACCTGGCCACGACGCACGTATTCGCCTTCGGCCACGGTGATAGACCCGCATTGCAGATGGCCGAAATAGCTGCATTCGCCATGGCCATGGCCGATCACGACGGTGTTGCCGGTGATCAAGCGGGGATCTTGGCGGAATAGGTCGGCGTCAACGACCTGGCCGGGTTGCGCATCGGGCAGACCATCGCGCACGAAGATGACCTTTCCGGGCGCCGGCGCCAGCACGGGTTGTCCCCAGGCAAAATGCTCTTCATTCCGCAGCCCGGTCCCCTCGAAAAAGGCGCCATCGGCCCCGATCTTGACGAAATCATAGGCAAAAGCCTGGCTGACCGGGTCGGCCTTGTGGATATCGGTCCAATCGTGGCCCATAATGGCATACCAGACACCATCGGCGAAGGGCAGACGAAGCTCGGCTCGCTGTTCGTAGTAGCGCAGCGGCACATCAAGCTGGGCCGAAAGCGGTTGACGCGTCGTGCACTCGAAGGCATGAACGGAGACACGCAGGCGGCTAAGGGGCAACACCGTGGGCTCCAAAAAATAGCAGCGACGCAAGGCCAGACCGACCTCCGGCGTTACCTCCAGATCGCCGCCGGTCAGGGTCATCAACCCCTCGCCGATGAGCTGGCGCACGGCGAACACATCATCGCCGCTGAAAATCCGCCAGACACAATCGGTAACAACGGCATGGCAGTCGGCCGTAATACCCACATCGCACACGAACTCCTGCATGGGCACAAGCTGGGGATAGGGCAGCTCAAAATAGCGGGCGATGATGGGTTCGGTCGGGGAGACCTGAAGCCTGAGTGGCAAGGTCGTCACGAAAACACCGGAAAGAGCGAATAGGAGGATCGGATACGGGCAGCATAACATGAGGCGCCTGGGCCGTCAATTGCCGTCGGCCGCATAAGGGCCTCTAAAACTCAGGCTGAACGCCGGCCTTGGTGATGGCGATTCCACGCTCGGCGGGCTTCGGCGATGGCCTCCAGACGACGGCGCAACCCGAGCTCATCGCCTTCGATCAGGCGATCGGCCAGGTCATCCAGCGCCCGACGGTAGCGGGCCAACGCCGTCAACACGGCCTCGCGGTTGGTCAACAGGATATCGAGGAGCATGGTCACGTCCGAAGCAGCCACCCGCGTCGTATCGCGAAAGCCGCCGGCCGCCACATCCCACACGCGCGGGTCAACGGCGGCCACCTCGGCGGCCTGTGCCACCAGTCCGCAGGCGGCCAGATAGGGCAGGTGGCTGATGGCGGCCACGAGCAGGTCATGCTGTTCGGGTTCGAGGACGAGCAGACGGGCGCCGAGATGGGCAATAAGAGCCTCGGCCAGAGCCTGGGCTGCCGGCGTGGTGCGGGCGGTGGGGCAGAGGATGAACAGACAATCGCGATAAAGGCCCGGTTCGGCCGCGGCCAGACCGGCCGTTTCTTTGCCGCACATCGGATGCCCGCCGATGGCCTGGACATGGGGCGGCAGGTCGGCCATAGCCCGACAGATGGTCGTTTTCGTGCTGCCCAAATCGAGTAAGACGGCCTCGGGCCGGAGCAGCGGCCCCCACTCGGCGATCTGGCGCAACATGGTGCGCACCGGCGTGGCCAAAACAACCAGGTCGGCCTCGGCCACGGCGGTGGCACCGTCGAGGGTGGCTTCATCCACACAACCGGCGGCTACGGCCGCCGCCACGGTTTCTCGGCGTCGCGCCACCCCCACCACACGCGCGCAATAGCCGCGCAGGTCATAACCCAGGGAGGCCCCCATCAGACCCAGCCCGACAATGACCACGCGAGCCGCAGCCAACCGTGATGCCACCGCTTCCTGACCCGCGCTCACAGCATCCGTCCCATCACCGAGGCCAGAGCCGTCAGGTCCCGCATCAGCTCGGCGAAGCGTTCCGGTCGCAAGGACTGGGCACCGTCCGACCAGGCCAATTCCGGTTGCGGATGGACTTCGATCATAAGACCATCGGCCCCCGCGGCCACACAGGCCTTGGCCACCGGCGCCACCAGCTCCCATTTGCCCGTGCCATGGCTGGGATCGCCGATGACCGGCAGGTGGCTGAGCTGTTTGAGCACGGGAATGGCGTTGATATCCAGGGTGTTGCGGGTATAGGTCTCGAAGGTGCGGATGCCGCGCTCGCACAAGATGACCTGATAATTGCCGCCGGCCAGGATGTACTCGGCCGACATGAGCAGTTCCTGGATGGTGCTGCTAAGGCCGCGCTTGAGCAAAACCGGCTTTTGCACCTGACCCACCGCCTGCAGCAGACGATAGTTCTGCATGTTACGGGCGCCGATCTGGAGGATGTCGGCATACTCGCAGACAAGAGGCACCTCATCCGGACTCATCACCTCGGTGACGATGGGCAAGCCCGTGGCCTCCCGCGCCTCGGCCAGCAGCTCCAGACCCTCGACGCCCAGACCCTGAAACGCATAAGGCGACGTGCGCGGCTTGTAGGCACCTCCGCGCAGGATGTGGGCGCCGGCTTCCTTGATGGCATGGGCCGTCTCCAGAATTTGGGTGCGCGATTCGACCGAACACGGCCCCGCCATAACCACCAAGCCCGACCCGCCAATACGGACCCCACGCACCTCGATGACGGTGTCGAAGGGTTTGAACTCGCGACTAGCCACCTTATAAGGACGGGTGATGCGCACCGCCCCTTCGACACCCTCCATCGCCTCGAAGATGGACCGGTCAAGCCCGCCGGTATTGCCCAGAATGCCGATGATGGTGCGGGATTCCCCCGTAGAGAGATGGACGCCCAGGCCAAAGCTCTGGACACGTTCGATGACCCGTTGGATATCGGCCGGCGTTGCGCCGGGTTTCATGATGACGATCATAGACCCATGGATTCCGGAAAAAACGCGCCGCTCTCAGGCAGGCACGGTGCTGAGGGTGCGGTCCACAGCTTCGGCTACCCGCTTGAGCTGACGCATCAGGGCGGCAAAACGTTCGGGTTTGAGCGACTGAGGGCCGTCGGAGATGGCCTCGGCCGGGTTGGGATGCACTTCGATGAGCAGCCCATCGGCGCCGGCGGCAACGGCCGCACGGGCCATGGCCGGCACCGCATCCCAGCGGCCTGTGCCGTGGCTGGGGTCGGCGATCACCGGCAAGTGGCTGAGTTGTTTGAGCACAGGCACGGCATTGAGGTCAAACGTGTTGCGGGTGTATTTTTCAAACGTTCGGATCCCGCGCTCGCACAACATCACCCGGTAATTACCGCCCGCCAGGATGTACTCCGCCGACATGAGGAGCTCTTCCATGCTGCTCATCATTCCCCGTTTGAGCAACACGGGCCGCTGTACTCGCCCGACAGCATGGAGCAAGCCGTAGTTTTGCATGTTGCGGGCGCCGATCTGGAGGATATCGGCATATTCGGCCACCATCGGCACGGCTTCGGGGGTCATGACTTCGGTGACGATGGCGAGACCATAGCATTCGCGGGCTTCGGCCAGGATCTCCAGGCCTTTCAAGCCCAGGCCCTGGAAGGAGTAGGGCGACGTGCGCGGCTTGAAAGCGCCTCCGCGGAGGATGTGGGCGCCGGCTTCTTTGACGGCATGGGCCGTCTCCAGAAGCTGCGAACGGCTTTCCACCGAGCACGGCCCGGCCATGACCACGATCTCCTTGCCGCCGATGACAACGCCGTTGATGGTGATGAGGGTGTCATCGGGGTGGGACTCGCGACTGGCCAGCTTGAACGGCGCGCTGATGCTGGTGATTTTTTCCACGCCGGGCATGTTGAGAAAGGCCTCGCGGTCCAGGTATCGGGTCTCGCCGACCACGGCCACCACGGTCCGCTCCACCCCGTAAATCGGATGCGGACTGGCGCCGAATTCGTGGACACGGGCGATCACGGCCCCGATTTCGGCGGCAGTCGAGTTGGGTTTCATGACGATGATCATAGGAATGCGATCGATACCTGACAGGATAACGAGCGAAACAGGGCTCCGCCCTCGCCATCGTGCGCCCTGATCAGATTTGCAGCAGGGCGCTTTGGGCGGTGCCGTTGAGGTCGGGCAAAGGGGCGGCAGGATACGAGCCCAGCAGTTTGACAAAGGCGGCGCGGGCCAGCAGGCCCACCAGGGCCTCCCGACAAGGCGAATCCTGCCAATGACCTTCACAATCGAGGTAAAACACATAATGCCAGGGCCGATTGCGCCGCGGGCGGCTCTCCAGCTTGGTCAGGTTGATGCCGCGGGTCGCAAACTCGTTCAGACAGGCCACCAAGGCACCGGGGACATGGGCCGTGGCGAAAACAAGCGACGTCTTGGCCCGTTCGGCCTTGGGCGGTTCGCCCCGACCGATGATAAAGAAACGGGTGTAGTTGAACTCCAGGTCCTCAATGCCCGGGACCAGGACCTCCAGGCCGTAGATCTCGGCGGCCAGGCGGCTGGCGATAACGGCCACCCCCGGCGTTGGCGCGGCGGCCAGCTCCTTGGCGCTGCCGGCCGTGTCGTACCAGGGCACGGCCTGCCAGCCATGGCGGTTGATAAAACGCTCGCACTGGGCCAAGGCCTGGGGATGGGAGCGCACCGTGGTGATCTGATCCAGAGTCGTACCCGGTAACGCCAGCAAGTTGTGACGTACCCGCAGCAAGATCTCGCCCCACACCTTCAAATCGTGGTCCAGCAGCAGGTCATAGGCTTTGTTGATAGAACCTGCCACCGAATTCTCTACCGGCAAGGCGCCGAAATCGGCGCGGCCGTCCTCGACGGCGGCAAAAATGTCCTCAAAGGCTCGGCAGGGCAGGGTGAGCACCTCGGTGCCGAAATGGGAGCGAATCGCCTCCTCGCTAAAGGCGCCGTGCTCCCCTTGGAACGCGACCACAGGCACTGCACTCATGAGATCCTCTCCTGCTCGGCATTCCAGTGGCGGAGCTGTTCGGCAATCCAGCCCTCCAGTTCGGCTTCATCGACCGGCGGCAAATCGGCCTTGTCGGGTCGCAGCGAGGCCGCCTTGCCCAGGTAAACATGGCGAATCTCTCGGGCCGATTTGGTCGTATTCCAGTGGACCAGGACCCGAATACAGCGTGGCAGGCCGTTGGGTACCTCCATCTCGTGCCCGCAGAGCAGGGCCGTGTCCAGCCAGCCCAGTTGGCGGGCGGCCAGGGCCGGATACTCGGCATTCAGGTCGCGGGTGGTGGTGAAGATGGCGCTGGCCACATCCTCGGCGCGAATGTCATTGAGCCGGATCATCAAGGCCAACAACCGTCGTGTCTCGCGCAGGATGTCTTCACGCGTGTTGTGCTCGACGGTCGTGGCCCCGCGTACACCGCGACAGACCATAACAGGCTCCTTCTGGCGGGTATAGGTCACTGCCCAAACCGGGACGGTGATGGGTGGTGAATACCAAAGACCGGCTTGTAACATGGGACACGCTCCTGTTCTTGAGAGGAGCTACCGCCCACGCCTACACCCGACATCCCCATCCGGGCCATAAAAAAGCGTGGGCGGTTGCCGCTCCACGCTCGGGGATGTCGGTGTATGAAAAGGGTTCAGGCCTTCACACCCTACCCGGCGCGGAGCGACCGCCCCACGTAGGGAAAATAAAAGCCAAAAAAGAACCCGCCGGGGCCGTTCGCCACGCGCGGGTTCCCTGCTGCCGACCAGAGAGTCGGGCGAGACGCCGATAAGCGGACAAGCAGGGAACCGGACATGGCTCGCAGGATCAGGGTGAAGGTGGGTCAGAGCATAGCATAAGCGATGGGAAGCTGTCAAAATGGCCGCGAGGCCCGGAGACACTGGATCCGGTTAGTCGGAGAGGATGTCACGATGACACTTCTCGTTTGGCAATCCGGGCTGTGGCTGCGGCGATTTCGGCACCGGCGGCGAGTTATAGACGCGTGTCCACAGTGCAGCGTCGGCCGAGGATGGCGGTGCGCACGGGCAGCAGGTTCTCGGTGCCCCGGCGACTAACGCATGCCGGCGCCGCAGAAGCGCGCCTGGATCGCCTTGGCGTCCCTTTCGACTTCCACCCCTCTTGCTCGCTGCGCCGAATACGCTTCGCAGCCCGATACGACGGTATCAGCCCATGCGGCCACACACGCAACCGCTGCACCTCCGCACGTCAACACCTCTCCCGCAACTCAAGCCGGTCATCCCAGGGTGGACTCACCCCAAGCGTTTTCGATTGCACCAAAGCGGGTATACCGCAACGGCAACTCCATGGGATACGGACCGGCCCGATCGACGGTATCGACAATGCCGACGACGGTCAGGTCAATGGGCAGATCGGGTACCGGATAGGCAATAGCCGCCTCGCGTTTGCGGGCCAGGAAGACGAGGTCACCCACCCCGGCCTGAGCCACATCCACGGCCACGGCCGGTCGCCCGCGCGGCCGCAGGTCTCGGGTCAACTCCTGCACCACCAGAAATTTGGCCCCTTCCAACCCCGGATACTTCCGTGTGACCACGGCCGTGCCCAACACCCGACCCAGAACCATGGTCTACTTCCCCTGCAAGACGCGCGTAATGATGGTATCCAGATCGGCAGGCGCACTCCCCAGACGGGCAATGACCGCCGCACGCACCTGGGCGTGCAGATCGGCACCTGCGGTTGCAGACATTGGCCCCGCCCCGGGAACCAAGCGCACGCCCAGTTCCCGGGCCCGCTCGCGGGCCGCATCGGTGACCACCGTCTGCGCGTCCAGCTCGATCTGCGTGGTACCGGCGGCGGCCAGGTCTTCAATATCCCGCTTGGTCAAAAAACGCTTAGGCATGGTTTTCACTCCGTCCAATGGGCGGTCAGACCCCCTCGATGCTCTCCAGCGCCTTGACGGCGGCATCGCGGGCGGCCAGGATATCCGCTTCGGTGCCTGCCATCCACATGCGGCCGAAACGACCGACCGAGGAGACATGCATCAGATTGACCGGGGCCGCCTTTTCGGCCTCGTTGGCGGCGAGATTGATATAGGCCGCCGGTGCGCATTCCAACACCAGCAACGTCTGGCCGGGCACCAGCATCATCCCCCGCACAAAGCGATTGAGCAACTGGGCCTGATAGGGGTTCACATTCGTGATCACCTGTAGCGAAGCAATTTCGGGCTTTTTGCGGTCCTGGATGCGCAGCCCCAATTCGCGCAGCACCACCTCGCCGGCCTGAAGCACATCGGCCTGAGAATGGGAGTGGATCTCGAACATGCCGAATTCGCGTTCGACGATCTGGGCGCCCGGCCGTACATCCGTGGCTTTGACGGCGATATCCACCACCCGAAAGACCCAGTTGCCCGGCGCCATCTCCACATACAGGCTGGCCATCCCTTCCACCGGGAGGTCACCCTGGGTGATGGTGCCTACAAAGGCGGCGTATTGGGGTTGCATCCGATCCAGATAACAATATGCACGCAATTCGAATTTATCGGCCATAGTCCTCTGCCAACGTGAGACCGGTTCAACCGGGATGGTTCATGGCAATGCCGAGGGGGGTCACAAACAAAGGGCGGCTGGGTACGAAGGCCGGTACGCCCGTGATCTCGGTGATAACGGCCGGAAATCCGCAAAAGGCCGACGCACCGCCCACCAGATAGAGGGCTTCGACGGCAAAGGGGCGGATGTGACGGGCGATGATGGTGCCCACTTTCTCCATGACCGGCCGCACGATGGGGAAAAGCCGGGGTTGTTCCTGAGGGTCGGTCTTCATGGCTTCGGCGGCGGCGAAAGGGATGCGATGGCTGCCGGCAATCACCAGGGTGAAGTGGATGCCGCCGGTCGGTTCGTCGGCGGTGTAAATCACGCGGCCGTTTTGCACGACAGCGATGCCGGTTGTGCCGCCGCCGATATCCACCACGGCGCCGTTGGCGATCCGCAAGACGGCGTTGGCGGCGCTGGGTTCGTCGATCTGGGCCGTGCATGCCAACCCCGCCGCCTCCAACACATAACGGGTGGCGCGGACTTCGGCCAGAGGCACGCCGGGAGGATAGGCCGTGGCCGCCGAATGCAGCGGAAAACCCAGCCGCGCCTCCACCTGGGCCTTCAACTCACGCACCAGCGCCGTGGCCGCCACAAAGTCCACCACCAAGCCATCGCGCACGACTTCGGCGTAGCGATAAGCGCCTACCAGCGGCCGTTTTTCGGCATCAAGGACAAAGAGGACGGTATAGGCCGTGCCCAGGTCCACCCCCACGTGCACCGGACCGCGATAGCCGTCGGCATGGGGACGGTGGATGGCCTCCTCCGCCGCCGCCAACATGGCTTCGAGTGCGGGCGCATAGGCAGGCGCCGACGTCATCTCCGGCAGATTCATAGCGGCATTTTCCACGTCAGCTTACCGGCCTTGAAGAGCAACTCCAGATAATACACGGCGCTGCTAAGGCGATTGACGGCCCGGACCCAATCGGGATGAAGCAGACCATAGCCCGGAGCCGGCGCCACGGCATCGAGAGCCGCGATCTCGGCCTCACGCGCCAGACAGCGCAACAGATTGAGCCAATGGAGGATTTCGTGATCGTCGGGACCGGGCACGATATGGTCAATGCCCAGGGCCGTCTGCGGATCGTGGGTCGCCTGTCGCAGCGCGGCCTCGTCCAGGCCGGCCAGGGCGATAGGTGCGACCTCCCGGTTGTTGTATTCGGCGCTGAGGATCTCGCGACAATAGGCGGCCAGCGTGTGCAGATACTCGGCCAATTGGGGCAGATTGACGGCCGTGGCCCGTGCCGCCACCAACAGGCAGGCCGCGTGGAGCGTGTCGATTTTGCCGCGAAAGCGGATGCGAGGACTGTTTTTGGGCGCAAAATGGCCGGCATCCACCTGGGTCAGATGGTCGGGCTTGGCCTTGACCGGCATGCCGCAGCTCACACAGCGGGGGAGCTCGCCCTCCAGGCGCACCGGAAACGTGCCGGGCTTGTCCCAGGCCGGTCTGGCCGTGGCCGGGGGCGGCTCCGGTTGCGGTTGCGATGGCGTTGCCGGTGCCTCGGCATACACCACCAGGATCTGCCAATGCTTGATGAAATCGGCCGCCGCCGGCGAAAAACGCGTCCCCGGCGGTACCGTCAGCGTTTCTCCCCGGCGGGGCTGACGAATGCGATGGCGCAGTTCGGCTTCGGTGATGATGGTCATGGCTTAGCCTGCCACCCGGTGGGAAAGGTCACGTAGAAGCATTTGGCCCAGGACGGGGTGCCGAAGGTGATGGCCGTGCCTTTCGGGATGTAGATGACATCACCCGGTCGACCCACAACCACCCCTTGGCCGGTGTCGATGTGCAACTCGCCCTCGATGACGTACTCGATTTCGTCCCCGGTGAGGGTCCAGGGAAAGCTCCCCTTGAGCAGGCTCATAAAACCGGCGGCCATGGGGGAACCATGCCCGGCCGTGATCACATCTTGCCGGCGCACATCCATTTCCGGCCGCGGGACGGGAAACGGCGCCATCGTCACCGCCCGACCGTCCACATGAACCACCCCCTGGTCCGGTGTGGTGGTCGGGGCATGGTGGGCGGCCAGCATGGCCGTCACCACCCGGCGCACCTGCTCCTCCAGATCGGCTGTGGCTGCAGGTATCGGAGCCGGTTGCGGCCGCGGGCCGATCAGCGGTCGATGGCTCAGATCCTGGGCGGCGCCGGTCCAGGTCGGTAGCCCCATGGCGCCGCCGTCGGCGGCGATCAACTCGATGCCGAGCTCGTGGGCGCGATCACGGGCGGCCGGTGTGACGATATCGGCAGGGGCCAGCACCAGCCGTTTTTGCCCCTCGGCGACCAACTGCTCCATGGCGGCAACGGTGTAAACACGGCGTTTCATGACGCCTCACTGGATACCAACGCAGCCTCGCCTTTATTCCACCCTGGGCAGGATAAACTCCACGTCGCTATGGGGCCGTGGAATGACATGGACGCTGACCAATTCGCCCACGCGCTGGGCGGCGGCGGCGCCGGCATCGGTAGCCGCCTTGACGGCGCCGACATCTCCACGCACCATGACCGTCACATAGCCGCCGCCGATGGTCTCCTTGCCGATCAACTTGACGTTGGCGGCTTTGACCATGGCATCGGCCGCCTCAATGGCACCGACCAGGCCGCGGGTCTCGATCATACCAAGGGCAATCATCTGGATATCTGCCATAGAAGGGACCTCAGAAGCAACACAGGGAGAGGAAGGCGCAAGCGCAGGAGGAGGAACCGGTACCGGTGCGGCCGATTCGATCTCAGGATGTGGAGAAGCCCCTGCGGTCATGGCGGCGGCTGTGGTCGGTTCCAGGGGTACCCAGCCCTGGTGGCGTCGGCAGTAGGCCGAGCCTTCGAGGGCCGCATTGCGGCAGCGCAGACCACTCCGGGTCAGAGCCTGACAACGGGAGCTAGGCATAGGACAACCGGGGCCGAAGGACGGCTAGGGACATTCTACTACGTCCGCCCGATTTCGGCCAGGACACGGCGGACGATGGTCTCGATCTGATCGGCGCTGAGCGTTCCGGCCGGGGTCGGTTCGGTAGCGCCTTCGACATCGGGGGCCGGGGTCAGGGCCAGTTCGGGCGGCGGTGCCAGCTCGTAGGCCAGACGCTTGATGTTCATGAGGTGGGTGACGGTGATATTATCGCTGGTGACGGCGCCGCCGATACCACCGGGAGCCAGGGTCATGGAGGGCATCACGCCAGTGGTGACGCCGATGGCCCCCATCGTGCCCCACGTATTGACCACAATGCGAAAAGCCGGTTTCTCGAGGCCGAAGGCCATGATCACCGCTTCATCCCGGCAGTGGATAACCAGCGTATGGCCGTCGCCGCCGAATTTGAGCAGTTGAATGCAGCGCTCGCAGCCCGCCCGCCAGTCGTCTTCGACGTAGAAGCCGAGCACGGTGGTCAGCTTCTCGCGGCTCAGGGGATGGTCCGGCCCCACACCGTCCAGGTCGGCGACGAGGACGCGCGCCCGCCGCGGGACGTTGATCCCGGCCAGGCGGGCCAGGCTTTGCGGGGTCTGGCCCACGCTCTTGGGGTTGATGGTACCGTCGGGATGAAAGAGAACCCGTTCGATGGCCGCTTTCTGGCCGGCATCCAGCCAGTAGGCGCCGTGTTTCTCCATTTCGGCCCGCAAGGCGGCGGCAATGGGCCTGTCCGCCACCACGGCCTGTTCGGTTGAGCAGATCACCGAGCAATCGAAGGCCTTGCTGTTGACGATGTCCCAGGCCGCCTTCTTGATGTCGGCGCTGCGATCCACGTAGACCGGCACATTGCCCGGGCCGACACCGATAGCCGGCTTGCCCACGCTGTGGGCCGCCTTGACCATGGCGCTGCCGCCGGTAGCCAAAATGAGGGAAACGGCATAATGGCGGATAAGCTCCTGCGAGCCGGCGAGGGTGACTTTCTGCATACAACCGACCAGGCCCTTGGGCATGCCGGCTGCTTCGCCCGCTGCGGCCATGATGCGCGCCGTCTCGTAGCAACAGGCCTTGGCCGCCGGATGGGGAGCGATGACGATGCCGTTGCGGGCTTTGACGGCGATGAGGATTTTATACATCACCGTCGAGGTGGGATTCGTCGAGGGCGTCAGGGCGGCGATGACCCCCACCGGCCAGGCGATCTCGACGATTTTGCGGCGCTCGTCACGGGCGATCACGCCGACGGTCTTGATGTCTTTGATCGAATTCCACACCCCGCGGCTGGCGAATTCGTTCTTCAACCGCTTGTGGGCGGCCACACCGTAGCCGGTTTCCTCATGGGCCATGCGGCCCAACCGTTCGGAAGCGGCAAAGGCGGCTTCGGCCATGGCCTCACAAATGCGGTCTACCGTCTCCTGCGAAGCCGAGGCAAATTGCCGTTGGGCCTCCCGACAGGCTACGGCCAGCCGCCGCGCTTCCTGGATGGATTGGAGATCGAGATCGTAGGTATCGGTCATAGGCATCCTCGGATATCAGAGCAACCGGTCCGGCCGGGCCTGTGGCGGTCCCGGTCGCAATGCGCTGGCCGTGATCTCAGGTGTACTTGTGCGGGTAGCGGGCCACATCGAGCACGGCATCCTGAAAAGCCTGACAGGCGGCACGGCAGGCGCTTTGGGTCCCGGAGAGCAAGGCGCCTGAGAAGTTTGTCTCCGAAGGTGGCGCCCACCACACCCGCATCTCCACCTCGGCCGCCTTGAGCGCCGCATCGATGGCGTAGGTGGCCTCGATGGGCGGCGCGATCAGATAGGCCAGCGGTGTGCCCACGGGTACCTCGGCCGCTTTGCTCAGATACGTGCCGGAGCGCGAGATGGTATGGGGGAAGAAGACGATGCTGTTGTCGTCGTTGGCCGAATAGAACCAGGCCTGCTCCTGGGCATAGGCGACGCAGGCATCCAATCCGGCGCGGGCTTCGGCCGGGTTGGGGCCGGCCAGGATGCCGATGATCTCGCCCGAAAGCGGGCCGGAGGCATGGGCCGCGCCGGCATAGAAGCTGTGGGCATAAACCACTTCCACATCGGCCTTTTTGGTCGCTTCATCCAACGAGACGTAGAGGGCGTCGTCGATATCGCAGGTGATCAGGGCCAGGCTGCGCTGATGCGGTTTCAGGCCCATCTTGGCCGCAAAATCGGGGTGCACGTTGGGGATAAGGCGGGCGGCAAGGATGGTGGGTTTGATCGGATCGAGAATGCCCATAAGCCATGCTCCTGGCAACGAAAGGCGAAAACAAACACACACGGTGCCGGGTCGACTCAGGCGGCGCCCGCCGTCTTGAGTTTCAACTCGACCCCGCTGGCCTGATAGCGCAAGGTCTTTTTGATCAGTTCGACCACATAGGCGCCTCCCTCCAGGGGATTGGTGCCGCCGTTGGCCGTGATCATACAAATGACATCGCGATGGGCGTCGGTCTTGCCGGGTCCGGGCCGCCAGCCCATGTAGGCGCTGAGGGCATCGGCCACGCCCAAGCCGGGCCGTTCTCCGATGAGGATGACGACCACATCGGCGCCGATGACCTCGTTGACATCGTTGATGACGCCGACGCGGGCGAAGCGGATGAAAAAGGGCGTACCCATACCGATCCCGGCGGCTTTGAGACCCTGTGTGATCACCGGGAAAATCTGCGGCAGGTTGTTGTTGATGGCGGCAGCACTCAGACCATCACCGACCACGAGCTGCACCTGCGGGTTCTTCACACAGCGCTCGGCAAGGATCCGTTTGGCCTCGTCGTTCAGACGCCGGCCCAGGTCGGGCCGGAGGAGGTACTCCTGACGGTCGCGCACCTGGGTCTGCACGGTGAAAAGGTCGAATTGCTTGAGGATATCGGGGTTGACTTCGCCGTAGATGGCATCCTGGGTGACGCCGTGATCGGCCTGGAAGAGGAGCAGGGTGCGGGTTTTGGGCCGGGGTCCGGCGCGGCCGACGGCCAGGCGGGCGGTCGTGGTGGCGGCCAGATGGCGCAGCCCTTCGGGATCATACGGACGCTCAACCCCGATGGCACGACGGGCCTCCGGCCGGGTGGGGTCGGGTAGGTCAATGAGGGGGCCATCGGCGGCGGGTGTCGGCGCCGGCGGCGGCGTAGCCGGCGCCGGGGCGGCGTTGGTCTTGGCCAATTCGGCCAGCACCGCCTGGACAATCGCTTCAATACGGGCTGAGTCCACGGGAAACCTCCTCAGCGTTGCAGGAAGAACGAGGCGTCGCCGGCTTTCTCCGTCAGGCGGCCGTCTTTCATCAGCCCCAGGCTCTCCATCCAGCACTCGAACTCGGGCAGAGGCCGCAAGTTGAGGAGCTGGCGTAGAGTGGGGGCGTCGTGATAGCTCGTGCATTGATAGCTGAGCATGACATCGTCGCCCATGGGCACGCCCATGAAGTAGTTGCACCCCGCCGCCGTCAGCAACACGGCCAGGTTTTCGATATCGTTCTGGGTGGCGCGCGCATGATTCGTGTAACAGGCATCGCAGCCCATAGGAATCCCCGTCAGTTTGCCCATAAAATGGTCTTCCAGCCCGGCCCGGGTGATCTGCACGGCATCGTACAGGTATTCAGGCCCGATAAAACCGACGACGGTATTGACCTGGAAGGGTTGATAACGCTTGGCCAGACCGTAACAGCGTGCTTCCATCACCAACTGGTCGGCGCCATGATGGGCATCGGCCGAAAGTTCGGAACCCTGACCGGTCTCGAAGTACATGTAGTTGGGACCGGCCGTAAAGCAGTACTTGCGGGCCAGTTCGTAGGCCTCATCGAGCATACCCACACTGATGCCGAAAGCCTCGTTGCCTTTTTGCGACCCGGCGATGCTCTGGAACACCAGCCCCACCGGCGCCCCCCGGCGCAGGGCCTCCATTTGCGTGGTCACATGGGCCAGCACACAGTTCTGGGTGGGAATGTCCCACTTGCGGATGATGTCGTAGGTCATGTCCAGCAACCGCATGACGTTGCCCAGGGTATCATCCACCGGATTGATGCCGATGACGCTGTCGCCCGAACCGTAGCTCAGCCCCTCGTAAATGGTGGCGCGAATGCCCTCGACCGCATCGGTGGGATGGTTGGGTTGGTTGCGGGAGGCCAAAGTACCCGGCAGGCCGATGGTGTTGTTGCAATGGGCCGTGACCCGGATCTTGCTGGCGGCGTAGATGAGGTCGAGATTGGACATGAGCTTGGTCACGGCGGCCACCATTTCGGCCGTCAACCCCTTGCTGACACGGCGGATCATGTCGCCGGTGGTCGTATCGGCCAGCAGCCATTCCCGGAATTCGCCCACGGTCCAGCCCTTGATCTCCTGGTAAATGGTCTCGTTGACGGCATCGTCAATGACGCGGGTGACTTCGTCCTCCGCGTAGGGCACGGCCGGGTTTTGGCGCAACACCTCCAGGGTCACCTCGGCCAGGACATGCTTGGCGGCCATCCGCTCGGCCACGCTATTGGCGGCAATGCCGGCCTGTCGATCCCCCGATTTCTCCTCGTTAGCCTTGGCCAACAGCTCCTTGATACTCCCGAATTCATAGGTTTTGCCGAAGAGTTTGGTCCGTAGGAGCATGGCGATTCTCCTGCACAAAAAGCCCGGGCTTCAGCGGTAGAAAACGAGCGTTTTCACCGACAGAGGGACGACGCGACCGTCAAGCATGGGCGGACCGATATCGATCCAATCGCCTTCGCCCAGGCCCACCTGATCGATGGCCAGCAAAGGTAGGTCGGGCCGCAGCGCTTTGATGGTCTGCCCGAGCACCTGGGCGTAGTCACGCTCAAGAATGAGGACAAGGGGACGACTCGGTGGCCAATCGGCGGCATAGACGACCACACCGCCTGCCACGGCCTGCAACAGCGGGTAGTCGAGAGGCACGGGCAGATCCAGAACAATGGCCACGTTGCCGTTGTCGGGATGCACATCCCAGCGTTGTACGGCCTGCCGCATGGCGGCGGCCAGCCGTTCCGGCGCCAGGTCGGCAACGGTAAGATGCGGACGCACCACCGGCAGATTGCGCTGGGGCAGCAGATCGGCTTCGGCCCAGATGGTGCTTCCGCTGAGGGTCACGGTCTGGCCGGCGGCGCCGAGCACGGTGGCCCGCAAGGTCTGGGCCGGGCACCGGATGCTCAGCCCCTGCAGCCGGGGATGGAAGCGCAGACACTCCGCCAGCAAGGGGCCGACATCGTCGTGGATGAGGACATCGGCCAGCGTGGTGATCGGGATCGGATCGTAGTAGTAAGCGCCGACGCCGCCGGAGAAGAAAAACACGCTGGACTGCCGGGCCTGGACCAGGGGTGGCGTCAGTTGCAGTTGGCGCCCCAAGGGGCTGACTTCGCCCAGGGCCAGATCGACGATAAGGTCGGCCATGGCCTCGCAAAACCGCCGCAAAGGCTCCATCTCGGCCCGACCGCCCTGGCGCAGGGGTAAGTTGAGGGTCTCGATGATGTGACGACCGGGCGGAGGGATACGCCGCACCAGGCCTGAGGTGCGCTCGATTTCGATCTGACGACCGCCCACGGCCAGCGCCGACGAGCACAGGTGTTCTCCCAGGCGGAAGATGGCGGCATTGGCCGTGCCGCCACCGATGTCGACGTTGGTCACCTGGGTGTAGTGGTCAACCGAGTAGGCGGCTGCGCCGGAACCACGACCGGCGATCTGCGCTTCCAGGTTCGGACCGGCCACGGTGACGACAAAATCGCCGGCCATCCCCGCCAGCGCTTGCAGAATGGCCTCGGCATTGCGGGCACGGGCCGCTTCCCCGGTGATGATCACGGCGCCGGTCTCGATTTGCTCCGGCCGTATCCCCGCCTCCTGATAGGCCTGATGCACCAGCTCGGCCAGGCGCCCTACGTCCACCTCATCAGGACTCAGGAGCGGGGTGAGATAGACGGGACTTTGGTAAAGAACAGAACGGGCATGGACCTGCAGACGAGGCACCTGGCCGGCCCGGGCCGTATCCTGCACGATGAGTCGCGAGAAGACGACCTGGGTGGTGGTCGTGCCGACATCGATGCCGACACTGACAAGGGTGCGCTCAGGACCGGTCATGCCGGGAGGGGGCAGCAGTTGTCCCGGCCGTAGCCGGGACGCATCCGGTCTTACTCCGGTAGCTTGGGCAGGATCATTTCCACGTCGCTATGGGGCCGTGGGATGACATGGACACTGACCAGTTCGCCCACACGCTGGGCGGCGGCGGCGCCGGCGTCGGTAGCCGCCTTAACGGCACCGACATCCCCGCGTACCATGACCGTCACATAGCCGCCGCCGATGTATTCCTTGCCGATCAACTTGACGTTGGCGGCCTTGACCATGGCATCGGCCGCCTCAATGGCGCCGACCAGTCCCTTGGTCTCGATCATGCCGAGGGCGATCATCTGGATGTTGGTGGTCATAAACGCGCTCCTCAGAGAGTGAATAGAGAGGGAAGCACCGATGGCGGGAATCATGCCATAAAGCGGCGCCGGAGACAACGATCACGACTCGGTTCCGGAGTGTGTTGGCGCAAGAGCGACAGGCAGGCATAACGTTTTAACGTTCTCACCAACAAAAGATAGAACCGAGTCACGATCACACGGAGCTCCGGCAGCCATAACCGTGGCCGAGGAGCTCCGGGTAGGGCAGGCCTGCTCAGCTTTTGACAAACGTAAGCTCACCTTCGACTTCGAGCTCATCGATAATGCCCATGATGACCGCATCAACCGGTCGGTCCTTGGTCAGCTCTGTCTGGCGGGCCGAGCTTCCCTGGGCGATCAAGACCAGCTCGCCCACACCGGCGCCCACCGCATCCACGGCCACAAAAGGCCTGCCGACCAGCTCGTTCCGGTGTGTGGCCTCGCGCACCACCAGCAGCTTCAAGCCCACCAGTTTCTCGTCCTTGACGGTGGACACCGCCGAGCCGACAACGCGTGCGATGAGCATGTACTGCTCCTAAGCCGAACGCCAACCGGATAAGAGGGTGGGCGGATTATAGGGTTAGGCGCCGGAGCTTGTCAAAAACCGTGGGCTCATGCAGGGGGATAATGGTGGCCTGGGCGGCGGACGGGAGAGGTCGCCTTGGTCCGTCTCCCGTCCGCCTTGGGGCCGTTGGGTGGTTATTGCCCTTTGACCTCGGTCCAGATGCGGTCGTAGAGAGGCGTGGCTTCGCCGACATCCTCAACCCGATGGCCTCGGGCCAAGACCTCGGCGGGGATATTCGTAATCGGCGAGTTGATGTAGCTTTCGTACAACTCCGGCTGGTTGACCCGGGCCCATTCCAGCGCGGCCTGGTGGGGGTTGTTGTACGGAAAATCACGCAGCGTCAGCCAGAACAGGTCCGGTTGGTTGATGTAATTCAGCCAGGCATAAGCCGCATCGAGATGGGGCGCATTGGCCGGGATGGCCCAGTTATCCTGCCAGAGGATGGGCCCTTCGACGGGGTAAATATACTCGAAAGCCGGGTTTTCTTGCTGCGCCAACGCCGCCTCACCGGTCCAGATAATGCCGATGTCCACATCACCGCCGATCAGGGCCGTCTTGGGGCTGTCGCTGTCGAAGACCTTGATGTTGGGGATCAGTTGGGCCAGTTTGACTTTGGCTTCTTCGAGTTGCCCCGGGTCGCGGGTGTTGATATCGTAGCCCAGGGTGAGGAGGGCAATCCCGATCAGTGTGCGCGAATCATCCACCGAGACAATACGCCGGGCGAATTCGGGTCGCCACAGATCGGCAAAAGCGGTAATCGGCTCTTGGACGCGCTCGGTATTGACGAGAATGGCATCGGTGCCGGCTTGGTAGGGAATGCTGTAGTCGTTGTTCGGATCGAAGGCCAAGTTCAAATAATCGGGATTGAAATAGGGTAGAACGGTTAACCGACTCTTATCCAGCTTTTGCAATAGACCCTGCCGGACCATCAAAGGCACGAAGTAGTCTGAGGGCATCACAAGATCGTAATTGGCGCCACCGGCCAAAAGCTTGGCATACATCTCTTCATTGGACGAGTACTCATCGCGATTGATGCGAATATCGTAAACCTCCTGAAAACACTCCAGCATTTCGTTGGGGATGTACTCGGTCCAAACGAACAGATTGAGTTCGCGCGACGTGACTTCCAGACGCGGTTGGGGAGCAGGGCAGACAAAGCCGGAAGCAAGCTCAGGACTTTCGCCGGTAGGCTGCTCACGGACGCCGCCACAACCGGTAAGGAGAACGAGAAGGCCCATCAAGGCGAGGTGACGGATGGGAAACCGTGCCATGTCAGTTCCTCCGAATGCGAAAAGGGGTGCAGCGCTCAGTCGCGTTGCTGCACGCGTTGAATGATAAGAAGCAGCACAAACACGATCCCGATCCAGACGGTGGAAAGGGCGTTGATTTCAGGGGTAATGGTACGGCGCAATAAGCCGTAGATGTAGATGGGCAGGGTCGTAGCGCCGGGTCCGGTGGTAAAAAAGGTAATGATGAAGTCATCCAGGGACAAAGTGAAGGCCAGCAGTGCCCCCGCCAGGACACCCGGCGTAATGTTGGGCAAGATCACCCGCCAGAAAGTGATCCACTCCGTTGCCCCCAGATCGCGCGCGGCCTCTTCGATAGCCCGGTCGAGACCGTGGAGACGAGCCCGGACGACCAGGGCCACAAAGGGAACACTCAAGGCGATGTGGGAAACGATCACCGTTCCCAACCCCATGCCCAGGCGGGCGTCTCCCTGCAGATTGAAACCGGTGTTGATCCACCGAAACACGGTGGTAAACAACACCAGGATGCCGATCCCCATCACCAGTTCGGGAATGATGACGGGGATATAGAGGGAGCCTTCGGAGAAGCGCTTAAGGGGGAAATCGTAGCGCTGGAGGGCTAGGGCCGCCATGGTCCCGATCACCGTCGCACCAAGGGTAGACACGGTGGCGATGATCAAGGAGTTGCGAATGGCGTTAATAACCTCGTTATTGCGCGATAATTGACAAAACCAATAAAATGGACCACAAGGCTCTAGATTAACAATTCCCTCAAATCGCACATTGATTCGTGAAGCATTGAAAGAATAAACAATGAGTACAAAAATCGGTAGATATAAAAAAGCATAGACGAGAATGACGGTAAAATATAGCCAAAACGAATGCCTGTGGTTCATGCCGACGTAATCTCCTCGCCGAAACCAAAACGTCGTGTGTAATAGAGGGTTATGACCAGCGTGAGGACCGTCAAAAAGATGGAGGCGGCCGAACCAAAGGCCGGGTCACGGGCATCTAGGAATTGGCGCTGAATCAGGTTGCCGATCAGGATCACCTGGCGCCCTCCCAGGATGTCGGACACGATAAACGTTCCCATGACGGGGACAAAGACCAGGATGGTCCCGGCCACAATGCCCGGCATCGAGAGGGGCAGCATCACGCGCCAGAGCGTGCGCCATTGGGTGGCACCCAGGTCGGCGGCGGCTTCGTAGAGGGAGGGATCGATTTTCTCCAGCGAGGTATAAATAGGCAGGATCATGAACGGGAGAAACTCATAAACCATGCCCAAAAGCACGGCCCCCGGCGTATAGAGCAGCTCCAGGGGCCGAAAAGGCAGGTTCAGCAGACCGGCCAGCCAGCCTAAGACCGAGTTGAGCACGCCCTGGCTGCGCAGGATGATGATCCAGGCATAGAGCCGGATGACGAAGTTCGTCCACAGGGGAATGAGGACCAGCAAGAGGTAGGTATTCCGCCGTGAGGCCGGCGCCCGGGCGATAAAATAGGCCAGCGGATAACCGATCAGAATGGTGAGGACGGTTGTCTGGAAGCCGAGGACGATCGAACGCCAGAGGATGCTCAGGTAAAGGGGATCGAAACAAGGCGGTGGGGTGCCGCCGCAGGAATAGCTACGGCTGAAGCCCAGAAGGCGCAGGTAATTGTCGAGGGTAAGGGTGTAGATGACGTTGCCGTCGGGATCCCGCCGCCCAAAGGACATCACCAAAACCAGCCCCAAAGGGATAACCAACAGCCCCACCATCCACAACAGGCCGGGCAGCATCAACAGGAAACCGCGGCGGCGTCCTGCACCGGGGACCGAGGGGATGGCGCTCATCTCAATCCACCAGGATACGGGCGGCGGCGGCGTCGAAACCGACGTTGACGCTTGCGCCGATCAGGTCCAATTTGGGCGTAAAAGCATCCCGGTTCTGCTCGCGCACCCGTACCACCGGGCCGCCTTCGAGCCGAACATCGTAGTGGGTGTCGGTGCCGATGTAGACGATTTCTTGCACCCGGCCGGGGATGTGAACATGGGTATCGGGACGGTAAAGCGCACGTTGGGAACCGTTCAAGTGCATTTTTTCGGGTCGGATGGCGACGACGACCTGTTGTCCTGGCTGCAGTGCGTGCTCGGAAGCAGCCGCCAGCATGGCGCCTCCGGTCAGTTGGACCAGATAGCGGTTCTCTTCGGCCATGGTGGCTACCACCGTCCCGGTGAGAAAATTCGTTTCGCCGATGAAATCGGCCACAAAGCGATTGCGCGGCCGTTCGTAGATCTCGGCCGCCGTTCCCACCTGCAGCACGCGACCGCCGTTCATCACGGCGATGCGGTCCGACATGGTGAGGGCCTCTTCCTGGTCATGGGTGACGTAGACGAAGGTAATGCCCACCTCGCGTTGCAGTTTCTTGAGTTCAAGCTGCATCTCCTTGCGCAGCTTGAGGTCGAGGGCGCCCAGGGGTTCATCGAGCAGCAGCACTTCCGGACGCTTGACCAACGCGCGGGCCAGGGCCACACGCTGCTGCTGGCCGCCGGAGAGCTGGTGCGGCTTGCGCTTTTCGTAGCCTGTCAGGCGCACCATTTCCAGGGCCTCGCCTACGCGACGGGTGATCTCGGCCTTGGGTAGCCGCTCCATTTCCAGGCCAAAGGCCACATTTTGCCCGATGGTCATATGCGGAAAGAGGGCATAGTTCTGGAAAACGGTGTTGACCGGTCGTTTGTTGGGCGGGATGGCATCCATCGGTCTGCCGTGGATGTAAATTTCGCCCGCCGTGGGCAATTCAAAGCCGGCGATCATGCGCAAACTGGTGGTCTTGCCACAGCCCGAAGGCCCCAGCAGCGAAAAGAACTCGCCGTCCAGGATTTCCAGGGTGATGTTGTCAACGGCAACAACTTCGGTGCCCGCAGCGGTAAGATACCGCTTGCTGACATTGCGCATCTCGATGGCGTATTTCACGTCAGGCAACCTCCTGGCCAAAGGAGGGGGAGCTCCAGCGGCCGCCCCTACCGAGGGCGGTTCGAGGATGGGCGACCGCTGTAAGACTCCCAGGGCGTTCGCAACGACAGGTCGTGCCCAAAGCAGCCGTTGTGCCCGCGTCGCCACCGGCGACATGAGGCGCTTCGGCGCATGGGTGGACCTTGTCTTGGGGGTACGGACGACCCGTCGCGCCAGAGGATAGCGGCTGACGGGGGCGATTCCGGTAGGCGGAGGGAGCGCCGCCCCAGGCGTGACCTCCCCCTCGACGACCGAGGCGGTGATAGCAGGCGATTTCCGGTGGACAGGGGGAAACACGGGCAGCTGGAGGCGAACGAGAGTTTGTTCTGGCGATGATGTCGATTTGCCCCTCAATTCAGGGTGCACACAAACCTGTAAGTATAGAGGCACTTTCCTGCAAGCCCAAAGTTGCATTGGACCTATGATCGGCTCACGACTGCCGACCCCGGCCGATTCGACTCGGTTCCGGAGTGTGTTGGCGCAAGAGGGGCAGGCAGGCATAACGTTCAAACGTTCTCACCAACAAAAGATAGAACCGAGTCGCCGATTCGTCATCGGACTCCATGACCGATGGCGGCCCATAGGGGTATAATGCCGGTACGCCATGAGCGCTCTGCCCGACGGTTGTGGTTTCACCTTTTTGGTGCCCCGGAGGACCTTATGACGGCCGTTACTCTTCCCCTGGACCGCGAAACCTTCCTGACGCAAATGACCGCCCGCCTGCGTGACCTGGACGATGCCACCCTGTTGGCCATCGACCGTTACCTCCAGGAACTGACGTCCATCCCGGCCGGCCCGGCCGCAGGCGAGTCGGGTCTGGACCGGCGTCAGTTTCTGCTGCGCGCCTTGGGATTGGGCGGCGGTCTCGTCTTCCTCACCGCCGGTGGTTATGCGGCGGCCACGTATGGGGCGGCGATGGCCAGGCAACGGGCGCTTCTGCTGCTTTACGAACAAATGGATCGGGCTGGTCTTGACGAAGCCGCCGAGCTGGCCCTGGCGACGGTTGCCAAAGCGCTCGTCGCCCTCGAAAACGGCGCCGAAAGCCTGCGGCGCGGTCTCGAGTGGGTCGAGGAACGGGTGCAACAGCTCGATACCGTCAACCCGATCGTACGCGAGGGCATTGCGGCCGTCGAAGAGGGGGTCACCCACATCGCCCAGGCCCTGCAACGCCTGGAGGATGCCCTTGGCCGCTTTGTCGAGCCGATGCGGCCTCTGCTCGAAGCTATCAAAGCCTTCAGCAACCGCTTGCTCGAACTCCTGCCCTTCGGCCTTGGTGACGACGTACGGCAGGTTCTGATGGCCATTGCCGATCTTCTCGGCGCCCTGCCGGAGCTGATTCTGGCCCTCAACAGTCGTCTGCTGACACCGTTGCGCGAGGTCTGGTTTGGAGATGACCCCGATCAAAGCCTGCTCGGCCGTCTGGAGACTGCCCTCATCACCGGCTTGTTCGACCCTCTCGAGGCCCACCTGGGCGACCTGGCCGCCTTTAGCGAGGCATGGCAGATGCGGATAGGGCCCTCTTTACAGGCGGCCTTAGAACGCCGCAACGCTTTGCGCGCCGAGATCGAGCTTCAGCGCTAGACCATCGGCTAATGATATCCTCGGTATCATACCGGCTCTTTGTCCGTCTTTTGGGTTATGTCTGATCGATCCGAACCTTCGCTCCATTTTGTCTGGCTGGAGGTCACCGATTTGCAGAGGTCGGTGGATTTTTACCGCGAAATCCTGGGGTTTCCGGTGCAAGATCAGCCCGGTTCCTTTGCCGTTGTCCATTTGGGTCGGGCGCCTTTGTATCTGGCCCCGGGTGCACCGCGGGGGCTGGGCCTTTACATTGCCATCGCCGTGCCCGATGTCGAGGCCATGTACCGCCGTCTGGATGAGCGTCGCTATGTCGTGGCGCCCCCCGTTGACGAGGGCTGGGCCCGTTATCTCAACGTGGTCGATCCGGATGGCTATCGTCTGATTCTTCTGCAATTGGCCGAACCCTCTGCCCATGTCTAAGCCTTTTCTTCTCCTTTGGATTCCGCTGCTGTTCGGCCTCGTGCCGTTCCTGAGGGGCCCCGGTCAGGATGCCGGGCCTTTTGTGGTCACGATAGCGGCGACGAGCCCGCAGGCGCGCACCGCCCTGGTAGCCGAAGGTCTGCCCGTATGGGGCGCCGACACCGAGAGCATTACCCTGGTCGTCAGCGGTACCGAGCTGGCCATGCTCCAACGGCAGGGCTATCGGGTTCTGGCCGCGCAGCCACTGGCTTTCCCGCCCAACTACCAGGGTTATCATGACTACGCCGAAATGGAGGCCGTGCTTCAGGAACTGGCCACGCGTTACCCCGACATTACCCGTCTGGAGACGATCGGCCGGACCTGGGAAGGCCGCGCCATTTGGGCCTTGCGCGTTAGCGACCACCCCCAGGAGGACGAACCCGCCGAACGGGGGATCCTCATTTTTGCCGGCACCCATGCGCGCGAACACCTGAGCGTCGAACAGGCGTTGTTCCTGCTGCGCGACTTGCTCGAGAACTACGGCCGGCAGGCCGAGATCACCAACCTGATCACCCAGCGCGACATCTGGGTCATCCCCAACCTGAATCCCGACGGCAGCGAATACGACATCACCCGTTGGGGGGCGGCGCCGCCCTATTGGCGTAAAAACCGCCGAGACAACGGCGATGGCACCTGGGGGGTTGACCTCAACCGCAATTTCGGCTACGGCTGGGGCCGCGAGGGGAGCAGCGGCATCACGGCCTCGGAGATTTACCGCGGGCCGGCGCCGTTCTCCGAACCGGAGAATGTGGCCTTGCGCGATTTTGTCCTCGCCCGCCCTCATATACGCCTGATCATCTCCCTCCATACCTACGGCGAATACGTCCTCTTCCCCTATGGCTATACCTACGAGGACCTGCCGCCCGACATGCGTCCCGAAGATCGGGCCATCTTCCTGGCTTTGGCCGAGGCCATCACCGACCTGAACGGCTATCGCGCCATGCAGGCCAGCGACCTCTATCTGGTCAGCGGGAGCCATGATGATTGGTTCTACGGCGCGCTGGGCATTTACGCCATGACCTGGGAACTCTACTCCCGCAGCGCCGTGCCCGGCTTCTATCCACCGGATAGCGCCATCGCTCCCCAGACAGCCCGCAATCGCCTGGCCTTGCGCTACGCCATCGCCATGGCCCACGACCCGGCCATGGCCATCGGCCAGGGCGCCGATATGACCCCGCCTCAGGTCACCGTCACGGTGGGCGAGCCTCTGTATGCCTCCGTTCCCTTCGGCGTGGGGGTGACGGTCACCGACGAGGACGAAGTCACCACGGTCGAATATCTCGTCAACGGGAGCGTGGCGGCCATCACCGTGGCACCTGATCTGACGACCACCTTGACGCTTCCGGCCGGTCAGCATGAATTGCGCGCCCGCGCCTTTGATGCCGCCCATTGGCAGAGCCTCTCGCCGGCCCTGCTCATCACCGTAGCCGAAGGCACGCCGGTACCCACACCAACCCCCACGCCGACACCCGCGCCGGTTCTTTTCCCGCTTTATCTGCCGCGTCTCACCGGTTGAGACCGGCCCGACATGGCGGCGAAGTGCTCTTGCGCATACGAACCCATCATCCGCGCTGCCGACCGTCGTCGGACCGTGGTGACTGCCCCAGCGGGTGCTTGCTCTAGGCGCTGGTGGCCTCCTCGCTTTCGCCCTCCTCCCACAAACGCACCAACAGCCGGAAGATATCCGTCTCGGTGACCATGCCCACGGCATGACCCTCCTCATCCACCACAGGCAGCCCGCCGATTTTGTGTTCCAACATCAATTTGACGGCGTGGAGAACGGTATCATCGGGTCGGACGGTGATGGCCGGCGAACTCATGATCTCATCGACGGCCAGGAGCACCTCATCGGCATCGGGCGCATAGGGGCTGGCCGTGTTGTAAACCGACATGGCCTCGCGCACATCGCCCAGGCTGACGATACCGATAACCACGTTCTCGTCATCCACTACCGGTAAACGACGGATATTGGCCGATTGCATCAGGCCCGAGGCGGCCAGGATGTTCTGATCCCAGGCGATGGTAATGACGGGTTGGGACTGAATCTCGCGGATACGATAGGAGCGCATGGTCTAAACCGCCGTATTGGCAAAGAAACCGCAGGAAAAAACGGCAGTTGGATTTCGCATCCGGCCATCCCGTCACCGGCCGTCGGTTCTAGCCGGGCACGGCTACCGACTCGTCCGGAGTGGTTTCCTGGCTTTCCAGGAGCCGGATCAGATAGTGCATCAGGTCGGTTTCCGTAAGGATGCCGACCAGGTGGCCGTCGGCGAGGACGGGAAGACCGCCGAATTTGTGGGTAACCATAAGCCGTACGGCTTCGACCAGGGGTGTATCGGGTGAAACCGTGACCGGATTCGGGGTCATGGAGCTGCGCACCTCGATGTGCTCCATCAAATAGGTATCGTACCACCCCTCGCGCAGGACATGAGGAGAGTTCATCGCCAGGCGCAAATCACGGTCGGTTATAATCCCCACCAACTTGCCCCGTTCGACCACAGGAAGACGGCGGAAGTGGCCGCGACGCATGCGGGCCAGGGCCGAGGCAATGGACTGGTGAGGGCCAATGGTAACCGGGTTGGGGGTCATAACATCGCGCACTCGAACCATGATCGTGTCCTTGAGGCATTATGTCAGGGAAACAATTACCGATCCATGATAAGGGTCATGTTGCTGCGGCCGATGCCCGTTTATGCCCCGCAGGGCGTTCACGGGATGACAGGCAGACGGAAATCCGCACCGATGATCACCTGGATATCGATGTCGCCGATCGGACCGACGGCAGGGTGGATGCTGTCATCGCCAACGGCGAAGATCTCCACCAGTTGGCGCAGCGTAAACGGCTTCGAGCGATACTCGATGATCTGGCTCTGGGCGTAATCGGTGCGGTCGGCCGGACCGTAGCCCACGACGAGGAAGCCCTGGCTGCTCAGCCATTCCGCCGTTTGGCGTCCCCGATCGGGATCCGCAGTGCCGTTAAGGACGGCGATGCGGGCTTGTTCGGCCCGGAGTTGCTCGATCCACTCGGTGTCAACAACCGGCGTCGGTGTCGGGACGATTTCGGGGTTGAAGAAAGCTTCGACGGCCGGCCGCAGCACCTCCATCTGCGGCATGAGCACGCTGGCCCCCGAGGCCGTGACCGTGCCCACGGCCATGCTACGGTCGATGACCAGACGGCGAATGTTGGTCGTATTCAGGCGACGGGCCAGATTCGCCAGCATAATCTGCTGAGTGGCGGGGATGTCGGTCTGGACCGAATCGGCCAGGGTGGTGAGCAACACGGGCGCCCGGGCAATGAGATGGGGCAATTGTCCGGCGCTAAGCACTTTGTTTTTGATGGCGAGGATGACCTGCTGTTGGCGCTCCATACGCCCGAAATCGCTATCGGCATGGCGGGTACGGGCGTATTTCAGCGCCGTTTCGGCATCCATGCAGTAATGACCGGCTTTGATATAAAATGGATCATAACCGTAGTTATCGTCGGGGAATTTGGGATCATCGATATCGTAAGGCACATCAATTTCAATACAACCGATTTCTTCAAGAATTCTGCGAAATCCCTGAAAATTGATGCGAATATAGTAATGAATCGGTTGGCCCAACAACTGGGCCACTGTTTCCTTGGCCAAAGCCGGCCCGCCCCCGGGTCGCTTTTGCAGGTCGCCAACGACATGGGCCGTGTTGATGCGCCCTTCGCCATAGCCGGGGATGGTCACCCACAGATCGCGCGGGATCGAAAGCATACCGATATCGCCGGTGGCGGGGTCAATGGTGAACACGATCATCGTATCGGTGCGGTAATAGCCTTTTTCCTGAGGCCGTTGGTCAATACCCAGCAGCAGGATGTTGATACGCCCCTGACCGGAATCCATTGACCAGAGGGGCGCCGTTATATCCTGCAGGTCGTGAGGTTCGGTCGGATCCTGGTTGTTGCCCCGGATCGGCTCACCGCCGGTGGCGCGCACGATGTCGCCGACTTCGTTTTCACCTCGGCGGCTCAGTTGCGGCGCATTGAGCGCAATGGCGCGGGTCGTTTCGAAAAAGAGCACGCTGGCGTAGGCAAAGCCCACCAGGAAAAAGACCAAGAGCAGGCCTAGCGCCACGCCCACGAAGGGACGTGGGCGGAGGGGGGGCTGGGAAGGCGGAGTGGAGGGAAGGGTAGACATAGGCAGAACACACCTCAAGGTCCGCCGGTCGCCTGACCTAGAGGCGGGAATGGGGTCTGATAGAGGGCGTTATCGGTGAGCAGATACAGGTAGTTGTTCGTCTCATCGACGGTCAGGCTGCGCAATCGTTCCAGGATGCCGGGTCGGTTCAGGGGCATCAACTGGCCGAGGAGCCGACCGCGCTTATCGAAGACGAGGACACGATTGCTGCCGGCATCCCCGATGACGATGCGGCCATCGGGGGGATCGACGTCGTTGACCCACATGGTCACGGCCCGGACGATCGGTGGATCGACGACATCGAGGGCAAAAGGTTCCTGGACGCCGTTGAAGTAGCGCAGGACGGTGCCGTTGGGGTGGAGCAGCCAGATGGCGCCGTCAATGGCCATGGCGATGGCCGGACTGAGGTTGAGCCCGGTTTGGAAATAGGGTTCGGGGGTGTTTTCATAGCCTTCGCCGGTGGGCCGATAACGCCAGACCTGAGAGTTGGCCGTATCGAGAAAGTACAAATTGCCGATGTAATACTGCATGTCGGTTACCGTACTCAGGTTGGGGTTGGCTGCCAGGGCCACATTGACCGCACCCAGGCTTTCGACCACACCGAACAGTTGCAGACTGCGATCGAGCACAAGGGGCCCCGTGACCGTACGATTGCCCATGGCCGGCGCCCATACGGCAAAGGCCAGCTCTCCCACGCGCCGACCGCCGATGCTGTCGCCGCTGCGTATCAGCACTTCGGGCGTTTCGTCGCGCAGGCGGTCGCCGGTGTTTTCGTCCAGTCGATAGCGTTCCAGGATTCCCTGTCGGGTGTCGAGGATGTAGATGTTCAGCCCGTTGACGAACACCCGAGTTGGCTGGCGCGTGGCCGTGTCAAAGGCGATCAGGGGCAGGTCGAAGCCGGCCAATAACGAGACCACCCGATTGACCCGGGCTCTGGCTTCGGCAATGCGACTGCTGAGAGCGGCAACCTGGGGATGATTGGGGTAGAAGAGGGCGGCCTGATCGAGCTGTTCCTGCGCGGCCTGGAGATAGAGGCGCTGCTGGTTCTCGTCGGTGGCGTTCTGAGCCGCTTCCAGTTGGACGGTGGCGCCCTGGATGAAATCGGCAAAGTAGCGGGCTCGTTGGCGCCCTTGCAGATACCACATGCCGGCCGTGAGCAGGAGGATGATCAGGACAATGGCACCGATGAGCGGGAGGACATAGGGAATGCGACGGGGCGGCCCGGCCGACCGCAGCAGCGACCGCCGTGGCTGCGGCGCTTGTACGGCCGCCGGATCGGGAACGCGGTGGGGCCGACGGGGAACCGAGGCCGGCTCCTGGGGCCGGCTTGTGGGTGTCGGCGACGTCATGGCCGCCGGAAGCGGAGGCTCCACCATCGGTTCCGACGGCCTGATCGGCACCGAACGGCGCTCGGATGGCGCTTCGCCGACCTGGCGCACCGTCACCGTCAACGCCATCAACGGCTCGGTCACATCGATCCCGATGCCGGCGAGCTGGTCGGCCACAACCTGGGCATGGGGCACGGCTGTGGCCTCCAACATGAGCGGCACTTCGAGATAGTTGGCCCAGGCGCCCGTCATGGCCACGATGACGGCTTCGGTCTGACCCTCGATCCGACCGATTTCGACCGGAGGTCCACCCGGACCGCCCAAAGACGGCGGCTGCTCGCTCTGGTTCAGGGGCGAAAACCATTCCAGGCCACGGCGGCTGCGCACGGCCAGGATGGTAGCGCCGACCTGAGCGGCCACGATGGCCGTTGCGACCACGGCAATCGCCGTGATGGCGCCGGTGAAACTCGTGTTGTGGGCCCGATTGTAGGCTTGCAGCCGGTGGTGGGCAGCATGGATGGCCTGGGTCAGGGCCGCCGCCACATCCTCTGAAGAGCGATAGTAGGTCTCCTGTACCGTATTGAGCAACTCGCGATACAGGCGGGGACGACCGGCAGCAGGGCCTTCCAATTCGAGCAACAAATACAGGTTGCCCTTACCTGCGGTCGGCAGCAGTCCCTCATCCGGTTCGACGGCGCGGGCGCCGACGGCGAGGTCTTCGCGATGTCCTTCGCTCAGCGTGAGCATGCTGACATCGGTTTGCAGGAAAGAAGCCATAACGGGCCTGATAGGGATAAAAAACGGGTTGGCACCAAAAAGGTTCTCTGGGATTGTACACGGTCGGGGCGGCCGTGGCAATGTAACCGGGCCGAATCCAAGGCGGTGTTCGCGCGCGGCGCCGAGGTCATCACGCTCGCCGTTGTGGACTCGGTTCCGGAGTGTGTTGGCGCAAGAGGGGCAGGTAGGCATAACGTTCAAACGTTCGAACGTTCTCACCAACAAAAGATAGAACCGAGTCCCGTTGTGTGTGCAGGCCCGGATACGGCCGTGGGCGCCATGTTGTGCTACACTTCGCTTATCCTTCTTGCGGAACCGGTCATGTCGCGTCATATCCGTCCTATCCTCCTGACCGTCGCCGTTCTGATCGCCTTCTGGCTGATCTGGTCGCGGTTGCACTTCGTTGTCTTCGTCCAGGCCAGCTTCGGCCAGATCCTGCTCGTGTTTACCGTGCTGGCCGTTGTGCTCTTCCTGGGTCTGGACCATCTCTTCAACCGCAGCCGCTGACCGACCCTTGTCCGCTCTTCTTGCCGTCCATGCAGCTCACCCCTTACGAACAAGCCCTGCTTGAAGGGGCCGAAGGGCCCGGTGTGCGTCGGGCCATGGAGATCGTCGTGGCCCTGGGGCGGATTTACGGCGCCGAGGACCTGGTGCCCGTGCGCCATGTGCAGATTGCCGGCGTCAGCTACAAAAACCTGGGCGATGCCGGCGTCGCTTTTCTGAACGAATGGGCTGCGCAGGGCGCCCAGGTGCGCGTGCCGACCACCCTCAATCCGGCCGGCATGGAGCTGGACCGCTGGCAAAGCATGGGCATTCCCCCCGAGTTTGCCGGTCCCCAACTGCAGGTGATCGAAGCCTTCAAGCGCATGGGTGTGCATCCGACCCTGTCGTGCACCCCTTATCTCTTCCCCGACTTTGCTCCGCAGCGCGGGGACCATCTGGCCTGGGCCGAATCGAGTGCGGTGGCCTGGGCCAATTCCGTCGTCGGCGCCTACACGAACCGGGAAGGCGGTCCCGGTGCTCTGGCGGCCGCCATCGTCGGCCGCACCGCCCGCTATGGCTATCATCTCGATAGCCACCGGCGGGCCACCCATGTGATCGAAGTCACCTGCCCCGTGCGCGACATCGCCGATTTCGGCGCCCTGAGCTACGTGGTCGGTCGGGCCGTGGGCGATGGCGTGCCCTACTTTGCCGACCTCGGCGCCTGGTTGCCCCCTTTGCCCGAAGACATTACCCTGGGCGGGGAAGCCGGCGACCGCCTGAAGACCCTGGGCGCCGGCCTGGCTGCCTATGGCGCCGTCGCCCTGTTCCATGTGGCCGGCTATACCCCCGAAGCGCGCGATCGGGGAGAAGCGCTCATCCGGCCCGATGCCCGGCGGATTGTCATCGATAGCCTGGCCTCGGCCTATGCCGTTATGGATGCCAACCCCGAGACGGTGACCATCGATCTGGTCACCATCGGTTGCCCCCATGCGTCTTACACCGAGATCGAACGTGTGGCCCGACGGCTCCGCGGCCGTCGACTGGCTACACGGCTGTGGGTGACGACCTCGCAGATCGTGCGGGAGCGCGCCGCGCGCGATGGCTGGGTACAGATCATCGAAGCCGCCGGGGGGACGGTGGTGGCCGATACCTGCGCCGTCGTGGCGCCCATACAGCGGTTGGGCATCCGTCGCATGGCGACAAACGCCGGTAAAATGGCCTGTTACGCGCCCATGCACAGCCAGGTGGAGATGCGCTACGGCGATCTGGACCAATGTCTGGAGGCGGCACTAACCGGCTTCTGGCCGGAAACGCACCGGGCATAACGGACGCGCGTCCTATGAACGCAAGCCTCTCTTATCGCCTCCCTTGGGGTTGGCGTGGATTTCTTGTGGCCGTCCTGCTGATGAGCCTGGCCGCCTGCACCCGGGAGCGTCCACCCGTGACCCCGTTGCCAGCGGAGGCGACGGCAACGATGGCCGGGATGAGCCCAAGTCCAACGCCCGTGAGCACGCCGGTCCCGGTCACTCCTGCCGACCTTCCCAACCCGGCGCCGACGGCCACGGCCTCGCCCACGGCCATAGGACCGCTGACCGGCCTGCCGCCCACGCCCATCACCGAAGCCCAGCCGATGTCGGTGCAACCGACGGCGACCCCGGCCGGCACGTTTGTCTACACCGTGCAACCGGGGGATACCCTCTCGGCCCTGGCCCGGCGCTTCGGGGTGAGCGTGGACACGCTGGTGCAGCTCAACCGTCTGCGCGATCCCGGCCTCCTGCGGGTGGGTCAGGAACTGGTCATCCCCGGTCAGGCCCCGGCAGTCACTCCGACCGTTGAGGGCTACGTGCATGTCGTGCGTCCCGGCGAGACCCTCTACGGCATCAGCCGTCAATACGGCGTGCCCCTTGACCAACTGGCTGCGGTCAATCAGATCACCAACCCGGCCACCCTTCGGGTCGGCCAGCGGCTGATCATCCCCACCTATCGCCAGCAAACGCCGGCCACGAACGCGCAGCGGATCCATATCGTCCAGCCGGGCGAAACCCTGAGCGCCATCGCCGCCCGTTACGGCGTCAGCCCCAAAGCCATTGCCGAGATCAACAAGCTGGAAAACCCCAGCCGCATCTACTCCGGCCAGCGGTTGATCATCCCCTGAACTGGGGGATGAATCTGTCGGCCGTTCAGGAGACGATGTCGCCAGCATGGCCGCTCCCTTTCAGACAGCCGCGGCAGGTTTGTGGCACACTGGGGGTTGCGGGCGACAGCCCCCATCCTGAGGACGCCGACCCTGCCGAACGTCTCACGCTCTTGCTGAGGTCTATGCTCTATGGGACAGCTCGTCTTTGCCCTCCTCGTTGCCTTCATCGCCGGATTGGCCGTAGCCGCCCTCATCGTCGGCTCACGCACGCGCAACCGTAAGACCACGGTCAGCCCGGCCACGGCTGTGGTGCCGGCTGTGGTGGTCTTTCTTTTGGTTTTCGGCATCTTCGCCGTCATCAACAGCTACACCATCGTTCAGGCCGGCTCTGTGGCCGTGGTCAAACGCCTGGGGCGGGTGGTCGCCGTGTTTGAACCCGGTTTGAACTGGAAGATCCCTTTTATCGACCAGACCGTGGTCTATCGCACGCAGGAAATCGTCTATGAAACCAGCGATGAACCTACTCAATCCCGTGCCGATTACAAGGACATTCCCGTAGATACGGCCACAAGCGATGGTCAACAGATTACCGCACGCTATACCGTGCGTTTTCGTATCAATCCTCAAGAAGCGGCCAATATCGTTAACAATCTCGGTAATGAGGCCGAAGTTGTCGAAAAATTGATTAAACAAAACAGCCGTGTTTGGGTACGCACGCTTCTGCGCAATTTCACGGCCAGTCAGCTTTATTCCGGCGATATTCAGGAAGCCCAGGAGATTATCCAAAAACAACTTGAACAGGACTTTGCCAAAGAGGGTATAACCCTCGTTTTCTTCGGCTTACGTCAGATTACGTTTTCTGATGCTTATATTGAAGCAGTAGAAAAGAAGCAAATAGAGGCAGAAAACGTCATTACCAAGCAAAATCTGGCAAGACAGGCCGAATTTGAGAAGCAACGGATTATTACCGAAGCGCAGGCCGAGGCCGAGCGCCAACGTCTGGAGCGCATCGGTATTGCCCAGGGCGAGGCGGAAGCCATCAAACTGCGAGCCCAGGCCGAGGCCGAAGCCATCTTGTTGAAGGCGCGCGCCCAGGCCGAAGCCAATCGTCTCATCGCCCAAAGCCTGACGCCGGAGGTGATCAACTGGCAGGCCGTGAACGCCTGGTCGGGCCAGTATCCCACCGTGCTGAGCGTCGGCGGGGCCGGATCGAGCCTCATCCTGCCGGGCGATCTGTTCCGTCCACCCACGCCCACCCCCACCCCAACCCCCGCCCCCTTCGCGCCTTCACCCTAAAGCCGGAGGCCGTCCACCTCCGTCGGCCGAGGACGGGCGCGCTTCTGACCCGTCCTCGGCGGGTAGGAGTGAAAAAGGCCCTCCGGTGTCGTTCCCTGTTCCCAGAGGCCCATAAGGAGGCCGACCATGCGCCAGGATCGCTTTTTGCTGGGTATTCTGATCGGCATCGGGGTTTTGGTCATTTTGGCCATCGTGCTTTTCGTTTGGCGCCGGGAAACCGGGCTGAGCTACGGCCCCGACGATACGCCGGAGGGCGTGGTGCACAATTACCTGGTCGCGATCTGGCGTGGCGACTACGAGAAAGCCTACGGGTATCTGGCCCTGGGGGCCGATAAGCCTACGTTCACCGACTTTCGGCGGGCGTTTTTGCAGGGGACCCTCAACCCCCGTAACGTGGCCGTCGAGATCGGCAAGAGCGAATTCGTGGGGGAGCAAGCGTATATCACCCTCTATCTCTCCTACGGATTGAACAATCCCTTCGGCGCCGGCTATCGCAACGAGGAGCGGGTCGTCCTGGTCCGCCAGGAGGGCCGATGGCGGATCGAGCAAATGCCGCCGGGCGCGTTTTGGGATTGGAATTGGTATCGGCCTACTCCCATTCCCGCTCCTCCTGCCGACTGAGGAGGCCAGGATGCCGGTCCTCCGACGTCTTTACTTTTATGCCGTCACCTTTATCGCCCTCGCCGTCGTCTTGTGGGGGGTGATCGGGCTCTTGCGCCACGTGCTGGCCCCACCCCTGGGTGTCGGTGGGGATGTGCTGGCGCGCGGCCTGGCCTTGACCCTGGTCGGGACGCCTGTGTTTGTCTTCCATTGGTACCGGGTGCAGCGCCTGGCGACGGCTGCCGAAGAGCGCGCGTCGGCGCTGCGGGCGCTGTTCCTGTACGCCGTCTTGTTCGCCACCCTTGTTCCCGTTGCCCAGAACATCCTCGCTTTGGTGGGTCGGCTTGTCTTTCTGGCGATAGGCCTGGGGGCAGCGCCGCCTTTTGGCGAGGGCGATGTGAGCGATCAGGGGGTGGCCATCGGGGTGAACCTGTTGGCCGGCGCTTATTTTGCGCGCGTTCTTCGTTCGGACTGGGCGAGCCTGACGGAGCGCTCGTCCCTGACCGAGATCCGCCGTCTTTATCGCCTGCTCTGGCTGGTCTACGGATTGGGGTTGGTGGTCCTGGGCGTGCAACAGTTGCTCCGTTTTCTGTTGCCCCTTCCCGGTCCTTTGTTGGGGATTACCGGTCGCTATTGGCTGGGGAACGGTCTGACCCTGCTCGCGGTCGGGTTGCCGATCGGCTTATGGGCCTGGCTAACCCTGCAGGCCGCGCGCGTTCGGCCCGAAGAGCGCGGCTCCCTCCTTCGCATAGGAACCCTGTTTCTGCTGACCCTGGTGGGGATGGGAACGGTGTTGGTCACAGGGGGCCGCATTCTGGCCGTGTCGTTGTTCTGGGTCTTGGGCGGGGCCATGACCGCAGGCGAATGGCTGACACGCATCGCCGCGGCGCTGGCCCTGGCCCTGCCCATGGCCGTGTTGTGGGCCTACTTTGGCCGCTGGTTGCAGCAGGACCTGCTGGCCTTGGACGATGCTGCGCGTCGTGATGAGCTGCAACGTCTCTACGGGTACATCCCGGCGCTGGCAGGGTTGGTCACCACGTTTATCGGTGTTTCGTTGCTGTTGGCCTTTCTCATCGATGGGGTCCTGGGCCTTCTGCTCTGGGACGACGCGCTGCGGACGCGCGTGGCGACGGCGCTGGCCACCCTGGCCGTGGGCTTGCCCCTGTGGTTGCGCCACTGGCCGGGCTTGCAGGCTCAGGCCCGCCGTCGCGACGAGGTCGGGGAATTGAGCCGTCGTTCGCTGGTGCGCAAGGTCTATTTGTATCTGGTTCTTTTTATCGCCGTTGTCGGCGGCATGGTCGCGGCCGTTATCGTTCTGTTTCGCCTGTTGCAGGCCTTGTTGGGGGGCCAGTCCCTGGATGTGCAGGCGTTTCTCAACGCGTTCCAGGTGCTTTTGCTCCTGATCGTGGTGCTGGCCTATCATGGGCTTGCCTTGCGGGCCGATGGGGTCGAGACGGCGCGTGTCCTCGGCGAACGCCGTCAGCGGTTTCGCAGCCTGGTCTTCGTGGCCGGCGGCGGCGATTTCGGCCAGGTCTTGCAGGCCGCCGTGCGCCGACACGCTGAAGGTCTGGAACTGACGGTGCTGCCGGCCGAAGCGCCGGTTTCGCCGGAGCTAACCGCCGCACAGGCGGTGGTCTTGCCGTTGGATATCGCCCTGGAACCTCCGGAATCGCTGCGGGCCTTTCTGGCCACCTTTACCGGCCCGCTGATCGTCGTACCGGTCGCGCATCCGCGGCTGCTATGGCCGTCGCGTTATCCGCCGGTGGAAGGGGCGGCGGCGCTCCTGCGCTCCTTGAGTGAAGGCAAAGCGCCGATGCCCCGGGCAGAAACAAGACCGAGCTGGAGGACGGTCGTTTATGTCCTGGCGGCTTTGTTGGCTTTGCAGGTGCTGGTCGTCCTTGGGCTCTTGGGCTTGGGACTGGTAGCGAGTCTTGATTGAGGGGCAGATGGGCATGTGCGGCTCCTGTTCGGACTTGGCACCCGTGGGCTATTTCGGCTTTTGATGCCGCGTATCGTGAAATGGCCTCCCATTCTGTGCGCCGGCCGTCGCCCTGCGCCCCCATCCGGCCTGTTGGGCAAACGCTAGCCTCTGCCCAACGTCGCCTGCGTCAGCGCCACCAGCATTTGCAGACCTTCTTGTGACTCCACCGCCGCCAGCGTGAGCGCCAGCGCCTGCCGATCCACGTCGTCTGGCTCCAGCCCTTTGGTCAGCGCCTGCGGGTTGCACTCCCCGTTCAGCAGCCGTTCCAGCACCATGGCCAGTGCTCGCCAAGCATCCTTGGTTCGCATCACCCCCGGCGCCCCCTGCACCTGGGCTTTCACTTCCTCTTCGGCCTCGCCGCGCACCACCGCTACCACGGCCAGGAGTAGCGGTGCCAGTTGCGCCACTACCGGATGGACTTGCCATTCAAGGTTTCGGTTGCTTCGCGCACCAGCGTCTCCTCCGGCGGTTGCCCGGCCGCCCGGCAGGCGCACAGGTAACCTTCGCACAATGCCTGTAACAATTCGGCAAAGGCTTGAGGTAGGTTGCGGGCGAAGGGCAGGAGCAAACGCATCCCTTCGGCGAAGGCCGCTGCGGCCTCGGCCGGGCGCGCCAGGGCGAGTAGGATGCTCCCATGTGCCCCTAAGCTCCTGGCCAGGTCGGGGAGGAAAGCCTGGGGATGGGCCCGGGCGAGTTGGCGGATGGAAAATCGGCCTCCCTGTGCGTCTTGTGCCAGGCGTCGGCCTGCGCCGACCGGGGGCCGCCGGTCCGGGCAGGCGACGACGGTCGGCACGAGGGCAGGTTGCTCCTAAGGGCACTTGTAGCCCAGCGCCGCGGCCAGACCGGCCGCGCGATCGGCCTGCCATTGCGCCAGCGCCGCCAGATTGGAGGCAAAGGCAATGGCCGCCGGCAGACCATCCGGCGGGAAGAAGCGCACGTCGTCGGCGTCGTCGCCGGCGCTCAAGACGCCACCGATAGGCCGGGCATAGTAGAAGATGTAGCTGACACTGCGCCAGGGGTCCTGGCTATGACCGGCGCCATAACTGGTGAGATAGCCGGTGATTTCGATCTCCAGGCCGGTTTCCTCCCGCACCTCGCGGCGGGTCGCCGCTTCGGCCGATTCACCCCATTCAAAGAACCCGCCCGGCAGGTTCCAATAGCCCTTGCGCGGTTCGACCGCCCGTCGCGCCAGGAGAATGTAACCGCGGGCGTCGATCACGGCCGCGCTGGCCACGGGCAGCGGGTTGTTCCAATAGGTGAACCCACACTCAGGACACACCCGCCGTGGCAGGTCGTTGATGATTTGGGTTTCCAGGGGGGCACGACAAGAGGGACAGTACCGCATGGACCTACAGACCGATCATCCGCCGCAAATCCGCTTCGGACAGCAACGCCACACCCAATTGGCGGGCTTTCTCCAGTTTGGAACCGGGATTCTCGCCCACCAGCAGGTAATCCGTCTTGCGCGAAACCGCGCCGGTCACATGGCCGCCGTACTGCTTGATGATGGCGGTAGCCTCTTCCCGGCTCCAGGTGGGCAGGGTGCCGGTGATGACAAAGGTCTTGCCGGCCAGGGGCAGCGAAGCCGGTTCGCCTTTGGGTTCATCCAGGCTCATGCGCAGGCCTGCCGCCTCCAGGCGGGCCACGGTTTGGCGATTGGCCGGCTGTCGGAACCAGGCCACCACCGAGCCGGCGATGCGCGGGCCGATGCCTTCCACCTGCGCCAGCTCCGCTTCGCCGGCTGCCGCCAGAGCGGCAAACGAGCGGAAATGCTCCAACAACAGCTCGGCCACCGTACTACCCACAAAGCGAATGCCCAGGGCCGTCAGCACCCGGGTGGCCGGCTGCTGTTTGGATGCCTCGATGGCCGCCAGCAGGTTATCCACCTTTTTGGGACCGAAACCCTCCAGCGCCAGCAAAGCTTCCCGGTGGCGGTGCAGCTCGTAGATATCGGCCACATCCCGGATAAAGCCCCGGCTTACGAATAACTCGGCCTGCCGCGCGCCGAATCCGGCGATATCCATGGCCCCGCGTGAGACGAAAAATTCCACCCGGCGTACCAATTGGGCCGGACAGGCGCCGTTCTCGCAGTAGTAGGCCACCTCGCCGGGATATCGGGTCACGGGGCCCCCGCAGACCGGACACCGTTCCGGCATGCGCCAGACTTCTTCGCGGCCGGTGCGCAACTCGACCAACGGCCGCAACACCTGGGGGATGACCTCGCCGGCGCGCCTGACGAGCACCGTATCGCCGATGCGGATGTCGCGTTCGGCCACGTAATCGGCATTGTGCAGCGTGGCCGAACTCACCGTCACCCCACCCAGATAGACCGGTTCCAGCACCGCCCGCGGGGTGAGGACGCCGGTGCGGCCCACCTCCACGACGATGGCGAGGAGCCGGGTCACGGCCTCGGCGCTGGGGTACTTATAGGCCGCTGCCCAACGGGGATCCTTGCCTACGTAGCCCAATTGCGCCTGCAGATCGAACTCGTTGATCTTGATCACCAGGCCATCGGCCTCGTAGGGCAACTCGTGGCGAGAATCCCCCCAGCGCCGACAGTAGTCCTCCAGGGCGGCGAAGTCGGTAAAAAGGCGGTTTTGCTCACGTTCGACCGGGAAACCGAGGGCATCGAGATAGTGCAGCGCTTCCCATTGGGTCTGCAGGGACGGTCCGCCTTCGAGGACGACGATCTGATAGGCCCAGAGGTCGAGAGGGCGGCTGGCCGTTACGGCCGGATCGAGGTTGCGCAAAGCGCCTGCGGCTGTGTTGCGGGGATTGACGTATTTGCGGCCGGCCGTGGTCTCCTGTTCGGCCTGGAAACGGGCAAAAGCGGCCTTGGACATGTAGGCTTCGCCTCGCACCACCAGCCGCCGCGGCGCGGTCGGTCCGTCGGGGCCGACGGGGATGCGCAACGGCAGGGTGCGCAAGGTCCGCAGATTGGCCGTGATGTCTTCCCCGACAAAGCCATCGCCGCGGGTGGCGCCGAGGGTGAAGAGACCTTGCTCGTAATGCAGCACGACGGTGAGGCCGTCGATCTTCGGTTCGACCACATAGGTCGGCCGCACACCTTCGGGCAGCAGCCTCAGCGCCCGGTCGCGCCAGGCGCGCAACTCCTCCACCGAGGTCACGTTCGTCAGCGACAGAATGGGCGCCGGATGCTCGACTTTGGCGAAGCCTTCGGCCGGAGGCCCGCCGGCGCGGTGGGTGGGGGAATCGGGCGTAATGAGTTCGGGGTATTGCTCCTCCAGCCGCTTCAGCTCGTTGAACAGGCTATCGTAGGCCTCATCGCTGATCTCGGGGTCATCGAGAACGTAGTAGCGGTAGGCGTGATAGTTGATGAGTTGACGCAGGCGGGCGGCGCGTGCGACCAATTCGGGATCCATAGCAACAAGAAGGGAATTCAGGGCGCAGGCCGCAGGTTGCCGGCGGCCGCCCAACCGACGGCCCCGGTATCCATCTGCAAGCGCCACCAGGTGAAACCGTCGGCCTGTTCCGGCCCGCCTACCACCGTGAGGACCACGCCGTCTTGCAAGATGGTGGTGGTGATGTAGTTGAGGCCGGGTCCCGTGCGGAAGCGGATACCCTGACCTTCGGTGCCGAAGACCTCCACCCGTTGGCCGATCTGAAACGTCCCGGGCACCGGGGATGGCGTTGGGATCGTCGGAGCCGGTAGTGGCACCGTGGCGGTCACCACACTGCCACTTGCGGGCGTCGGGGTATCGGTAGTCTGGGCCGTAATGGTGGGCGAGGGCGTGACGACGGGTGCCGGTGCAGGCGCGCGACGGCCCGCACAGGTGCGCACGATCAGCAACACAACCAGGACCAACACGACGATGAGGGCGAGCAGGCGTACCTGTGCGGGCACGCGATCGGGGCGAGCGGCGCTTGCCGGCGTGGCGATCTCCTCGTCGCTGACGATGGGCGCGCCCCAGTCATACAACGCGCTCTCATCCTCGTCGGCATGCGGTTCATCCTCCCAGCCCTTGTCAGGCGAGGGGAAGTCGTTGTGGGCATCGTCGGCTGAGGGCGGCGGTTTAGGCTCGAAGGACATACCCTGAACTCCGGAAGCGAGAGCGGAAGACAACGGCGACCGGTGTCCTGGCGACGCCGGCTACGAGGCAGAGCCAATTATATCACCCGTTCGACCTGCTGCTATAATCCCTACGGTCTGGGCGCAAACGGCGCCGATCGCATCGATCTCGACAACGGAGTCCGATAATGCACAAGGAATGGTCATTACCCGGTTTTCTCGACGACCTGGCCGACGGCACGGCCACACCGGGTGGGGGGGCCGTGGCCGCTCTGACCGGAGCTCAAGCCGCTGCCCTGGTAAGCATGGTGTGCCGACTGACGTTGGGTCGCAAGAAATACGCCGCCGCTGCCCCCACCCTGCAAGGCCTGCTCGAGCGCGCCGAGTCTCTGCGCGGCCGGTTGCTGGACCTGATGGAGCAGGACATCGGGGCCTATGAGGGCGTGATGGCGGCTTATCGCCTGCCCAAGGACACCGCAGCTCAGGCGCAGGTGCGCCAGGAGGCGATTCAGCAGGCCTTGCACGAGGCCACCCTGACCCCGCTGGCGACCATGGCGGCCTGTGTCGAGGTGTTGGAGCTGTGCCCGACGCTTCTCGCCCAGGGGAATCCGAACGCGGCCAGCGATGCTGCCGCCGCCGTGATCTGCGCCTTTGCCGGCCTGCAGATTGCGGCCTGTAACGTGCAGATCAACTTGCCCGCCCTGACCGATGCCGATTTCACCGCCGCCTGCGCCGCCAGGATGCAGGCTCTGATGGCTACAGGGGAAACGCTGCGCCAGAGCGCCTGGGCTCTTGCCAGCACCTACTTCGGGATAAGCACAGGCCAGGGACCATGACCGTATCGCCGTCGGGCGCGGCACGGCCGGCATCGCTCTGGCGCCGCCATGTCCTCATCCTTGTCTTTTTTACCGTGCTGACGGGGGTATTGACCTGGCCGTTGGTCCGGTATGGGGATCGGGCCATTCCCGGCGATGCCTTCGACGGCTGGCAAAATTACTGGAATCTGTGGTGGATGCGGAAGGCCATCCTCGAAGAGCACACCCATCCCTACTTCACCCCCTTCCTCTATCATCCTACCGGGGTCTCGCTCTGGTTCCAGACCCTGAATCCCTTCAACGGTCTCGTCTCGCTGCCGGTGCAGTTGGCCGGGAACGGTTTCTGGGCCTACAACGCCGTGGTGTTTCTCAGTTTCGTGCTGGCGGGCTACGGCGCTACCCTGTTGGCCGCAGCCGTATTGGGCCGGTTGCCCGGAGCAACGCTGGCCCAGACCTGGGCGGCGGCGCTGACGGCGGGAACCGTTTTCACCTTTTCGCCCTTCCATTTCGCCCATCTGTTGGGCCATATGCAGGTTTTTAGCCTGGAATGGGCGCCCTTTTTCGTGCTCTATCTGCTGATGGCCTTGCGGCCGGCGGTCCGACGGCGCCGCCGGGCCGTGGGCCTGGCGGCTTTCTTTCTGATCCTGGCCGGTCTGTGCGATTGGTATCTCGTCCTCTATCTGGGCTGGCTGGTTTTAGGCTACGCACTGTGGCTGGCCGCCGGGAGACGGTTCGGTAAGCCCCAACTGGCAGCCCTGGCCGGGATCTTCGGTCTGTTCGGGCTGGTCATGGCGCCCTTGTGGGTGCCGATGGTGAGCGAAAGCCTGCGCTTTGACTTCATGCGGCCGCCGCCGGGCCAGATCGAGCAGCTCAGCGCCGATCTGCTGGCTTTCTTGCTGCCGTCAGCTCAGCATCCTCTGTGGGGCGCCTGGGCCGCGCAGTGGCGCCGCCTTCTGCCGGTCAGTCCGTCGGAGAGCACGCTCTATCTCGGCCTGGTGGCGACGCTGCTGGCCCTTTACGGTCTGCGTCGATACGGTCGGCGATTGGCCTTTTGGGCCATGGCAGGCGCTGTGTTCGCCGTTTTTGCCCTCGGCCCCGTGCTTCACATCGGCGGTCAGGTCGTCCGGTGGCCCGACGGTCGGCCGGTGATGCTGCCGTATGCGCTGGTGTTGTCATTGCCGTTTCTCGAGATCGCCCGTACCGTCGCCCGTTATGCCCTCATGGTGACCCTATGCCTGGGTTTGCTGGCGGCGGGGGGCGTCCAGGCCCTGTTGGGCGCACGATCGCGGCTATGGCCGGCCGCTCTGGCCCTGTTTCTGATCGTTTTCGAGTACACGGCGTTTCCCTATCCGATCAGCCCGCCCGACACGCCCGCATGGTATCACACCCTGGCCCGCGATCCCCGCTCCGGCGCCGTGCTCAATCTGCCCACGACCTGGGATCGGCCCAACTACCTGCTCTTCCAGACGGTGCACGGCAAACCCCTGACGGCCGGCTACATCAGCCGCACGGACCCGCGCACCTATCCGGAACGTGTGCCGGTGCTCTCCGACTTTCGCCACGGCGGTCCCGATATCAACGCCGTCGACGTGGCCCGCTACGCGGCCACGGTCTTTGCGTTTGCCGATATTCGCTGGGTGGTGGTGGATCGCTATCAGATGCCCGGCGGCGAGGAACGGCGTCACACCGAAGCCCTGGTCCAGGCCATCTTTGCCGAGGATGCGCCCGTCTACGAGGACGAGCGCATCAGCGTGTACGAAACCCGGCCGCCTTCGCAACCGCTGCCGTTTATCGAATTGGGCCCGGATTGGGGCCCGTGGCAGCCCGGCCCGTTCCGGCATCTGCGGGGGGAGGCCACCCTCATCATCCACAGCCCCGACGCGACCTGGCGCGAACTGATCGTCTCTCCGCCCGCCGAGACGCTTATCCTGTACGATGACGCCGGACAAGCCCTGCCGCCGGTTGCGCCCGGGCGGTTCCGAGTGCCTTTGCAGCCGGGCGCCAATCGTTTTCGCCTGGTGACAACGGCTACCGAGGTGTTCATCAGCCGGCTCTATCTCGAATAGCCCTCATCCGATTGCCTTTCCTTTCCACCTCTGGATGCCTATGAAACATCTGCTTCCTCCGCAAAGCCAGGCTCTGGTCTATGTGGAACGGGACCATGCCCATCTATCACCTTCGTATACCCGTAGTTATCCGTTCGTCATGGCCTATGGCCGCGGGTCGGAAGTCTGGGATGTGGATGGTCGCCGTTATCTGGATTTCACCACCGGCATCGCCGTGACCAACACGGGACACAGCCACCCGGCCGTGGTGCAGGCCATCAAGGACCAGGCCGACCGTTTCCTGCATATGTCGGGAACCGATTTTTACTACCCACCCCAGATCGAACTGGCCGAACGGCTGAATCGGCTGGCGCCCATGCGCGGGCCGACGCGGGTCTTTTTCAGCAATTCCGGCGCCGAGGCCATCGAGGCCGCCATGAAACTGGCCCGCTACCACACCCGGCGGCCGCGTTTCCTGGCCTTCTTCGGGGCCTTTCACGGTCGCACGTATGGCGCGCTCTCGCTGACGGCTTCCAAAGCCGTGCAACGGCGGGGTTTTGCGCCGTTGTTGCCGGGTGTGACCCATGCCATCTATCCCAATCCGTTTCGCAATCCCTGGCCGGGCCGCGATCCGGGCCAGGCGGCGCTGGAGTACATCGAAGACCATCTCTTCCGCACAACCGTGCCGCCGGAGGAGGTAGCCGCCATCATCGTCGAGCCGATTCAGGGCGAGGGAGGCTATATCGTGCCGCCGGACAGCTTCCTGCCCGGATTGCGCGCCTTGTGTGACCGGTACGGCATCCTGCTCATCCTTGATGAGGTACAGACCGGCATGGGTCGCACCGGCCGCATGTTTGCCTGCGAGCATTGGGGCGTCGAACCGGATATCCTCTGTCTGGCCAAGGGCATCGCCAGCGGCCTCCCTCTGGGCGCCATCATCGCTCCCGCCACCATCATGAACTGGCCGCCCGGCGCCCATGCCAGCACCTTCGGCGGCAATCCGCTGGCCTGCGCCGCCGCGCTGGCCACTTTGGACCTGCTCGAGAACGGTTTGGTGGCCATGGCGGCCACAACCGGCGCCTATCTCCGGGAGCGGCTATGCGAGCTGGCCGCACGCTTCCCGGTGATCGGCGATGTGCGCGGCAAGGGCCTGATGTTGGCCATTGAGCTGGTCAAGGATCGCCACAGCAACGAACCCGACCCCGAACTGCGCAACCGGGTCATCGAGCGGGCTTTTGTCAACGGCCTGCTGTTGATCGGCTGCGGCCTCAGCAGCATCCGCCTGATCCCGGCCCTGAACATTCCGCGCGAGCTGGTGGATGAAGGCCTGATGCGGCTGGAACAAAGTCTGGCCGAAGCCCTGACCCCAACGGCAGCGGCCTGAACAAGCGGGGCGCCGCCGCGAAAACCCTTTCCATCCGGCGCCCTGCTTCGTCATCCGGCGGGGGTTTTTGCGGCCTGCTTGCGCGCCTGGCCGTAGAGAAAATAGAGATTGGCCCGGTGCAGTTGGAGTCCGTAGCCGTTGAGGGCAATGCGGGAGAGCCCACAGTCCTCGATGTCGACGGCATCGAGTTCGGCCCGGCCGCCACCCTGGGCCAGGATGCGATTGACGTGCTGCTCCAGGCAATCGAGGTAGGCCAGTTGCGCCGTCAACACACTGTCCACCTCACCGCGCAGGAGGACCTCACCATGCCCTTGCACGATGTCTTCCACCGGCGCCATCTGTTTGATGGTCAAGAGCGAGCGACGCATGTCGGCAATGTTGCCGTTGACGAAATAGGGCACCGGCATCACCGTATCGCTGGCGAAGAGGACCTTTTCCTCTTTGACGTAGACCGTGATCACATCCGGCGCATGACCGGGGGAATGATGGAGGATCAAGGTGAAATTGCCCAACCGCAGCGTGGCCTCGCGTTCGGTCAGCAGGGTGGGCAAACGCAGCTGCACATCGGCCAGTTCCAAATGGCGCTGTTGCGCTTCAAGCAAGGCCGGCCGGGTGTGTTTGATCATGAGGTCGCGGCAACGGAGGTGGGCAATGACCTCGGCTTCGGGGAAGAGATAGGCGCCGTATACGTGGTCGGCATGGGAATGGGTGAGGATAAGATACCGCACGTGCGAGCGCAGGCGCTGCTTGACGAACCGGATAATGTCCTGCGTTTCTTGCGGAAAGGGCAGGGTATCAATCAGAACGCATCCCTCCGGAGTCACCACCAGCCCGGCGTTGACCTGGGCATAAAGACCGCTGCGAAAGACGTAGATGTGTTCGGCAATGCGCTCGCGTAGAACCATACCGTTGGCTCCTCTGCCTTTGAGCAACCAAATCGGCGCCCTTGCGGGGCGCCTAAGACCACAAGCTTAACACAGGTCATTATGGGGATCAAGGCTTCGTGTCAAAAATACACTTGCCTTTCGGAGGCCCCGATGGACGGGTCAAGAACCCGGTTGTGTCCAAGAGGCGTGGGCACAAAAAAGCCGGCCTCACCACAAGGCTCGGCCGGATCAGAGGGGCGAAAGCAATAGGCCCCCGGCATAAGGACGGTAGTCCCCCTTCCTACCGTGTGCTCCGATTGCCTTGAACCGGCAAGGCTAGGTGGGAGCCTTCGCCTGGGTGCCGCCTTGCCAATCGAGGGCTATCGCGTTGCGCCAGGACATTCCCCGGCTCCCTGATGATTGGTGTTGGCTCAGAGCGTTTCGGGAGCATCACGTGTAGGCGAGGGAACCTACGGCTATAAAATAGCACAGCTTGCCCGCAGGTGCAAAATGGGATAACGTCTTACAAGCGGGAGCGCAGGAAGGGGTGAGGACATTGTGGGATTGCCTCTATCGCAGGCATACGCCGATACGGATCCCCATGCCGAGGCCCAAAAAGAGGCATTGCCTATGCAAGCAATGCCTCCGGTTTGTCCGACATCCTATGGAGAAGATTCGTTGGAGACGGGAGCGACGGGGATCGAACCCGCGATCTCTGGCTTGACAGGCCAGCGTGTTAACCGCTACACTACGCCCCCGTGCGTGGGCTGACGGTTACAGTGTAGCCTTGAAAGGCGGGGCTTGTCAAGTTGATCACCGGGCAATCGACAAACGGCCCTCTTGAGATCGAGAGGCCTTGTGCATCGTTTGTAGCACTGTCTCCGATAGCCGTATACGGCAACTGCGAAGGTACGAAAGGGTTCTAAACGCGCTCATCGGCGGTTTTATCGGATCACCGCCGGGGTAGGTTGCCGACGTATCCCGGTCGGCGCAGGCCCTGGGGGGTGATTTCCATCCCTACTCAGACTTCGGGAATGTAACCATCTTCGTTGACAAAACGGGTCAGCTCGCTCACGCTCAGGTTCTCCAGGCCGAGTTTTTCGAGCGTGCGACCTCGGCGCCAGTAATCGGTACGGTGGATAATACAGGCCAGGCGGATGATGCTATCGATACCCCGCACGGAGACGCCATAACGGTTGCCCAGCGAGGCGATGGGAACCAGACTCATCGGTACATCCTCGAAAATGTAGCGATGGTTGAGGGTATTGGGGGCCTTGATGCCGTAGTAGCCGGGCTGGGCGTGGATGGCCTCATACAGATCGGTGCCGGTGGCATTGTAGGCCATTTTCAACCATTCCAACGCCGTATGGGCACGAATGCCCAAGGCCGAAGCCACCGTCACCCGCTCGCGGTCGAGCACCTCCAGGACGCGCGCCACCGAAGGCGTGGCGCCGTCGATGTAAAACTGAAAATCCCCGTGGGTGCTTTCGATCCATCCGGCGTTGAGCAGAGTCAGGGCCGGATGGAAAATGGCGCCCATGTTGTTGAGACCGGTTTTGAGCACATTGCCGCCGTCGATGAATTGCGGATAGGCCGGTCGTAACAGGTCGAGCACGATCCCGGTACACGTCGCCGGCAAAGCCGCCAGGGGCACGGCCTCCTTGATGCGGAAGATGCGCACCTGGGCAGGCCCTTCCGAACGACTGGCGTAGATGAACGTCTCGGCCTCGGCAACGATCACCTGGGCGCGACAGCGGGCATCTCGTAACACCTTAACGAACTCGATAGCGCCGCAGGTGCGACCGGGATGCAAGACGACCACATGGCCATCGCGCAAATGCGACGCAAAGGTTTGGGCTACGGCGGCATGGGCACTGGAGGGCACGACCACCATAAGCACATCGCCCGCACGGGCGGCCTCGGCCGGATCCGAGGTCACCCCGCATAGCCGCCCGAAGCCGCGCGGCCCGCCTTCCGGGCCTTCCAGGTCGATACCCCCACGGGCCTTGATGGCGGCTACGTTGTCCGCCGTGCGGTTATAGAGCGTCACGGGAAAGCCCATCAAGGCCAGATGGGCGGCCATGGCCTTCCCCCCATGGCCGGCGCCGATGACGGTATAGCGGATGGTGGTGCTCATGGCTTATCCTCCAGGAACGATCGCAGACGTTCGGCTTCCGATAGGGGTCTTCCGGCCGCATCCACGGCGACACAGGCGCCGCCGAGGATGGCCGTACGCACGCGGCCACGGCCAAAGGGGTTGTTGCGCAGTTGCGGGGCGTCGAGAATGCCGCTGGTAACGGCACGCGTCAGCGTGGCGGGATCGGTGAACGGATCGGGGCAATCGGGGGGGGCCAGACGGCGGATGGCCTCCAGGGTGACGGCCGCCTCGGACACCAGATGCCGCCGACGTTCCTGCACACGCGGGTCATGCGTCATATCGGGTTGCCCCTGCAGAGCGTTTTCGATGGCACGACGGGCCAGATGACAGGCTTCGATGATCTCGGCCGCAGTGGCAGCGTGATCGGCCTCGGTGTGACCGACGACATGCACGATATGGGGCCGCAGCGCCATTTGCACGTACACACTGGCGGCCAGATGAGCACGGGCAGCATCGGGATGGAGGGGATAGCTCAGCAGCCCCGTGCGGGTCTGCCGCCAGATGCGAAAATCAGGTCCTGCCAGCGGTTCGATAAGGTCGAGCACGGCCAACATCTTGGCCAGATCCATGGCATCGCTGAGGCCGGGCGGGCTGTTGAACATGAGCTGGGCGATGTAATCGCGCACGCCCAGGGCGCGGGCATTGTAGGCCGACAAATAGGCGGCCACGACAAAGACCACATCCGGCGCGTCCCGCATCCCCCAGTGGTGGGGCTCGTTCAGTTCCACCGGGATGTCGTGCCGGCCGTACCACGCCATCACCTCCTGGTGCTGGCGGATGGACCCCTCCAGGTCCCAGGGCCCGCGACCGTCCATCTGATTGAACCAGAAGAGCGGGATGGCGCACCAGGCGATGCGGATCGTCTCGACATAAAGCTCGGCCAGGCGCAGGAAATCATCTGTGCCGGAGTAGGTGCGCAAAAGCGGGAAATTGCCACGACGACTGGCCGCATACAGGCGGCGGAAATCGTCGGCGCTCCGCACCGGAACCCCACCGGCCCCGCGGCGTCGCGGGTCCTGACGTTCGGGATGGAAAAAGTTGGCCTGGGCATCCTGGTCGGTGCCCAGCGAGATGACATCGAGGACTTTGGCTTCGGCAATGGCGGCGATACCGGCTTCCGTGGCTTCGAGCGTGGGCAGACCGAAGTGGTGACGCAGCAAAGGAAAAGGCTGCTTCCAGCGAATGCGGGCCACGGTGGTCTGGGGATAATCGGCCTCGGTGGCGGCGTCTGTCGGTTGACCTTTCAGATAGGCGAGGACCGTTTCGGCCGCTTCGCCCCCTTCGAAGACGCGTTCGAAAAAGCCGAGCGCCCGTGCACGCGCGGCCACCGGCGGTGTACCGCCGAAGGCAAAACGCACCCCACGCCGGTAGAGCCCATCCGCCGCCTCGGCGAACTCGGCCAGCAGTCGCTCGCCGGTTTCCGGCGTCAACCGATAGGAAACGCCCACCAGGTCGGCCTGTTCGCGTGCGGCAGCGGCCATCACCTCGTCAATAGGCGTAGCCGGTCCCAGAAAGACGGTGCGCCAGCCTGCGGCTTCGGCCAGTTGCAAAAAGCGGGTGACCCCGGCCACGTGCACACATTCGCCCAGAGCGGCCGCTACGACAACGGGTTGTTTTTGATCAGCATTCATCCTCCACTCCTCTCACAACCAAAGGATTCATAGACGGGCAGCGCTTCTTCGCCCTCTGCAGGTTCTTCCTCGTTCTCCTCTCCGTCTTCCGCCGGCAACGGCGCTGCCGGCAGCCCGGCTGCCGGCAAGGCCGAGACCTCAGGAGCCAGGGCCACCTGCCAGACTGCGTCTACCGTGCGCACAAAGTGGATGTGCAATGCCTCTCGCACGGCCGCAGGCACCTCCTCCAGATCACCCTGATTGGCTTCGGGCAGGATGACCGTGTGCAGGCCATGGCGATGCGCCGCCAGCACCTTCTCGCGGATGCCGCCCACCCGCGTGACCCGCCCGCGCAGGGTGATCTCTCCGCTCATGGCCACCCCCTCGACCACGCGGCGGCCCGTGACCAGGGAGAGGATGGCCGTGGCGATGGCAATCCCGGCCGAAGGCCCGTCCTTGGGCTGAGCACCCGAGGGGACATGGATGTGGATGTCGTGTTCTTCAAACCAACGGGGCTCCACTCCGTAGCGATCGGCCACACTGCGCACGTAGCTCAGCGCAGCCATCGCCGATTCCTTCATGATGGTGCCCAATTGACCGGTCAGAGTCAGTCGGCCCTTGCCGGGCATGGCCGTGGCCTCGACAAAAAGCACCTGACCGCCCACAGGTGTCCAGGCCAGACCCGTGGCCACGCCGGGGATCTCGACACGTTCGTATTCCTCGACCAGATAACGAGGGCGCCCCAACCAGGTGGGCACATCCGCCGCCGTGATCGTCACCCGCACCGATTCCCCCGCCGCCACCCGTGTGGCCACCTTGCGACAGATGGCGCCGATCCGACGCTCCAGCTCGCGCACCCCGGCCTCCTGGGTGTATTCATGCACGATGCGATAGAGCGCCTGGTCCTCAAAGACGATTTCATCGCCCTGCAGGCCGTTCTCGCACAACTGACGGGCCAGCAGGTGCCGCCGCGCAATCTGCACTTTATCGGCGTCGGTATAGCTGGAAAGCTGGATGATCTCCATGCGATCGCGCAGAGGACCGGGGATGGGGTCGAGCCAGTTGGCCGTGGTGATGAAGAAAACCTCCGACAGATCGAAAGGCACATCGAGATAGTGATCGCGAAATTCGCGGTTTTGCTCGGGGTCAAGCACTTCCAACAGCGCCGCGGCCGGATCCCCACGGAAATCACGGCCCAGCTTATCCACCTCGTCGAGCATGAAGACGGGGTTGCGCGATTCGACCCGGCGCAACGCCTGGATAATCCGGCCCGGCATCGAACCGATGTACGTGCGACGAAAGCCCCGGATTTCGGCCTCGTCACGGATGCCGCCCAACGCCAGGCGCACGAACTTGCGGTTGAGGGCGCGGGCGATACTCAATCCCAGGCTGGTTTTGCCCACGCCGGGCGGGCCCACGAAGCAGAGGATGACCCCTTCGCGCGTGCGGCGCAGGGCGTCGCGCGGCTCGTCCTCGCCGACCGTCCGCCGTTCCTGGCGCAGTTTGCGTACGGCCAGGAACTCGATGATGCGGTCCTTGATGTCGTCCAGGTCATAATGGTCCTCGTCCAGCACCTGGCGGGCATGGCGGACATCGAGGTTGTCCTCGGTACGCTTTTGCCAGGGCAGGGACAGCAGCCAATCGAGATACGTCTTGATGACCGCATACTCGGCGGCCTGGACGGGCATGCGACGCATGCGGTCGAGTTCGCGACGGGCTTCCTTTTCGGCTTCGGGGCTCATACCGGCGGCGGCGATGCGCTGTTCCAATTCGGCGATCTCGGTGGCCTGGCCGCTGTCTTCACCTAACTCGCGCTGGATGGCCTCCATTTGTTTGCGCAGATAAAAATCGCGCTGGGCCTTTTGCATCTCGCTCTGGGCTTCTTGTTGGATTTTCTGCGCCAGCTCGCGGACTTCGACCTCGGTCTGCAGGAAGGCGCTCAGACGCCGCAACTTGGCGGCCAAAGGGTCGGTCTCGAGCAAAGCCTGGGCATCGTCCAGCTTCAAGCCGGCACTGGCGGCAATGAGATAGACCATCTGGCGGATGTTGGCGGCATTGCGCACGGCCGATTCCAGCTCGTTGGGCAACTGAGGCGAGAGGGCCACCAGACCGGCAAAGAGGTCCTGGCACGTGCGGCCTAGGGCCTGTTCTTCGGCATCACCGGTAATCTGATCCGGGAGCAGCGTCACCTCGACCTGCAGGTACGGCTCGGTGGCCACATACCCGGTGATGCGCACCCGTTCCAGTCCCTGGATGATGACGCGGATGTTGCCGTCGGGCAGCGGTAGAACGCGTTCGATCCGGGCCACGACTCCCACCGGGTGGATATCCTCCGGTCCCGGTTCTTCTTTATTCGGATCGCGGCTGGCCGCCAGGACGAGCAGCCGTTGTTTGCGCGCCGTCAGGTCTTCAAGCAGACGCCGCGAACGGGGTTGCCCGATGGTCACAGGCAACCAAATCAGGGGAAAAAGCACAAGACCCCGTAAGGGCAATAGCGGCAGAACAGGGGGCAGGTCAAAAGGCGTCTGGATCCCGGTGCCTTTCGACAAGGGTGTTGTTTCCCCTTCGCGCCCCTGGCCGGCCACAAACGAGGGATAGGTCATGCTCGGCCATCTCCAAAAACCGAATGGGAAACGATTCCATCATAACACAACCGCCTTGCTGCGGAGAAACCCAGGCGGTGCCAAGCAAGGCCTTGGCGGAATTCTCGACAGGCACATCCCCTGCGCGCGGTCGTTTCTCGGCCTTGGGCCACCTGCCCACGGGGCCTCTCGTGCACCGGGCCCATAATGTCGTCTTTAGTCCGGCCTTGCTGAAAGCCTTTTGTAAGCTTCTTAACCGTTTTTGACCCGCTACTCAAACGACCTGTTTCCGTCTTGGACTATAGCGAGATCTTGCCATGAACCAATCCAAGCAAGCAATCGATCTCTTTGATGAATTCATCGAAGACCTCATGGCGGGAGCCACACCGCGGGTGTACACCCGCATGGCCGCCGTCCTGGGGATCGAGGTGCAGGAGCTGGAGGAGTTACTCCTGCTTTTTGCCTGGGCCCACTATCTGCAGTATTGGGCACAAGCCTATCGTCATCGCAACGATGGTCAGAAAGCGCAGAACCCTCAAACCGAGGCGGTTTCCGAGGGGAGCAGCGATTTATGATAGATGGCCAGTCGTTCCCGTCGGGTGCCGATGACCACACGCGTCATCTGCCCGGTCGCCCGATAACCCATCTGCGTCCAAAAGCGCACTTCGGCCCGGTCGCTCAGGGGCAGGGCCAGACGGATGGCCGTCATCTCGGTGCCGATCCGCAGCCATTCCTCCAGAATGCGCACGGCCCACGAGGCGATCGCCTGCCGATCGCCCGGTGTTTCATCGGCCAGGATAAGCGCCCCCAACCAGACGATGCCCGGCTGTGGATGGGCAAAGCGCAGGTCGAGGCAGCCGATCAACAGCCGGCGTTCCCACCAGATGCCCACCAGATGCCGGTCCTCGCTCTCCAGGACATCGCGATACACCCAGGCGGCGTAATCGGGGCCGGGCTGACCCTCGGCGTGGGTGCGGAAATAGCCCCGACTCCGTTCATAAAGCGCCTGCAAGGCAGGCAGGTCGTCGGCACCGAGCCGACGCAGGGTGATGGGAGGAGGTCTCATCCGCAAACGGGGTGAGCAGGCCGCCCCAACCGGCGATGTTCAGCGTCGCGGGGCCGTTTCCAGCGCCTGGCGCAGCTTGATGATGGTATCGGGAGGATAATAGCCCTTGGGCAAGGAGACATTGGCATAGACCAGGCTGCGTGGACCGAGGAGGACGCCGGGGTTGAGGACGCTGTTACAGCCGGTCTGGGCTTCATCACCCAAGACGGCGCCGAATTTGGTCAGGCCGGTATCGTAGTCCTGGCCGGCGATCCGGAGATGGAGGGTGGGCCGCTTGCCCGTCAGGGGGTCTTTCGTGCTGACCAGGCTCAGGTTCGAGAGCTTGGTGCCGGCGCCCAGATTGACGCCACGGCCCAGGATGCTGTCGCCGACATAGGCAAAATGGGGAGCGTGGGCGCCGGGCAAAAAGATGCTGTGTTTGACCTCGCTGGCATGGCCGATGACGCAGCCGTCGCCCAGAAGGACATGGCCGCGCACATAGGCGCCCTGGCGGATCTCGCAGTTGGCGCCGATCACGGTCGGGCCGATAATGTAGGCGCCCGGTTCGACCACGGTGCCGGGTCCGATGACGATAGGCCCTGGCCCTAGGCAGGCGCCCCCGCGTATTTCCCCTTCGATATGACAGCCGACACCGTCAAGACGACGCTGCAGATAGGCCTCAAGGCGGTGTAGGGCTTCCCAGACGAACGCCATATCGGCGAAGAGGTCGGCGAAGGGAACCTTGTCGAGATCGAAAAAGGCCTGAGGGGAGAGATCGACGGTCATAGGCGGAAAGTGGGTAGGATCAGGAGGACGCAGCCGCTTGCTCCAGCACGGCTAGGATAGCGCGTGCCGCTTGCGGCCAGGAAAAGCGGGTCAAGTTGGCCTGCCCGGCGGCCACCAGGCGCGCCCGCAGGTCGGCATCGGTGAGCACGCGGATCAAAGCGGCGGCCATCGCCTCGACGGACAAGGGGGCGAAGTACAGAGCGCCTTCGCCGGCAACCTCGGGCAACGACGAGGCCCGGGCACAGACAAGGGGCACGGCGCTGGCCTGGGCCTCGAGGACGGGAAAGCCAAAGCCCTCGTAGAGGGAAGGGAAGGCATAGCAAGACGCCGCCGCATAAAGGGCAGGCAGATCGTGCACCCGGACAAAACCGGGAAAGCGCACAACCCCCTCCAGACCGAGCGCTCGTACCTTATCGTAGAGCAAACGGCTTTGGTAACCGGGGCTGCCGGCCAGGATCAGGAATAACTGACGCCGGGGCAATTCCCGGCGCACCAGGGCAAAGGCCTCGATAAGACGTTCCAGATTCTTGCGGGGTTGCAAGGTGCCGACATGGAAGATGTACTCGGCCTGATCGGGAAGGCCGTAGCTGCGACGCACGGTGAGCTGGCGATTGCGGTCGAATTCAGGCCGAAAATCGCTGTCCAGGGCAGGATAAACGACATGAATCCGTTCGGGATCGGCGCCGTAAAGTCGGATTAGGTCGTTTTTCGTGGCCTGGGAGTCGGCGATCACGCGCGTAGCCACGCGCACATGGCGTCGTGTGCTCCAGCGCAGATACCACCGTTCGCGGGCGGGATGAGCCTCGGGGAAATGCTCGTAGCCCAGATCGTGGACGGTGACGACGCTCGGACGCGGACCGAGCAGAGGCAAGACATGGGCCGGGACGAAAAGGACATCGGGTCGATGACGCCACGTGTAGGGCCCCAGCGCCGTATGCGTCCACAGGCGGCCGCCAGGCATTCGCGAGGGGATGACAATCAGGCGCGCTTTGCTCGCCAGGAACTCGCGATCGAGCACGCGCATCGGCACATAGAGCAAGAACTCGTGCTCGGTTTCCAGGGCCAACAGCGCCTTGATCAGTTCCCGATTATACCGTTCGGTGCCCGTACGGCGGGCGCTCAGTGCGCGCGAGGCATCAATACCGATACGCATGGGTGGATACAGGTCGACGAGGGGAAACGTGTTGACCCGTATTCTAGCAGAGGCCAGCCCTTATGGGCGACATCCGCCCCTTTGGCCAATGCCCCATGCGATCGCGGCCTTCGCCCCCGGCTCCCCTGACTCAGCGGTGGCCGCAGCCGGGGATAGATCTGTCCGCCGAGGACCGCGTTGCTGTCGGAACAACGGTCGGTGTCGGCGTAGGCACCGGCGTCCAGTAGCTGCGCAGTTTGCGACGGAAGGCGAGATCGCCGCCCGGTCGTTCCTTATCGCCGATCACAAAGCCATAACGTCCCGGTTGACCCTCAGGATGCCATACGGCCACCAAGTAACGGCCGCTCTCCGGTAAGGTCACCCGTTGCGATTGACGCTGCCAATAGGATGTGCGGCTGAACGGCTCGAAAAAGGTGGAGGCGGGACCGGAGGGTGGTGGGAGGAGCAAGGCCCCGCTTTCGGGCGGGCGCTCCACCCTTGCCGGCAAGGCTACGACGGGCAGGCCGGGGCCGAACAAAGCCATGACCGGGGCGAAGTCCTCCTGGCCGGCAATTTGCGGGATAACCACTTCCAGCAGAATGCGCTGACCGGCCTGCCCCTTGAAGGCAAAGTAGTCCACATCGGTCCCGTTCTCCAGGGTAGCGTAGACCACGGTGGAGATGGTGGGGTCATCGAGCAACCACGGCGCGGCGGCGGTGGTGTCCTTTTCCTCGAAGTAGGGACGATGAGCCGCCGCGCGTGCGGCCGAGATGAACATCGCCATCAGAACAAGCAAGAGAGCCGGATACAATCGGCGTGGCATTTTCTGTCCTCGTGGACTGGGATCCGATGCGTGGGGTCGCAACGGTTGGGGAACGTCGGCGAGGGCTCGGCCGCAATCCGGCAACCCTGGCCGTCGTTTTAGGTCAAGTCCAGGGTCCCCCTGTGGCCTTCGGCATAGGCGGCCAGGATGCGCGCGGCCACATCCTCCGGAGCCATGGCGCCGGGTGGCAGTCGGAAAGGAACCTTGGACCACAGTGGGGTGTTCACGGCAGCCGGCCGTACCACCGTCACCTTTTGCTGGCGCTGTTCTTTGCGCAGGGCTTCGGCGAAGGCCTCCAACCCTGCCTTGGCGGCCGCATAGGCCGCCAGTCCCGGCAGACGCATGCGCTCGCTAATGGCGCCCAGGAAGAAAAGGTGAGCATCGGGGGCCAGCAAGGGCAGGCTGTAATGGGTTGCGAAAAAGGCGCCGGTTAGGTTGGCATCCAGAATGCGCCGCCACACCTCGGGTGTCATGGCGCTTACGGTGGCCGAGGTGATATCGCCGGCGGCATAGACCCACAGGTCCACGGCCTCTACCTCCTGGGCGGCAGCCATCACCGCCTGCTGCACGGTGGAGGGATTGCTCAGGTCGACATCGAAGGCATAAGCCGCCAGACCCGTAAAGCGGTCGGCCTGCCGCGCCATCGCCACCACGGTCCACCCTTCATGGTGCAGGCGTCGCAGCAGGGCCTGGCCGATGCCGCCATGCGCGCCCCAAATCATGGCCGTCTTCATGGGGTTGCTCCGTGCTCGCGATGGAGTTGGTCCAGAAGGGCCAACAGCTCGCGATTAGGCACGATATCCTGCATGCTGTCACCGTAATGCCGGAAACGCACATGGCCCTGCTTGTCCACGACGATCAGGGCGGGCATGCGCCCGAGCTTCAGCAGCTTGACTTCCTGGCCATAACGATTCGCCACGGTATGATCGGGATCCGGCAATCCCACATAAGGCAGTTTCTCCTTCTGCCAGTAATCGGCAAAAGCCCGGCGATCCTCCGGCCCGATGACGAGGATCTCGGCCTCGCGCTGCACAAACTGGTCGTAGTCTTGACGCAACTGCGCCATATGCCGGCGGCAGAACGGTCACATGAAGCCGCGGTTGAACACGAGCACGACGTGCTTGCGGCCCCGAAAGTCGGAGAGGGAAACGGGCCGCCCGGTCCAATCGGCCAGGGTGAAATCGGGAGCAGGCAGGTTTTCAGCGGGTTTTGTCATGGTCGTTACCTCTGGAACGGCATGGGGGAGGGTGTGCGGCCGTTGCACGGACTTGCGGTGATGAACGAGGGGGGGTGAACGGCGAGCAATGGCGGTATTCGGCGAACGATTCGTTGCGGCCGATAGCTCAAAAAATCTGTGCAAATGTTATACAGAGCGTACAATATATGAACAATTCCATCGACTCTGTGACATGGCTTCCACTCGCAACCCGCTTTCGACGCCGAAAATCCCTTGACGACGGCGGCCTGCCTGGATGGGAGGGCCACGCTACGGTCGGTCCTCTAGATCATCCACCGTCCTCCCCACGCCGCCCACGTGCGGGTATAATAGGGGTAGCGTATCTCCGGCTCTGTTGACGAGAAGACCCATGACCACGACCATTGCCCTGGCCGGCAAAGGCGGCGTCGGCAAAACGACCCTGGCCGCCCTCATCATCCGCTACCTGATCGACAACCAACTCGACCCCGTCCTGGCCATCGATGCCGATCCCAGCAGCAATCTCAATCTGGCCCTCGGCCTTGAACTCGGGTGGACCGTGGGCGATATCCGCGAAGACTTGCTGCAGCAGGTCAGGCAATCGCTGCTGGTTGGCGGCGCCGCCATGGGCACCCTGCCGGGAGGGTTGACGAAGCGGGAGTATCTCGATTACGAAATCCGCAACGCCCTGGCCGAAGGCACCCGTTTCGACCTCATCGCCATGGGCCGTTCGGAAGGACCGGGTTGCTACTGCGCCGTCAATCACAACCTACGCCAGGTTGTCGATGCCATCAGCCGTAACTACCGCTATGTGGTCATCGACAACGAGGCCGGCATGGAGCATCTGAGCCGACGGACGACACGCGATGTCGAGCACCTGATCGTCGTCTCCGACCCCACCCCGCGGGGGCTGATCGCCGCTCAACGGATCGGCGCTTTTCGCCATGAGTTGGACATCGCCATCCAAAACGCCTACCTGGTGATCAACCGGGCGCCGGAGGTGCTGTCTGCCGAGTTGCAGGTGCACATCGCCCGCCTTGATTTCCCCCTCTTGGGCGTCGTTCCGCCCGACCCAACCCTGGTCGATTTCGAGCTAAGCGGTCGTCCCCTGGTGGAGATACCATCGACGGCGCCGAGTTATCGCGCCGTGGCGGCCATGATGGCCTCGCTTATCGGGGCCGAGTAGACCTTCCCACCCTCACCAATTCGCCAACCGACGCGCGATTTCCTCCTGATCCACCGGTAAGCGGTCAATGCGAACACCCGTGGCGTTGTAGATGGCATTCGTGATGGCCGGTGTGGTGGGGATGCTGACGATTTCACCCACGCCTTTGGCGCCATAAGGTCCGGCCGTCACCGGGTCTTCGACGTGGAGCACGACGATCTCGGGGGTTTGCAGGATATTGGGCATCCGATAGCGGGCCAGACGGTCACTGAACGGCACACCTTGTTCGACGATGAAGACCTCGGTAAGGGCATTGCCCAAGCCCATCATGATCCCGCCTTCAACCTGGCCCTGCAGGCCCAGGGGGTTGATGACCTTGCCGACATCGGTGGCGGCAATGATGGTCAGCACCCGCACTTCGCCGGTGCGTGTGTCTACCTCCACTTCGGCGGCCTGGGCCGCAAAGGAGAAGGCGAAGTGCATATCGCCGCCCTGGCCCAAGGGCTGGGTGGCCGGCGCCCAGTACTCGTACCGCGCGCGCGGCACCTGGCCGTCGGCCCGCATCATGCCCACGATTTCTCCCAGGGGCACGCGATGGCCGTTGACATAGGCCAGGCCTTCGCTGAAGCGGATGCGCTCCGGCGGGACGTCATAACGCTCGGCCAGGGTGCGGGCCAGGCCTTCGCGCAAGGCGATGGCGGCCAACCGCACGGCATTGCCGGTGACAAAGGTCTGGCGCGAGGCGGTGGTAGGGCCGCCATCGGGGGTCAGGTCCGTATCCATCACGAGGACGCGCACACGGGCAGGATCGACTCGGAATTCCTCGGCCACAATCATCTGCATGACCGTGGTCAGGCCCTGGCCCAGTTCGGCTGACGATGAGCGCGCCTCCAAGGTTCCATCGGCGAAGAGCTCGACCTCGGCCTGGGCTCTGTCGGGTGCACCGCCGCCCAAACCGGTGTTTTTGTAGCCGACGGCAAAGCCCCAGGCCCGCCGCAGGTAGGGCCGCGCCGGGTCGCTGCGCGGGGCAAAGGGGTTGTCAGGACAGCGGCGTCGCATTTCCGCTTCGACCCGTTCGATACAGGCGAGCAGCCCCACGCTCTCGCGCAGGACCTGGCCCGTATTCGTGACGCTGCCCGGGCGCAGGGCATTGCGCCGCCGCAACTCGATCGGATCCAGACCCAGGTGCACGGCCAGCGTATCCATCATGCTTTCGATGGCAAAGGCCGCCTGGGTCACGCCAAAGCCGCGGAAGGCGCCGGCCGGTGGGTTGTTCGTGTACATGGCATAGCAATCGGCCCGGCAGTGCGGCACTTCGTAGGGACCGGCCGAATGGGTTGTGGCGCGCGTCATCACCTTTTCGCCCAGAGAGGCGTAGGCGCCTGTATCGCCGTAAAGTTCGGTTTCGACGGCGGTCAGGCGGCCGTCGCGGCGGGCGCCGATCTTGACCCGGATCTGGGTGGCGTGGCGTTTGGGATGGGCGATCAGGCTCTCGTGACGGTCGTAGAGCAGCTTGACCGGACGTCCTGTGGCCTGGGCCAACAAAGCGGCATGGATCTGGCCGGCGATGTCTTCTTTGCCGCCGAAGCCACCCCCCATAAGCTGGCCGACGATGCGTACCCGTTCCTCCGGCCAGCCCAAGGCGCGAGCCACCTGGTGGCGGTCCTGGTAGGGGATTTGCGAACCGACGTAGACCTCGATACGGCCGTCGGGTGTGGGCACGGCGATGGTGCATTCCGGCTCCATAAAGGCATGGTCGGTGATGGCCGTGTGGTAGGTATGCTCCAGGATGACCTCGGCTTCGGCCCAGCCCTGCGCCATATCGCCTTTACGGATCTGAATGTGCTTGAGCAGATTGCCGCCGGGATGAAGGGCCGGGCTATCGGGCCGACGGGCCTGCACCGGGTCGGCGATGACGGGTTGGGGCTCCAGCTCGACTTCGATCGCATCCAGGGCCTGGGTGGCGATGGCGCGCGTCTCGGCGGCGACGATGGCCAGAGCATCACCGACATAGCGCACCCGCTCACCCACTCCCACCAGGATGGGCCAGTCGGGGATGACGATGCCGTGGTAATGGTCGCCGGGGATATCGTCGGCCGTGAGCACAGCGACCACCCCCGGCAGGTTGCGGGCCTTGCTCACATCCAGGCGTCGCACGATGGCATGAGGAACCCCGGCCCGCCTGACGCGGGCGTGCAGCATCCCGGCAAAGGCGAGGTCGTCCGTATAGCGGGCCGTCCCCGTGACTTTGGCCACGGCATCGGGCCGGGGTACCAGGGTACCGATGACGTGAAGCGGTTCGGCGGCCAGAGGGATGTCCGGCGGTGGCACCGGCGTCCCGGTGCGCATGGCCGTGGCTGCGGCCAGCACGGCCCGCTCGATGCTGGGATAGCCGCCGCAGCGGCACAAGGTATCTTTCAGAGCCTGGCGCACGTCGGCCGGACCGGGATGGGGACACCGCCGCAACAGCGCTGCCGCCGTCATGATCTGGCCGGGGATGCAGAACCCGCACTGCACGGCGCCGTGGAGGATGAAGGCTTCCTGCAACGGATGGAGACCGTTTCCTCCGCTCCAGGTGGCGGCCAGACCCTCGATGGTGATGATCGTGCGTTCGTGGGCGCGGGCGGCCGGGTAGATGCAGGCCAGTTGGGGTTCGTCATCGACCCATACCGTGCACGAACCGCATTCGGCCTCTTCACAGCCGATTTTGGTGCCGGTCAGGCGCAGACGCTCGCGCAAGAGATGGGCCAGAGTCTCGCCCGGTTCCGGCGCCAGGGTATAGCGACGACCGTTGACGGTGAGGGTCAGGAGGGACATGGAACCTCCTTGCGAACAGAAAGGCGCGGCTTGAGGCCTATAGTGTATGCGCTTCCCCCGTCCTTGCCAAGTCCCCTGCGTGACCCGGGTTCTCTCTTGGAACGTTTGAACGTTGGAACGTTGGAACGTTATGCCTGCTGCCCCTTCTCGCCCCCACCCGCTTGGGAGCCGAGTCCCTACCGCTTTTACAGCCTGCTGGGAACCACGTACAATCGAGCCGTGCCTTGGCAACCTAAGCCAGCCCATTCCCGGTGTCGGGGACC